>NC_010622.1:1391674-2087512 GCF_000020045.1 Paraburkholderia phymatum STM815 | reverse complement strand
GACAACCCGATCGAGCGCGACTGGTACGTGATGCATGTATCGGACAAGCGGCTGCCGCAGGTCGCCAGTCTGTTTCGTGACTTTCTGATCGAACAGGGCATCAAAGGCAGCGTGCCGATCCCGATGCCATCCGTCGCGGCCGCAAAGAAACGCCGGCACGTGTGAAATCTGCCGGTTCCTTTCGGCGGCGGGTATCGTCAATCGGGAAACGGACGCGAGTACGGCGAGTTCGGTCTCGAAGATTGTCTCGCGATCGAGGCGTGGCCGGTTAGGCGGAATAGTCCATGAAACAAGGCCTAAAACAGCAGTTCGATCGAATGAAACAGACGGCGGCGGTCGGCGTCCTGCGATCGTGCGCCTTCGTCGATCACTTCACGCAGACATTCGATAAAGCATGCACCCGCCGGGCTGACGGGCACGCCCCGCCGCGACGTGATGCTGACCGTCGTCTCGTCCACCACCTCGCGCAGCGGCAACGCGCGCAGATTCTCCTTCGCGATGTTCACTTCGACGAGCGGCCACGGAAAGATGCTGAGGAAATCCGTCTGCTGAAGCAGGCCGAGTACGATCGCGAACGAATGCGCGAGATGGATCGTGTGCGGCACTCTCATGCCGCGCTTGCGGAACAGCTTGTCGGCCATCGACTCCCGGCTCGCCGGGTCCCAGTTCAACACCCATTGCGCATCCTGCAGATCGTGCAGCGTGCGGCATTCGGCGAGCGGATGTCCGCGTCGCGCGACGACGGCCGAATGCGTCGAAAAGAGCGGTACGTTATGAAACTCCGACTGCGGCGATGCCGGCGGCGGACGGCCGATCGAAAAATCCAGGCTGCCGTCGCGCAGTCTCGGCTGCACGACTGCCAGTAAGCCTTCGAAGAATTCGAGTTGTACGTCGGGCATTCTCTGCTTGAAGCGATTGACCGTCTCGGGCAGAAACGTCAGCGCGAGCCACGGCGTCACGCCCACCGACAATTTGCCCGCCGCTGCGCCGCGCATCGCTTCGAGTTCGGCCTCGGCGCGCGCGAGTTGTCCCAGCACGAGCCGCGCGTGCACGACGAGCGCGCGGCCATATTCGGTGAACGCCACCCCCGTCGTGCCGCGTATCACGAGCGGCGTGCGCAGGTCCGCTTCGAGTTCGCGCACGGACTTGGTGACGGCAGCGGGCGAGAGCCCCAACTGCCGCGCGGCGGCGCGAATACTGCCTGTCTCCGCGATGGCGGCGAGCGTGGTGAGCTGGTGCAGTTTCATATCTGACAAATGAAGGCTGGCATCGCGGGCGGCAACTGCTGGTTGCCACCGTAACCGTTTCCCGCCTGCCCGTCAAAAAAACGGTTGGCTATGCTGGGTTCACGAACATTTGAAGGAGACAGCAGCGTGAACTCGATGGTCATCCCTGCCGGCATCGCCGACCTCGAAGACGAAATGATTGCGTTGCGCCGCCGGATTCACGCGCATCCCGAGCTTGCGTACGAAGAGCATATGACGGGCGACCTGGTCGCGGAAAAGCTCGGCGAGTGGGGCTACACGGTGACGCGCGGGCTGGGCAAGACGGGTGTCATCGGGCAACTGAAAGTGGGCAATGGCACGCGCAAGCTGGGCCTGCGCGCCGACATGGACGCATTGCCGATCCACGAGCAGACGGGGCTGCCATACGCAAGCACGCTGCCCGGCAAGATGCATGCATGCGGCCACGACGGCCACACGGCGATGCTGCTCGCGGCGGCGAAGCATCTGGCGCGGGAACGTTCGTTCGACGGCACATTGAACCTGATTTTCCAGCCCGCGGAAGAGGGCCTGGCGGGCGCGAAGAAAATGATCGAGGACGGCCTGTTCGAACGCTTTCCGTGCGACGCCGTCTTCGCGATGCACAACATGCCTGGCTTTCCGACGGGCAAATTCGGCTTTCTGCCGGGATCGTTCATGGCGTCGTCGGACACCGTGATCGTCAGGGTGATCGGGCGCGGCGGCCACGGCGCTGTGCCGCACAAGGCGGTCGATGCCGTGGTCGTGTGCGCGCAGATCGTGCTCGCATTGCAGACTATCGTGTCGCGCAACGTCGGGCCTCTGGACATGGCGATCATCACGGTCGGTGCGATTCACGCGGGCGAGGCGCCCAACGTGATCCCCGAATCGGCGGAAATGCGTCTTTCCGTGCGCGCGCTCAAGCCGGAGGTGCGCGACTATCTGGAGACGCGCATTCAGGAGGTCGTGCATGCGCAAGCGGCCGTGTACAACGCGCGCGCCGAGATTGATTATCAGCGGCGCTACCCGGTGCTCGTCAACGATACGCAGATGACGGCGCTGGGCAAGCAGGTCGCTCGAGACTGGCTCGGCGACGACGGGTTGATCGAAGACATGCAGCCATTGACGGGCAGCGAAGACTTCGCGTTCATGCTCGAACGATGCGCGGGTGCGTACCTGATCATCGGCAACGGAGACGGCGAGGGCGGCTGCATGGTGCACAACCCCGGCTACGATTTCAACGACGATTGTCTTGCGACGGGCGCTGCGTATTGGGTGCGTCTCGCGCAGGCGTTTCTCGTCTGACGCGTTTGGGAGATGGACATGATGACCAGCGCCGCATCGGCAACCACGCCGGACGACAGCGTATCCAGAGGCGCGGCGCAGCCGCGCGCGAGCCACGCGAAAGCGATTGCCGCGATCACGCTCGGTAACGGGCTCGAGTTCTTCGACTTCACGATCTACAGTTTCTTCGCGACGATCATCGGCAAGCTGTACTTCCCTGTGGAAGGGCAGCTTGCGCAACTGATGCTCGCAGTCGGCACATTCGGTGTCGGCTTCATTATGCGGCCTGTCGGCGGCGTCGTGCTCGGCGCGTATGCGGACCGCGCGGGCCGCAAGGCGGCGATGAGCCTCACGTTGTGGCTGATGACGCTCGGCTCGGCGATGATCGCGTTTGCGCCGACGTATGCATCGATCGGGCTTGCCGCGCCCGCGCTGGTGATCCTCGCGCGGCTCATTCAGGGCTTTGCGCTGGGTGGCGAGATCGGCGCATCGACATCGCTGCTGATGGAGTACGGCAGCGATCGCACGCGCGGTTTCTATGGCAGCTGGCAGTTCGTGAGCCAGGGGTTGAACACGGTGGTCGGCTCGCTGCTTGGCGTGGCATTGGCCGCGATGCTGTCGCCGCATGCGCTCGAAAGCTGGGGCTGGCGCGTGCCGTTCGTGATCGGCATGGCGATGGGTCCCATTGGCGTATACATCCGGCGGCATCTGGACGAAACGCTGCCGCTGCCGGCGTCATCCGATGATGCGTCCGTGCGTGAGGCCGCAGCCGTTGCCAAGCCGGTGCGCGAGATTTTCGGCACGCATCTGGGTTCGATTGCGAAGGGTGTGGTGACGACGATCGGCGGCACGGCGGCGAATTACATCGTGCTGTTTTATCTGTCGACGTATGCGATCAGGATTCTGCATATGCCGATGTCGCTGGCGTTGTGGGCTTCGTGGACGGCTGCATTCGTCACGGTGATCTGTTCGCCCTTTGCAGGTACGTTGTCGGATAGGTATGGGCGCAAGCGCGTGTTGTGGGTCTCGCGGGTGCTGTTGATTCTTGCGGTGTATCCCGCGTTTATGGTGATCAATGCTGTGCCGACTGTGCCTGTATTGCTTGCGGTTGTTGCTGTTCTCGGCGTGCTGGTTGCGTTGACGGCTGTTCCTAACATCGTCATGCTGCCGGAGATGTTTCCGCGCGAGATCCGCGCGACCGGGATGTCGATTGTGTATTGTCTCGGGGTGTCCATCTTTGGTGGGTTCGCGCAGTTCTTCGCAACATGGCTTATTCAGCTTTCCGGGAATTCTCTTGCGCCCGCCTGGTATCTGATTGGATGTGGTGTGGTTTCTTTGTTGGCGCTGCCGTTTGTGAAGGAGACCGCCGGGCGGCCGATTGATTAGGCTTTTTTCAATGTCTGCGACGCAGTCGAGGTTCTTGCCTGCCGCACGGCGTTGCCGGTTTTTTCTTCGTCGCTGGCATCCGCGTTTTGCCTTCGTACTTCTCGCGTTGCCCCTGTGCGGGGCGGCACCTACTTTTCTTTGCCGCGGCAAAGAAAAGTAGGCAAAAGAAAGCCGCTCACACCGCCAGTGCCTGTTCTTGTCCACGGGCCCTCAACGTCCCCGTCCGTCACGCGGTAACGCGCTATTTTCTCTCCGTTGCCAGCGAGCTAACTGATGCCTCATCCGCTTCACATTCCTGCGGCACGTACTGCGTTTTCTGAAAGTTCACGGCCGCCCAGGTGGCAAACTGTGTGTAGGCCGTCGCGCCGAAAATGCACCACTCCGGACCGAAAAGCGGATCGGTGTCGCAGGATCGGCAACGCATGTGGTGCGATCCCCTACACACAGTTTGCCACCTGGGCGGCGCAGACGATTCGCTGCCGCTGGCTGCGCTACGGGTGACTGGAGCGGGTGATGCGCTCGTTCAAGGCGCTGGCAACGGGCGCGAGATAGCGCGATGCCGCAAACGGGACGGGGACGTTGAGAGCCCGTGGGTAGTCACACGGGCTGGCGGTGTGAGCGGCTTTCTTTTGCCTACTTTTCTTTGCCGCGGCAAAGAAAAGTAGGTGCCGCCCCGCACAGGGGCAACGCAAGAAGTACGAAGGCACATCGCGGATGCCCGCGAAGAAAAAACCGGCAACGCCGCCCCGCAGGCAACCCGGCGACTCCGTCGCAGACAACTACAACTCACTCAGCCCGCTTCAAAGCCTCGGGTGCAGGCTCCTCCAAACTACGCCCCGCATCCCTGGTTTCGGGCATGGCAGCCCAAACAAGCAACACAGCGAGCGCCCCCGCACCGGCGAGTCCAAAAAAGCTAACAGCACTGCCAAAGCGATCGGCAATAAACCCGGCAACGGCAGTAGACAGCGTTGCACCAATCCCGGCGGCCAAACCAAACAGCCCGATCGTCAGGTTGTAGCGCCCCTTGCCGCCGGCCACATCCGCCGCGATCAGCGGCAACATCACACCGAACACAGCCGCGCTGAGCCCATCGAGCATCTGCACAGGCACAAGCAGATACGGGCTGCTCACGCCCGCAAACAACAGCGCCCGCAACGGTAGCGCAGAGAACCCGAGCAACAGGATCGGCCGACGTCCCCAGCGCTCCGCAGTGCGCCCGACCCACGGCGACAGCATCGCAACGATCGCCTGCGGCACGATGATGCAAGCAGCAATCACGAGCTGCACGTTGTCCCCCATGCCCGCCGTCACTTCGCCCGCCGCGAGGTTCAGCATCGCCGCGTTCGACAGGTGGAACAGCACCACGCACGCCGCGAATATCAGCATGCGCCGGTCGCGCAGCAACTCGAAGATCGATTCCTTCTCTTCGGCTTCATCGTGCTCCTTCTTCGCGGGCTTGTGCGCCGGCGCGTGATGGTGCGCAGGCATCGTGATCATCGACAGCGCGATCAGCGCCGGTGCCGCCAGCGCCGCCGTCAGCCAGAACACCGCGCGCGCCGAGAAGTATTCGCCGAACAGGCCCATCAAGCCCGCGGCGACGGCGCTGCCTATGGACGCCCAGCGCGCGTTGCGTCCCAGCCGGTCACCAAGATCCTGGCGTCCGACCAGCGCGAACGAAATAGCCGCCATCGCCGGTACGAGCATGCAGCTCGCGAAGCCGTGGAAGACCTCGGCGGCCATCACGGGCAGCACGGTCGGGCTCGCCGCGAGCAGCACCGCACTCAGAATGATCGCGATAATCGCCCAGGCGGCGGCTCCCTTCTTGTTGCGCAACGCATCGACGGCGGCACCGCCGGGCACCTGGCTCACCATCGCGCTGATCGTGCCGATAGAAAGGGCGAGGCCGATCTCGCCCTGCGTCCACTTGTGCGTCGCGAGATAGGAGGCAATGAACGGCCCGAACCCCGTCTGCACGTTGGCGACGAAAAAGTTGAGCCAGTCGAGGGCGCGGAGACTGCGTGCGTTGACCATTGGACGGCTCGTCATCGTGAAGTGCGTGCGGTTGAAGCCGCCGCAGTGGACGACGAAGAGCCTGTTGCCGCGGCAGACGCGGCAACAGGTGCGGGAGGCGGTGCGGGCGACACCGCGCGAATCGGCTTGTCCGGCTCGTAAGATGGCGACGCCTTGATTTGCGCGTCGTTGAGATCCATCAGCGGGCGCAGCGTCTTGTCCTTCGTGACGAAACGCAGCGCCGACCAGTTCGCGGCGATCGTCCGCCGATCGGCGCTGATGATGCCGCTGACGTCGAGCACGACGGCCTGCGGCTGCGCGTTCGCATCGATCAGCACGTCGATCACGCGGCCCACCTTGCCGCCGCTCGGACGCTCGACGTCCGCGTCGATCAGTTCCAGCTGGCCGGGAGGCACCGCGGGCGCGGCCGTGACGCCGCCGGCAAGCGGCGACGCCAGCGACGCCGACGGTTTTGGCCGGTTCGTCGCAGCAAGCTGGTTTGGCGGCGTCGTGATCGTGATGGGCGCGCCTTTCGCGCCCGGCGTAAAGCGGAAAGCAGTCCACGGGAAACCCACCTTGCGGTCGCCGACGCCCAGAAAGCCCTGCAGATTGACGATCATCTGGCGCGGTGTGCCGCTCGCATCCGCCGTCATGTCGACGGCGCGCCCGAGCACCTTGCCGTCGGACTTCTGCACTTCACTGTCGAGCAGGCCGTGCATCGCGCTGCGATCGAGCGTGCGCATCACGATGATGGGCGCGGGCGGCGGCGGAGGCGGCGGCGGTGCGGGCGCCACGACGGGCGGCGGCGGCTCAGGCTTGTGCGGGCGCACGACGGGCGGACGCGGCTTCTTCGGTTCCTTCGGCTCAGGCGCCTCGGCGGGCTCCGGTTCGGAGGCGGGCTCGAGGGCGGGAACGACGAGCGGCGTCACGGTCGCTTCGGTAATGGGCGCAGGCGGCTGCTCGGTCGGTCCGAACAGGCTGCAGCCCGACATCATGGCGGCAAGGGCCGCAAAAACGGCCAATAGAAAAAGACGGAAGACTGGACGTAGGAAACCGCCATTCATCAAGTGGGACTCCGTGGCCAGGGCGGCGGGCCGATGCGGACGCTGTAGCAAGGAACGATCCAGTGATCCATGCAGGCATCGAAAGCCTCGCCGGGAATGCGTTAAAGGCTAGGTTTGCCCGAGAGTTTAACCCGTGACGCTGTCAGGCCCTTGTTTTGTCGGCATCGACGGGGCGCGTGCGGCGCGACTTCCGCGCGGCGAAAGCGGGTGCAGCCGCGCGCTTCCGTCTCGATGCATGCCGCAACCGTAGGTGTTAACACCCGGACGGGCGGCCATCGTTCCCGTGTGTCAAACGATATAAGCATTGCGACATGCGCGGCATGTTTTTATTGCGATGGGAGATATATGTCGATTCGCCTAACCTTCGCCTCAGCATAAGAAGAACGGCGCGCAAAGCGCAACAACACATCGACTACTCAACGAGACGAACCTGATGACGGCGAGCCCTGCATGGCGGCCGTTTCAGCACGCTGATAAAGGAGGCACTCATCATGATGGAACCCCAGGCCCAGAGCATCGCCGAAGCCGGGAGCGAGGCGTTCGACGGCGCACGCGACGGGCAAACGGCGTTCATTGACCGCTTTTTCGGCGTCACCGCGCGCGGCAGCACGGGACGCCAGGAAATCATCGCGGGCATCACGACCTTCCTCGCAATGGTCTATTCCGTGTTCGTCGTGCCGGGCATGTTGGGCAAGGCGGGCTTCGACACCAGCGCGGTGTTCGTCGCCGTGTGCCTGACGACGGCATTCGGCTCGCTGCTGATGGGTATATGGGCACGTCTGCCCATCGCGATCGGCTGCGCGATCTCGCTGACGGCCTTCACCGCGTTCGGCCTCGTGCTCGGCAAGGGCTTGCAGCCGAATGTCGCGCTCGGCGCGGTGTTCCTGATGGGACTCGTGTTCACCGCGATTTCCGTGACGGGCGTGCGCTCGTGGATCCTGCGCAATCTTCCTGCAGGCGTCGCGCACGGCACGGGCATCGGCATCGGCCTCTTTCTGCTGCTGATCGCGGCGAACGATGTGGGTCTCGTGGTGAAGAATCCCGGGCCGGGACTGCCCGTCTCGCTCGGCCATATCACGTCGCTGCCCGTGCTGATGTCCGTGGGCGGTCTCGCCGCCATCTTCGGGCTCGTGCGTCGCCGCGTGCCGGGTTCGATCCTGATCGTGATCGTCGCGATTTCGGCGCTTGCGTTGCTGCTCGATCCCGCTGTCGCGTTTCATGGCGTGTTCGCGCTGCCGTCTCTGAGCGCGCCGGGCCACGCTTCGCTGATCGGTGCGATGGACATCAAGGGCGCGCTGTCGCTCGCCGTGCTGCCGAGCGTGCTGGCCCTCGTGATGACGGCGGTGTTCGATGCGACGGGCACGATCCGCGCGGTCGCAGGGCAAGCGGGGCAACTCGACGAGAACGGCCGCATCATCAACGGCGGCCGCGCGCTCACGGCCGATTCGCTCAGTTCGATCTTCTCGGGCTTCATGGGCGGCGCGCCGGCAGCGGCGTATATCGAATCGACCGTCGGCGTCGCAGCGGGTGCGAAGACGGGGCTGGCCGCGGCTGTCGTCGGTCTGCTGTTCCTCGTCGTGATGTTCTTCTCGCCGCTCGCCGCACTCGTGCCTTCGTATGCGACGGCGCCCGCGCTGATGTACGTGGGCCTGCTGATGTTGTCGAGCGTGAGCAAGCTGCACATGGACGACATGGTCGATTCGATGTCCGGCCTCGTGTGCGCGGTGTTCATCGTGCTGACCGCCAACATCGTGACGGGCATCATGCTCGGCTTCTGCACGCTCGTGATCGGACGGGTCGTAAGCGGCGAATGGCGCAAGCTGAATGCCGGGACGGTCGCCATCGCCGTCGTGCTGGCTGTGTTCTATCTGGGCGGCTGGGCGATCTGATCCTGCCGATGTCTGCGGCATGCAACGCGAATCAAAAGTAGACAGCCGTCGCAGACAACCCGCCGTTCGGTCCACTGCTTGACAACGCGTCGTCGCGTCATATACTTAACCTCATGGTTAAGTTTGAGGATGCCGCGCTCGACCGCACGTTCGCCGCGCTCGCCGACCCGACGCGGCGCGCGCTTTTGCAGCGTCTGTCGGCTGGCCCGGATCTGTCCGTCTCAGAACTGGCCGAGCCGTTCCCGATGTCGTTGCCGGCCGTCATGAAGCATCTGGACGTGCTCGCGGATGCCGGCCTCATCACGCGCGCCAAGACAGGCCGCACGGTCACCTGCCGTCTGTCGGCCGCGCCGATGGAGGATGCGATGGCGTGGCTGCAACACTATCAGCAGTTCTGGACGCAAGCGCTCGATCAACTGGCCGCCTACGTGGAGGAATCCGCATGTCCGCCCGCCCCAGTCTCACGCTCCAGCGACACCTCAAAGCGTCGCCCGAAAAAGTCTTCAGCGCGTGGACGGACCCGCAGCAAACCGTGAAGTGGCTGCATCCAGGCGGCTGCGACGTGCTGCTTTGGGAAATGGAGTTGAAGGTGGGCGGGCGCTTTCACATGATCATGCGCGCGCCCGATGGCGAAGAGCATGAGGTGCGCGGCGTATTCCGCGAAGTCGCGCTCAACGAAAAGCTCGTGTACACGTGGGCATTCCGCACGACGCCCGAACGTGAGTCCCTCGTCACGTTGTCGCTGAAAGCCGATGGCGATGGCACATGGCTGACGCTCACGCACGAACAGTTCTTCGACGAAGCGGCGCGCGACTCTCATCGCGCTGGATGGACGGACACGCTGGACGGACTCGAACGCTATTTCTCGTGACGGCCGCGCTAGCCCTGAACGGGCGAGCGGACCGCGCAACCGGAGGGACTGATGGAAGAGCACAGGATCGTTTCACGCGAAGCATGGCTGGCCGCGCAACGCGCGCATCTCGCGGACGAAAAGGCATTGACGCGCGCACGGGATGCGCTCGTGAAAAAGCGTCTCGCGCTGCCGTGGATGAAGATCGACAAGCGCTACACCTTCGACACAGACGAAGGCACGAAGACGCTCGACGATCTGTTCGCGGGACGCAGCCAGCTGATCGTCTATCACTTCATGTTCGGTCCCGACTGGGAGCAGGGCTGCCCGGGCTGCTCGTTCCTGTCGGATCACATCGACGGCGCGCTCGTGCATCTCGCGCACCGCGACGTGACGTACGTCGCCGTGTCGCGCGCGCCGCTCGTGAAGATCGACGCTTACCGCAAACGCATGGGATGGAAGTTTCCGTGGGTCTCGTCGTTCGGCAGCGACTTCAACTACGACTTCAACGTGTCGTTCACACCCGAACAGCAGGCCACGGGCAAGGTCGACTACAACTATGACATGCAGGGCTTCGCGATGGATGAACTGCCTGGCATGAGCGTGTTCTACAGGAACGGGAACGGCGAGATCTTCCGCACGTTCTCGGCGTACGCGCGCAGCGGCGAGCCGCTGATCGGCACGTATGCGCTGCTCGATTGCGTGCCGAAGGGCCGCGATGAAGACGAGAACAAGATGATGGGCTGGCTGCGCCGCCACGACAGTTACGAGGATGGCGCGACGGGCACGACGCTGGCGGCGGGCAAACAGCGCGCGGGCGCCTGCTGTCACGAAGGGACCCCGAAGTGAAGCGTCCGTGACAGGCTTCGTTCGGACCCGCGTTTACAGCGACAATTCGAACGCGGGACGAAGAAACACCTGGATGCCCATCACCACGAGACCCATTGCGCCCGACGCGAGCGTCAGCGTGCCGTACTCGTCGTAGCGCGAGTCGTACAGACACGCGACCACGAAGAGGATCGCGAGCAGGTTGGTGAGCCAGTCGAAATTGAGTGCAAGCAACATTGAATGATCCGGGCCCGAGCCGATAAATCGAGTTCGTCATGAACCTGATCGAACATCGCCGATTCTAGCGATGC
Source organism: Paraburkholderia phymatum STM815 (assembly GCF_000020045.1). GTDB lineage: Bacteria > Pseudomonadota > Gammaproteobacteria > Burkholderiales > Burkholderiaceae > Paraburkholderia > Paraburkholderia phymatum. The sequence goes on along the minus strand of NC_010622.1, from coordinate 2,076,649 downwards.
GAGCTTACGGATAAACAACAGCGGAGCTTACGGCGTGCGCTGGCCAACGTTTTGCGCGCGGTGTCGCGCGATTTACGCGCCCTTCATCATGTCGTGTTCGATCCACTCGATCACCGACGTGCGCGCCGGCTGCCAGCCGAGCAGCGTACGGGCGCGAGTGCCGCGCACGCGGCTGTTCGAGCCGAGTCCGTACGACGCCATTTCATAGCCCCATTCGCCTATCGCCTGATCGAGCGGCCAGTCCTGCGCCGGGCCGAGATGCATCGCCTGCGCGATCGCATCCGCCATCTCGCGGAACGACGCTTCGCCGCTTTCGACGAAATAGAACGTCCCTGCGGGGCTTTTCTCGAGCGCGAGGCGGTATAGCTCGACCACGTCGTCGATGAACACGTTCGACCAGATGTTGCCGCCGCTGCCCACGTGCCGCACGATGCCGCTTTTTTGCGCCTGCCGCACGAGGCGCGGCAACTGCACGCTCGCGCTGCCTTTGACCGCGCCGTGCCCGTAGATCAGCGTATTGCACAGCACCGACGAGCGGATGCCGCGCTTCGCTGCATCGAGCACGAGATGGTCGATCGCGACGCGGGGCGCCTTGTCGGCTGTCGGTTGGGGCAGCGCATCTTCCGTATAGATCTTCGCTTCACCGCGTTCGCCGCCTGACGCATCGCCGACGATGCTCGAACCACTGGTATGCAGGAACGGCTTGTTCGAGCCGGCGAGCGCGTCGATCAGTGCTTCGACGGCCCCGCGGTGATCGCTGCTCGCCGCGTTGATGACGGCGTCGGCGGCCTGCGCCTGCGCGATGAGCAGCTCGCGGTCGTCGAGCGTGCCGACGACGGGCTCGATGCCGAGGCGCTTCAGTTCGGCCGCGTGTTCGGGGTTACGGATCAGGCCCGTCACGCGATGACCCGCGCGCACGAGACCCGCTGCAATCGACCCGCCGATAAAGCCGCTCGCGCCAGTGACGAAAATGTTCAAGGTGTTCTCCTTCGCTAGAGAAAAAATTCGATGTCTTCAGTATGGCGGCGCAGGAGTCTTGCAAAAAGCGTGTCAGTCTCAAATCAATCTTGATCTGAAATCAACAATCGGATCGCCGGGCGGCGCGCGCAGGCCGCATGCGGCCCTGCGCCGCATTTTGTCCGCTTGCCAATCGGGAAATTGGACGTGTATATACAAGTTGTCGGCGCGCCTGACGCCGGCGCCGGCGGAACCGGCCGGCGGCGTAACGGCCCGGATGGACGAAAAACGGCCGAAGCTCACGCCATACCGTGGATTCCATCTAGTGGAAACCCCTAACGACGATCTGCATAATTCGAGTTGTATATACAAGATGATGCCGCTACACTTCTCGAAATTGTATAGACAGGAACTCACATCATGATCCTTACACCCGGCTCCCTGACTCTGTCCCAACTGCGCCAGATCGCTCGCGAACAGGTCACCCTCGAACTCGATCCCGCGAGCTTCGCCGCCATCGACGCCTGCGCTCAAGCCGTCGCGGACATCGCCGCGAAGGGCGAGCCGGCGTACGGTATCAACACGGGCTTCGGTCGCCTTGCCAGCACGCATATTCCGCATGACCAGCTCGAACTGCTGCAGCGCAATCTGGTGCTCTCGCATGCGGTTGGCGTGGGTGAGCCGATGTCGCCGCCCGTCGTGCGCCTGCTGATGGCGCTCAAGCTGTCGAGCCTTGGCCGCGGCCACTCGGGCATCCGCCGCGAAGTGATGGACGCGCTGATCAAGCTGTTCAACGCCGACGTGCTGCCCGTGATCCCCGTGAAGGGTTCCGTCGGCGCATCGGGCGACCTCGCGCCGCTCGCGCATATGTCGGCCGTGCTGCTCGGCGTCGGCGAAGTGTTCGCGAAGGGTGAGCGCGTCGCGGCGACGGAAGGTCTGCGTCTCGTCGGCCTCAAGCCGTTGACGCTGCAAGCGAAGGAAGGTCTCGCGCTGCTCAACGGCACGCAGGCATCGGCGGCACTCGCGCTGTACAACATGTTCGCGATCGAAGACCTGTACCGCGTCGGCCTCGTCGCGGGTGCACTGTCCGTCGACGCAGCGGCTGGTTCCGTCAAGCCGTTCGATGCGCGCATCCACGCGCTGCGCGGCCATCAAGGCCAGATCGATGCGGCCGAGTCGTATCGCACCCTGCTCGACGGTTCGGCGATCAACCTGTCGCACCGCGATTGCGGCAAGGTACAGGACCCGTACAGCCTGCGCTGCCAGCCGCAGGTGATGGGCGCGTGTCTCGACCAGATGCGTGCCGCCGCGCAAGTGCTGCTCGTCGAAGCGAACGCCGTGTCGGACAACCCGCTGATCTTCCCGGATACGGGCGAAGTGCTGTCGGGCGGCAACTTCCACGCCGAGCCTGTCGCATTCGCCGCCGACAATCTCGCGCTCGCCGCAGCGGAAATCGGTGCGCTCGCCGAACGCCGCATCGCGCTGCTGATCGACGCGACGCTGTCGGGTCTGCCGCCGTTCCTCGTCAAGGATGGCGGCGTGAACTCGGGCTTCATGATCGCGCACGTCACGGCCGCCGCGCTCGCATCCGAGAACAAGACGCTGGCTCACCCGGCTTCCGTCGATTCGCTGCCCACGTCGGCGAACCAGGAAGACCATGTGTCGATGGCGACGTTCGCCGCGCGCAAGCTCGCCGATATCGCCGACAACACCGCGAACATCCTGTCGATCGAACTGCTCGCCGCTGCGCAAGGTGTCGATCTGCGCGCGCCGCACAAGACAAGCCCGGCGCTGCAGAAGGTGATGGAGACCGTGCGCGCGCACGTCGCGCACTACGAGCTTGACCATTACTTCGCGCCCGATATCGCCGCGATCACCAAGCTCGTGCAGGACGGCACGATCGCGAAGCACAGCCCGTTCTCGTTCATTTCCGAGCAACGCTAACTCCATCTGCTCAACGGCAGCGCGCCAGAGATGCCCAGCATGAACGCACCGGCTTATCAGGGAATCAAGGACTTCATCCTCGCCCGCATTCACGCGGGCGAATGGAGCGAAGGCCATCAGGTTCCATCGGAAAACGAGCTTGCGCGCGAATTCAACGTCGCGCGCATGACGGTCAACCGGGCGCTGCGCGAGCTGACGGCCGAGCAGGTGCTGACGCGCGTTCAGGGCTCGGGCACGTTCGTCGCGCGACCGAAGTACGAGTCGACGCTAGTCGCGATCCGCAGCATTTCCGACGAGATCGTCGCGCGCGGTCATTGCTATCACGCGAACGTGCTGCACGTGGGCGCCGCGATCGCCGACGAAGAACTCGCCGCCGAAATGCAGGTGAGCGCGGGCAGTCCCGTCTTCCATTCGCGCGTGCTGCACTTCGAGAACGACGAGCCCGTCCAGCTCGAAGAGCGCTGGGTGAATCCCGTCGTCGCCCCCGACTATGCGCTGCAGGACTTCACGAACACGACACCTAACCAGTATCTCGTGCGCGTCGCGCCGCTGCAGCGCGTTGAGTACCGCATCGAAGCCTCCGCGCCGGACGCCGACAACCGCCGGCTTCTGACGATGGACGACGCCGAACCTTGCCTCGTGCTGCACCGGCGCACGTGGTCGCAAGGGGTGGTCGCGTCCGTGGCCAATCTCTGGCACCCCGGCAACCGTTACCGGTTCACCGGCCACTTCTGATTCCGTTTTCGTTTCCGTTCAATCTTCGACTCATCACCGAGTTATCTGCGATTCCGAGGGCATCATGAACAACCCGAAGCACATCGACCCGCGTCTCGACCCATCCCGCACGATCCGCGCGCCGCGCGGCAGCGAGAAAACCTGCAAGACCTGGATCGCGGAAGCCGCGTACCGGATGATCCAGAACAACCTGGATCCCGAAGTGGCCGAGCATCCGCATGCGCTGGTGGTCTACGGCGGCATCGGCCGCGCGGCGCGCAACTGGGATTGCTACGACCAGATCCTCGCGTCGCTGAAGAACCTCGAAGAAAACGAGACGCTGCTGATCCAGTCGGGCAAGCCCGTCGGCGTGTTCCGCACGCATGCCGATGCGCCGCGCGTGCTGCTCGCGAATTCGAACCTCGTGCCGCACTGGGCGAACTGGGATCACTTCCACGAGCTCGACCGCAAGGGCCTGATGATGTACGGCCAGATGACGGCGGGCAGCTGGATCTATATCGGCAGCCAGGGGATCGTGCAGGGCACGTATGAAACGTTCTTCTCGGTGGCAAACCAGCACTTCAACGGCGATCCGAAGGGCCGCTGGATCCTGACGGGCGGTCTCGGCGGCATGGGCGGCGCGCAGCCGCTCGCGGCGACGATGGCGGGCTTTTCGATGATCGCCGTCGAATGCGACGAGACGCGCATCGACTTCCGTCTGAAGACGCGTTACGTTGACAAGAAGGCGAAGACGCTCGACGAAGCGCTCGCGATGATCGACGAAGCGAAGAAGACGGGCAACCCCGTGTCAGTCGGCCTGCTCGGCAATGCCGCCGACGTGTTCGCGGAACTGGTGACGCGCAATATCACGCCGGACTGCGTGACCGACCAGACGAGCGCGCACGATCCGATTCACGGTTATCTGCCGCAAGGCTGGAAGATCGAAGACTGGCGCGAGCGTCAGAAGACGGACCCGCAAAGCATCGTGACGCCCGCGAAGCAGTCGATGGCCAAACAGGTTCAGGCGATGCTCACGCTGCAGGAACGCGGCGCGGCCACACTCGACTACGGCAACAACATCCGTCAGATGGCGCTGGAAATGGGCGTGCAGAACGCGTTCGATTTCCCGGGCTTCGTGCCCGCGTATATCCGGCCGCTTTTCTGCGAAGGCAAGGGCCCGTTCCGCTGGGTCGCGCTGTCGGGCGATCCCGAAGACATCTACAAGACGGATGCGAAGGTCAAGGAACTGATTCCCGACGATTCGCACCTGCACAACTGGCTCGACATGGCGCGCGAACGCATTGCGTTCCAGGGGCTGCCGGCGCGTATCTGCTGGGTCGGCGTGAAGGATCGCTATCGCCTCGGCCAGGCATTCAACGAGATGGTCAGGAAGGGCGAGCTGAAAGCGCCCATCGTGATCGGTCGCGATCACCTGGACACGGGTTCGGTGGCGAGCCCGAACCGCGAAACGGAATCGATGAAAGACGGCTCGGATGCTGTCAGCGACTGGCCGCTGCTCAACGCACTGCTGAACACGGCAGGCGGTGCGTCGTGGGTATCGCTGCATCACGGCGGCGGCGTCGGCATGGGCTTCTCGCAGCACTCGGGCGTCGTGATCGTCGCTGACGGAACGGACGCCGCGCATGAGCGCCTCGGCCGCGTGCTCTTCAACGATCCCGCGACGGGCGTGATGCGTCACGCGGACGCCGGCTACGAACTCGCGCAGCAGACGGCGCGCGAAGCCGGTCTCAAGCTGCCCATGCTGGGCCGCTGAGCATGACGACGGGCGCGGCAACGACGACGGTCATGCGCGGCGCGGAACTCGTGGCGTCGCCGTGGAAGAACGGCGGCGGCGTCACGCGCGAAGTCGCCGTGTTTCCCGAAGGCGCAGCACTCGATACGTTCGTGTGGCGCGTGAGCGTCGCCGACGTCGCGCAAGCGGGGCCGTTCTCGCGTTTTGCGGACATCGACCGGACGCTCGTGCTGTTGTCGGGCGCGGGCATGCTGCTCGACGAAGCGGGCGGTGCGACGCATGCGCTGCGCGAGCCTCTGGCTATCGCGCGTTTCGAAGGCGAGACGGCGGTCGATGCACGTCTCGTCGACGGCGCGACGCGCGACTTCAATCTGATGGTGCGGCGTGGCGCGGCAACGGGCGACGTCGACGTGTGGCGCGATACGCATCGCGCGCGAGTCGATGCCGACGTCGTACTGCTGTTCTGCGCGCAAGGCGAACTGCGCGTCACGACAGGCGAGGGCGCGTCTGCCACGGCAACGGTGCTCGCGACGAACGACACCTTGCGCGTCGACCATGCCCGCGCACTGTCATGCGAAGTCGAAGGCACGGGCGCGTTGCTTGCCGTCAGCATCCGCTACACGAAACCACCGCGAGCCTGACCGCTCGCGCACCAGGCTCGCACACCAGGCCTGCACACCACACGGACAGCCCGGCCATGAAGCAAACCGTCTGGAACCATCTGAAGCTCTGCCCTCAGGGCGATCCCGCTCAAACGATCGACGACGCCGCGATCGCTGTCGAGAACGGCCGCATCGTGTGGCTCGGCGCGGTGCGCGAACTGCCAGCGCAGTATGCCGCGTGGCCGCGCGAAGACCTTGGCGGCGCGTGGGTGACGCCGGGTCTCGTCGATTGCCATACGCATCTGGTGTATGGCGGCCAGCGCGCCGACGAATTTGCACAGCGTCTCGCGGGCGTCAGCTACGAAGAGATTGCGAAGCAGGGCGGCGGCATCGTATCGACGGTACGCGCGACGCGTGCCGCCGACGAGGCGTCGCTCTTCGCGCAATCGGCGGCGCGCCTTGAAGCGATGCTCGCCGAAGGCGTTACTGCCATCGAAATCAAATCCGGCTATGGGCTCGATCTGCAAAGCGAGCGCAAGATGCTGCGCGTCGCGCGGCAACTCGGCGAACGTTACCCTGTGAAGGTCTATACGACGTTTCTCGGCGCGCATGCGTTGCCGCCCGAATTCGCGAGCCGCGCCGACGATTACATCGACGAAGTCTGCGAGGGCATGCTGCCCGCGCTCGCGGATGAAGGACTCGTCGATGCCGTCGACGTGTTCTGCGAACGCATCGGCTTTTCGCTCGAACAGAGCGAGCGCGTGTTCAATGCGGCCGCGCGCCACGGGCTGCCCGTCAAGATGCATGCGGAGCAGTTGTCGAATGCCGGCGGCACGGCGCTCGCCGCGCGCTACGGCGCCTTGTCGGCGGACCATCTGGAGTTTCTCGACGAAGCGGGCGTCGCCGCGATGAAGGAGGCGGGCACGGTCGCCGTGCTGCTGCCGGGCGCTTACTACTTCATCCGCGAAACGCAGTTGCCGCCCGTCGAACTGTTGCGCCGCTACGGCGTGCCCATCGCGATTTCGACGGACAGCAATCCGGGCACTTCGCCCGCCACGTCGTTGCCGCTCATGATGAACATGGCGACGACGCTGTTCCGGATGACGGTGCCCGAGGTGCTGCGAGGCGTGACGTGCCACGCGGCGCAGGCGCTCGGCAAAGCCGATACGCATGGCACGCTCGCCGTGGGCCGGGCCGCCGACTTCGCAGTATGGTCGGTGCAATCGCTCGCGGAACTTGCGTACTGGATCGGACGGCCGCTGTGCGAGCGCGTCGTGCGCGGCGGCGAAACCGTCCATCTGCGTCACGCCCGATGAGCCAGACCCGAACGGAATCGAACATGACTGAAGCCACTCAATCGCTATTTGCCGATCACGCGTATCTGCCCGAAGGCTGGCGGCGCAATGTGCTGCTGCAATGGGACGCGCAGGGCGCGCTCGTCGCCGTCACGCCCGACGCGCCAGCGCCCGCAGGCGTCGCTAAGGCGCACGGCCCGGTGTTGCCCGGCATGCCAAATCTGCATTCGCATGCATTCCAGCGCGCGATGGCGGGCCTCACCGAATATCGCGCCGCATTGGGCAAGGGCGTCGTCGACAGCTTCTGGTCGTGGCGCGACCTGATGTACCGCTTTGCCGCACGCATCACGCCGGAAGGACTCGCGTCGATCGCGCAATGGCTGTACATCGAGATGCTGAAGGCGGGGTACACGTCCGTCTGCGAGTTCCATTATGTGCATCACATGCAGGACGGCGGGCGCTATGCGAACGAGGCCGAACTCGCGCAGCGCGTGGTCGATGCTGCAAGCGAGAGCGGCATCGGCATCACGATGCTGCCCGTGCTGTATCAGTACGCAGGATTCGGCGCGCAGCCGCCGCGCGACGATCAGCGCCGCTTCATCAACACGCCCGATAGTCTGCTCGCGTTGCTCGACACGCTGCGTCGCGCTCGCCCCGAACATGGCGCGTTGCGCTATGGCGTCGCGCCGCATTCGTTGCGCGCGGTATCGAACGATTCGCTGCGCGCGCTGCTGAATGGGCTCGATGCGATGTCGCCAGGTGCACCCGTGCACATTCATATCGCCGAACAGACGGCGGAAGTGGACGCGTGCGTCGAAACGGAAGGCGCGCGGCCGGTGCAATGGCTGCTCGATCGCTTCGACGTCGACGCGCACTGGTGCCTCGTGCACGCGACGCATGTCGATGCCGATGAAACTGCCAGGCTCGCGAAAAGCGGCGCGATCGCGGGGTTGTGCCTGACGACGGAAGCGAATCTCGGCGACGGCATTTTCCCCGCGCATGATTATCTTGCGCTGAAGGGGCGCATCGGCGTCGGCAGCGACAGCCATATCGGCGTCGACTGGCGCGCGGAACTGCGGCTGCTCGAATACGGTCAACGTCTGTCGAGGCGCCAGCGCAACGTGCTCGCGTCAGCGGACATGCCGCGCGTGGCGGACCGCCTCTATGCAGGGTCGCTGGAAGGCGGCGCGCTCGCGACGGGCCGCGCCGTCGGTGCATTGAAGGCGGGCGCGCGCGCCGATTTCATGGTGCTCGATGCGAACCATCCGAACCTCGCGGAACAGCCGGGCGACGCGTGGCTATCGGGTGTCGTATTCTGCGAGCATGGCGAAACGCCTGTGCGCGACGTGTACGCGGGCGGCGCGAAAGTCGTCGACAATCGTCGACATCGCGACGAAGACGAGGCGTACGCGAACTATCGCGCGGCCCTCGCCGAACTGCTGAAGTGAAGCGCAAGTCTCGCGCTGCCGCATGACGACTCAACCTTGGGAAGCACCGACGACATGACTGCTACCGACACCTTGCCCGTCTTCTCGCTACATCGGGGAAGCCTGCCGTTCCTGATCTCGATCCCGCATCTGGGCACGCGCATTCCCGCCGATATCGCCGCGCAGATGACGGACGTTGCCGCGCGCACCGACGATTGCGACTGGCATCTCGATCGCCTGTATGCATTCGCGAAACGGATGGGCGCATCGATGCTCACGCCCACTTACGCGCGCTACGTTATCGATCTGAACCGTCCGCCCGATGGCGCCAATCTCTATCCGGGACAGGATACGACGGGTCTATTGCCCGTCGATACGTTCGACAAGGAGCCGCTCTATCGCGATGGCCGCCTGCCCGACGACGCCGAAGTCGCGCGGCGTCGCGACGCGTACTGGAAGCCGTATCACGAAGCGTTGCAGCGCGAGCTTGCCGCATTGACCGCGCAGCACGGCAAGGTGCTGCTGTGGGAAGCGCATTCGATCCGCTCGCATGTGCCGCGCTTTTTCGATGGACGGCTCCCCGATTTCAACTTCGGGACCTCGAACGGCGCGAGTGCGGTAGCAGGGCTCGCCGAAGCACTGGCGCAAGTCGTCGAAGAACATGGCGGCTATACGGCCGTGGCGAACGGGCGATTCAAGGGCGGTTACATCACGCGCCACTACGGCCAGCCCGAGCGGAACGTGCATGCGGTGCAACTGGAGCTATCGCAGATCACCTACATGCAGGAACACATGCCTTATGCGTACGACGACGCGCTCGCCGCAAAAATCGAGCCGCTGCTCGACAAGCTCGTGAAGACCGCGCTCGCTCGCGTCGCGGCTGCCTGAGTACATCGAGGCACGGCTGAGCGCAGCATGAGCGCGTGGTCCCGCGCGTCGCGCTTCGGGGCGTCCGTCAGGACGCTCCACTCGTTCCCTCTCTCATCGGCCACCTGAAGAATCCACATGCCTCGCTGCGCATGTGGAACGCCGAGCGCCACCCTGGGTCAATTCATCGGAGACGTGCACACGCTGCGATGTGCACCAGTGTTGTCTTTGTGCCGCATCCGCTGTGCGAATCTGGTTGCGCGCCGCGTGACGATGCGTCTATCTTTGTCGGACGCGGCGCACGGGCATGCGCCATGCGCGCGTGCCGACAGGTCACGCGGGCAGACAGGCGCCAGCAGCAAGAGACTGATGAAGGAAGACCCAGCAATGGAATATTCCGACGAATCCCTGCTTCCCATCTGGCGAGCCAACCTCGCCCTGTTGACGCGCGAAGTCGGCGCGGCCACGCGTCTTGCGAGGATGATGACCTTCTCCGCGTCGTACCTCAAGCTGATGCTCGCGGGCCAGCGCGACTTCAGCGAAGAATTCGTGCGCGGCGTCGAAGCGGTGACGGGGCTGCCAGGCGGCTGGATGAATGCGCCACACGATGCGTCCGAGGTTCCCGACAATGCGCGCGACGCCATCGACAACGAAACGCCCTTGGCGCGTTTTCGCGGCACCGCGCATCCCGTTCGCAAGAAGTCGGTGCTGCGTCCGCCGGAGCCGATCTTCGGCCAGCAACCGCAGCGCCGTCCTGAAGACGAGGTCGTCGAAGCCGAACTGCACCGGCGTCAGGCCTATTTCCGCAAGGTGCGCGATCTCGCTGTGCAAGAGGTGCGGCGTTTCGAGCGTTCGCTGACGCATCCGCCTGTCGAGTTCGCTTCGGTGCGCACGAAAGTCGAAGACCTGCTGTCAGCCGCCGAACACGACGATCCCATCCTCGCTGATCTCGCCGGCCGTCTCGAACAGATCGACAAGCATCGCAGCATGCTGTTGCGTCATACGGAACGGCTGCATGCGTTGCTCGTGCAACTGGGCGAAGAGAGAGGCGAAGAGAGCTGAATGCAGCGCGCCGCGCCGGCGTGATCAATCGCGCAGTTCGCTGAGAATCTGCTCGGCCAGATAGTCGCACGGCGGCCGGTTCGAGCGCGCGCTGCGCGCAAGGATAATTTCCAGTTCCGGCAGTTTCGGCAGCCCATGCTGACGCCCCAGTGTGACGAAGCGGTCGGGCACCGCGCAGCGCGCCAGCGGCGCGACGGCGAGGCCCGCTTCGACCATGCTCAAGAGACCCATCAGACTCGGACTTTCATACGACGTGCGATACGCGATCTTCGCGCGCTCCAGCGTTTGAATCGCGTTGGCGCGCGCGACGCTGCCGATGCCGAACAGCGCGATGGGAAGCGGGCGCTCTTTCCACACTTCGCGCCCTGCGGCGGAGGTGCCCGCCCACACCATCGGTTCGAGCCGGATGAATTCTCCCGCGAGGCCCTTCACGCGCGTCACGCACGCGAGGTCGATCTTGTTGTCCTTCAGGAGCGGCGCGAGCGCATTGCTCGGCAGGCTCACCACCTGGATCTCGACCTTCGGATACGTCGCCGAGAAGTCGCGCAGCACGGACGGCAAGAGGGACGACGCGTAGTCGTCCGGCACGCCGATCGCGACGCGGCCCGTCACTTCCGGATGCACGATGGACGCCCACGCTTCGTCGCGCAACGCGAGCATGCGGCGCGCGTAGCTGAGCAGCACCTGGCCCTCCTGCGTGAGCGTGACGCTGCGCGGCCCACGCACGAACAGCGCCTTGCCGATGGCGGTTTCGAGCGAGCGGATCTGCATGCTCAGCGCCGATTGCGAACGATGCACGAGCGTCGCGCCGCGCACGAAGCTGCCCGTATCCGCAATGGCGACGAACATCGCGAGCACATCGAGATCGAGAGCTTTCATCCGCTTGCATCCTCCCCAGTGCCATCAGGATTATTGATCGAAATGTTCAATATAACGCGTTTGTCTGAACTCAGGGGCGGCGGCATACTCGGTTCACACATCGCATGTCAAACGGGGACATCATGACCACGCCGACCACCTACGACGAATTCAAACAGCTTGCGATGCGGCTCGACATGTCGCGCGGCAAGCCGTCGCCCGAACAACTGGACCTGTCGCGGGCGCTGCTCGACGAAGCGGGCACGACTGGCTTCCTGTCGCGCGACGGCATCGACTGCCGTAATTACGGGCATGTGCTCGGCTTGCCTGAGGCGCGCGAACTGGGTGCACAATTGCTCGGCGTCGATGATGCGCAAGTGGTCGCGGCGGGCAATTCGAGCCTCGAACTGATGCACGACGCGCTTGCTTTCGCGATGCTGCATGGCTTGCCCGACTGCGCGCCGTGGTGCAGGCAGGGCGAGGTTGCGTTCCTGTGTCCTGTGCCCGGTTACGACCGGCACTTCGCGATCTGCGAGGCGCTTGGCATCCGCATGATTGCCGTGCCGACGACGCAGGACGGCCCCGACATGGACATGGTCGAAGCGCTGGTGAAAAACGATGCGTCCGTCAAGGGCATCTGGTGCATGCCGCTTTACAGCAACCCGAGCGGCGCGATCTGGTCGGCGGAAACGATCGAACGGCTCGCCGCGCTGCCTGCCGCCGCGAATGATTTCCGGCTCTTGTGGGACGATGCGTATCGCTTCCATCATCTGACGGACACGGCCCGCACCACGCCCAATATCGTCGAACTGTGCGAACGGGCAGGGCATGCCGATCGTGCGCTCGTGTTCGCTTCGCTGTCGAAGGTCACGGTGGCGGGCGGCGGCATCGCGTTTCTGGCTTCATCGGCGCGCAATATCGGCTGGTGGCAAAAGCAGATGAGCGTGCGGACGATCGGTCCCGACAAGCTGAACCAGCTGCGCCACGTGCGCTATCTGCGCGACCGCGAAGGGCTCGAACGTTTGATGGCGAAGCATCGCGCGCTGCTGCGTCCGAAGTTCGACGCAGTGATCTCCACCTTCGAAACCTTGCTTGGCGATCTGCCCGATGTGTCGTGGAATCGTCCTGAAGGCGGCTATTTCATCAGCCTGTATGTGCCGAAGGGCCACGCCAAACGCACCGTTGCACTCGCGGCCGAGGCGGGGCTCGTGCTGACGCCGGCGGGCGCCGCGTATCCGTACGGACGCGACGACGACGACCGGCATTTGCGCATCGCGCCGACGTTCCCGTCGCTCGACGAAGTGAAGCTCGCAGCGCGTGGCATCGCGCTTGCCGTGCGGCGCGCGCTCGAAGACACGGCGCGTTGACGATGCGTTTTGCGGCGGCCTTCGCGTCAGCGCCGTGCCGTCCGCGATCCATCGGTGCGATTCATGGCGTGCGCAACAAACGGTAATGCCGTCGTCCACAGTGACGCTCGCCACATGCCGCCGTTTTGCGGTAAAAGAAAAGGATGACCGACCGCGCCCGCATCATTCCGCTGATCGTTGCCTGTCCTTTGTTCCTGCAAAACCTCGATACGTCGATCATGGCGACCGCGCTGCCTTCCATCGCGCGCTCGCTCGGCGTCGAGGCGCTGCATCTGAATCTCGCGATCACTTCCTATCTGCTGAGCCTTGCCGTGTGCCTGCCGGCGAGCGGCTGGCTTGCCGACCGCTTTGGCGCGCGCCGCGTGTTCTGCTCGGCGATCGGCCTGTTTTCTCTGGCGTCGGCGTTATGCGGAATCGCCATGTCCCTGCCGCAGCTCGTCGTGTTTCGCGTGCTGCAGGGCATGGGCGGCGCGATGATGGTGCCCGTCGGCCGGTTGATCCTGCTGCGCAGCGTGCCGCCCGCGCGCATGGTGGCGGCGATGGTGTGGTTCACGGTGCCGGGCGCGGTGGGGCGGCTCGCGGGACCGCTGCTCGGCGGCGTGGTGGTGACGTTCACGTCGTGGCGCTGGATCTTCCTGTTGAACGTGCCGTTTGGCGTGATCGGCGTGCTGTGCGCGCTCGCGTTCATCGAAGACACGCATGACGCGCTCGACGAGCGCTTCGATCTGCCCGGGTTCATCCTCCTGTCGACGGGGCTCGTCGGTCTGGTCGGCGGGCTGGATACGGCGGGCCGCGGGCTCGTGCCGCAATGGGTCACCTTCGCGTTCACGGGCACGGGTGCGCTGTCGATGCTGCTGTATTGGCTGTATAGCCGCCGTCACGCCGATGCGATCATCGATCCCTTGCTGCTGCGCTACAAGGCATACCGGACGGCTGTGCTCGGCGGGATGCCGCTGCGCATCGGCATCGGCGCGTCGCCGTTCCTGATGCCGTTGATGCTGCAGCTCGGGTTCGGCCTGTCGCCGCTCACGTCGGGATCGCTGAGCGTGGCGACGGCGGTCGGCTCGCTCGCCGTGCGCGGCGTGATGAGCACCGCGATCCGGCGCATCGGCTTTCGCACGCTGCTGATCGCTGCGACGTGCGTGACGGGTTGCTTCTACGCGTGCTATGGGCTCTTCAGGCCCGGCACGCCGCATCTGCTGATCTTTTGCGTGCTGCTGGTGGGCGGCCTGTTCAATTCGCTCGCGATGGTCACGCTCAACACGCTTGGCTATGCCGACATGCCCAAGCCGAAGATGAGCCGTGCGACGGCGCTGTCCGGCATGGCGCAGCAACTGTCGGTGAGTCTCGGCGTGGCGTTCGGCGCGTCGCTGCTCGTTCTGACGGCCCGTCTGCACGGCGGCAGCGCCGCACATCTCGCCGCGCGCGATTTCTCACCGGCGTTCTTCGTGGTGGGCGCGGCCGTGCTGTGCTCGCTGTTCTTCTTCGTGAAGCTGTCGAAGGAGGAGGGCGCGCAGTTGCGGCAGCTCTGATCGGGCGGCGCGGCGCGCTTGCAACGTGCTAGCCGCGCCTGCGCCGCGCGACGAACTCGCCTTCCAGATTCCACGTGACGCCGTCCGGCGCGAGCGCGACGCCTGTCCAGCGGAACGCGTCGTCGGTGATGTCGGTGAAGTTCCAGCGGATGGGCGTGCCGTTCGCGTGCGTGCCGATCTGCACGATATCGCGGCCGATTCTTCGGCCGATCAGTTCGTCGCGTTGTCCGTTCGCAGGGTTGATATAGGTGACGCGCCACGCTTCGATGGCGGGGTCCCAGACGCGCAACGTCGTGCCGTACATGTCGAAGCCGGGCTGGCGCGAGGCGCCGCGTTCCGTGCGACGCGGCATGATCCACACGTCCTGCACCGCACGGCCTTCGAGCGCCCAGCCGAAGTGAATCTCGCCCGTCAGATGGCGCTCGCGGACGTCGACGCGATAGTGCAGCACGTCCATGTCCCAACTGCCGACGAGCCGACCGTACAGGTCGTGCGCGGCGTCAATATCGGCCGCGCGGCCGGGTGCGCCGAGTGCCGCGTGAAATCCGCGGGCGAGACCCTGATCCAATGCATTCATTGAACGTTGCTCCCTCTGCCGAAGTCGATTGAAAGGGGCGGCGACGCTTCGCGCCGCGCCTGCCGCCGTTGTGATAAAACCAGCATACGGACCCCACGAGGTGACATCTTGGGAAAAATTGCCGTCGATCTCGAAGCCGCTCTGGCACGCCGCGACGCGCGAGGCGTGGCCGGGGACATGCGGATGCGCACGCTGGCGGCGGGCGACGGCTGGTCGGCGACGGACGTGCTGTGCACCTTCGGGCCGTGCGACCGTCCATTCGAGGAGCAGCATGCGGGCGTGTGCATCGCGATGGTGGTGGCGGGGTCGTTCGGCTACCGGTCGGCGGCGGGTCGCGAACTGCTCACCCCGGGCTCGCTGCTGCTCGGCAACGCAGGCGCATGCTTCGAATGCGGCCATCGGCATACGCGCGGCGACCGCTGCGTGTCGTTTCACTATCAGCCCGCGTACTTCGAGCGGTTAGCCGCGGACATGGGCCTGTCCCGTGCCGATGCATCGTTTCCGTACAGCAGCATGCCGCCGCTAAGGGTCTTTTCCTCATTGATCGCACGGGCTTGCAGCGGGGCGACGCATCGTGCGTCTTGCGTCGCGTGGGACGAACTCGCGGTCGAGCTCGCCGATCTGACGCTGCGCTCGACGCAAGCCGATGCGAAGCGCCGTGCGCGTGCGACGAGCGCGAGCGCCTGGTCGCGAGTCACGCAGGCCGTGCGCCTGATCGACGAAACGCCTGATGCGCCCCATACCCTTGCGAGATTCGCGCAACTGTGCGGTCTGTCCGATTTCTACTTTCTGCGCAGTTTCGAACGCGTTACGGGCGTGACGCCGCATCAATACGTGCTGCGCGCGCGCCTGCGTCATGCGGCGCTGCGACTCGCCGACGAGGACGCGAAGATCGTCGATATTGCGCTCGATAGCGGCTTCAACGACGTATCCAATTTCAATCACGCGTTTCGCGCCGAATTCGCGATGAGTCCGCGCACATGGCGCATGCAGCGCCGCGCACGGCGTTGCGAGGCGCGTGAGACATGAGCCGCCGCGTGCACAGGCTGCGCGCGGCCGCCATGCTGCCGCTGCTGGTCTGTGCCTGCGGCGCGCCGACCGTGTGCGCGCAGGAACGCGTCGCGTCCGACGATGTGCCGCCATCGACGATCGAACGGGACGTGCATCTGTTCGTCGTGCAGAAGGACGGCTCGATCGAGGAGCACGACGACACGATCCTGCGCGCGAACACGACGAGCGGCGTCGACGACATCGCCCAGCGCTACGTGTGGTTCAACAAGGACATCGAACAGGTGCAGCTGCTCGCGGCGGAGACAATCGATCGCGACGGTGTCGCGCATCCCGTTGGCCCCGATGGCATTCGCGATGTGCAGGAGCCGCGCTCGGCCGGGGCGCCGACCTTCCAGGACGGCGTGCTGCGCACGGTGATTTTTCCTGGAATCGAGCCGGGTGCGCGCGTGCATCTCGCGTTTCGCAAGACACGCTCGGTGCCGCTGCAAGGCGGGACGTTTGCGTATTTCGTCGAGCCGACGCGCGGGCCTGTCGACATGCAGCAGTTGATCTTCGATCTGCCCGCCGACGTCCCGCTCCATGCCGACGCCCGCGGCTATGTCGCGTTGCCGCCCGTCACGGAGAACGGCCGCACGCGCTATACCTTCGAGTATCGGCATGGGCCGTATGCGCCCATCGAGGCGGGCGCCGTCGGCTACGCGAGCTGGGGCGACCGGCTGATGGTGTCGACGACGCGCGATTTCGCGTCGTTTGCGCAGCGCTATCGCACGGCGGCGCAGGACCCGACGTGGCGCGACCCTGCCGTTGCACAACTCGCGCAAGCGCTGACGGCGCATGCCGGCGACCCGCGTGAGAAGGCGCACATCCTGTACGACTGGGTGCGGCTGAACATCCGCTATGTCGCGCTGTTTCTCGGCGAGACGGCGGCCGTGCCGCACAAGGTCAGCGATATCCTGCGCAACCGTTATGGCGATTGCAAGGATCACGTCGCGCTGTACGGCGCGATGCTCGCGGCCGTGGGCATCGACAGTCAGGCGGTGCTGCTCAATCTGGGGCCTGTTTATACGCTGCCCGATGTGCCGGGGTACGGCGCGGGCGCGATCAATCACGCGATCACGTGGATTCCTTCGTTGAATCTTTACGCGGACACGACGGCGGGCGGGGTCGGCTTCGGTTATCTGCCGCCCGGCGCGATGGACCGGCCCGTGCTGCTCGTCGACGACGGTGTGCTTGCGCGTACGCCGGCGACGCAGGAACGCGGCCGCAATGCGCGGCTTGCGATCGATATCGACGGGACGGGGACGGCGGCTTTCACGTATCGCGTCGAAGACGTGGGCTTGCCGGCGGAACTCGAGCGCAACGTGTTTCGGCGCGCGACGCGGCAGCGTTGGCAGCAGATTGCCGCCGACCGTTTGCGGCAGACAGGATTGCATGGCATCGCGCGGATGCAGCCGGGGGAGCTGACGGCGACGTCAGGCCCGTTTGCGATTGCGATGCAGGGGACGTTGGATCACTTTACGTGGCCTGACGGCACGACGGCATTGCCTGCGTTGACGAGCCTGTCGGGGGGCATTGCGACGCAGGTGCAGGTGTGGCTCGCCGAACGGGAGCGTACGCAGCCGTGGGTCTGCATCGGTGGAGATTTCGATGAGACGGCATTGATTACGCTGCCCGATACGGTGCGCGTCACCGATTTGCCCGTCGATACTGAGGTGCGGGATCGGTTTTTCGACTATCAGTCGCATTATGTCTTTGATCCTGCTGCGCGGCTTGTGCAGATCACCCGGCGGCTTCGCGCGGTGTTCGGGCACCAGGTGTGTAGTGCCGATGAGTTCGCTCAGGCGCGAAGTTCTCTTGTGAGGATTGAACGCGATGCGTTGGCGCAAATCGTGGTGCGGGCTGGCGGGCGGTAGGCTTTCTCGGTTTTTGTTGTCTGCGACGCAGTCGATGTTCTTGCCTGCGGCGCGGCGTTGCCGGTTTTTTCTTCGCGGATGCCAGCGCAGCACTCAAAACCAAGACCGAGGATGTCGGTGAAAGAGCGCAACACGACACAACAACAGACCTACTGCTCCCCATGCAGCCGCAGCAGTTCCTCCCGCAACCGCAGCAGTGGTTCCTTGACTTCATCCTCGGCCCAGGTGTCGAGGTCGTCAATGGCCCGCTGACACCCGTCGAGCACGACATCAAGATCAACAGGCACCCCATTGGCGATCGCAAACTGAATAGTCTCAGCAAACTGCTGACACTCGTCTTCGCCATACGAAATATCGAGGTTATCGCCAATCACGACGGCGATATTGCTACGCGCCTTGTCATCGGGCGTCACCATATCGATGATGCCTCGTGCTACAGCGGGCGAATAGTAGAGCGCAATATCGAGCCATTGCGCGGCGTCGAAGTCCGCTTCGCCGAATTGCGCTTCGAAGAATTCGATCGCTTCCTGCTCATGCGCCTCGTCTGCGTCGACGCTGATGCATAACTCTTCAAACTGCTCTTCACGTTCGCTGCGGATTGTGCCGTCCATTCGTGCCTCTTTTGCCTGTGTTGCCCATGCCATTAAAACGCCGCGCAAAGTTCGCGCGGCAGGCATTATAGGACGTCAGGCTGACAGGCACGTGCAACATGCCGCGCACATGCGCTGACACTATGCAAAGCCTTCGCCTCCGGGTACGTGGACCGGAGTGTTCTCTCGCCCCCCGGCGGATGGAGGCGATAATCGCCGCGTCTTGCTCCGTTCACGAACGTGCCCGTGATCGGCATCACGCTCTTCGTTCAAAAAGCCACGAAGCTGAATCGCTCCTCATTTCGACCAGGGAATCCCGACCACATCTCTGTCGTACAGGGCGAGACGCGCGTCTAACGAGCCTACTGTGGACGGAAGTAGTCGGAGATCAATACGAGAGCGGTATCAAGCCTTGCGCGTTACGCGGGATCCACCACCCACGCATCGAACCAGTCGCGCGGCCGCGCAATGTCGTCCTGTGCAGCGACGATCTCGAGTTCATAACGCCCCGCGTCCCACGTCGCGCGCACCACGGCGTTCACCGCGGCGAGCGTGTGCTCGAACGCGCTGCGTACGGAGTCGCCTAGCAGCGTGCGCGCGACGAACACGGCGCTCGTCATGTCGCCGACACCCACCGGCTGACGCGCGAACGGGTACAGCGGACGCTGGCCCATCCACGCTTCGCGTCCCGTCACCACCAGCATGTTGAAGCGGTCCGCGAGACTGTTGCGATCGAGCAGGTGCTTGACGAGCACCATCTTCGGGCCGCGCTTCATCAGCTCGCGGCACGCGGCGACGGCTTCTTCGACCGTCTCGATCTCGCGCCCGACCAGCCGTTGCAGTTCGCTGTGATTCGGGCACATCACGTCGGACACTTCGGGCATCGTCCTGACGAGAAACTCCTGGATGCCCGGCTCGACGCGGTAGCCCGTCGCCGTGCCCATCACCGGGTCGCAGAAATAGAGCGCGTGCGGATTCGCGGCCTTCACGGCGCGCACGATTTCGATCACGGCCTGCGCCTGCTCGGGCGTGCCGAGATAACCCGACAGCACGGCATCGCAACGCGGCAGCATGCCGATCGCGCCGATGCCCTCGACGAGCGCCAGCATCTGCGACGCGTCGATCGCGCTGCCTTCCCAATGGCCGTACTGCGTATGATTCGAGAACTGCACCGTGTTGAGCGGCCACACGTTGACGCCGAGGCGCCGCATCGGAAACTCCGAGGCGCCGTTGCCTGCGTGCCCGAACACGACGTGCGACTGGATGCTCAGAACGTTTTTCATGTCGACCGATACGGCGCGAGTAGGGCGCCAGAACAAAAAAGGCTGAACGGATGGGCGATCAGATGCGCGTTGCCGATCATTGCGATCGTTGTGTCTGCCGCGCGCGGCCTTTGATGCACCGCTTCGGCGCGATGCGCCGCGCGCCAGCCGGACACGTCACACCCGGTTCTTCACAAGATACATGAGATTTCGCGCGGCGGAATCGATCCCGCCTCGTCGTGTTGCGCCGACCCATCAAAGCGCGCGCCATGACGCGGAGGATCGAGCGCGCGCGAGCTCACACCAGCTCGCGATAGAGCGCGAGATAGCGTTCCGCCGACGCGCCCCAGCCGAAGTCCTGCCGCATCGCGCGGCGCTGCGCCGCCTTCCAGTCGGTACGCCGCGCGTACAGCGCAAAGGCGCGCCGGATCGCAGCCGTCAACGCTTCCGGCTCGAAGCGCTCGAACACGAAGCCTGTTGCGAGATCGTCGGCGATGTTTTCGAGCGACGCGTCCACAACGGTGTCGGCGAGGCCGCCTACACGATGCACGAGCGGCAGCGCGCCATACGCGAGCGCGTACAACTGCGTCAGGCCGCACGGCTCGAAGCGCGACGGCACTGCAATCACGTCGCTGCCCGCGACGATCTGATGCGCAAGCGTTTCGTCGAAACCGAGCTCTACGGCGACGCTCTCGGGATGCGCCTGTGCGACACGCTGCAGGCCGTTCTCGAGCGCGGGGTCGCCCGTGCCGAATACGACCAGTTGCCCGCCGCGCTTGATGATCTCGGGCAACGCGGCCAGCAGCAGATCGAGGCCTTTCTGCTCCGTTAGCCGGCTCACCACGCCGAACAGCAGCGCATCGCTCTTCGCCGCGAGGTGGAAGCGCTCCTGCAGCGCCGTCTTGCACGCGCGCTTGCCGGCGAGGCGGGTGTCGGTGTAGCGCGCGGCGATCAGCTGATCGACCGACGGCTGCCATACCGTGTAGTCGACGCCGTTCAGGATGCCAGACAGATCGTGCGAGCGCTGGCTCAGCAGTCCATCCAGCCCGCCGCCTTGCGCGAGCGTCTGGATCTCGCGCGCATACGTGGGGCTCACCGTCGTGATCCGGTCGCTGTAAAAGAGTCCTGCCTTCAGAAACGACATCTGTCCGTAGAACTCGACGCCGCTCATGTGGAAGAAATCGGCGGGCAGTCCCAGCTGGCCGAACTGGTGCGCCGGAAAGATGCCCTGGTACGCGAGGTTATGGACCGTGAAGATCGTGCGTGCGGGCGGCTTGCCGTGCTCGCGCGCGGCCGCTTTCAGATAGGCGGGCGCGAGGCCCGCGTGCCAGTCGTGTGCATGGACGATCTGCGGCGCCCAGGCCGGGTCGAGATGCTGGGCGAGTTGCGCGGCAATCCAGCCGAGCATTGCGAAGCGTTGCGCGTTGTCGCCGTACGGCACGTGTTCGGCGTCGAGGTACGGATTGCCGCTGCGGTCATACAGCGTTTCCGCGCGGATCACATAGACGAGCAGCCCGTTGGCGGGCAGCGTGCCGCGCGCCAGCGTCACGTTCGATGCGCCGAAACGCTCGCCGATCCGCGCCACCGGCTCCAGATCCGACAGCCCGGCAACCACAGCCGGAAAGCCGGGCAGCAGCACGCGCACATCGGCGCCCAATTCGATCAGCGCGGGCGGCAGCGCCCCCACCACATCGGCAAGACCGCCCGTTTTCAGAAGGGGATACAGTTCGCTTGCGACATGCAGTGCGCGGATCGTCATGGGCCTGAATCCTGTCGTTGAAGGTTGGGTTAAGGGTTGCCGCGCAGGTGTCGCCAGGGAGGCCCGTGCGTCGAAGCGCGTGGGCCTTGCCAAAGCGTGGGCGCGCAACGTGCCGCCGCGCGCACGGCGCCTGCCGTGCCGGGCAGCGCGCGGCCTGCGCGTTCGGGACGGCGGCCGTGCGCTACCGCGCCGTCTGCCGCTTGAGCGCTTCCGCCGTCACCAGCACGACGCCGCTGTCCGTCCGGTAGAAGCGCTCGCCGTCGCGCACGGGGTCTTCGCCGATTACGGTGCCGTCCGGAATGTGGCAGCCGCGGTCGATCACGACCTTGCGCAACCGGCAGCTCGCGCCGATCGACACCTGCGGCAACAAGACTGCCTCAGCGATATTACAGAACGAATTCACGACCACATTCGACGACAGCACCGAGCGCGAAATCTGCGAGCCGGAAATCACGCAGCCGCCGCACACGATCATGTTGGTGCCCGTGCCTTGCAGCCCGTTCAGGTCGCGCACGAACTTGGCGGGCGGCAACTGCTCCTGGTGCGTCCAGATCGGCCAGTTGCGGTCGTAGAGGTCGAGCGAGGGGATCGTCGACGCGAGATCGAGATTCGCGGCCCAGTACGCGTCGATCGTCCCGACGTCGCGCCAGTACGGTTCGACGCTCGGGTCGGAGGACACGCACGACATGCTGAACGGATGCGCGATTGCATTCCCGGACGTGACCACGCGCGGAATGATGTCTTTTCCGAAGTCGTGATCCGTGGCAACGCTGGTGATGTTGTCTTCGAGCAGCGAATACAGGTAGTCGGCGTTGAACACGTAAATGCCCATGCTCGCGAGCGCGATATCAGGGTGGCCGGGCATCGCGGGCGGATCGGCGGGCTTTTCGACGAAGCCCGTCACGCGCCGCTCCTCGTCGACGTGCATCACGCCGAACGCGACGGCCTCCATCCGTGGCACCTCGATGCAACCCACCGTGCAGTCGGCCTTCGACTCGACGTGATCCATCACCATCCGCGTGTAATCCATCTTGTAGATGTGATCGCCCGCCAGCACGACGACGTATTTCGGGCGGATCGAACGGATGATGTCGAGGTTCTGAAACACCGCGTCGGCCGTGCCGCGATACCAGTGCGCACCTTCGACGCGCTGCTGCGCCGGCCACAGGTCGATGAACTCGTTGAACTCGCCCCGCAGGAAGCCCCAGCCGCGCTGCACGTGCCTCAGTAGCGAGTGGGCCTTGTACTGCGTGACGACAGCAATGCGCCGGATGCCCGAATTCAGGCAGTTGGAGAGTGCGAAATCGATGATCCGGTACTTGCCGCCGAAGTGGACGGCGGGCTTCACGCGCTTGTTCGTGAGGGGGCCGAGGCGCGTGCCGCGCCCGCCCGCAAGGACGATGGCGAGCGTGGTGTGTTGCAGATCGTTGAGGCTTGCCGGCGTATCCATGTGCGTCTCCGTGTTATGGGTGAGCCCTGGTGGAAGCTTTTTCTTTGCCCCGGCGTTCTGATTGTTGCATGACGCTGATCGTTGTTCTTGTTTTGCGTGCGACGGCTTGCTTTCGTGTGGGCTGGAACCGTCCACGCACGGCGGATGCCAGCCAGCGATTAGTCTGGACCATGCGCATGCGGCGCGCAACATGCCTCGTTCGGCATGCCACATTCGGCGCGTGGCTCGCCCGGAATATATGCGGGGGCAGGTAAGAAAGGGCTAGCTTGCTGCGCACCAGCCGACGCCGACGGGCAAATTATTCTCCTGACTTGCCTCGCGCACAGCGCGCACGGCAAACGACTCGGGACTTTGGCGGTTGAACGAAGGGTTTTGACGGCCGCCGCTGCGAACGGCGCTGCACGGCGGCGGCAACGCGGGCATCATGACGGGCCTGTCTGCATTCATTGCCAGCCATTCCATCGCCATGACATTCCGTTCACCCTCTGTTGCCGCTTCCC
Source organism: Paraburkholderia phymatum STM815 (assembly GCF_000020045.1). GTDB lineage: Bacteria > Pseudomonadota > Gammaproteobacteria > Burkholderiales > Burkholderiaceae > Paraburkholderia > Paraburkholderia phymatum. The sequence goes on along the minus strand of NC_010622.1, from coordinate 2,053,209 downwards.
TGATCGCATGCGTCGCCGCGCTGGGCCTTGGTGCTTGTGCCAGCCGACCCGCCACCCAACTCACCACCCAACTCACCACACAACCCGCCCCGGGCTCGTCCGTGACGTCGGCCGTTCCTGCTGCTAACGGTTCGGATAACGGCCCGGCATACGGCCCGGAACTGCAAGGCTTCGAATATCCGGCGCCCGTGCATCAGTTCGGATTCACCTCGCAAGGCGAGGCGCTGCACATGGCATATATGGACATTGCACCCGCGCATCCTAACGGACGCACCGTCGTGTTGCTGCACGGCAAGAATTTTTGCGGCGCGACATGGGGCGACTCGCTCGAGCGGCTGTCGGCGGCGGGGTATCGCGTGATCGCGCCGGATCAGATCGGCTTTTGCAAATCGAGCAAGCCGCAGCGCTACCAGTTCAGCTTCCAGCAGCTCGCGCGCAACACGCATGCGCTGCTCGAATCGATTGGCGTGAAGAACGCGGCCATCGTTGGCCATTCGACGGGCGGCATGCTCGCCGTCCGCTATGCATTGATGTACCCCGGCGAAACGCAGCAGCTGGTGCTCGTCAATCCCATCGGACTCGAAGACTGGAAGGTGAAGGGCGTGCCGCCGCTGTCCGTCGACCAGTGGTACGAGCGCGAGCTGAAGACGACAGCCGACGGCATCCGCCGCTATGAGCAGGCGACATACTATTCGGGGCAGTGGCGCAGCGCTTTCGAGCCGTGGGTGCAGATGCTCGCGGGGATGTATCGTGGACCGGGCAAAAAGGAAGTCGCGTGGGACTCCGCGCTGTTGTACGACATGATTTATACGCAGCCGGTTTTTTATGAACTGGGGCAGGTGAGCGTGCCGACGCTGCTGTTGATCGGTCAGAAGGATACGACGGCGATCGGCAAGGATTCAGCGCCGCCAGAGGTGCGCGCGAAGCTCGGCCATTATCCGGAACTGGGTCGCGCGGCCGCCAAGGCGATTCCGCACGCGACGCTGGTTGAGTTTCCCGAGCTGGGGCACGCACCGCAGATGCAGGATCCCGCCGCATTCCACAAGGCGCTGCTCGATGGACTGGCCGCCGTTCCCGCCAACCGCTGATAGCGGGTGACGCAAGCGCAGGCGAGCGTTGCCTTCGCCTGCGGCGTGCCTGTCAAGCGAGTTCGTCTCGCACCCGGGCGCCGATTTCGAACGAACGCAGCCGTGCCGCGTGATCGTAAATCTGCGCAGTCAGCATGAGTTCGCTGGCGCCCGTCTGGTCGATGATGGTGCGCAGGCCGTCGCGGACCGTGTCGCGGTCGCCGATGACCGAGCAGGCGAGCGAATGTCGCACGTTGCTCATTTCCATCTCCGATGCCGCGAGCTGATCCACGGGCGGCTGCAGTTGGCCCGGCGTGCCGCGCCGCAGGTTGATGAACTGCTGCTGCAGCGACGTGAAGAGGCGCTGCGCTTCGGCGTCGGTGTCGGCGGCAAAGAGGTTCACGCCGACCATCGCGTAGGGCTTGTCCAGTGTTTCCGACGCTCGGAACTGCGTGCGGTACACATGCAGCGCCTGCATCATGTAGTCGGGCGCGAAGTGCGACGCGAATGCGAACGGCAGGCCGAGCGCCGCCGCCAGCTGCGCGCTGAACAGGCTCGAACCGAGCAGCCATAGCGGCACCTTCAGACCCGCGCCCGGCACGGCGCGCACGCGCTGGCCCGGCACGGGCTCGCCGAAATAGCGCTGCAATTCGACGACGTCATCGGGAAACGAATCGGCGCTGCCATGCAGATCCCGGCGCAGCGCGCGGGCCGTGGTCTGGTCGGTGCCGGGCGCACGGCCAAGGCCGAGGTCGATACGCTCCGGATACAGCGATGCAAGCGTGCCGAACTGCTCGGCGATCACGAGCGGCGCGTGGTTCGGCAGCATCACGCCACCCGAGCCGACGCGGATCGTTTTCGTGCCGCCCGCGACGTGCCCGATCACCACGGCAGTCGCGGCGCTCGCGATGCCCGTCATGTTGTGATGCTCGGCGAGCCAGAAACGCTTGTAGCCCCATTGCTCGGCGTGTTGCGCGAGATCGAGCGTGTTGCGAAAAGCGTCGGCCGCGCTCGCGCCTGCCGTGATGGGAGAAAGATCCAGAACGGAAAAAGGAATCATGGCAAAAGATGTGCGGCCAACCATCGCCGTTTGCAAGGGCGACGCACGGACCGTCTGACGTGCGGAAAACGGGATTCTGCCAAAGCGTTTGCGTTCCTGCTGGCGGCCTGATCATGCCCATGACGCCAGCAGGGTCGGTGCCGCGCGAAACGGATGTCGGCTGGGCGCGAAGCACAAAACCCCTGAAAACAGGCCCGATATCAGGCCCGATATGCGTCGCGCCGCGTATCGACTGTCGCCCGTGCGTGTGCCGTCGCACGGACGTTTCGCGCGCGCGAGCGTTATGGTGCAAGCGTCGCCGCTCTGGCTGCGGATCTGCGCGACGCGGTCCGCCTGACGAGGCGGCGGCCTCCACGGACCTCGACGCCGGTCGGCCCGTCACGTCACGCGTAGGTCGGCTACGCAGCGCACACCCGGACGAACCGGGCCGACCGGGTCAGCCGGGCATAGGCAGGCTGCCCGTTGTATGCGCGCGACTGGTCCGGCTGCATCGGCATTGAGCCTCGCGTGCGGGCGTCCGCGTATTTCAGCCTGCGGCCCGATTCGTCAGCCCATTCGGTGTAAACGCGCTCTCGCGCAATTGCCGGGCGGACGCTAGATTGTCAGCATTTGCAGGATAGTCGAGGGGCCAGCGGCTGCCGTCATGGCAGCCGTCCATAGTGGTGAAAATTGCGTCGGCCAGAGGCACGTGTGGCTTCTGGCCGAAACGCTAGCCGTTTTGGCGGCATGTGCCCGCCTGCCTCGTCGCATGCAATATCGTCTCATGCGCGGTTTGTCCTCCACAGCGTTCATCACGCGTCGCAAGCGATCCCGTCTTTCGTGTCCGGGACATTGCCTGCGAAATCTCGCGTAGCAATTCTTTAACTTTCCACACACATCCGCACGACGTTCCCACGCGAACGGGCCGCCGCACAGGTTATGCTCTGTGTCGTCCATACGTTTGTGTTCCGCATGTCATCGAAGATGATTACTCGCACCTCGTTGCGCAACTTGATGCTTTCCGTGGCTGTGGTGGGCGCGTTGTCCGCGCTTGCCGGCTGCGACGACCAGCAGAGCGAGCAAGCCGTGCAAAAACTCAAGGAATTTTTCAACACCGTCAAACCGGATGCGCTGCTTCTCAAAGGCCTGACGCCTGGCGTCACCACGCAAGCGCAAATCCGCGAACAGATGGGCAAGCCTGAAACGGAGCGCACGTTCACCGACGGCTCGAAGCGGTTCGAATATCCGCGCGGCCCGCAAGGCCTCAACACGTACATGGTGGACATCGGCCCGGACGGCATCTTGCTGTCGATCACGCAGGTGCTGACGGCCGCGAACTTCGCGAAGATCCGCCCCGGCATGACGGAAGACGAGGTACGGCGTCTGCTGGGTAAACCAGGTGAGGTGGCCGTCTATCCGCTCAAGCCCGAAACTGTGTGGAGCTGGAAGTGGCGCGAAGGCGGCGTCACGCAAGAGGGTTTCTTCAATGTGCATTTCGACGCCAATCACGTCGTCTACACGACCTCTCGCTCGGATGTGATTCGCGGGCATTGAGCGCACGCGGCCGGACAGGCGGGCGTGGCGGGCGCAAAGCCTGCAAACGCCCGTAAAACAAAAGTCCGCCGCGCGAGTCCAATCAGAAAACGCCTGCAAACAAGGGAGAAAACAACAATGGCCATTCGTCGGCGCTACAAGCGCATCGGCCTCGTGCTCGGCGGGGGCGCCGCGCGCGGCTGGGCGCACATCGGCGCAATTCGGGCATTGCACGAGGCGGGCATCAAGCCGGATATCGTCGCGGGCACGTCGATCGGCGCGCTGGTCGGCGCCGTCTATGCGAATGGCGATCTCGACTGGCTGGAAGATTGGGTGACGCGGCTCACGTGGCAATCGGTGGTGCGCCTGCTCGACCTGCGCCTGTCGGGCGGACTGCTCGGCGGCAAGAAAGTCATCCAGGTGTTTGCGAACCGCTTCAACGGCTGTGCGATCGACGAATTGCGGATGCCGTTCGCGGCCGTCGCGACGGAGCTCGATTCCGGCCGCGAAACCTGGCTGCAGGACGGCGGCGTGGTGGATGCCGTGCGCGCATCCATTGCGATTCCGGGTCTGTTCACGCCGGTGCTGCGCGAAGGCGTGTGGCTCGTCGACGGCGGGCTGTCGAATCCCGTGCCCGTGTCGGCCGCGCGCGGCATGCGGGCCGACTGCGTGATCGCCGTCGATCTCAACAACGATATTCTCAATGGCCGCGATTTCGGCGGCGCGGTGGTCGATCTGCCGCCGTTGCCGGCGGAAGAACTCGTCGAGGCCGCGGTCGAGGCGTCCGAGTCGCTGACGCTCGATCCCGACGCGCCGCCGCCCGCGCTCGCGACGCCTGAGCCGCCGATGCTGCTGCGGCGCAACGGCAAACCCTTTCCGGGCTGGCTGCAGCCTTCGCCGGAAGAGTATTCACGCGATGTGCGCGTGCCGCCCGCGCCGAGCGCGCGCGTGCCGTCGATGCTCACGTCGGTCGCGCAGAGCATCGACATCATGCAAGTGCGGATTACGCGCAGCCGCCTCGCGGGCGAGCCCGCCGACATCCTGATCCAGCCGCGCCTGGGCGGCATGGGCATTTTCGATTTTCACCGCGCGGAGCCGGCCATCGCGGAAGGGCGCGCGGCCGTCGAGGCGATGCTGCCCGCCATCCGCGCGTGCCTCGGCACCGACTGACTCACGCGATCGGTACAGCGCGTTCCGCGCTCAGAGCCCGCCGCCCTTCGCCGCGATAATGCGGCACACGCGCTTGCCGGAACTTGCGCTCGTCGTGTCGTCGGCGAACAGCAGCACGCAATCGGTGAGGGCATTCGTTACGAGCGCCGGGTCGAAAGCCGAATACAGGCGTCCATCCGGCTGGCGCGCATCGGCGTTGTCCGTCGCGCGCCACGACAGATACAGCATGCCGTTCGGCCGCAGAATGCGTAGCAGGTTGTCGACCGCATCCGTGATCGCGTCGGCGGGCAGATGCATCAGCACGGTTTCGCAGACCACGTTATCGAACTGCTCGTCGATTTCGGCGAGCGACGGCAGCGTCGCCGTGCGAAACGCAATCTGCGGATAGAGCCGGCGCGCTTCATCGAGCAATGCCGCCGACGCATCGTACCCCGTCACGCGATACCCGTGCCCCGCGAGCCAAGCGGCATCGCGCCCATTGCCGCAGCCAATGTCGGCCGTCTTGCCCGCAGGCAGCAGATGCGCTTCCCAGAGCGCGTACACATCGTCTGGGGGCGGCTGGTCGAGCCATTCGCGCGAATAGCGGGCGGCGTCGCGCGTGTAGGCGTCGAGTGTCTCGGAATCGGGATGAAGCGGCATGCGGCGATCCTGTGTCAGAAGCGTCGTGTGGCAGGAAGAGAATCCAGTCTAACGCGAGCGCGATGCGAGGGCTTTTACGGCGCGCGTCCTGCCAGCATCGAGCTCGCGTGTCTTTCAGGGAAAGCCCCAATCGGCGCGGGTTGGCGCGCGTGCGGGCGGCTTTGCGCGTCTATCGAAAAAGCGACCCGAAACTTGCGAAATCGCGGCAGGCGCGGCACGTGTGCCGCATGCTTACAAACGGATAGCGCCCGGCACTGCGGGCATTCAACGCGCGCCGCATCGTGCCTGCGTGTATGTTGCGATGCACAAGAGGCGGCGGTCCCTGTTTGAGCAAATCATTTTCGCTTGCCAGTATCCGCGCCATGCCGCAGCGGGTGCGGCTTTCCGATCCACCTCTCGCTTTGCTTCGACACAGGAGACACACGTGTTCCTCTATGGCTTTGGCCCGGTGCTCCTCGACGGTACGATCAAGACGGTCGAGCTGTCCGTTCTTTCGCTGGCGACGTCCGTCGTGCTCGGCCTGGTCGGCGCGGCGGCGAAGCTCTCGCTCAACCGGCCGCTGCGGGCACTCGCGACGGGCTATACGACGCTGATCCGTTCGGTGCCCGATCTGGTGCTGATGCTGCTGCTGTTCTACAGCATCCAGATCGCGGTCAACAACCTGACCGACGCGCTCGACCTGCCGCAATTCGACATCGATCCGTTCATCGCGGGCGTGCTGACGCTCGGCTTCATCTACGGCGCGTACTTCACCGAGACCTTTCGCGGTGCGTTTCTCGCCGTGCCGCGCGGCCAGCTCGAAGCGGGCGCGGCGTACGGCATGAGCGGCGCGCGGGTATTTGCGCGCATCCTGTTTCCGCAGATGATGCGCTTCGCGCTGCCCGGCATCGGCAACAACTGGCAGGTGCTGGTGAAGGCAACGGCGCTCGTGTCGATCATCGGTCTCGCCGATGTCGTCAAGGCCGCGCAGGACGCGGGCAAGAGCACGTTCAACATGTTCTTCTTCATTCTCGTCGCCGCGCTGATCTATCTGGCCATTACGACCGTGTCGAATCTCGTGCTGATCTGGCTGGAAAAGCGCTATTCGATCGGCGTGCGGCACGCCGAACTCTAACTCGCGCAACGTGCAGGAGACGACGTTCATGATCGACATTCTCAATCAGTTCTGGCGCGCGTTCCTTTACTGGGACGGTCAGCGCCTCTCGGGACTTGCGGTGACGCTGTGGCTGCTGGTCGCCTCGATCGGCATCGGCTTCGTGGCCTCGATCCCTCTCGCCGTGGCGCGCGTGTCGAAGAAGCGCTGGCTGTCTACGCCCGTGCGCCTCTACACCTATGTGTTTCGCGGCACGCCGCTCTACGTGCAGCTGCTGCTGATCTACACGGGCATGTACAGCCTCGAATTCGTGCGCTCGCACGCGCTGCTCGATGCGTTCTTCCGCAGCGGCTTTCACTGCGCGATTCTCGCGTTCGCGTTGAACACCTGTGCGTACACGACAGAGATTTTCGCGGGCGCGATTCGCGCGACGCCGCATGGCGAAGTCGAAGCCGCGCGCGCTTACGGGATGAGCTGGCTCACGATGTACAGGCGGATTGTGATACCGTCCGCGCTGCGCCGGGCGCTGCCGTTGTACAGTAACGAGGTAATCCTGATGCTGCACGCGACCACCGTCGCATTCACGGCCACCGTGCCCGACGTGCTGAAGGTGGCGCGCGATGCGAACTCGGCAACCTATCGCTCGTTCGAGGCATTCGGCCTCGCGGCGCTGATCTATCTTGCTGTATCGTTCGCGCTGGTTGCGCTGTTCCGGCGCGCGGAGCGCCACTGGCTCGCCTACCTGGCCGTGCGCCGGCATTGACCACGCTGCGTGCCGCGGCGCAATGCAACATGGACGGCGGCACGACTTCACTTCAGCATCCCGTTTCACCCGTCTTCACTCTGGGAGAGCAACTTGCTCCACACGACTCAAACGGAAGCCTGCAAGCTCGCCGTGCAGGACATCCACAAGCGCTATGGCGACAACGAAGTGCTGAAGGGCGTCTCGCTGAATGCCAACAAGGGCGACGTGATCAGCATCATCGGGGCGAGCGGGTCGGGCAAGAGCACCTTCCTGCGCTGCATCAACTTTCTCGAGCGGCCGAACGCCGGGCAGATCGTCGTCGACGGCGAAGCGGTGCGCACGAAAACCGACCGCCACGGCAACTTCGAGGTCGCGGACCACAAGCAACTGCAGCGCATCCGCACGAAACTCGCGATGGTGTTCCAGCACTTCAACCTGTGGGCGCACATGAACGTGCTGGAGAACGTGGTCGAGGCGCCGATCCACGTGCTCGGCGTGCCGCGCAAGGAAGCGGAAGACCGTGCCCGCGAGTACCTGGAGAAAGTCGGCCTTGCGCCGCGTCTGGAGAAGCAGTATCCGTCGCACCTGTCGGGCGGCCAGCAGCAGCGCGTCGCGATTGCGCGCGCGCTGGCGATGAACCCGGACGTGATGCTGTTCGACGAGCCGACTTCCGCGCTCGATCCCGAACTGGTCGGCGAGGTGCTGAAGGTGATGCAGAAGCTCGCTGAAGAAGGCCGCACGATGATTGTCGTGACGCACGAAATGGGCTTTGCGCGCAACGTGTCGAACCATGTGATGTTCCTGCATCAGGGGCGCACGGAAGAAGAGGGCGTGCCGTCGGAAGTGCTGGTGACGCCGAAGAGCGAACGCCTGAAGCAGTTCCTGTCCGGCAGCCTCAAGTAATCGGGTGTCCCGACCGTTCCTTCGTACATCGCAATGCCTCGCCCGTCGTCCAGCCCGGCCCGCACGACCCAGGTCGCGATCGTCGCGTTGCCGCCCGTGTCGATGTCGGGCGTCGGGCCGATCGTCGATGCGCTCAATCTCGCCAATGAAATCGACGGCCGCGCGCTGTACCGATGGCAGGTGTGTTCGTGGGACGGCCGCCCGGTGCCGCTCGCGGGCGGCGCGCTGTGGCCGGCCGATGCTGCGTTCGGCGATGCGATTGCGTGCGACTGGCTGATTATCGTCAGCGAGCGCTTTCAGCAATTCGCGGACTACCGGTTGTTTCTTGCGAGCCTGTCGCGTGTCGGGCAACGCACGCCGCTGGTGACGGGCATTCATCATGGCGTGTGGTGGCTCGCGATGGCGGGGCAGCTATCCGGCTATCGCGTGAGTGTGAACTGGGAGACGTATCAGCAGTTCATCGAGCAATTCGAGCGTTCCATCGTCACGCAGCAGATCTTCGAAATCGATCGCGACCGGGCCACCTGCGCGGGCGGCCAGGCGACCGTCGATTTCATGCTGGCGATGATCGGGCGCGAGCATGGTCCTGAACTTGCCGAACGGATCGCCGATACGATGGGTGTCGGCACGCTGCGTTCCGGCGAAGAGCGGCAGCGCATACCGTTTGTGACCGCGCCTGGCGAGCGGCATCCACGGTTGAATGATGCGTTGCTGCTGATGGAGGCGAATATCGAGGATCCGTTGACGTCGGATGAGATCGCTGGATTGGTCGGCGTATCGCGCCGACAGTTGGAGCGCTTGTTCCGGCAGTATCTTGGCTCGATGCCTTCGAAGTACTACCTCGGTTTGCGTCTCGCGAAGGCGCGTACGCAGTTGCAGCGGACCAGCAAGTCCGTTGTGCAGATCAGTCTTGCATGTGGGTTTTCTTCTGCTGCGCATTTCTCCAATGCCTACCGTGAGCGGTTTGGCGTGACCCCGCGTGAGGAGCGGCGCAACTGGATCGAGAAGCAGCACGGAGCGGGTGTTGCACGCGCTGGGGTGGATGAGCCGCGGGCGGGGGCGTTGATCGAAAGGCCAGAGGTTTAAGGGTTTCATGTCTTCGACTGCGTCGCAGACATAAAAAAAGAACCCGTCGCTTCCACGCAAGAACATCCCCCCACTGTCACCTAAACTACGGATCATTACTCTGAACGAGCCTCGAGGATCCACCATGAACGACCAGAATGTGACCCGCCAGACTTTCGACGAAGTCATGGTCCCTGTTTTCTCGCCGGCGTCCTTCGTCCCCGATCGGGGGCAAGGCTCTCGTGTATGGGACACGCAAGGCAAGGATTACGTCGACTTCGCGGGCGGCATCGCCGTCACGGCCCTCGGTCACGGCCATCCCGAACTGATGAAGGTTCTGCACGAGCAGGGCGCCAAACTCTGGCACATCGGTAATGGTTACACCAATGAACCCGTGCTGCGTCTCGCGAAGCGCCTCGAGGAACTCACCTTCGCCGAGCGCGCGTTCTTCGCGAATTCGGGCGCCGAAGCCAACGAAGCGGCGCTCAAGCTTGCGCGCCGCGTCGCCTTCGACCGTCATGGTGCCGACAAGTACGAAATCATCTCGTTCACGCAGTCGTTTCACGGCCGCACCTTCTTCACGGTGAGCGTCGGCGGCCAGCCGAAGTACTCGGAAGGCTTCGGACCCGTGCCCGCAGGCATCAGGCATCTGCCGTACAACGACATCGCAGCCGCACGCGCCGCCATCGGTCCGAAGACCTGCGCCGTCATCGTCGAGCCGGTGCAGGGCGAAGGCGGCGTGATTCCCGCCGATCCCGCCTTCCTCAAGGCGTTGCGTGAAGCCTGCGACCAGCACGGCGCACTGCTGATTTTCGACGAGGTGCAAACGGGCGTCGGCCGCACGGGCTTCTTCTACGCATACCAGGACACGGGCGTGACGCCCGACATCCTGACGACGGCCAAGGCACTCGGCAACGGCTTCCCGATCGGCGCAATGCTGACCACGAACGAACTCGCCGCGCATTTCAAGGTCGGCGTGCACGGCACGACGTATGGCGGCAATCCCCTCGCAACCGCGATCGCGCTGAAGGTGGTCGATCTCGTCAGCGACCCGAAGCTGCTCGAAGGCGTGCGCACGCGCAGCGAACAGCTGAAAGCGAAGCTCGCGAAGATCAACGAACGCTTCGGCATCTTCAGTGACGTGCGCGGCAAAGGCCTGCTGATCGGCGCCGAACTTACGGATGCCTATAAGGGCCGCGCGAAAGACTTCGTGACGGCGGCTGGCAAGCATGGCGTGATCATGCTGATGGCGGGTCCGGACGTGCTGCGTTTCGCGCCGTCGCTGATCATTCCCGTCGACGACATGAACGACGGCCTTGCGCGCTTCGAAAAAGCTGTCGAGGAAGTCGTCGGCGCCGTCGCAATCGCCAAGTAACTCGCCCCTCTCCACACACGAGACCACGATGCTCTTCGTCCGCCCAGGCCGTCTGGCCGATCTCGACGCGTTGCAACAGATGGCGCGCAACGCGCAGCCCGTGCTGCACTCGCTGCCACACGACCGGCGCGCGCTGGAGGCGCGCGTCGCGTTGTCGGAAGACTCGTTTCGCGCGGAAGTCGATTTTCCGGGCGAGGAGTTCTATCTGTTCGTGCTGGAGGACAGCGAGACGGGCCAGCTGCATGGCACGGCGAGCATTGTCGCGGCAGCCGGCTACTCGGAACCCTTCTACGTGTTCCGCAACGATGCCCTCATTCATGCGTCGCGCGAGCTGCACGTGAACCGCAAGATCCACGCGCTGACGATGTCGCATGAACTCACGGGCAAGAGCCGTCTCGCGGGTTTCTACATCGACCCGGAGATGCGTGGCGATGCCGCCGCGCATCTGATGTCGCGTGCGCGCATGATGTACATCGCCGCGAACCGCCAGCGCTTCACGTCGGAGGTGTTCTCGCTGTTGCTCGGCGTGACCGACGACGCGGGCGTGTCGCCGTTCTGGGAAGCCGTCGGCCGCAAGTTCTTCGGCCGCAATTTCGCCGATATCGAAGTCCAGTCGGGCGGACGCAGCAGCACCTTCATCGCGGAAGTGATGCCGAGCTATCCGATCTATGTGCCGCTGCTGCCCGAAGCGGCTCAGCGGGTGCTCGGCGAGCCAGACGAAAAGGCGCTGCTCGCGTACGACATCCATATGGAAGAGGGCTTCGAGACCGACCGCTACGTCGATATTTTCGATGCCGGCCCCGTGCTCACCGCGCAGGTCGATCGCAGCGCGTGCGTGAAGCGCAACGAATCGCGGGCGGTGCGTGAAGCGTCGGCGCGCCACGGCACGACGTATCTGATCGCGAGCAACAAGCCGGGCGAATTCCGCTGCGTGCTGGCCGATCTGCCTGCGCAGACGGAAGAAGGGGCGCCACTGCCCGCCGAGGCGCGCCATGCGCTCGACGTGCGCGACGGCGACACGGTGCGCTGCGTGCCGCTGCATCGGCAGGACCAGGAACAGACTACGGGAGAAGCACAATGATCGTCGTTCGCGTCGTGCAGACGGGCGATGTGGACGCGCTCGTCGCGCTCGCTCAGGAGACGGGCCCCGGTCTCACCACCTTCAAGCCGGACCGCGATGCGCTCGCGGCGCGCATTGCGCGCGCGCGCCGCACGATCGAGGACAAGGCCGCGCCGCACGAGAAAGGCTACTTCTTCGTGATGGAAGACTCGCAGACGAAGGACATCGCGGGCGTGTGCGGAATCGAAACGGCCGTCGGACTTGAGCAGCCGTTCTACAACTATCGCGTGAGCACGGTAGTACATGCGTCGCAGGATCTCGGCATCTGGACGCGCATGCGTGCGCTGAACATCTCGCACGATCTGACGGGCTACGCGGAAGTGTGCTCGCTGTTCCTGAGCCCGCGTTATCGCGCGCATGGCGTGGGCGGCCTGCTGTCGCGGTCGCGTTTCATGTTCATTGCACAGTTCCGCGAGCGCTTTCCGCAACGTATCTGCGCAGAGCTGCGGGGCCATTTCGACGCGGACGGCACGTCGCCGTTCTGGCGCGCAGTGGGCTCGCACTTCTATCAGATCGACTTCAATGCCGCCGACTATCTCAGCTCGCATGGCCGCAAGTCGTTCCTCGCGGAGCTGATGCCGCGCTTCCCCGTGTACGTCGAATTGCTGCCCGACGAAGCGCAGCATGCAATCGCGCTCACGCACAGCGACACGCTGCCCGCGCGCAAGATGCTCGAGGCTGAAGGGCTGCGCTATGAGAATCACGTCGATATCTTCGACGCGGGCCCCGTGCTGGAATGCCATATCGCCGACTTGCGCACAGTACGCGAGAGCGTCGTCGCGCCCGTCGAGATCGCCGCCGTCGAAGCGCACGAGAATGGGCCGCGTTCGCTGGTGTCGAACACGTCGCTCGACGACTTCCGCACGGGCGTCGCGCCAGGCTTGGTCGAGAACGGCGTGTTCCGTCTGGCGGCGGACGAGGCGGCGGCATTGAACGTGAAGGCAGGCGAGCTGGTGCGCGTGCTGCCGTTGAAACAGAAATAAGGACCAACACATGAGCGAGCTTTTCATCGACGGCGAATGGGTCGCCGGCACAGGACACGCATTCGCATCGCGCAACCCGGGCACGGGCGCGACGGTGTGGGAAGGCAATAGCGCGTCGGCAGAAGACGTCGATCGCGCCGTCATGAGCGCGCGCCGTGCGTTCGCGATGTGGTCGTCCGTGAGCCTCGACGAACGCGTCGCCGTCGTGCGCCGCTTCGCTGCGTTGATCAACGAGCGCAAGGAGTCGATCGCCGAGGCGATCGGCCGCGAGACGGGCAAGCCGTTGTGGGAGGCCCGCACGGAAGTCGCGTCGATGTCGGCGAAGGTCGACATCTCCGTCCAGTCGTACAACGAGCGCACGGGCGAGCGGCGCACCGCGATGGCGGACGGCACTGCCGTGCTGCGTCATCGTCCGCATGGCGTGGTCGCCGTGTTCGGTCCGTACAACTTTCCGGGGCACTTGCCGAACGGGCACATCGTGCCCGCGCTGATCGCGGGCAACACCGTCGTGTTCAAGCCGTCGGAACTCGCGCCGGGCGTGGCGCGTGCGACCGTCCAGGTGTGGCGCGATGCGGGCTTGCCTGCGGGCGTGCTGAATCTCGTGCAGGGCGAGAAGGACACGGGCGTGGCGCTTGCGAATCACCGGCAGATCGATGGTCTGTTCTTCACGGGCAGCTCGGACACGGGCACGCTGTTGCACAAGCAGTTCGGCGGCCGTCCCGAGATCGTGCTCGCGCTGGAGATGGGCGGCAACAATCCCCTCGTGATCGCGCCCGTCGCCGATCTCGACGCTGCCGTGCATCACACGATTCAATCGGCGTTTCTGTCGGCGGGGCAGCGCTGCACCTGTGCGCGCCGCATCTTCGTGCCGAACGACGCGTTCGGCGAGCGGTTCATTGCGCGCTTCGTCGAAGTGAGTTCGCACATCGCGGTCGGCGAATACAACGCCGATCCGCAGCCGTACATGGGCGCCGTGATTTCGGCGCGTGCGGCGGCGCGTCTCGTCGACGCGCAGGCGCGTCTGCTCGCCGAAGGCGCGAAGCCGCTGCTGCGCATGACGCAGCGCGATCCCAAGCTGGGCTTCGTGACGCCCGCCGTTCTCGATGTCACGAACGTGCAGAACCTGCCCGACGAAGAACATTTCGGACCGCTCGCGCAGATCGTCCGTTACGGCTCGTTCGACGAAGCGATCGCGGGCGCGAACGATACCGAGTTCGGTTTGTCCGCGGGCCTGCTTGCCGACGACGAGATGTTGTGGACGCACTTCCAGCGCACGATCCGCGCCGGCATCGTGAACTGGAACCGGCCGACCAATGGCGCGTCGTCGGCGGCGCCGTTCGGCGGCACGGGCCGCTCGGGCAACAACCGGCCGAGCGCGTATTACGCAGCCGATTACTGCGCGTACCCGATGGCCTCCGTTGAAAGCGCGCAACTGCAGATGCCCGCGAGCGTGTCGCCGGGTCTTCATTTCTAAGGATCGACGATGCAAGCCACTGAAGCCAATTTCGACGGACTCGTTGGACCGACCCACAATTACGCAGGGCTGTCGTTCGGCAACGTCGCGTCGCAGAACAACGACAAGTCCATCGCGAACCCGAAGATGGCCGCCAAGCAGGGACTGCGCAAGATGAAGCAGCTCGCGGACCTCGGGTTTAAGCAGGGCGTGTTGCCGCCGCAGGAGCGCCCGTCGATGCGCCTGTTGCGCGAACTCGGCTTTGCCGGCGACGAGGCGGGCGTGATCGAGCGGGTGGCGAAGAACGCGCCCGAGCTGCTCGCGGCGGCAAGTTCCGCATCGGCGATGTGGACCGCGAATGCGGCGACGGTGAGTCCCTCGGCGGATACGCACGACGGCCGCGTGCATTTCACGCCCGCGAACCTGACGAGCAAGCTGCATCGCGCGATTGAGCACGAGTCGACGCGCCGCACGCTGCGCGCGATGTTCGCGGACCCGTCGCGCTTCGTCGTGCACGAGGCGCTGCCCGGTACGCCCGCGCTCGGTGACGAAGGCGCGGCCAATCACACGCGCTTTTGCGCGGAATATGGCGCGAAGGGCGTCGAGTTCTTCGTGTATGGCCGCAGCGAATATCGCCGCGGGCCGGAGCCGAAGCGTTTCCCTGCACGTCAGACGTTCGAGGCGAGCCGTGCCGTCGCGCATCGTCATGGTCTTGCCGACGACGCGACCGTGTACGCGCAGCAGACGCCCGACGTGATCGATGCGGGGGTGTTTCATAACGACGTGATCGCGGTCGGCAATGCACGCACGCTGTTTTGCCATCAGCTTGCCTTCGTCGATCAGAAGTCCGTGTACGACGAACTGCGCGTGAAGCTGGCGAAGCTCAACGGCGAGTTCAACGTGATCGAAGTGCCGGACGCGCAGGTAAGCGTCGCCGATGCCGTATCGTCGTATCTGTTTAACAGCCAGTTGCTGTTGCGCGGTGACGGCAGGCAGGTGCTCGTCGTGCCGCAGGAGTGCCGCGAGAATTCGCGTGTGGCGGCTTACCTCGATGAACTCGCTGCAAGCAAGGCGCCGATCGACGACGTGCTGGTCTTCGATCTGCGTGAAAGCATGAAGAACGGCGGCGGCCCCGCATGCCTGCGCCTGCGTGTCGTGCTTAACGAGGCGGAGCGTGCTGCCGTGGCGCCGGGCGTGTGGATCGACGACACGCTCTTTACGCGGCTGGACGACTGGATCGAGAAGCACTATCGCGATCGCCTCGCGCCCGCCGATCTGGCCGATCCGAAGTTGCTGAACGAGTCGCGAACGGCACTCGATGAACTGACGCAGATTCTTGGCCTGGGTTCGCTGTATGACTTCCAGCGCTGATCCATCGATGCTCGATGACTTCCTCGCGTTCACGCTTGCCGGTCATCGGCCTGCCGACGATGCGCGCGAGGGCGTGGGTGTGAATGGCGTACGCTGGACGTGGATCGACGATGGCGTGCTGCAGTTCGAGCCCGCCACACCGGCGCGGCGCGACGTGCGCAGCGTGCTTGCATCGGCAGGCATTCATGGCGACGAGACGGCGCCCATCGAACTGCTGTCGTTTCTCGTGCGCGATATCGCCAATGGGCGTGCAGCACTCGCTTGCCGATTGCTGGTGATACTCGGCAATGTGCAGGCGATGCGCGAGTCGTGCCGCTATATCGACGACGATCTGAACCGGCTGTTCAGCGGGCGGCATGTGGCATTGCCTGCGAGTCGCGAGACGCCGCGTGCGCAGGCGCTCGAAGGTATCGCGTTGCGGTTCTTTGCTGGCGCATCGGATGCGCCGGGCGCGCGTTGGCATGTCGACATGCACACGGCGATTCGCGCTTCCGTATTCGAGCAGTTCGCGTTGTTGCCGCATACGGGGGCACCCTTGTCGCGTGCGATGTTCGAGTGGTTGCGGGACGCGCGGATTGCGGCGGTGTTGTTGCACACGACGAAGGGCAATACGTATTCACATTTCACTGCGTCTGAGTGTGGTGCTCAAGCGTGCACGCTTGAACTTGGAAAGGTGCGGCCGTTTGGTCAGAACGATCTGGTTCGTTTTGCTTTTGCCGATGGCGCGTTACGCCAGATGATCGCGGGCGAGCAGGGTGAGGGTTCATTGGCTTTGCCGCGGGTGTTTACCGTGATCGATCAGATCACCAAGCGGAGCGATTCATTCGAGTTGCTGCTTGCTGACGATGTCGCCAATTTCACGGCTTTTGAGCGCGATACGGTTCTCGCGCGGGATGGCGAGTATCGGTATGTCGTGCGACATGACGAAGAGCGCATCGTCTTTCCTAATGCTGGCGTCAAGCCCGGGCTCCGGGCAGCGTTGCTGGTGGTTGAGACTACCGGCGAGATTCACGCTGGTTTGAAGTAGTTCCTTGTCTGGGACGCAGTCGCTGTTGTTGCCTGCGGCGCGGCGTTGCCGGTTTTTTCTTCGCGGGCATCCGCGATGTGCCTTCGTACTTCTTGCGTTGCCCCTGTGCAGGGCGGCACCTACTTTTCTTTGCTGCGGCAAAGAAAAGTAGGCAAAAGAAAGCCGCTCACACCGCCAGTGCCTGTTCTTACCCACGGGCCCCCAACGGCCCCGTCCTGTATGCGGCAACGCGCTAACCGATGTTCGTTGCCAGCGCTCCTGGATTCGCCTCACCCGCTTCGCACTCCCGCGTCACGGATTGCGTTTTCCGAAAGTTCACGGCCGCCAGGTGGCAAACTGTGCTTAGGCCGTCGCGAGGGGAAGTGCACCACTCCGGACCGAAAAGCGGATCGGTGTCCCAGGATCGGCAACGCATGCGGTGCGACCACCTACACACAGTTTGCCACCTGGGCGGCGCAGACGATTCGCTGCCGCTGGCTGCACTACGGATGACTGGAGCGGGTGATGCGCTGGTTCAAGGCGCTGGCACCGGGCGCCGGATAGCGCGTTACCGCATACAGGACGGGGCCGTTGAGGGCCCGTGGGCAAACACACGGGCTGGCGGTGTGAGCGGCTTTCTTTGCTTACTTTCTTTGCCGCGGCAAAGAAAGTAAGTGCCGCCCCGCACAGGGGCAACGCATGAACAACGAAGGCACATCGCGGATGCCCGCGAAGAAAAACCGGCAACGCCGCGCCGCAGGCAAGAAGATCGACTGCGGTGCAGACAAGAAACAAGCATGGCCCTTGCACACGACCGACAAGAACTTGCAACTTCGCCGCTGCGGAGCAAACAAAAAAACCAGAACCCACACACCGCTTCGCGAGAGAAACCAAAGCCCGAACCGCGTCGCGAACAGAAGAGTCTGTAAAATCCCCGCCTCGGCGGAACACCTGCTGCAACGCATCAAACCCGGCAATATCGTTTGAATCGCCGATTGGGCGCTGCAATGATCGTCCGCACGCCCAAGGCGGGGCATACCGCCGCCTGCACATCTTGAGGAAAGCACCCAATGAAATTGAGTTGGCAAAAGACGGCCGCGCTCGCCGCATTCGTAGGCGCTGCCGTGACAGCAACGGCACACGCAACCGCAACCGAAATCAAGGAAATCCGCTTCGGCGTCGAAGCATCCTACGCGCCGTTCGAATCGAAGTCGCCCGCCGGCGACCTGCAAGGCTTCGATATCGATATCGGCAACGCCGTCTGCGCCAAGCTCAAGACGAAGTGCGTATGGGTCGAGAATTCATTCGACGGCCTCATCCCCGCGCTCCAGGCCCGCAAGTTCAGCGCGATCAACTCCGATATGTCGATCACCGACCAGCGCCGCGCCGTCATCGACTTCACCGATCCCATCTACGTGATCCCCAATCAGATGATCGCGAAGAAAGGCAGCGGCCTGCAGCCGACGCCCGCTTCGCTCAAGGGCAAGCACGTCGGCGTGCTGCAAGGCACGATCCAGGAAACCTACGCGAAGGCGAAGTGGGCGCCCGCCGGCGTCGACGTGGTTCCCTATCAGACGCAGGATCAGGTGTACGCAGACCTCGTCGCCGGCCGTCTCGATGCGTCGTTCCAGGACGCGGAAGCGGCATCCAAGGGCTTCCTCAAGAAGCCGCAAGGCGCCGGCTTCGAATTCGCCGGGCCGGCCGTGTCCGATGAGAAGCTGCTCGGCTCGGGCGTCGGCTTCGGTCTGCGCAAGGGCGACGCCCAGCTAAAGGACGCCGTCAACCAGGCACTCAAGGAACTCAAAGCCGACGGCACCATCGACAAGCTCGCCGCGAAGTACTTCGACGTAAAAGTCGTGCTCAAGTAAGGCAAGCGTTATCCGTTGCGAAGCATCGCAGCGACAGCAGCACAACCGGCCGCCTCGAACGGCCGGTTGTGCTTTTTTGGCCTTGTTTTATAGCCTTTTTTCGCTTCGCCGTGCCCCTGCGCCAGTCCGCGTGCGCTAAAATCGGCGCACGGGGAAGACGCCTCGACAGGTCGTACAGAGTCGTCGCCAGAACGATACTGAGAGCACGAAGCGCAACGCTTCGCCACAACTACTTGCACGGGGTCCGGTTCTGCGCGCGAGCGCGTACCCGGATCGACAGGGGACCGGGAATGACCATCACCGCAGTCGCTGAACGCCACGCAGAAGGCGTTCCGGGCATCACGCAGGATGCGCGCGCAAACGTTTCGTTTGCCCGTCAGTCCATCCTGAACCGCGACAACATGCTGTGCGCGTTCGAACTCAAACTGTATCAAGCGCCAGTCGCCGAAACCCGCGAAGCCGCAGAAGTGACGGACAGCGAACGGCCGAAGCCCGGTCCGAGCGCCGCCGAGCGCTTCATCCAGGCCGTGTTGCAGCAGGACGTGCGCGCCGCGCTCGCCAATCATCCGGGCTACCTGCCCGTCACGCGTGAGCTGCTGTTCGACGAGGCCATCCGCAGCCTGCCCGCCGAGCGTTTCATGCTCGAGCTGCCGCCCGACATCGTTGCGGACGACACGCTGATCGCACGCCTCGTCGAACTGCATGGCCGCCGCTATCGCTTCGTGATCGACAACGTTGCGCAAGCCGACGAAACCTTCGCGCGTCTGCTGCCTTACGCAGACGCTGTGAAGATCGACATGAACCGCATCCCGCAGGCCGTGCTGCCCAAATTCGCGAGCGTGCTGAAATCGGCGGGCAAGCTGCTGATCGCGCAGGGCGTCGAATCGCAAGAGGTGTTCGAACAGGCGCTCAATCTCGGCTTCGACCGCTTTCAGGGCTATTACTTCGCGAATCCGCAAGGTGCGGCGGCACGCAAGGTAAGCGCGCCGCGTCATGCGCTGCTGAATCTGCTGCAACTGCTCGGCGGCGAACCGACTGTCGCGCAGCTCGAAGCCGAACTCAAACTGAACCCGGTGCTCGTGATGCACCTGATGCGCCTCGCCAATTCGAGCGGCCTCGCGATGGGCCGCAAGGTCACGACCTTGCGCGAAGCGATCAACGCGACGGGCACGAACCGCATCGCGCGCTGGACGCAGCTGCTGCTCTACGCGGACGGCCGCAAGGTCGCGCTCGAAGACGATCCGCTGCTGCAACTCGCCGCAACACGCGCGCGTTTCATGGAGCTGGCCGTCGAACGTCTGCCCGAAGCCGGCCGTGACGAAACCGACGCGGCTTTTCTCACGGGCGTGTTTTCGTTCGTCGATTCGGTGTTCGGCGGCTCGCTCGAACATACGCTCAATGTGCTCGCGCTGTCCAAGCCGATCCGCGATGCGATTCTGTTGCGAGAAGGCGCACTCGGCAAGTTGCTCACACTGGTCGAAGCGCTTGAGCGCGGCGCGTGGTCGGACATCGAAAGCGCGTGCTCGACACTCGACGGCGTGCAGGTGAGCGACATCGCGCAGATGGGCCTCGTCGCCGCCGCTTGGGCGGGCACCGCCGACCGCAGTGCGGAGGCCACGGGGCTGGAGCGTATCGAGGACTAACGCCAGATGCCGCGCGGTTCGACAACCTGAGCCGCGCGGTCGACGGAAGAGGGCGCATGGCGTTCAGCCCGCGCCGGGCATCAAAGCGTTTCTAGTTCGCTCACGGGCGCATACGCGAAGAACCGGCCCAATTCACGCGCGAGTTCATTGAGCGCGGCCATTTCCCGCTGCGAGATGCGGCGCGGCACATCGTGATGCGCCCAGTCGCCGTAGAGCAGGGCAACCGTCGACTTGTTCTCGAGCACCACGGGCAACAGCACGAACGAATGCACGCCGTCGAAGGCACGGCGATACCACTGCGGCAGTCGCGCATGCATTTTCGGATCGCGTGCGTTCTCGATAAAGATGCCGACCGAGTTCGCGATCGCAAGATGAAACACGTCGGGTTCGAACGCCGTCGCGAAGCTGAGCTTGGGCAGCGCCGCGTCGATCTTCGCGCCGAAACCCATCGATGCCTTGAAGATACCGCTGCCGTGCCGCACGAACACCACGGTGCGCTCGAACTGCAGACCCGCGAGCACCGTCTCGGAGGCCATTGCGAGCGCAGGCGCGAGTCCGCTGTCGCTCGGCAACGCCTGCAATTCGCCGACCCCTGCGCGGATGCACGATTCGGGGTCGAGTGACTCGCGCGCAATCGCATCGGCGTTCGCGCGCAGTTCGAAGATCTCGCGCATCACGCCATCGCGGGTCTCTTCTTCGGCGAGCGTGAGGCTCATGTCGACGAGCACGTCGGGATCGCTGTTGAGCGTGCGGCTGTAGCGCTGCGCGAGTTCCGCGATGCGCACGTCGCGCTGCGACTCGGGCAGATGCGGCTGTGTCAGCACGTTCGCCACTTCCGTCGAGTAGTTCGTGATTGCGCGCAGCCATTGCACCTGGCGCGGCTCGTCATTCTGCAGCGGATCGAACTCGGTCATGCCGACACGGATCAGCGCGGGCAGACGCCAGCGTGTGGCCGCTTCCAGGCCGATTTCCTCGAACGTCACGCCGAGCACGCTTTCGCATGCTTCGTTCTCGCCCATGCCCGTATCGACCTGGCGGCGAATCTGGTCCCACTCGGCATCGAGGTAGAACACGACCAGCAGCTTGCCGATCTGCCGCATCAGCGTGCAGACGACGGCCTCTTCGCCCTCGCGCAGGTCGCCGCGCTCGGTGAGCTTGCGCGCGACGCAGCCGGACAGCATGGTCCGGTTGAGTTCGAGCTTCGCGTCGATACGGCGCGGCGCGCTGTGATGAAAGTGATCGACGATCTTCAGGCCGACGACGAGATGCCCGACGGCATCCATGCCGAGCACCATCAGCGCGCGCGACACGGTCGTGATGTTGCCGCCGAACGCCATGTACATCGCCGAATTCGCGAGACGCAGCACCTTCTGGGTCAGCGCGAAGTCGGAAAGCACAATCTGCACGAGCCCGCTGAAATCGAGGTCGTCGTTGCTCATCGCGGCCATCGTCGTGCGGAGCGACTGCTGCAGCATCGGAAAGTCACCGCGCTCGTTCATGCGACCCCAGAGCCGGTCAAGCAGCGCAGCCTTTAGCATGAGAGTCCCGCAAGAGGCATACAGTTTCCAGTGAGTGGCACTACGGTTTCGCTACGCGTCGAGTCGGTCACGCTTCACCATGCACATGAAGCGCGCGCGATTCGAAACGCTGCGCGAGTTCTTCCGATGGCAGTGCCTTGCAGACGAGCCAGCCCTGAATGTGGTCGCAGCCCATCTCGGTCAGCAGGTCGCGTTGTGCTTCCGTCTCGACACCTTCCGCGACGAGTTCGAGGTCGAGCGTCTGCGCAAGACCCACCACGGCGCTGACGATCGCCTGATCGTTGCGCGAGGTTAGCAGATTCTCCACAAAACTCCGGTCGATTTTCAACTTGGCGAGCGGAAAGCGTTGCAGATACGCAAGGCTCGAATAGCCGGTGCCGAAATCGTCGACGGCGAAGCGGATGCCGAGGCCTGTCAGTTCTTCGAGCAGCGTGGTCGCGTGCTGCGGGTCATGCATCAGCAGGCTTTCCGTGATCTCGAACACGAGCCGGTGCGGGTCGATGCCCGTCAGTGCGATCGCTTCGCGCACGCTTTCCTTGAAGCGCGGGTCGCGGAACTGCTGCGGCGACACATTCACGGCGACGTATTGCAGCCGGATGCCTTGCGTGTCCCAGCGGATCAGCTGCATGCACGCGGCCTTCAGCACCCAGTTGCCCAGGTAGTTGATGAGACCGACGGATTCGGCGAGGGGAATGAACATCGACGGCGGCACGAGCCCGTGCACGGGATGCTGCCAGCGGATCAGCGCCTCGACGCCGACCACGCCGCGGGTCTGGCTGCTCGTGATCGGCTGGAAGTGCAGCGAAAACTCGCCGTTGCGCACGCCGTCGTACAGGTCCGATTCGAGCTTCAGACGTTCGGCGTCGGCGGGGCTGTCGTCGGGCATGTAGAACGCGAGCGTGTTGCCGCCCGCTGCCTTCGCGCGCGACAGCGCATAATCGGCCCAGCGCAGCAGCTGGCTGTCGCGCGGCGGCGCATCGGGCGATTCGCCCGCCTGCTGCGTGTCCGGATAGAGCGCGATGCCGACGCTCGCCGACAGATGGACTGGCTGCCGGTTAAACGTGTACGGCTGCTGGATGGCCGTCAATAGACGCCGCGCGAGCGCTTCGGCGGCCAACGCCGTGTCGGCACGGGCGTGCACGGGTGGCAGCAGGATCGCGAATTCGTCGCTGGAGATGCGCGCGATCACTTCGCCTTGCGTCGTCATGTTAGACAGGCGCCGGGCGGTATCGCGCAGCATCTCGTCGCCCGCGTCGTAGCCGAGCGCGCGGTTCACGCGCTGGTAGTCGTCGATATCGAGCAGCAGCAGGGCAGCGGACTTGCCTGTTGCATCCGCCTTCTGTTGCGCGTGGCGCATTTCCTCGACGAGGGCGGGCACGTTCGCGAGGCCCGTCAGATTGTCGTGATGCAGCTGATGTTTGAGGCTCGCTTCTGTCGCGCGCCAGCTCGACACGTCGAAGCCGGCGATCGCGTAGCCCTCGATGCCGTCGTGGCAGTTGCGCGCGATACGCAGCTCGACAGGCACGGGATAGGTCAGCGACTTGATCAGGTCCAGCGTGATTTTTTCGACGGCGCCGCTTTCGTCGGCGCGGCGCAGTGCGGCGTCCAGCCGCGCTACGTCGCCTGGCGCGACGAGTTCGTGCAGCGTGACCGTTTGCAGATATTCCCGGTGGTAGCCGATAAAGCGCAGGCTCGCGTCGGAGACATATAGAAAGGTGAGATTGTGAGCTACATGCGCGAGGAAGTCGACGGCGCCTGCGGCCTGTTCGAGCCCGTGCGAGACGGCTGGCGTGCCCGGCGCAACCGTCGCGCGTGCGGGCTGACGGACCGCGCGCAATCGGTCGATCGCCGTGCGCAGCAAGCCCCGGCGGGCTGGGGTGATCCTGGTCGCTTCCATGTGTATCGCTGACTACCCGGTTCGTCTTGAGGCTGGACGCCGCTGCGACGCCCGTCGGCTGGCCGAATCGGGGCAGGCGCGAGGCCGTCCATCAGAACGGGTTATCGACGTTTTCGGCGGAATCTTTAGCCGTTGGACATAAAAGGCGCCATAACACGTGGTAAGGAATCGAAACGCGCGCGGCGCCTGTACATGGCGGGAGGGATTCCGCTAAAGTGGCGGCCACGGCGTTCCGTTAATCCGCCAGACAAGCGGGGCGGCAAGCGCTCTACGCAAGTCCTGCGTGCAAGCTGTTTTCCGAATCCAAGCTGTGAAAAATGCCTGATCCGTATCAAGACACCGACGATGCCGGCCGCCTTCAAACGTTTGCGCAAGCAGGCGCAGAGGAAGAAGCGGACGAAGCAATCTCTTCGGCGCAGTTCGTCTATGTCGGGCGTCAGCCGATCCTCGACCGCGATGGCGCGTTGCACGCTTACGAACTGCTGTTTCGCGGCAGCGCACGGAACTACGCTGAAGTGTCCGACGACGCGCAGGCCACGGCCCAAGTCGTGGTGCGCACGATCGGCAGCATCGGCGTGCCGTCCGTCCTTGGCTCGCACCGTGGCTTCGTGAACATCGGGCGCGATCTGCTGTTCGACGACATCGTGCATCTGATGGAGCCCGAGCGCTTCGTGCTCGAAATTCTCGAGACGGTCGAGTTCGACGAGCGGCTCATCGCCCGTATTGAGGAACTGCGCCGCGCGGGTTTTCGCGTCGCGCTCGACGACGTGTGCGAACTCTCGCCCAACCTGTATGCCGCGCTGCCGTATGCGGATATCGTCAAGGTCGACTTTCTCGAGACGGATCGCACCCGCCTGGCCGCCCTCACGCAGGCGCTGGCGAGCCACGGCAAGACCCTGATCGCCGAGAAGGTCGAGACGCGCGAAGACTTTGCGCTTGCGCGCGAGCTGGGCTTCGACCTGTTTCAGGGTTACTTCTTCGCGCGGCCGCAGGTCCTGTCGACGCGTCGCACGCGCTCGTCGCGCACGTCGCTGCTGCGTCTGCTGGCGCTGCTCGCACGCGATGCGCGCATCGTCGAGCTTGAGGCCGAGCTGAAGCGCAATCCCAATGTGGTGATGCAGCTGTTGCGGCTCGTCAATTCGAGCGCGTTTGGCCTGGGGCGCAATATCGCGTCGCTGCGTGAAGCGATCATCGCGACGGGCACGCGACAGATAGCGCGCTGGGCGCAATTGCTGCTGTACGCGGGCATCGGGGAACTGCCGTGGCGCTCCGATCCCCTCGTGCAGCTGGCGGGCACGCGCGCGCGCTTTATGGAACTGGCCGCGCGCTGGATCCACCCGAACGACGAGGCCTTCGCCGACGCCGCGTTCCTGACGGGCGTGTTCTCGCTCGTGCATGTGCTCGTCGATTCGACGCCGGACGCGACGCTCGATCCCCTCGACCTTTCACCGCTGATTCGCGATGCGATTGTCGAGCGCACGGGACCGATGGGCGCGCTGCTCAACATCGCGGAAGCGGCGGGCGAGGCGCAGGATGCCGCCGCGATTGCGAGCGCCCAGTCGCTGGCGCAGTCGCTGGAAGAGTTCGCCGCGCTCACGCCGAGCGTGCTCGCCGAGTTGAATCTGTCGGCGGCCGCGTGGTTCGGCGCGCATCTCGTGGAGTGAGCCACACAGCTGCGTGCGCGCGCGTGGGCGGCCCGCCGACGCGCAATCGTCAAACGTGATCCAATATGGGACGGAAGCTCGGGCTCGCGATGTCCGATGTGCCCGCCGGCATCGCGAATCCGTCGCACCCAGAACGTGCGCTCACGATTCGAGGACTCGACATGCAGCAAAAGATTGTGCCGTTCGCGCTGGCAGCTGCGCTGTGCGCGGGTTTAT
Source organism: Paraburkholderia phymatum STM815 (assembly GCF_000020045.1). Taxonomy (GTDB): domain Bacteria; phylum Pseudomonadota; class Gammaproteobacteria; order Burkholderiales; family Burkholderiaceae; genus Paraburkholderia; species Paraburkholderia phymatum. The sequence goes on along the minus strand of NC_010622.1, from coordinate 2,027,821 downwards.
CGCTCCATGCGCTGACGGCTTTCGCCACGCTGAAGCCGGGCGACAACGCGCCTGACTTCACGACGCAGGCGTCGCTGGGCGGCAAGACCTACACGTATGCGCTTGCCGATGCATTAAAGCAGGGCCCCGTCGTCCTGTACTTCTATCCGGCCGCGTTCACGAAGGGTTGCACGATCGAAGCGCATGAATTTGCGGAGGCCGTCGACGAGTACAAGAAGTACGGCGCGACGGTGATCGGTGTGTCGCACGACAACATCGACACGTTGACGAAGTTTTCGGTGAGCGAATGCCGCAGCAAATTCCCGGTTGCCGCCGATCCCGATTCGAAGGTCATCAACGCGTACGACGCGGGGCTGCCGATGCATGCGTCGATGGCGAACCGCGTGTCGTATGTGATAGCGCCTGACGGCAAGATCATTTACGAGTACACGAGTCTCTCGCCGGACAAGCACGTCGAGAACACGATGCAGGCGCTCAAACAGTGGGCGGCGACGCACAAGCAGCCATAAGATTGCTGACCGGTGGCGGGTGAGCGGTGCGGCTTCATGCGCCGCGCTTTTAGCTACGTGCCGTCTGCCTGGCATGAAGGGACGCGTTTCCTGTCGATGTAGCGCACTTGCTGGACACAAGCCATGCCGATTGTTGTCGCCCTGTTTGCCCTGATCGCCCTGATTTACGGCTGTGTGCAGGCGTTCCATGCGCTGTCCGCGCATTTCGGCCCGGGCGTTGCCGTGGGAGTGGCGCTTCTCTTTGCCGCGCTGGTGCTCGCGGCACTGGGGTGGTGGTGGCGCCGCCACAAGGAAGTCTCGGCGAACATTCGCGACGGCGACTGGACCCATGAGATCAAAGGAGCGTGGGGCGGCGTACGGCTCGCTGCTGGCAAGCGGCTGTGCGACATGCAGGTCGCCGGTTTGCGGGGATCGTATATTTTTGCCGATCTTCGTGGGGCGCAGCCCGTGCGGGACGGCGAGCGGTGGCAGGTGAAGCTGGAAGTGAAAGATGCGGCGCATCCTGAGTGGCGTCTGCCAATGCGTTCCGAGCGCGAGGCTCGGCAATGGGCCAGAATTTTCGCTCTGGCAATGGTGCAGAAGCTTTAAGTGGTTTTTTGTCTGCGCCGCATTCGCAGACAAAAAACCTCAACCCGCATCGACCGCCTTCGCGCGCCGGCCCGGCCCACGCCGGGCCTCCCACCGAACCCGGATTCGATCCATATAAAGATAAACAACGGGCGTGGTATAGAGCGTCAGCATCTGGCTCACAATCAGCCCACCCACAATAGCGAGTCCGAGGGGCGCGCGCAGTTCAGCTCCTTCACCGCGCCCGAACGCCAACGGCAGCGCGCCGAGAAGCGCGGCACACGTGGTCATCATGATTGGACGAAACCGCAGCAAACAGGCCTGCTCGATCGCATCGCGCGAAGAAAGACCCTTGCGCGACGCGTCGATTGCAAAATCAACCATCATGATCGCGTTCTTCTTCACAATGCCGATCAGCAATATCACCGCAATCAACGCAATGATGCTGAACTCCGTATTGAACAGCAGCAGCGCCAACAGCGCACCGACCCCCGCCGACGGCAGCGTCGACAGGATCGTCAGCGGATGGATGTAGCTCTCGTACAACATGCCCAGCACGATATACACGGCCGCAAGCGCCGCGAGAATCAGGATCGGCTGATCGGACATCGATTGCTGAAACGCCTGCGCCGTGCCCTGGAAGCTGCCGTGGATCGTCCCTGGCATGCCGATCTCGGCCATCGTCTGGTAAATGATCTGCGTCGCATCCGATAACGACTTGCCGGGCGGCAGATTGAACGAGATGGTCGACGCGACGAACTGGCTCTGGTGATTCACCGCGAGCGGCGTCGTGCCCGGACCGAAGCTCGCGATCGCCGACAGTGGAATCATCGTTTCCTTCGACGTCGACACGGCCGCGCCCGTCGACGCGCTCGACTTGCCGCTCGATGCAATCGAGTTGTTCGCCAGGTTGCGCGCGGCGTCCGACGCGATGGCCGCCGCACTCGACGCCGTCGTGCCCGCCGCGGCGCCCGTCGTCGCCTTCGACGTCGCCGCCGATGTCACCGTGCCCGCCGTCGCGTTGGTCGACTGTGCGCCGCTCGCGCTGCCGCCCGACGTGCTGATCCAGACCTGGTTGAGGATATCGGGGCTCTGCCAGTATTTCGGCGCGACTTCCATCACAACGTGATACTGGTTGAGAGGATTGTAGATAGTCGACACCTGCCGCTGGCCGAACGCGTCGTACAAGGTGTTGTCGATCTGCGCGGGCTTGATGTTCAGTCGCGCGGCCGTCGCGCGGTCGATCGTCACCATCGCCTCAAGACCGCCTTGCTGCTGGTCGGAATTGACATCGGCCAGTTCCGGGCGCTTTTGCAGCGCCTCTGTCAGCCGCGGCGTCCATTGGTACAGGTCAGACGTGGTGTCGGAGAGCAGCGTGAACTGATACTGCGCGTTCGATTGCCGCCCGCCGACGCGGATGTCCTGCACCGCCTGCAGGAACGTGCGCGCGCCCGCAACGTCGGACAGCGGTGCCCGCAACTGCTGGATCACCTGATCGGCGGAAATCTTGCGCTCGGCCTTCGGCTTGAGCGACACGAACATGAAGCCCGAGTTGGTCTGCCGGCCGCCCGTGAAGCCGACCACGCTGTCGACGGCAGGATTCGCCTGGACGATCTTCATCATCTCGGAGAACTTCACTTTCATCGCCTGAAACGAGGTCGACTGGTCGGCCTGGATGCCGCCGACGAGGCGCCCCGTGTCCTGTTGTGGGAAAAAGCCCTTCGGCACGACGATGTACAGCCAGATGTTCAGCGCGATGGTCAGCAGCAGCACCGTCAGGATCAGCAGCGGATGGCGCAGCGACCAGCCGAGCGTGCGGGCATAGCCGCGCTGCATCCAGTTGAAGCCGCGTTCGAGCCAGCGCGCGAAACGGCCTTCTTCCTTCTTTTCGTGCGGCTCGAACAGCAGGCGCGAGCACATCATCGGCGTGAGCGTCAGCGACACGATCAGCGACATGCCGATCGCGAGCGACAGCGTCAGCGCGAACTCGCGGAACAGCCGCCCGACGATGCCGCCCATCAGCAGAATGGGCAGGAACACGGCGACCAGCGAAATGCTGATCGACATCACCGTAAAGCCGACCTCGCGCGCGCCGACGAACGCCGCCTTCATGCGCGGCATGCCGCTCTCGATGTGCCGTTCGATGTTCTCCAGCACCACAATCGCGTCGTCGACGACGAAGCCCGTCGCGATGGTCAGCGCCATCAGCGACAGGTTGTCGATTGAAAAGCCGAGCAGGTACATCGCCGCGAACGTGCCGATGATCGAGATGGGCACGGCGACGCTCGGAATCAGCGTGGCGCGCCAGTTGCGCAGGAACAGGAACACGACCATCACGACGAGCGCAACGGCCATCATCAGCGTGTATTGCGTGTCCTTTAGCGACGCACGAATGGTCGTGGAGCGGTCGGCCGTCGGCGTGACTTCGACGGCGGCGGGCAGCGATGCCTTCAGTTGCGGAATCATTGCCTTCACGCGGTCGATCGTCTCGATGATGTTTGCGCCCGGCTGCCGGTACAGAATGACGAGCACCGAGCGCTCGTTGTTCATCAGGCCGAGGTTGCGCAGATCTTCGACGGAATCGACCACTTCCGCGACATCGGACAGACGCACGGCGGCGCCGTCGCGATACGCGATCACGAGATCCTTGTATTGCGACGCTTTCTTCGCCTGGTCATTGGTGTAGAGCTGCACGCGGTTCGGGCCGAACTCGATCGAACCCTTCGGGCTGTTCGCGTTCGCCGACGCCAACGCCGCGCGCACGTCCTCCAGACCGATGCCGTAGTGGAACAGCGCCTGCGGCTCCAGTTCGACGCGCACGGCGGGATTTGCCGAGCCGCTCACGTCGACCTCGCCGACGCCGTCCACCTGCGACAGCGACTGTTGCAGCACGGTCGCCGCCGAGTCGTACAGCTGGCCCGCCGTCATCGTCTTCGACGTGAGCGCGAGAATCAGGATCGGCGCGTCGGCGGGATTCACCTTGTGATACGTCGGGTTCGAACGCAGGCTTGCGGGCAGGTCGGCGCGCGCCGCATTGATGGCCGCCTGCACATCGCGCGCCGCACCGTCGATGTTGCGGTTCAGGCCGAACTGCATCGTGATGCGCGCAGAACCGACGGAACTGGACGAGGTCATCTCGGTGACGTCGGCGATCGTGCCGAGATGCCGCTCGAGCGGGCTCGCCACGCTGGTCGCGACCGTCTCCGGGCTCGCGCCGGGCAGGCTCGCCTGAATCGAGATGGTCGGGAAATCGACTTGCGGCAGTGGCGCGACAGGCAGCCTCGCGAACGCGAACAGGCCTGATAGCGCAATGCCGATCGCGAGCAGCGTCGTGGCGACCGGGCGCTGAATGAAGGGGCGCGACAGATTCATCGTTTCGGCCTCTTTCTCAAACGTCAGCGTCGGTGGCGGGTGGACGCGCGGGGCCGTCGCGATGGCCGTCACGGTGAAAGCGCGCACGCAAGCGCCGCGCAATCGAGTCGAAGCCGAGATAGATCACGGGCGTCGTGAACAGCGTCAGCAACTGGCTCACGATCAGGCCGCCCGCGATCGCGATGCCGAGCGGCCGGCGCAGTTCGGAGCCCGCGCCCGTGCCGAGCATGAGCGGCAGCGCGCCGAGCAGCGCCGCCATCGTGGTCATCAGAATGGGCCTGAAGCGCAGCAGACACGCCTGATAGATCGCTTCGCGCGGCGGCTTGCCATGCTCGCGTTCCGCTTCGAGCGCGAAGTCGATCATCATGATCGCGTTCTTCTTCACGATGCCGATCAGCAGCACGATGCCGATGATGCCGATGATGTCGAGATCGTGGCCCGTGAGCAGCAGCGCCAGCAGCGCGCCGACGCCCGCGGAGGGCAGCGTCGAGAGGATCGTGATGGGATGCACGAAGCTCTCGTACAGCACCCCGAGCACGATGTACATCGTGACAATGGCGGCGAGAATCAGGAACAGTTCGTTCGACAGCGATGCCTGGAACGCGAGCGCGGCACCCTGGAAGCGAGTCTGGAACGAGGCGGGCAGGCCGACGTCCTTCTCTGCCTGCTGGATCGCTTTCACGGCCTCGCCGAGCGATGCGCCCGGCGCCAGGTTGAACGACACCGTCGTGGCCGGGAACTGGCTCAGGTGCGTGACGAGCAGCGGCGCGGGCTTTTCATGGAAGCTCGCGATGGAAGCCAGCGGCACCTGACCGCCCGACGACGTCGACGACGGCAGGTAGATCGAGTTCAGCGACTCGGTGTAATGCTGCATTTGCGGCTGCGCTTCGAGGATCACGCGGTACTGGTTCGACTGCGTGAAGATCGTCGAGATGATGCGCTGGCCGAACGCGTCGTAGAGCGCGTTGTCGACGGTGGCTGGCGTGATGCCGTAGCGCGCCGCCGAAGCGCGATCGATTTCCACGTACACCGACTGGCCATTGTTCTGCAGATCGGTCGCGACGTCGATGAGTTCGGGCGACTGCGCGAGACGCTCCATCAGCTTCGGCACCCAGGTCGCGAACTCGTCGATGTTCGGATCGGTCAGCATGAACTGGTACTGCGTCGGGCTGACCGTCGAATCGATGGTCAGATCCTGCACCGGTTGCATGTAGAGCGTCGCGCCCGGAATGTGCGAGGTGTCGCGCTGCAACTGGCGGATCACCTGGCTCGCCGTCGCGTCGCGGTCGTCGCGCGGCTTCAGGTTGATCAGCATGCGGCCGCTGTTCAGTGTGATGTTGCTGCCATCCACGCCGATGAACGACGTAAGGCTCTCGACATTGGGATTCTTCAGGATCTGGGCTGCGAGCTGTTGCTGACGCTCGGCCATCGACGCATACGACACCGATTGCGGCGCCTGCGTGATCGCCTGGATCACGCCCGTGTCCTGCACAGGAAAGAAGCCCTTCGGAATGAAGACATACAGCACGGCCGTCAGTACGAGCGTGAGCAGCGCGACGACGAGCGTCGAGCGCTGGCGGTTCAGCACCCATTCGAGCGCGACCGCATAGCGCGCGATCACCCAGTCGATGGCGGCATGGGCGCGTGCCTCGAAGCGGTGGCTTTCCTTCGGCGGCGTGTGGCGCAGCAGCTTGGCGCACATCATCGGCACGAGCGTGAGCGACACCACGGCCGAAATCACGATCGTCACCGCAAGCGTGATCGCGAACTCGTGGAACAGGCGCCCGACCACGTCGCCCATGAAGAGCAGCGGGATCAGCACGGCGATCAGCGAGACCGTCAGCGAGATGATCGTGAAGCCGATCTGTTTCGAGCCCTTCAACGCGGCTTCCAGCGGCGGGTCGCCTTCTTCGACATAGCGCGCGATGTTCTCGATCATCACGATCGCGTCGTCGACCACGAAGCCGGTTGCGATGGTGAGCGCCATCAACGAGAGATTGTCGAGCGAGAAGCCGCACAGATACATCACGGCGAGCGTGCCGATCAGCGACAGCGGCACCGACAGACTCGGGATGATGGTCGCGTAGAGGTTCGCGAGGAACAGATACATCACGAGCACGACCAGCACGACCGACATCAGCAGTTCGAACTGCACGTCGCGCACGGACGCGCGGATCGTCGTGGTGCGGTCGGTGACCACCTGCACGTCGAGCGCGGCGGGCAGCGACTGCTGCAGCGTGGGCAGCAGTTTCTTGATGCTGTCGACCACCTGGATAACGTTCGCGCCCGGCTGGCGCTGCACGTTCAGGACGATGGCGGGCGTGCTGTCGACCCACGCGCCGAGCTTCGTGTTCTCCGCGCCGGCGACGATGGTCGCGACGTCCGTCAGCATGACGGGGCGGCCGTTCTTGTATGCGACCACGGCCGACTTGTACGCGTCGGCGTCCGTCAGCTGGTCGTTCGCGTTGATCGTGTACGCGCGCGTCGGGCCGTCGAAATTGCCCTTCGGCGTGTTGACGTTGAGGTTCGAGATGGTGGTGCGCAGATCGTCGAGATTCAGGCCGTACGACGCCAGTGCGCGTGGATTGGCCTGGATGCGCACGGCAGGGCGCTGGCCGCCCGACAGGCTCACGAGACCCACGCCCGCCACCTGCGAGATCTTCTGCGCGAGGCGCGTGTCCGCCAGGTCCTGCACCTGCGTGAGGGGCAGCGTTTTCGACGTGATCGCGAGCGTGAGAATGGGCGCGTCGGCGGGGTTGACCTTCGCGTAGATGGGCGGCGCAGGCAGGTCGGACGGGAGCAGGTTGCCCGCTGCGTTGATGGCCGCCTGGACTTCCTGCTCCGCGATGTCGAGCGGCAGGTCGAGACTGAACTGCAGCGTGATGATCGACGAGCCGGCCGAGCTTTGCGACGACATCTGATTCAGCGAAGGCATTTGCCCGAACTGGCGTTCGAGCGGCGCCGTCACAGACGACGTCATCACGTCCGGGCTCGCGCCCGGATAGAAGGTCTGCACCTGAATGGTCGGATAGTCGACTTCGGGCAGCGCGGACAGCGGCAGGAAGCGCAGCGCGACGAGCCCGACCAGCATGATCGCCGCCATCAGAAGGGCGGTGCCGACCGGGCGCAGAATAAAGGCGCGGGATGGATTCATGCGGTCAGCCGTGCCTTATTCCGCCGACGTCTGCGACGCGTGTCGATGACGCCGCGCGCCCGATGCGCCGTTAGCGTTCGCCGCGGGAGGAGCACCCGATGCCGCGTGCGCACCCGAGGCACCCGACGCGCCGCGCGGACGGTCGGCGGGAATCGTGATCTTTGCGCCTTCCTTCAGCCGGTCCGAGCCGTCGGTCACGACGCGCTCACCGACCTGCAGACCCGACGCGATGCTGGTGCGCTCGCCGTCGACGGGGCCGACCTTGACCTTGCGCACCGTCACCGTGTTGTCAGGCTTCACGACGTACACGAACGCACCCATCGAGCCGTTCAGCACCGACGAGGTCGGCACGATCACCGCGTCCTTCACCACGTTCACGAGCAGGCGCGTATTGACGAACTGATTCGGGAACAGCAGCCCGCTGTTGTTCTGAAACGTGGCGCGTAGCTTTACGGTGCCCGTCGTCGTGTCGATCTGGTTGTCCAGCGTTTCCAGATAGCCCGCTTCGAGCGAGGTCGTGTTGCTGCGGTCGTAGGCCGTCACCGACATCTTCTGGCCCGTGCGCAACTGCTTGAGGATGGCGGGCAGGTTGTCTTCGGAAGTGGTGAAGATAACGCTGATCGGTTGCAACTGCGTGATCACGACGACGCCGTTCGTATCGCTCGGCGTCACGTAGTTGCCGGCATCGACCTGACGCAGACCGACGCGGCCCGATACGGGCGCCGTGATGCGCGCGTAGGTGAGATCGAGTTTGAAGGTGTCGATATTCGCCTGGTCAGCCTTGACCTGGCCTTCGTACTGCTTGACGAGCGACGCCTGCGTATCGACCTGCTGGCTCGCGATTGAGTCTTGCGAGAGGAGCGTCTGATAGCGCTTCAGATCGAGACGGGCAGTTTGCAGCAGCGCGATGTCCTTGGCGAGCGTGCCTTCGGCATTCGCAAGACTGATCTGATACGGACGTGGGTCGACCTGCGCAAGCAGATCGCCGCGCTTGACCATCTGGCCTTCCTGAAACGCGACCGTCTGCAGCGTGCCCGACAACTGCGTGCGTACGGTGACGTTGGCGAGCGGGGTGACGGTTCCGAGCGCGTTCAGCACGACGGGCATTTCGCCTTGCGTCGCGGCCGCCACGTGTACGGGTTGCGGCTGGTTCATGCCGCCGCCGGGCCCGCTGCCACGTCGTCCGGCGCGTCCCGCCTGTACGCCGCTTGCGCCCGCCGCCGCCGCGCTCGCGCCGTCCGCGCTTGCGTTCCACGGATGCCAGCGCAGCAGCACGAAGCCCGCGAACAGCATGACGGCGACGATCAACGCGATCGTACGTCCGCGATGGCGCTTGACGGCACCAGGCCCCGGTTCGCGCCCGGGAGACGGGCTGGCGGGTTCGGTGTGGCGTGATGATTCAGGCTGCTTTTTTTGTTCGTCCATCGGTTCGATCAGTGGCTGGCTTGAAATGAAGCAAACGTTCGGCGCGCGCCGTGGCTGCGTACTGCACGCCGGTTCCGTCGATAGCGCATGCCTGGGCGATGCAAATTGATGCGATGGCTCATCGAGATGTCCGTGACGTGGCGCCGGCTGCGATGGCGGCAGGCGTTGCCCGCATGGTTGACGGCTTCTCCCAGTTGGCCGCACTGACGCTCGCGCCGTTGCGCTTCGTTGTCTATTGCGCTGCCAGTGCAAACGCTTCGACGGACACGCAGGAGGCGGGCACGGCTTTCCCGGGCACGCGGGAAAGCATGATGCTACGTCCCGGGCCGAGTCACAGTCCAGCGGCGTATTTTTCGGCGGATTACGACGGTTACACGAAATCCGCGCGTCCGTAAGGCGTGCATTAGCGATGTGTCACGAACCCGTCGCGCGATGCGTGGGCACTTTTAGGCGGGCCTGGAAGCGCGGCATGAGATGTCAGGTGTCGAGCCGGCGTCCAGGTGTCCCGCCGATCTCGTGGACGATCTTGTCGATGGTCTGGAGCAATGCGGGCGCCGCCCGCGCTATGAGCCAGTCGCGCGGACACTGATGCGCCGAGCCGCCGCAGTTGACCGCGTAGCGCTCGCCAGAAGGCCCGATGAAGCCGGCTGCGATCGCATTGAGCCCTTCGTACCATTCGCCCGTCGCGATGGCGAAGCCTTGTGCCGTCGTCTCGCGCAGCGCGGCGTCGAGCCGGGCGCTGATGCTTCCCCAGTCGTCGCCCGCTGCTGCCTGCAGGCCCGTCAGCAGGCTTTGCCGGTCCGTTTCGGCGAGCGCAGCGAGATACGCGCGGCCGACGGCTGTGCGGCTCAGATCCATCCGCGAGCCGACGTCGAGGCGCGACACCAGCACGGCGGAGCGCGGCTTGATGGCGTCGATGACGACCATGTCGAGCCGGTCGCGCACGGCAAGATGCACGGACAATGACGTGCGTTCGGCCAGTTCGATCAGAAAGGGGCGCGAGCGCGCGCGTATGTCGAAGTTGCGCAGAAAGCCGTTGCTCAGTTCCAGCACCGACGACGTAAGCACGAAGCGCTCGCTGTCGGGCAAACGGAACAGGAACCCGGCGCTGACCAGGGTCGCGGTGATGCGGGAGACGGTCGGCTTCGGAATGCCCGTCAGTTCGGTCAGCTCGCGGTTGGACAGCGGGGCGTCGGCGGCCGCTATCCTTCGCAGTACCGTCAGGCCGCGGGCGAGCGCGGTGACTTCGTCGCCCGAGCCGTCCTTTTCCTTCGCGGCATCGCCGGCGACGGGGCGCGTCGATGACTGGTTCATGTGGTTTTTATGAAACGCTATTTCAATATTGTGAAACGCGCGCAGCGGCACAGACGTATCCGGAGCGCTCTAAGACCTTCTCTCAGAAAGGCCTAAGTCCTTTTTTCTTACGATCATTCATTGTATAGGAATGTAACTTTTGCACCTCCTGAGGCGATTAAATTTTGCTTGACTTAGTCAGCATTACCATAAAAAATGGAACTATATTTCGAAAGTGCGCCGCCATTGTCAGTAAAACGACGCGCGCGGCGCGCGTCAAATCCGCCGCGCCCACGTGGCGGGCGTACGCAGCCAGCGCTTCGAAACTCCAATTTTCTGCATCGCTTTCAGTACCGTCTCTCAGGTTCTAGCACGGCCCTCGGAATGGCTAGAACTTTTTGAAGGCGCCACGGTAACGTGGCGCCTTTTTTTTCGGCGATTGGATTGGCTGGCGAAGCGCCGTCGTCACGACGAGGAGCGCGAGCGTGCGGGTAGTGCGTGACGGTGGGCATTCAGGAGTCGCGGCGTTAAACCCGGATAGTACGCGCACCGGCCAAACGAAGCGCGGCGGCCGTCAGAAAGTGACGGCCGCCGGCATGAGCGTCTAGGAAGGAAAAGCCGGCAGCGCTACGCCGGCGTGTGTACCGCACTCGACATCAGAGCTCCCGGCCGCGCGTGACGTCGGGATCGACCGAACTCGACATCCAGTACGGGTCGCGGTTGTAGTACTGATGCATCTGCGTACCCCAGGTCTCATCGGCCATGGATGGCCAGTGATCCTTGTCGAAGCCCGGTTCGTCCTTGATACGTTGCGCAGTGATATCGACGCGGAACACCTTCTCGTCGGTATCGAGTGTCAACGCGCTCCACGGGATCGCGTGCAGATTGCTGCCCATGCCGAGGAAGCCGCCCTCGGACAGCACTGCATACGCGATGCGTCCGCTGCGCACGTCGAGCATGATGTCCGAAATCTTGCCGACATGTTCTCCATCCGACGAGATGACCTTGTTGCCATCCAGCGTTGCCGCGGCCATCACTTCAGGCCCCGGACCTTCGCCCACGCCACCGCCGACGATCCCTGCGCCGGTACCTGCCTGGTTCATTTTCGGGTCAAGTGTGGTCATGATTTCCTCCTTTGGAAGTCCACGGATGCGGATGCGCATCCCGCGTGCCTGTGGACGTTTTCGTCGGGCGTCGCGTCGGCGGCTTCTCGCCGTCATCAGGCGTGATCCCGATGGCGCGGTCCTCGCCGGGCAGGGTAGATACCGCGCGTCAACGGCGGTCGGTGCGCGGCAATGCGAATCCTCTTCGCGGGAGGGAACGTCGTTACGCTGCATGTCCGCGGGTCCGGATTCCGCCGCGTTAGAACGGCGTGTGTCGGCGATGCGAGCACGCTCGATTATCTGTGTGCGACGTGTGCGCCCGGCATGGGCATCGCGCGGCGATGCATTCGCTTTCGACCTTGCCGCGTGAGTGTTTTACAAATTCCAGATCGACGAAGACGACGTAAGCCGCGAGCTGTCGCGCTACTTCTCGCTGAGCGCGCCGAAGGGGATCATCGAGGCGCGACGCGCGCTTGCCGATGCAAAGGCCGTGCATCCGGATGACGTTGGCGCGTTCGAGTTCGTCCCGATCGCGCCCGCAGCGCCGGACGCATGCGTGCAGGCAAAAACTTCAAGCACTACGCGTCAAGCTGGCAGAGATGCGCGCGTCGAGGCTTCCGGGCAACTGCGTGCGGGTGGTGAGCGAGGACTCCTGTCTCGTGATGTATCTGGCGACGTTCCCAAGGGCGGCCCTGCCGCAGGATAAACAGGCGCAGTCTCGGGAATCGCGGTTTTGTCGGATGTGGAAAGCGTATGATGTCCTCTGCATCGGTCGATGCATCGCATGGCATCTTCTGTCGCTCCCGATACGAGGCCCCATGAAAGACGACGATCGCACGCACGAAATCGCCGCACTGGGCGATGGGGCGCAAGCGGAATCGACGTTCGCCGCGCTCGCGGCGCCGCTCGTCGACGAAGCGCTCGCTCAGAATGCATCCATCCACGCCGAGGCGTCTCCCGAATCCCTGCACCAGTTACGCGTCGCGCTGCGGCGTCTGCGCTCGCTGTGGTGGGCGTACCGGCCGCTGCTCGACAAGACCGAAAACACACGTCAGCGCGCGCTGTATCGTTTTCTCGCCGACGCCGCCGGGCGCACACGCGACTGGGACATTCTGCTCGAACTGCTGACAAACGCAAAAGATGAATCGGGCGCAAGCAGTTATCTGCACGAGGTGCCCGCCAGCCTGCACGAAGCACGCGAGCGCGCTCTCGCCACGAGCCGCGAAACGCTGATCAATGCTGACATCCGCAGCGTGCTGCACGACGCGCTTGCGAGGACATCGAAGGAACTGAACACCGCGCCCGAGCGGCATGCATTGCAGAAGTTCGCCGCCGCGCGCGTACGCGTCGCTGAAAAAGCGCTGCGCAAGCGCATGCGCAAGGCGTCGCGCGCAAAACGCGCCGATGATGAATCGCTGCATGACGTGCGCAAATCCGGCAAACGGGTGCGCTATCTGATCGAATTCTTCGGTCCTGCGCTCGCCGGCACCTCGCATGAACACACGCTCAAGCATCTCAAGAATATGCAGCAGTGCTTCGGCGAACTCAACGACGTGATCGCCAGCGTTGCGCTGCTGCGCGAAAACATGCACCTGTTCGCCAGCGAGGAAGAAGCGCACGAGGCGCTCACGTTTCTGAAAAGGCGTCGCAAACAGCGTCAGCGGGAGGCCGTCCGTCTGCTGAAAAAAGCTTAGGTCTGGAGGCGCGGGGGCCTCGTCGAAAACGCCGGCTGCCACGCCCGGGGCGATGTGGTGGAATTGTCGACCCAAAAACCGTATATACTGTTTATACCGTTAACGAGAGATCGACATGAGCACGCCACGAATCAAGGAACCGACCAAGAAGGCTTTCCACTTCCCGAAGAGCGCAAAGCAGCCGGCCGCCGAAGCGAAGAAGCCGTCTGCGAAGGCAGTGGGGGCAGCCGAGCCGAAGCAAGGATCGACGGAAGCTGAAGCCGCGGCGAACGCGCGCGACACTGCAGACGCGACGCCGAAAGCTGCCAAAGCTGCCAAAGCGGCGAAAGCGCCGAAGGCAGCGAAGACGGTAAAAGCGCCACGGGCCGCGAAGAAGGTCAGTAGCGTGAAGGCTGAAAAGGCTGCCGTGCCAGCGAGCGACGCCAGGTCCGCCTCCACCGCAAAGCCGGCAAAGCCGTCCAAGGCGGTCAAGCCGCCGAAGCAAGCGAACGCCGTGAAGAGCACGAAGTCTGCATCGGCGTCCGCAATTGACGAAGACAAAAAGCCGCGCGGGAAGAAGGAGAAGGAAAAGGTGGTGCGCGACAGCTTCACGATGCCGAAGTCCGACTATGCGAAGATCGCCGAACTCAAGCAGCGCTGCCTCGACGCCGGCCTCTCCGTAAAGAAGAGCGAGTTGCTGCGCGCGGGCCTGAACCTGCTGGCCGTTTCGCCCGCCAGGCGGCTTGTCGCGGCCGTTCAGGAACTCGAAGCCGTGAAGACGGGACGTCCCGCGAAGTCGTAATTCGAAACCGCGATGCCGAGACGGGCCGCGTGTGCCGCCGCTGCGTTCGATCCCGGCCGCGCTTATGCCGAACGGCGCGGGTAGCGCCCGGCGAAATGTGCATGCATGCGTTTGAGCAGCGCAATGTACGGAAGCGCTTGCGACGTGATCATCGTCGATGCGGCAAGCGCATCCGTTTCATCCCACAGGCGCTCGAACTTGTCGTGCGCGATGTCGGACGGAATGCCCGACATCATCAGATCCAGGAAGTCCCTTTCGATCTCGTCGGCGGAGCGGGGCGGTCACGCTTGCGCGGTGCTCTGCTGGTCGACGCACTGAGGGGAGGGCATGGTCCTCTCGCCCGCTAGTTCATCGATCGCAGAAACCGCCAGCGCTGATCCATGCTTTGCAGCAGCGCGATGTACGAGAAGGCGGCGTCGCTGTCGACGCACGACTGCGCGGCGTCGTTGACTTCGTTCCACAGGTGCTCGAAACGAGCGGCCGCTTCGGGTCGGCTGAGCGGCTGCGCGAGCAGCTCCGAAAACGCAAAAGACAACTCCTCTGCACTACGCTGCAGCGGGTGGAGCGCACGACGCGAAAGATATCTGTACTTCAAGAGGTCCCCGGCTGGCTTGTATGGCATGCGTGCGAAGCGGGCGCTTCGCACGCCGCCCGGCTCATGCCGTCTGTCGCGGCGAGTGCACGATGGTCGGCACACTGCCCGCCGCATATGACGACGATGATACAGCCACGCGATACGCGCGCGGCAACGCTGAGCCATGATCTTTCGATGAACGGCGGGTGTCGGTCATCGTTGCGCGTGTCGCATGCACGGACGACGACTTCGCTCGGTGTGGACGGGCCGCAGACGTCAGCGCGTCACAACGGCGACCGTCGTGATGCCGAGTACCGTCGCGATCACCGAGGCCGTCACGTGAATCGCGATCTCGCCCGCCGCCCAGTTGAGCCGGCCTTGCTGCAGATGCTGGACGACTTCGGCGGAAAAGGTAGAGAACGTCGACAGGCCGCCCATCAGGCCCGTGATAATGAAGAGGCGCCATTCGGGCGCGATCTGCGGATTGCGCCCGAAGTACGCGACCGCCGCGCCGATGATGTAGCCGGCGATCACATTGGATGCGAGCGTGCCGAGCGGCAGCGCCGGGAACAATGCATTGAGGCGCAGACCGAGAAACCAGCGGAACAGCGAACCGAGCGCGCCGCCGATGCCGACGGCAAGGATGGACAGATACATGAGCAAGCCTGGAAAGCCAAACGTCGACGAACCGGGCTGCGGCGGAGCGTGACACTGCAACGTCCGCAGCTTCCGGGCGAAGCAGGCATCATCAGCCACGAGGGCGGTTAAGGAGAATGCCATCTCCGGCGCGCGCAAGTCTAACACCGGCGCGTGCGATCGTATAAGGAACCGGCGGCTCGCCGGTGGCGGGGGCCGATCCCTGGAACGCGAGCTTACACGGGGCGTCGCGGCCGCGCAGCGGTGGGCGGCCGCCACGGCGTGGGCCCACCGCGCAAAGCCCGTCAGCCGACCGTTTCGCGCTCCGGCGTCGACGTGATCTTGTGGATCGACAGGTCGGCGCCGTTGTATTCGTTTTCCTGGTCGATGCGCAGGCCGACCGTCAGCCGGATCGCGCCGTAGACGATCGTGCCACCGAGCGTCGCGAACACGATGCCGCCGAGCGTGCCGACCAGCTGCGCCGTGAGCGACACGCCGCCGAGACCGCCCAGCGCGTGCTGGCCGAAGATACCCGCCGCGATGCCGCCCCACGCGCCGCACAGGCCATGCAGCGGCCAGACGCCGAGCACGTCGTCGATGCGCCAGCGGTTCTGCACGGTCGTGAACATGTACACGAACAGCCCGCCCGCGACGGCGCCCGTCACCAGCGCGCCGAGCGGATGCATCAGGTCGGAGCCGGCGCACACGGCCACGAGTCCGGCTAGCGGACCGTTGTAGGTGAAGCCCGGGTCGTTGCGGCCGGCGAGCCACGCGGTCAGCGTGCCGCCGACCATTGCCATCAGCGAGTTGACGGCGACGAGCCCGCTGATCTTGTCGATCGTCTGCGCGCTCATCACGTTGAAGCCGAACCAGCCGACGGCCAGCACCCACGCGCCGAGCGCGAGGAACGGAATGTTCGACGGCGGATGGGCGGCGATGCGTCCGTCGCGCGTATAGCGGCCGTGGCGCGCGCCGAGCAGCATGACGGCAGGCAGCGCAACCCAGCCGCCGAACGCGTGCACCACGACGGAGCCGGCGAAGTCATGAAACGGCGCGCCGAACGTCTGTGCGATCCACGCCTGGATGCCGAAGCGCTCGTTCCACGCGATGCCTTCGAAGAACGGATAGATGAAGCCGACCAGCACGAAGGTCGCGAAGAGCTGCGGATTGAACTTCGAGCGCTCCGCGATGCCGCCCGAGACGATCGCGGGGATGGCCGCCGCGAAGGTCAGCAGGAAGAAGAAGCGCACGAGCGCATAGCCGTTGTGCTGGGAGAGCGTCTCCGCGCTGCCGTAGAACTGCACGCCGTAGGCTATGGTGTAGCCGATGAAGAAGTAGGCGAGGGTCGACACCGAAAAGTCGACCAGTATCTTCACGAGTGCGTTGACCTGATTCTTTTTGCGCACCGTGCCGAGTTCGAGAAACGCGAACCCCGCATGCATGGCTAGCACCATCGCCGCGCCGAGTAGAAGGAAGAGAGTATCGGTGCCCGTTTTTAGATTGTCCATCCGTGTAGGATCCTGCGATGCGCGAAAAGCGGGCATGGAACGCAAGAAATGGGCCAAATGGATGCAATGTCGCGTTCTGTCGGTGCGGGTCCGCACTGGAATGGGGGCGACGCAGGTCACATTAAGAATCGTCTGCCGGCTACGCTGACGCAATACGGTGCCGTATGCACCTAACACGTGCGTTTATGTGCACCGTGGGGCATTGCACCATCCAAATCAGGGCACAAGCCTGTGATTTCCTTAATACGTCCCTACGAATACATAACACTGCGTTTGACGCGTCACGGGAAAAGGACGGAGTGCGGCATTGCACCGGCTTGGCGAAGGCCCACGTCGGAACCGTTTTTGTCAATGGCGGCAATCGCCGACATAATGTGCCGTCCCGGCGCGACCCGCCGGCTTCCGACTACCCCCGGCGCGCGCATGAGACTGACGACCAAAGGCCTGCTTCTGATTGCCATCCCCGCCGTCTTCGAACTCGCATTGCTGTCGGGGCTGGTCAGGGCGCAGGCGGACGCCGAGCAGGCCGAGCGCTGGAGCATGCACAGCGAGGATGTGCTGCTTCAGACGGCCAACATCCTGGCTCCCGTGCTGCTCCAGTCCGTGCGGCTGCGCGGCGCGGCGGTGAGCGGCTCGCTCGATGTCTCGACGCCCGTCACGTTCTGGATGGACGTCGATCGGCGCATCGATCGCCTCGCCGAACTGGTTGCTGACAATCCCGCCCAGGTCGAGCGCGCCGCGCAGATCCGCCAATCCGTGCAGGCATACCGGCAATGGTCGGACCGGGTGCAAGATCTACTTCATTCCCGTCGGCGGCAAGATGTCCTGCAGCGTTTTCGCGATCTGGCGGCAACCGACGTGCTCGACAGCTTTCGCACGCAGATCGCCGCGTTCCAGGCGCAAGAGCGCCTGCTCGACTCGGTGCGCTCGGCTCAGGCCGCGGCGGCGCGTGAGCGGCAGCAATCGCTGATCGTCGCGGCCGTGATTGGCTCGCTGGCATTCGTCGCCATCGCATTCTGGCTCTTCGCGCGCGGTGTGCGTGGCCGGCTGGCGTTGCTGACGGACAACGCCAGCCGGCTCGCGAGCAACGAGCCGCTCGCGCCGCTTACACGCGGTAACGATGAGATCGCGCGGCTCGATCTGACGCTGCATGTCGCGAGCCGGCGCTTGCTCGAAGCGGAGCGCCAGCAGGCGCGCTTCCAGTCCGATCTGGGCCGTCGTGCCGCAGAACTCGCGCAAACCAACGAAACGCTGCGTCAGCAGACGCAGGAAAACGAGACCTTCATTTACAGCGTGTCGCACGACCTGCGTGCGCCGCTCGTCAATCTGCAAGGTTTTTCGAAGGAACTGATCCATGCGTGCGACGATCTGCGCACGGCATTGCGTCAGGCGTCACTGTCTGCGCAGCAGCGGCGGCATGTCGAGCGGCTGATCGACGAGGAGATCGGCGAAGCGCTGCATTTCCTGCAGACAGCCGTGCTGCGCGCATCGCACATCATCGATGCGCTGCTGCGGCTGTCGCGCGTCGGCCGTGTCGAGTATCGCAGGCAGCAGGTGGATGTGCGCGACATCGTGCAGCGGGTTGTCGACGCAATGCAGGCCACCATCCGCGACCGCAGCGCGCGCGTGATCGTTCAGCCGCTGCCGCCCGTGTGGGGCGACCCGACAGCGCTCGAACAGGTGTTCGCGAACCTGATCGGCAACGCGATCAATTATCTGAGTCCGGAACGTACGGGCATCGTCGAAATCGGCACGGCGCCCGCGCCGCCCGGGGTGCAGACGCTGCGCATTTTCTATGTGAAGGACAACGGCCTCGGTATTCCAGAGGTCGCGATGCCTCGCCTGTTCAATGCGTTCCAGCGCCTGCACGGCAATGTCGCGTCAGGCGAGGGCATCGGGCTTGCGCTGGTGCGGCGGATGGTCGAGCGGCACGGCGGCCGCGTGTGGGCTGAGTCGACGGAGGATGTGGGTACGACGTTCTATCTGTCGTTGCCCGACGCGGCGGCGCCGTCGCACGACGCCGAGCGCGGCGAAATGCCGGACCAAGGACGCGACGAAGCGCACGACACGGCGACGACAGCCAACGCGCAGACCTTGCGGGCCGACGCCCGCTAGCAGGATTGTGCCGCCGCGCCCGGCCGGGTCGCGGAAATTTTCAGGGAGCAGAAAACAGGCGGCGTGGCTTCAGCAGCCTGCGGCCGCGGATCGACCAGTAACAGCTTGCGGCGATGAGAACCAGAGCGCCGGCGAAGATGATCGCGGGCGCGATGTGAATCGTGCGTGCATCGAGCGCAAACAGGCCGCGCACGACGATCAGCAGTGCGCTCCAGAACGACAGGACGGCTTGCGCGAGCAGGCGCGTGCCCGTGAAGCGCCGCGCGCGATTATCGATTGACCAGCTGGCCGGGGCGCGCGAGCAAAAGAATGTCAGCGAAATCAGCGCGACGGCGAGAATGATCACCCAGTTGGTCAGATTCATGGTAGAGCCTCCTGAAGTCAACGCGCGACTTTAGAAGGCCCTATGCATCGGTGAAATCGGAAAAGTCTCAAACTGCACGACGTGACGGGCCGGACATCGGCCGGTCCTTCGGATGCGTCACAACTCGATGCGCGTGCCCAGCAGGACGAAGAACTGGCGCAGCCATTCGGGATGGGCAGGCCAGGCGGGCGCGGTGACGAAGTTCGCGTCGGTGATCGCGGCGTCGACGGCAATGTCAGCGTAGTCGGCGCCCGCGAGCTTCACTTCAGGGGCACAGGCCGGATAGGCAGCAATGCGTTTGCCGCGAATCACGTCGGCGGCGGCGAGCAACTGCGCGGCGTGACAGATCGCCGCGATCGGCTTGTTGCTTTCGGCGAACTGACGCACGACGTCGATCACCTTCGGATTGAGCCGCAGATACTCGGGCGCGCGGCCGCCAGCGATCGCAAGCGCGTCGTATCGCGAAGGATCGATCTCGTCGAACGTCGCGTTCAGCGCGAACAGGTGACCGGGCTTTTCGGTGTACGTCTGGTCGCCCTCGAAATCGTGGATTGCCGTTTTCACGCGCTCGCCCGCGCGCTTGCCGGGACAGACGGCGTCGACGGCATGGCCGACTGCCTGCAGCGCCTGAAACGGCACCATCGTTTCGTAATCCTCGGCGAAGTCGCCCGTCAGGAACAGAATCTTCTTTGCTGCCATCGCATGCCTCCACTGGTTGAGGGAATACGTCGAACGTCGGAAGTCTACCCCAGCATCGTTGACAGTATGGCGAAGGTGTTCCCGTCGCGCGATGCGTCGCACACGGAGGCGCCCAGGACGCGCAACAGCGTATCATTGAGGCGTTTTCGCAAGACGAAGCCGCTCGATGCGGCTCAATGACCAGCATGAAACCACTTTCACGTCATCCGCTGATCCGCTCGACGATCTTCGCCGCCGCGCTGCTCGCAGGCCTCGCTGCCTGCCAGAAGAACGATGCATCGGCGGGCCAGACGCCCCCGAAGCTCGACGACGTCGCCCAGCAAGCCAGCCAGAAACTCGATCAGGCCGCGAGTTATGTCGGCGCACAGGTGGACGCCGCGAAGGCGACCGCGCAACAGAATCTCGATGCGGCCGCGTCCGGCCCGACCATCAATGTCAGCCCGGGCGATCTCGCGTCGCAGGCGCAGGCCAATCTGCAAGGCGCGGCCAGCGCGACAAACGCCGCCGTCAACAAGGCGGTGAGTTCGACGGGCGCGGGCCTCGAATCGGCGGGGCGCAAGCTGCAGCAATGGTCGAGCGAGGCATCGACGAACTCGCAGTCCGCACCATCCGACGCGGGCGACGCCCAGAAGCAGATGGACAAATAAGTGTGCGCTTGACCGGCGTGCTAAGTGTAACTATGATGATTACACATCGCCGCCGGGACGTAGTGTGCGTCTCATGCGTATCGGATGGTCCCGCGCTGTGAATACGAGTAGCCGATTTGCCTTTGCGGTTCATGTGCTCGCCTTGCTGTCGTTGCAGGAAGGCGTGCCGTTGTCGTCGGACCTGATCGCGGGAAGCGTGAACACGAATCCGGTGTTGATCCGGCGCCTGCTGGCGATGCTCGCCGAAGCGGGCCTGACCTCATCGCAATTGGGCGCGGGCGGCGGCGCGCTGCTCGCGCGCCAGCCGGAAGACATCACGCTGCTCGACATCTACCGCGCCGTCGACGATGCGCAACTGTTTGCAATGCATCGCGAAACGCCGAATCCCGCCTGCATGGTCGGCCGCAACATCCAGACCGTGCTGACGGGCATCATCGGCGATGCGCAGCAGGCGCTCGAAGCGTCGCTGGCGTCGCGCACGCTAGCGGACGCGACAGCGGACGTCGTGCGCGCCGAACGTTCGCGCGAACGCAAGCGCAAAGCGGCGGCGGACGGTTGAACGCAGCAGCATGCGCAAGCACGGGGCGGGCGCCCCGTCTTTTTTTAACCAAATATGTAATCGATATAGTTACATTTAAGCGGAAGGAACATTGTCATGAAAAAGGCACTGAAAATCGCGCTGTTCGGCGCAACGGGCATGATCGGTTCGCGCGTGGCAGCGGAAGCGGCGCGCCGCGGACATCAGGTGACGGCGTTCTCGCGCAATCCCGCCCGCGTGCCGGGCGGCGTCGCGAACCTGACGGCTGCGCAGGCGGACGTGCTCGACGCCGCGAGCGTCGCGGCGGGCGCGCGCGGGCACGATGTCGTTGCGAGCGCGTATGCGCCGCCGATGGACGATGTCGCGCTGATCGGCAACGCGACGCGCGCGCTCGTCGAAGGCGCGCGCTCGGCAGGCGTCAAACGACTGGTCGTGGTGGGCGGCGCCGGTTCGCTGGAAGTGGCGCCCGGCAAGCAGCTCGTCGATGCGGACGGCTTCCCGCAGGCCTACAAGGCGATAGCGCTCGCACACCGCGACGCACTCCCGATCCTGCGCGCGGCCAACGATCTCGACTGGACGTTCTTCGCGCCCGCCGCGCTGATCGCGCCGGGCGAGCGCACGGGCACGTACCGTACGGGCGCGGGCTCGCTGATCGTCGATGCGCAGGGCAACAGCCGCATTTCGGCCGAAGACTACGCGATCGCGTTCGTCGACGAGCTGGAGCAGGGCCGTTTCGTTCATCAGCTAGCGACGGTTGCGTACTGAACGGCTTCAAACGCCGTGAGGCGCAAGGCAAGCGCCGCACGGCGCACCGGAGCGGCTCGCACGCCGCCGCGCAAGTGCACTAACATTCGGTTACGCATCGGGGAGTTTTCCCTCGACGACACCCGCTACACTTGGCGTCTCCCGTCCCGTGCAACCTGAACGGTTGCTGCACAGTCACGGATTGCCATGAAGTCATGCCCTGCGCGGCGTGAATCGCGGGCTGCGCCGTCATCCGGCGGGCTGCTGGCGATTGACGCCGGTTTTCGTATTGTTTTCGGATTCTTTTCGCAAGCCCGATCATTGCACCGGCTGCGTGCGGGCCTGTTCGCGTATGCGTTTTGCACGTCGCTCTGGCTATCGCTCGCACTCGCCAGCGCCGGCCTTGTCCTGTCCGGCCCTGCACATGCGGCCGGCGCCGCCAGCGGCACACCCGTCATTCCGGCGCTGCAAAGCCTGATCAATAGCGCGACGGTGTCGCCGGCTGCGCCCGCGTCGGGCGCATCGGCAGCCGATGCGGCGTCGGCGCCGTCACCCGCCAGCCAGGCGGAACTGACGAGATCGCTCGACAGCGTGATCAGCACGCTCGACAACGACCACCAGCGCACCGCGCTCGTCGCGCAGCTGAAGAAGCTGCGCGACGCGTCGAAGACGGTCGGACCGCCCGTGACCGCGCAGCCGAATCCCGGTTCGGGGCTGCTGGGCGCGATCGCGGCGGGCATCGCGTCGTTCGAATCGGACGTGCATCAGGGCCGCTCTCCCCTCAATTACTGGTCCGGCCGCTTCAACGCGGCGGGCAACGAGATCTACACGATTGTCACGAGCCAGGGGCGCGAGCACTTCGGCCAGGTGCTGCTGACCATGTTCGCCGTGCTCGCCGGATGGGGCGCGTGCGCGGCGGCGCTCATCTATGTGCAGCGCAGGATTCACGCGCGCTTCGGCATCGTCGTACGGCTGGATGCGAATCCCACCACGCGCGATCTGCTGATCTTCGCGCTGCGCCGCGTGGGTCCGTGGATCGTCGCGTTCGTCGCCGCGTTGATGTTCGTGCGTGCGATGCCCGATTCGCTCGGCCGCACGATCGCGATGGTGATCGCGTACGCGATCGTCGCGGGTGCGGTGTTCTCGGCGATCTGCCTGATCATGTTCTCGCTGTTCGGTTCGGGGCATCGGCGCGCGGCCGTGCGCGTGCTGATCGAGCAGGGGCGGCGGCTGCTGTTCGCGATCGGCATTTGCAGCGCGCTCGGCGATGCCGCCGTCAACTACGATGTCGCGCATGAACTCGGCACGAATCTCGCGGCGCTCGTATCGACGGTTTCGAACATGACGGCGGCGGCGCTGACCGCTTATTTTGCGCTGGCGTTCCGGCGTCCCGTCGCGCATCTGATCCGCAATCGCGCATACGAGCAGCGTCACGATCACAAGGCCGCGACCGACGCGTTCGACGTGCTCGCCTCGCTATGGCACGTGCCGATGCTGGTGCTCGCGACAGCCTCCGTGATCGCGACGATCGGCGGTATCGGCAGCGGCGAGAATGTGTTGCAGATTTCCGTCGTGACGGCGCTGCTGCTGGTGCTGGCGTTCTTTCTGTCGGCCGTCGTGCTGCGCGTGACGCGTCCGCGCAGCGCGCGACGCCGACGCCGCTCGCCCTATCTGACGCGGCTGCTGCGCTTTGTCGGCACGCTGATTACGCTGTTCGTCTGGCTCGCGTATTTCGAGTTCGCCGCGCGGCTGTGGGATGTGTCGCTCGCGCAGATCATCGAGGAAAGCGTGACGGCGCGCGGCATCGCGCACGCACTCACTGCAATTATCATCACAGTGTTTTTGTCGTGGCTCGTGTGGATCCTGATCGATACGGCGATTCAGGAAGCCGTCAATCCAAGCAGCCCGCGCAACAAGTCGAAGAACCCGAGCATGCGCGCACGCACGATGCTGCCGCTCGTGCGCAACGTGCTGTTCGTGACCATCCTGACGATCGCGGGCATCGTCACGGCGGCGAACCTCGGCATCAACGTGACGCCGCTGCTGGCGGGCGCCGGCGTGATCGGTCTCGCGATTGGCTTCGGCGCGCAGTCGCTGGTGAGCGATCTGATTACGGGCCTTTTCATTATCATCGAGGACACGATTTCGGTCGGCGACTGGATCGATATCGACGGCGGCCATGCGGGCACGGTTGAATATCTGTCGATCCGCACGGTGCGTCTGCGCGACGGCCAGGGCGCGATTCACGCCATTCCTTTTTCGCAGATCAAGATCGTGAAGAACCTGTCGCGCGATTTTGCGTATGCGGTGTTCGAAGTGCGTGTGCCGTTCTCCGCCGATGTCGATGAAGTGACGCAGCTGATTCGCGCTGTCGGCGCGGACCTGATGGCGGACTTCCGTTACCGGCGCGAGATGCTCGGACCTGTCGAAGTCTGGGGGCTCGATCGCTTCGATCCCAACTGGATGGTCGTCAAAGGCCAGATCAAGACGCGGCCGCTGCAGCAATGGAGCGTGGCACGTGCGTTCAACCTGCGTTTGAAGCGCAAGATGGACGAAGCGGGCATCGAGATCCCTGTGCCGCAGATGCGCGTGCATACGTCACGAGGCGACGAAGTCGGCGAAGCGCTGATGGAAGAAGATGTCGCACAGCACGACGTCGCGCAGCATGGGGCGCACGCGCGCGAAGCCGCGACGGGCACGACGACACCGTTCAGGCCGAAGACGGGTGCTCCCGTGCCGCCGGCGCGCGACGTATCGCACGAGCCGCGTCCAGCGCCGCCGTCGACGGGACAGACGGCCTCCGTGCCGCCGCAGATTCCGACGGCGGGCGACGGTGGCAAGACGTGAAAGCGATGAGTTTTCGACAATGAAAAGGGCGTCACGCGGCCAGGCGAGACGCCCCTTCATTTGATGCGGGCGGGACGGATACGCAATCAGGCAGCAACGGCTCGCACGGTATCCGCGATGCGCACGATGTCGTTCACATGCGTGCCGATCTGCTCGCCCGCAACGCCGTAGATATGCAGGGAGACAGCGGCCTTGTCGCTGCCGTTGGCGAGCCGGTGGATGCAGGTGCGTCCTGCGCGCGTGAACGACACGGCGCCCGGTTCGCGCGATTGCTCGCGCACGGGCGCCGCGCAATCGCTGTCCGCCTGCCATTCGTATCGCGTTTCCGTCAACGTGCCGTCGATCAACGCATAGCCGCACCACGTGTGATGCGCGTGAACCGGACTGGCCTGGCCGGGCATCCAGACGAGTGCGGCGATCGCATAGCGACCGAGCGGATCGGCGGCGAGCAGATGGCGCCGGTAGCACGCGGTGGACGCTTCACGCTGTTCATCCGTGAGCAGGGCGGGATCGGCGGCTGCTTCGGCGAGCGCCGCGCGCACCGCCCGGGCGAACGCTGCATGCAGCGACGGATCGGGCGCGTCAGCGCAGGCGTCGAAGGCGGCATCGAGGGCCGTGCACAGCTGCGCAAGGGCGCCCGCGGCGGGCCTCGCGCAGTAAAAAGAGAGCGATTCGGCCGTCGGGAATTCGCGTGTGTTGGGGGCGGCTGAAGGATGCATGGAAGGCTCCGCTGATCTTGTTCTTCGAGAACGGGATTGCCCTCATTTATACCGATTTGCGCGGAGAAAGAGTTTTCATATAATTCCGTCGTCTTGACGAGAAATAGAATAATTTTCTATCTGGGTGGGAAGATGGGAATGGACATCATTGATCGGCGGCTGCTCGAACTCCTTCAGGAAGACGCCACGATGCCGATCGCCGAACTCGCGGCGCGCGTGAACCTGTCGCAGACGCCGTGCTGGAAGCGGGTTCAGCGTCTCAAGGAAGCGGGCGTGATCCGCGCGCAGGTCGCGCTGTGCGATCCGCGCAAACTGGGCGTCGGCACGACCGTGTTTGTCGCCGTGCGCACGAACCAGCACACGGAATCCTGGGCGCAGACCTTTACGAGGGCGGTGCAGGACATTCCCGAAGTGGTCGAGGTATACCGGATGAGCGGCGAGACCGACTATCTGCTGCGCGTCGTCGTGTCCGACATCGACGACTACGACCGCGTCTACAAGCAACTGATTCGCTCCGTGCCGCTTTACGACGTCAGTTCCAGTTTCGCGATGGAGCAGATCAAGTATTCGACGGCGTTGCCGGTGCGGGCCGCCGTCGTCGCCGAAAGCCGCTGATCACGCGGCGTTGCACAGTCGGACTGCGCGTGCGCATGGCGGACTGCAAGCCGCGCGCAAGGTGCTTCGGCGTAGAATGCCCGCTCCGTCGAATCAAACCGCCAGCAGAGCCTGCCTCATGAACGATCCGCGCAAGAAGAACCCGACGTTTGGTGTTGCTGTGTTCATCGTCGTAGTCGTGTTGCTGGTGATCGCAACCATCTTCTACAACGCGATCACGGAGAAGCACGAATACGATCGCGAGAATGCCGTCGATTCGGTGTCTTCGGCCGCGTCGTCAGCGGCGGCTGCCGTCAACGCCGCAAAGGGCGCGTCGCAGTAGGCGGGGCCGGGTTCAGTTCTCGGGCAACCGGATCACACTCGCATCCTTGCGAATCAGGAAGGACGCCGCCAGCATCTGCTTGCATTGATGCGCGAGCAGCCTCAGTTCATGCACGGCATCGGGCGCATAGTCGGGCGAGCGTTCCGCCTCGACGACCAACTTGTCGAGCTCGCGCGTCATCTGTTTCGAGATTTCAGTCTGATCGGCGGGCGGCGGATTGCCTTCCTCGGCGTGCGTCAGGTTGTCGCGAATCAGCGTCAGCGCCCGTTGCAGCGGCTGATGCGACGGGCCGCCCATCTGCTGGGAAGAGGTGCGCAGCAACGGTGCCGCCGCTGTGATCTGCGAGGCGAGCACATGCGAGCGTACGAGCAGGTCGTTCAGTTCCGGCACGAACTTCTGCGCCGATTTGGGCTCGAGCATCATCCGTTGAAACGCCTGCCCCAGATTGGCAAACGCGACGTGTACGTTCTTTCGCGCCAGCCGATAGCGATAGTCGCGATCGAGCGCGCTCGCGGCGGCAGCGGCGGCGGGCGTCGGGGCCGACGGCCTCGCAGCCGTGGTCGCGCTGACCGAGACACCCGCTGCCGACGCCGCCACGGCTGCTTCCGCCACCCCGTCTGCACCGCTCGCCGCGACCTCCGCGACGGCCACGGCAGGTGCGAGCGCGGCCGCTTCTGTTAGCGCGGACGGCGCGATCACAGCGGCAGCCGCGGCCGGCTTGCCTCCCCACCACCAGCTCGCTTCGAGGTAGCTGCGCATCGCCGCGATCATGTCGTCGACGAGCTTCCCCATCAGCCGGTATTCCCAATACGGGAACAGGTGGCTCGCGGCGATCGCGATCGCGCACCCGACGACCGTGTCGATCGCGCGCTCGCCGATGATGTGCAGGCTGCCGGGCGCGAGCAGATGGAACAGCAGCAACACATACGATGACGTGAACACGACGCTCGCCGTGTAGTTGAAGAGCAGCAGGCTGTAGCTCATCACCATCGACGCGAACATCACGATAATGAGCACATGCGGCGACTTCACGCTCATGATCAGCGCGATGCTTGCCGCGCAGCCGATCAGCGTGCCGACGATACGCTGCCCGTTGCGCTGCTTGGTCAGCGAGTAGCCGGGTTTCAGAATGATGACGGTCGTCATCACGATCCAGTAGGCATTCGTGAGCGGCAGCAGGCGCCCGAGCCAGAAGCCGACTGCGACAGCGATCGTCACACGCAGCGCATGCCGGAAGCTCGGCGAGGCCATCGTCAGGTTCGAGAAGATGGAGCCGAACGGCACGCGGCGGCTGGACACGAAACGCGTGAGCGCCTGATCGATGCGCAGATCGGTTTCCTTCGTGTTGTCCTCGTTCGCCAGATTCTTGCGCATCCGCTCGATCAGACGCGTCGCGCTCCACACGCGCCTGAACGAAGCCGAAATGGTCGAGTAGGCTTCGGGGTGCCTGTTCGGCAGATCCCGCTTGCGCATCAGCTCGATTTCATATTCGATCGCGCGCAGTTCGGCCTTGACGCTGATGCGTGCGCGCGGCGGCTCGTTCTGCAGCACGGCAAGACCGATGTCTTCGAGATCGGCTGCAGCCTTGCGGATCAGGTCGCGATAGAAGATCAGCAGATCCGAACCGCCGAAGGTATTGCGCACGAGTGGGTAGTCCGTATGCGCGCCGACGAACTGTTCATGCAGGTCGACGATATGGATGAACAGATTGAAGAGCGTCGCCCGACGCGGCTCGAGCCGTCCGCTTTTCAGCTTGGGCAGGTTGCGCAGCACGATGTCGCGCGCGGCGTCCTGCATGGCCACGGCCGCGATCTGTTTGGCGACGAGGTTGCGATAGCACTCGTCGAGATCGTTGTCGAGATCGAAGAAGTCGGCGCGCGCGAGCAGGTAGTCGGCCAGCGCGAACACGCTCTCGGCGAGCGCCTGCTGTTCGATCCGGTACATCATCCAGCGGCTGACGAAGGTCGACCAGTACGTGAACCACAGGCCGCCCACGAGCATCCACGACGCGTTGACGAGTGCCTGCAGCGGGGTGAAATGCTCTTCGAGCGTCATGATCATCATGAAGAGCGTCGCGAAGCTGATCTGCGGCCAGCGGTTCCCGTAGACGACGATCAGTGACAGTACGAAGGTGAGTGGCACGACGGTGCACCACAGCGCGACGGGGTTGACTGTCGCGAGGCCAGTGGCGAGCGCGGCGAGGAAGCCGATCACGCTGCACGCGAGCATTTCGTTGTGTTTGTACTTGAGCGGGCCGGGCATGTCGACGGCGCACGCACCGAGCGCGCCCGTCGCGATCGTGAAGCCGAGTTCCCGGTTGTGGAAGACGATGAGGGAAAGAATGGCGGGCAGCGACACGCCCACTGCAATGCGCAAGCCGCCGTAGAAGTACTGGCTATACAGAAACTTTTTGATTTCGACTGAATAGCGCATCGACCGCCTGGTGTCTCGTATCCATATTGATGAAGCAGTCGGGCCCATTCCCGGCCTCGAACTGCCGTCGAGTCTAACTGATTTGACCATGCGCGCACCATCTGCTGAACGGCCAGGATGCGTCACGCCGAACGTGTTTGTTATGCTGTCGCATCGAATTCCCGCATGGCCCGCCCGCAAGCGCGGCGCCGCTTGTACGCACGACCTATGCTCCAGATTGTCTATTCGAACCAGTACGATGTGCTCGTCGGCGCGCTGCTCGACGGGCTCGCGCAGACGCCTTCCAGTCCGTGGACTGCGCAACCTGTGATCGTGCCGAGTGCGGCCGTGCGGCGGCGCCTCGAACTCGATATCGCTGCGCGCCAGGGTGTGTGCGCGAATATCCACTTCGGCTATCTCGCGCAATGGCTGTGGACGCAGATCGGCGGCGTGATCGACGTTCCGCCGCGTTCGCCGTTCGCGCCCGACCGGCTGGTATGGCGCTGCTACCGTCTGCTCGGCGACGCGGACGAGGCGCGTCCGTGGAACGCGTCGCCGCGCCTGCGCAGCTACCTCGACGCCGCCGATCCGCCGATGCGCTATGAACTCGCGCGGCGCGTCGCGACGGTGCTCGACCACTATCTGACCTATCGTCCCGAATGGCTGTTGCAATGGCAGAAGGGCGGTTCGATTTTCGCGAGCGGCGCCGCTGCCGACACGGGCCCGCGTCTGACGGGCGCGAGCGCCGCCGAGCGCGAAGACGAGCGTTGGCAGGGCGCGCTGTGGCGCGCACTGCTGGTCGAAGTTGCGGGCAACGCGCATGCGCCGGACGCGGCCACGCCGCCTGCCTATCGCTTTCTCGACGAAGTCCGCTCGTTCGATCTCGACACGATCGCGCGCGCCGAATGGCCGGGTTCGGTGAGCGTGTTTGCGCTGCCGACCATGCCGCCCTTGCACATCGCGCTGCTGCGCGAACTGTCGCGCTGGATCGACGTGCGTCTGTACGCGATGAATCCGTGCCGGGAATTCTGGTTCGATATCGTCAGCGCCGGGCGCGTCGAAGCGCTCGATGCTGCGGGTCGACTCGACTATCAGGAAGTCGGCCATCCGCTGCTCGCGGAGTGGGGCCGGCAGACGCAGGCGCAACTGCACATGTTGCACGAACTGACGGAAAGCGCGGCGTCGTCCGAGGCGTCGTACTTCGCGGAGAATGCCGCGCCGACCTGGCTCGCCGCCGTGCAGAACGCGATGCTCGATCTGCGCGACGAGCGCGATCTCGATACGCAGCCCGCTCAACGCGGCATCGAAGTGCATGTCTGTCATAGCCTCGCGCGTCAACTGGAAGTGCTGCACGATCGCCTGCTGGGCTGGTTCGACGAGTTCGACGACCTGCAGCCCGCCGACGTGCTCGTCACGCTGCCCGATCTCGGCGCGGCCGGTCCACTGATCGATGCCGTGTTCGGCACGTCGCCGGCGGGCGATACGCGCCGCATTCCGTATCGGATCACCGGCTTGCCGCCTTCGCAGGCGAACCCGGTGGCCCGCGTGCTGCTCGACTGGCTCGCGTTGCCCGAGCGCAATGTCGGTGCGCCGGAGCTGATCGAATGGCTGCGTGTCGACGCCATTGCGGCGCGCTATGGCATCGACGCCGCCGCGCTCGAAGACGTCCAGGAATGGCTTGCGGCAGCGGGCGCGCGGCGCGGCCTCGCGCCCGTGCCGGCCGCCGACAGCGCGGTTCCCGTCGCGCGCCACACGTTCGCCGATGCGCTTACGCGTCTCTTTCTCGGCTACGCGATGCCAGAAGGCGGCGCGCCCGTTGATGCATGGCTGCCCGTCGAAGGCGCGGACGGATCGGATGCGGAACTGCTTGGCCGGCTCGCGAGTTTCGTCGACGACGTCGATGCCTTTGCGCGGCGTTGCGCGGACGACATGACGCCCGTCGAGTGGACGCAGCTGTTGCTCGAAGTGCTCGGCCGCTGCTTCGACAGCGGCGTCGACTTTGCGGACAGCCTCGCCGCCGTGCGCGATGCCGTCGACGCGATGAGCGAAGCGATGCGCGCGGGCGCCGAGCATCTGCCGTTGCCCGCGGCCGTGGTGCGCACTGCGCTCGCCGAAGCGCTGGACGATCCCGCGCGCGGCGGCGTGCCGTGGGGCACCGTGACGTTTTCGTCGCTGACCAGCCTGCGTGGCTTGCCGTTCAGGGTGGTGTGCATGCTCGGCATGGACGATGGCGTGCTGCCAAGCCTCGCGCGAGCCGACGAATTCGATCTGATGGCCGGGTTCGGCAAGGCAGGCGATCGTCAGCGTCGCGACGACGAGCGCAATCTGTTTCTGGATCTGCTGCTGGCCGCGCAGGATCGGCTGCTGATCGCCTATACGGGGCGAAGCATCCGCGATAATGCGCCGCTGCCGCCCGCCGCGCTCGTCGACGAACTGCTCGATCATCTGGCACGCGTGTCGTCGGCAGAAGACGCGTCGCCTGCCGAACTCGACGCGGCGCGGCGCGCATTCATCGTCGAGCATCCATTGCAGCCGTTCGCCTCCGACTACTTCAACGCGAAGCGTGCCCTGTTCAGTTACGACGCCGACCGCGCGGAGCTTGCCGCGTTACTTGCCGAACCGTCAAGTTCGCCGGTTGCGCCGTTCTTCGACGTGCCGCTGCCCGCCGAACAGGACGAACCCGTCGCCTTTGACGACTTCCAGCGCTTCTGGCGGCATCCCGCGCGCGCGTTGCTGCGCGACCGGCTCGGCATCGTGTTGTCCGACGCGCAAGGCGAACTGCTCGACATGGAGCCGTTCGAACTTGACTACGCAAGCCGCGATGCGCTGGCCGACCGTCTGCTGCCCGCGCTGCTCGACATTGATTTCGACGGCGAAGCGTTCGAACGCGTGCGGCGCGTCGCCGAAGCCAGCCCCGAGATGCCGGGCGGCGCGACGGGCGCGGTGTGGCGCACACGTGAGCTCTCGGCGTTGCGCGGACTCGCGGATCGCGTGCGGCGCGAAGTGGCATCGGGCGTCACGCGCCTGCCGTTCACGCTCGATATCGACGCACGCTGGCCGGACACGGGCGATGTCGCGCTGTTCGGCCGCTACGACGACGTGCTGCGCGACAGATCGGAAGGTCCGCTGCGATTGCAGGGCACGCTCAATCTGCTCACGCCGACGGGGCAGGTCGTCTTCCGGTATGCGAAACCGACCGCGCGCGACTATCTGTCCGCGTGGCTGTCGCATCTCGTCTACTGTGCGGCGCTGCCTGCCGGACCGAGGCGCACCGTATGGCACGCAAGCGGCGAATCGTTCGAACTCACGCCCGTCGAGCATCCCGTGGATGAACTCGCTGCGCTTGCCGCGCTGTTCCGCGCCGGGCGTGCGTTGCCGCTACGCTTCTTCCCGAAGAGTGCGTGGACGAAGATCAGCGACAGCGACTCCGCGGCTCAAGGTGGCTGGATCAGCGACCGCGTGCGCGGCGAGTCCGACGACGCGGCGCTGCGCATCGCATATCGCGGCGCGCCGCTGACGCTCGACGAACCGTTCGGCACGTTGGCCACGATCGTCTTCGGGCCGCTTGTCACGCATCTGAGGAGCGTGTCATGAGCGGCGCACGATGGATGCAGGCTGCCGCTGCGCAGGAGCTTGACGTGTTCGCGTGCGATCTCGACGGCGTCAATCAGATCGAGGCATCGGCGGGAACCGGCAAGACGTGGAACATATGCGCGCTCTACGTCCGACTCTTGCTGGAGAAGAATCTGAGCGCCGATCAGATTCTCGTCGTGACTTTTACGAAAGCGGCGACGGCCGAGTTGCATGAACGCATTCGCGGGCGTCTCGCTGAAGTGCAACGCGCGATCGAAACGGGCGACGACGGCGGCGATCCGTTCATCATCCGGCTGTTTGAAACGACGCTCTCCGAGGCACGCGGCGTCGATCTCGAAGCAGCCGCCAAAATCGTGCGGCGCGCACTGCGTACCTTCGATCAGGCGGCGATCCACACGATCCACGCGTTCTGTCAGCGCGCGTTGCAGGAAGCGCCGTTCGCAGCCGCGATGCCATTCGCGTTCGAGATGGAAGCGGACGATGCCGCATTGCGCTTCGAACTCGCAGCCGATTTCTGGCGCGAACAGGTGGAACCCGTGGCCGCTCGTCATCCGTCGTTCGCGGCGTGGCTGGTCGAAAAGCGCGCAGGCCCGGCGTCGCTTGACGCACAGCTTGCGCGGCGCCTGAAGAAGCCGCTCGCGCAATTGCGCTGGGGCGAAGTCGGCGAACGCGAAAGCGCCGCGCAGCACGACATGCAGGCGCGTTTCGATACGGCCTGCGAGATGTGGCGCGCCGGGCGCGACGACATCGTGCGCCTGCTGGAGGCAGCGCAGGAGGGCTTGAGCAAGCTTTCGCACAAGCCCGAACTGGTACGCGCCGCGATCGAAGCATGGACCGACTATTTCGCGCAGGACGACTGCCACGTGCCGCCGCCCAAGGCTGCGCTGAAACTGACGGCAGCCGCGTTGACGAAGGGCACGAAGAAAAATTTCGATCCGCCCACGCATCCGTTCTTTGTCGTCGCGGATGAACTCGCCGCTGCGTCGCTGGCGGCGGAGGCGGCGCAACGCGCGCGCTGGCTCGGCCTCGTGCAGGCGTGGCTCGACTATGCGCCGCATGAACTGACGACACGAAAGCGCTCACGTCGTGTCGTATCGTTCGACGATCTGCTGTCGAACCTGCATCGCGCGCTCGCGACTCACGTGTGGCTCGCGGATGCGCTGCGCGCGCGCTATCCCGCTGCGCTGATCGATGAGTTTCAGGACACCGACCCGCTGCAGTTCGCGATCTTCAATCGCATCTTCGCTCCAAAGGGACCGCTCTTTCTGGTCGGCGACCCCAAGCAGGCCATCTACAGTTTTCGCGCGGCGGATCTGCATACGTATCTCGCCGCCCGCGCGAAAGCGTCGGCGCGCTATACGCTCGCCGTCAATCAGCGTTCGACGGCGCCCGTCGTCGAAGCGTGCAACCGCTTCTTCGAAGCGAACCCAAAGGCGTTCGTGCTCGAAGGTCTCGACTATCAGCCGGTGCGGGCAGGCGAGCGGCAGCGGCCGCCGCTCATCGACAGGGACGGCACGGCTGGCGGCGATTTTCGCGCATGGATGCTGCCGCAAGGCGACGCGGCGCTGATCAAACGCGATGCGCAGCGGGCAGCCAGTGAGGCCTGCGCGGCGGAGATCGTGCGGCTATTGCGCGGCGCGCGCGAGGGCCACGTGACGATTGGCGACAAGCCGCTCGCGCCCGGCAACATCGCCGTGCTCGTGCAGACACACAAGCAGGGCAGCCTGATCAAGCGCGTGTTGTCCGCGTGGGGCGTGGGCAGCGTCGAGCTTGCGCAGGCATCGGTGTTCGAATCGCTCGATGCCGAGCAGATCGAACGGGTGCTGGCCGCCGTCGATACGCCCGGTGACTTGCGTCGGCTGCGCGCGGCGCTCGCCTGCGACTGGTTCGGTCTCGATGCGGCATCGCTGTGGCGGCTCGAACACCTCGCCGAGTCGACACCTGCCGCAGGCGAGCTCACGCAGACCGTCGATGCGATGGGTTGGGTCGAGCGTTTTTCGCGCTACAGGATGCTGTGGCACGAGCGCGGTTTTGCCGTCATGTGGCGCACGCTGATGCGCGAACTGCATGTCGCGCAGCGGATCGTCGCGGGCGCCGAGGGCGAGCGGCGGCTCACCAACCTGAACCATCTCGCCGAACTCCTGCAGGCACGCGCTGCGACGCGGCCTGGCATCGCGCCGACGCTGCGCTGGATCGCGGCGCAGCGCGAAGGCGCAGGGGGCGGCGAAGAGGCGCAGCTTCGGCTCGAATCGGATCGCAATCTCGTGCAGATCGTCACGGTTCACAAGTCGAAGGGACTCGAGTATGCCGTCGTGTTCTGTCCGTTTCTCAACGATGGTGCCATGCGCGAGCCGCACCCGTCGGGGCTGCCCGATGCGCGCGAATATCACGACGACGGCGGCACGGCCGTGCTGCACTATGGCTGCGATGAAGAGCAAGCTGACCTTGCGAGCCGGCAGGCGACACGTGAGCAGGCGGCCGAGCGCGCGCGGCTGATCTACGTCGCGCTGACGCGCGCCGTGTACCGCTGCTACGTGGTGGCGGGCACGTATCTGTCGGCGCGGTCGACGAAGGAGTCGGCGCGCAGCGTGCTGAACTGGCTGGTCGCGGGCAACGCGCGCGAGTTCGACGAGTGGCTCGCGAAGCCGCTCGAAGAAGGCGCGATCTATCGGCATTGGCAGGCGCTTGCAGGCGGGCCAGTGACCGTCGCCGGTTTGCCGCCCGTCGTGCGTCGCGAGCCGCTGGAAAGCGTCACCGATAGCGGCGTCCGTTTGCGCGCCCGCGCGAACCGGCGGTCGTTGCGCGAAGCGTGGCGCATGACGAGCTTCAGTTCGCTGATCGCAGCGGGCTCGCGGACCGACGAAACGTCCGCGTCCAATGCCGTCAACGAAGAAGCGCGTCCCGATCACGACGAACTGGCCGATCTGCCGTCCGTATCGAACGCGCCCGTGTTCGACGTGGCTGCTGCGCCCGTCGAACTCGCGGCCGACGATATCCTCTCGTTTCCGCGCGGCCCGGCGGCGGGCGAGTGTCTGCATCGCATGTTCGAGCTCGCGGATTTTTCTGATCCTGGCACGTGGCCGCATGCGATCGAACGCGCGCTGCACGAGCGGCCTGCGCCTGCCGAGCCCGAGCTCGCGCAACGTCTGCCCGCGATGATGCAGCGTCTGCTTGCCGATATCGTCAGCACGGAACTCGTGCCCGGCATGACGCTGGCGGCGCTCGATCCGAAGCGCCGGCTCAACGAACTGGAGTTTCTCTTTTCGGCGGCATCGCTCGACTTCCCCGCGTTGCGAGCCCTGCTCGTCGGGCACGGCTATCCTGACGTCGCGCTGGATGCGGGTGCGCTGCGCGGCTTCGTCAAAGGCTTCATCGACATGATCGTCGAGCATCAGGGACGCTTCTGGGTGATCGACTGGAAGTCGAATCATCTCGGCGATACGCGCGAGAGTTATGCCTCGGAGCCGCTCGAAGAAGCGATGGCAAGCCACGCCTATCACCTGCAGGCGCTACTCTATACCGTCGCGCTGCATCGTTATCTGCGCTTGAGGATTCCCGGCTACGAGTATGAGAAACACATGGGCGGCTATCTCTATCTGTTCGTGCGCGGTGTGCGTCCCGCCTGGCGCGACGGCGGCCACGTTGCGGGCGTGCATGTGCGACGGCCCGAGCATGCGCTCGTCGTCGCGCTCGATGCACTGATGAGCGGAGGCTCGCCGTGAGCACATTCGATCAGCCGTTGCCCGACGTCAAGGTCAATGTTCCCGCGCCTGCGGACTTCAGCACGGCGCTCGCGGAAGGTTTCGCGCGGCGGGTGAGTGCACTCGCGCTGCGCGGCGGTGCGTCCGAAGACGCCGTGCGCTGGGCCGCGCGGGCCGCGTTCAGTGCGAGTCGCGCGACATCGGAAGGACATGTGTGCACGTCGCTGGACGAACTCGCGCAACGTTACGAGGCCGAGGTCGCGCATGTGCGCTGCGCGCTGCTCGCAAGCGGCGTCGCAAGCGATGGCATGCAGCCGGCCTATGCGCTGCGACCGCTCGTCGTCGACGGGCAGGGGCGACTCTATCTCGCGCGGTACTACGACTACGAGCGCCGGCTCGCGCAGTCACTCGTCGATCACGCACGCGTCGAGCATGAGGATGGCGTGTCCGGCGAGATGTCGCCGCATGCTTTGCGCGAAAGACTGCTGCGCTATTTCGGTCCGCCGCAGGACGAGCAGATCGACTGGCAGCGCGTAGCCGCCGTGATGGCGCTGTCGGGGCGGCTGACGATCGTCAGCGGCGGTCCGGGCACGGGCAAGACGACGACGGTGGTGGGCGTGCTCGCGTGCCTGCTGGACGCGCGCCCCGCTCTGCGTGTCGCGCTTGCCGCGCCGACAGGCAAGGCTGCGCAGCGAATGCAGGAGGCGCTGCTCGCGCGCGCCGGATCGTTGCCGCCCGAACTCGCCGCGCGTCTGCCGCACACCTCGTTCACCCTGCACCGGCTGCTGGGTACGGGGCCGGACGGGCGTTTCCGGCACCATCGCGAGAATCCGCTGCCCTACGACGTGATCGTGATCGACGAGGCGTCGATGATCGACGTTGCGATGGCGACGCATCTGTTCGATGCGCTCGCACGCGACACGCATCTCGTGATGCTCGGCGACAAGGATCAGCTCGCCGCCGTCGAAGCGGGTGCGGTATTCGGCGAGTTGAGCGCGCAGCCTGCTTTCACGGCACAGGGCGTCGGTTCGATCGCGGCCGCGCTGGGTATCGGCGAACGCTCGCTGCGCGATGCACTGCCCGCCACCGCCATCTGTCACGATGCGCGTTCAGACCAGGCTGAACCTTTGTTCGACGATCTGTTCGCCATGTCCTCCGGCGCGCCGTCTGAAGCGAAACCGGCGCGGCTCGCGCCGCTTGCGGATTGCGTTGTATGGCTGGAGCGCAATTACCGCTTCGGACTGGAATCGGCGATCGGCCGTTTGTCGCTTGCCATTCGGCGCGGCGCAGCACAGGAAGCGCTCGACGTGATGGACATCGATCCCGCCGTCCCCTGCGCGGCCGCGTTTCATGAAGACATGGACGCTGCCCCTTCCGAGCACACGATCCACCGCCTCGCCGCTGGCTTCGCTGCGTATGCGGATGCGCTGACCGCCGCGCTCTTCAGCACATCGGCAAACGCGGCGTCGCACGCGCCCGCGCTCTTCGACGCGCTCAATCGCTTCCGCATCCTGTGTGCGACGCGTCTCGGCGCACGCGGCGTCGATCACATGAACGCGGCGATGGCCGCGCAGGTGCGCCGTGCCGCGCGCATGCCGCTCGCGATCGGTGCGCAATGGTTCGCCGGCCGCCCAATCATGGTGACGCGCAACGACTATGCGCTGGGGCTGTTCAATGGCGATATCGGCATCGCGCTGCCGGGCGCGGACGGCGCGTTGCGCGTCTTCTTCCGCGGCGCGGACGGCGCTCTGCGCGCCGTGTCACCCGCCGCGCTCCCGCCGCACGATACTGCGTTCGCGCTCACCGTCCACAAGTCGCAGGGCTCGGAGTTCGATCATGCCGTGCTGATGCTGCCGTCCACATTCAGCCGTGTGCTGTCGCGCGAGCTGGTCTATACGGCCGTGACGCGGGCGCGCGAGCGGGTCGAAGTGGTCGGCTCGCGCGCTGTGCTGATGCGCGCGATCGCGACGCCGACCCAGCGCGATTCGGGACTGGCTGCGCGGATCGCCGAGGCGATGGAAGCGGGTGGGCGTTAGTTGGCTGCCGTGCCGCGCGGCGGCTCCGCTTCGGAATCGGTCTGATCCTGCGCGAGATCGCGCAGCGTGCGCCGGTACCAGAGCGTCCAGATCATCAGCCCGCCAAAGATGCCATAGCCGACGAAAGGCGACATCACCAGCACGCGCTCGATCGGCCAGTGCCAGGCCATCCAGCCGCGCAGTGCGGTTTCGCTCGCGAGGCCGATGCCCCACGTGGCCGTCAGCACGCGCAACCCGCGAGCGAACGCGGGACGCTCGCGCCACAGCATGTCGATATGCGCGGCGCCGTTCGTCATCTCACGGGCGACGAATGCGCGCGTCAGATAAAACACGGCAGGGCGCCCCCGCAGCAGCGACAGCAAAAACGCGATGCCGATCGCGCCCGACACCAGCGACTCGCGGAACAGCAGCATGCGCGGATCGCCGCCGAGGGCCATCGCGCCGATCGACAGCACGATGCCGAGAAGCACTGTCAGGCTGAGCGCGTCGGCGCGCCTGAAGCGCACCAGCTCGACGATGCTCCACACGACGGGCGGCACGGCGGACGCGATCAGTCCGCCCGTTTCGCCCCAGTGCGGTAGCGCGAGGCGATAGGCAACCCAAGGCAACGCGAGGTTGACAACGAGCTCGAGCACCTGCGCAGCGCGCATCTTCATCACGATAGTTGCCCTCAGGCGGAAAGCCTCAGTATCGACGAGATCGGCGGAAGACGGCAAACGAGCGGCGCTATCCACTTGAAGCACCGGCGGCCGTGCGAAATCTCACACGCCGTGCATCCGGCACGCCTTACCCGGTTACACTTGCCGTTCATCGCACGAATCTTCGACATGACTTCACGTTATCCGATCCCGCCGGGCGAAATCGAGCTCACGGCCGTGCGCGCACAGGGCGCGGGCGGGCAGAACGTCAACAAGGTGTCGAGCGCGATTCATCTGCGCTTCGACGTCCGCGCGTCGTCACTGCCCGACGTGCTGAAGATGCGATTGCTCGCGATGAGCGACCATCGGATCACGCGCGACGGCATCGTCGTCATCAAGGCGCAAGAATACCGGACCCAGGAGATGAACCGCGCGGCGGCGCTGGCGCGGCTCGATGCGCTGATCGACAGCGTCAGCGTGACTCGCAAGGCGCGCGTGGCCACACGGCCGACGCGTGCGTCGAAAGAACGGCGGCTCGAAAGCAAGGCTAGGCGCAGCGATGTGAAGTCGGGGCGGCAGCGCGTCGACCACGACTAGCGCGGCGCATCCGCGGTGCGTCACACGGTGCTTGCGTTGCGCATTTCGGGTAGGAAATCGACGCAAAACACATGCGTCTGACCGTTGCGCTCGACGGTCACGGCGGCCGTGTAGCAATCCTGGCCGTCCATCAGCGAACAGTGCGGCCCCATCATCGCGACACGGCCCGGCGCGGCGAGCGCGTGCTTGAAATATGCGCGCCGCGACCAGTTGTTGTGCGTGTCGGGCAAGAGCGGTGCGAGGCGGGCAGGGGGAGGCGGCGTGCCGCGCGCGGTGATCGACGGCGCCAGCTGTTCGCCGCGATCGTTCAGCACGAAGACGCGGCGCGCATCGGGCACGAGGAAGACAGGCTTCGCGGCTTGTTCGAGATCGCCTGTCTGCATATACAGCGACGCGCCCGCGAGCACGGCTTCCGTAAAGCCCTCGAAGCCGGGCCGCTGATAGCGCGAATGCGTTTGCTCGTAGCTCTCGAAACGTGTCCACATCTGTTCGAGCAGCTCGGGCACGCGCGCGCTCGCCGCCTGGATCGAGCCCTTCGGTTGGCCGAACCAGTAACCCTGGACGAAATCGACGTCGGCCTGCATCAACGTCATCAGTTCGTTTTCCGTTTCGACGCCTTCCGCCAGCACCAGCGTGCCCGATTGATGCAGCATGTTGATCAGATGAGCGATCAGCGAATTATCGTTGTCCTGGCGGCCGGCGCGCGCCACCAGCGAGCGGTCGAGTTTCACGATGTCCGGCCGGAAGCGCCACACGCGGTCGAAGTTAGAAAAGCCGGTGCCGAAGTCGTCGATGGCGATCAGGAATTCTCGCGGCTGGGATGCGGCGAGCATGCTGGCGACGGCCGATTCATCATCGGCCGGCTGCTCGAGCACTTCGATCACGATGCGTTCCTGCGGCAGTCCGAAATGCTCCGACAGTTCGTCGATGAACGGGCGCTGCGGCCAGCCCGTTTCGAATACCTGCGGACGCGTGTTCAGGAACAGCCATCCCGTCGCGATGCCTTGCGCCATGAAGTTCGCTACATGCAGGCAGCGCGCGAGACGATCGAGCGCGCGCGCCTCGCCTGTCGAGCGGGTGCCCGAGAACAGTACGGCGGGCGAGATGGGATGGCCGACGGGATCGAAGGCGCGCAGCAACGCCTCATAGCCGACCACGCGCTGATGCGTCACGGAGACGACCGGCTGGAAAACGCTGCGCAAGGTAATGGTTCGCCACGGCGCAGCCCATCCGGCCTCGTCCTGCACCATGTGCTGCAGAAGGCCGGTGAGCGTCGTATCGTCGACGTTAGGCATGACGGCAGATTGTCCTATGCAGCGTGCGGCGCTCGCCCGGATGCAGCGGCATGCCGGCGGCAGGCCTGTCCAGCATCGGCGCAATGGAGGTCGGGCCCGAAGGCGATCAGATCGATGCCTTTCACGCGCGACTCCGCTCGGTGGTGCAACTCGTCTTGCAGCTTAGTTCATCGAAATCAGTCTAGCAGTTCGTATGCAATTCGAATGTTCGGGTAATCACAGACCGCGCCAAGAGTCTGCGCAGTTCTGACTGTATGTTGGCGCAGATTGGCGGCGCGTTTATGGCAGCGGCGCTATGCTGCTGGTTTTCGAAAATGGGGAGTGTGGCGTGTCGGAGATCGCAGTGGTGGCAATCTCGGTGGCGAAGCCGGGACATGAAGAGCGGTTGCGTGTCGCGCTGGAGGGGCTCGTCGCGCCGACGCTCAGGGAGCGCGGCGCGTTGCAGTACGACCTGCATCGCGACCTTCACGAGCCGCGCCGGTTTGTGTTCTTCGAGCGTTGGGAAAGCGAGGAGGCGTTGGCGGCACACGCGAAATCCGCGCATCTCGACGCGTATGCGAAGGCGTCCGCCGACTGGGTCGAGGCCTCGGAGATACGCGTCGTATCGAAGATCGCTTAGCGCGACGAGCAGCAGCCCGGCAAGCCTGCTGCTCCAGAAGCAGCAAGGCCCGGCAATATGGCGGCCGGGCCCCGGATAACGCGCGTGATCGCAGTCAGTGCGTCGCTTGCGGCACGTCGAGGATCAGGATGATGGTCCAGTCGGCCTCGCCGTCGTGATGATACTGGCGCTCGGCGACGATGAACGGCTGCTGCTTGCCGGCCGGTCCGAGAAACAGCACGTCGCCTTCCATCGGCAGACATTCGACGGGCGGTAGCGCGAGGAACGCATCCTGATTGCCGCGCGGCATGAGTTTTTCGATCTTGCGGGATGCTGCTTCAGTCCATTCGATGTCAAGCTGGATGTTGCTCATTCTGTCCTCCGCACCAGGGGCGCACGGGTTGGGGTCGATTCGTCGGTGCGCGACTTTAGCATAACGTCGACGGGCATCCTGCGAGATGCCGTTCGCCTGTCTTTTGTATCCGTTTTGTATGGGATATCCGCTGGCGCAAACAAAAAAGCCGAGGCCGTATTGAACGGCTTCGGCTTGTTTGCCCTGTCCGCACCCGAGGTGCGGTGCTCGCGCTACCCGCTTATTGCGCAGGCTCGGCGGGCTTCTTGTGGTGCATGCCCTTGTGATGCTTCATCGGTGCGGGCGGCGGTGCGCTTTCCATTGCCTGCTGCCGGTTCTGCAGTTCTTGCGCGCGTTGCTCGACGTCGGCGGCCTTGGCCGGATCGGTGCTCATTCTCACGCCTTGATCCTGTTGCGCGTACGCGGCGCCCGTCAGTGCCGAAAAGGAAACCAGGATTGCCAGGGACACTTTCTTCATCGTTGCCTCCGTAGAGAGTGGTTATGGACCCGAGTATGGCCTGTCCAATGGAACGACAGTGCATTCTAGCGAGCAATGTTTAGTCCAGCGCGCGTTCTGTAACAGAATTCACATACGGTTACTTCTCGTTACATTCAGGCGTTGCTGCGACGGATCGGCGCCGTACAAGCCGTCGCGCACGAAGCTCGTTGCTGTGCGCTTTGGTGCGCGTGTCGCGGGAAGTCAGATTTTCCCGCTTTGGCGTGACGCGCAGCTGTCCGCGGTCGGTGTGCAGCGCGCTTCGATGCCGATGAAGATGCAGCCGTGCGCGAATCGGTGGGAGACCTAAGCAAGTGGGGAAGAGGGCCGCGCGATCAGAACCAGCCGATCTGCCGATACACATGGAACTGCGCGATGCCGACCAGCTCGTGCAGCGCGATCTCTGCATCGAAGAAATTCTCCCGACGCGGCAGCACGCCGCGTTTGGCGTGCCGGGTATTCGACACGACGGGCAGCGGGTTCATCCCGAAACGGTGGAAGTTCAGCAGTGCGCGCGGCATCTGATAGGCGGACGTGACGAGCATCAACGAACCGTAATATCCGTCCGGCAGAATGGCAGCGACGTTGCGCGCGTTTTCGTACGTT
This sequence comes from Paraburkholderia phymatum STM815, assembly GCF_000020045.1. GTDB lineage: Bacteria > Pseudomonadota > Gammaproteobacteria > Burkholderiales > Burkholderiaceae > Paraburkholderia > Paraburkholderia phymatum. The sequence continues at coordinate 1,985,270 of NC_010622.1, read as the reverse complement.
GTCATGCTGCGGTTCTCGAGAATGATGTCGCCGCGCGGCACTTCTTCGCGCAGAAGATAGGGCAGGTAGGTGTCCGCTTCCGTCGCCTCGTGCTCTTGCGGGTTGCCGCCGCTGACGATCACATGACACACGGAACTGACCTGCTTGCAGCGTGCGTACAGGTCGGCGCTCATCGCGATGCGGGCGATCGCATCTCTCGGCGGGACCAGTTTGCCGTCGCGATGCACTGTCCCTGTGCCGAGCAGCACGATGGCCGTGTGGGCCGCGTAGGTTGCGGGAGCAACCGTTTGTCCGCCGGGCGGCGCGCCGCGCTGGGCAAGATCGAGCAAAGGCTGGGCGAGCCAGCCTGCGCCGACCGCCCAGAAAAGCACGATGGTCGTCGTGCCGATCAGCGTGCGGGCGTTGCGCAGCAGCATGAAAGCTGCAAAAAAAAGCAGCAATAAAGTTAAGAGAATCAATTTTATTGGGGTAACGTATGGTATTCGGACATTTCCGCGAGCGGATCATCGCGCCATCAGGGCGCATCGCCGCCAGCTGGAAGCAGAACGCTAGCACGGCGTTCACACGGGGGCCGAAATAAACGGCGGCCAATGCCAGCTTTGGCGGACACGCGTGAATTTTGCGTCCCGTCCGCCACGCGCGCGTCAGCCGACGCGCCATTGTGTCGCGAACAAATAAGTCATGGCTGCACTTTAAGAAAGAAGTGAGATGACCGCTTATTCCAACGAAGCAGTACTAGAGGCGCTACGACGAGCGCAATACCGTCAGGTGCCGTGGGCGAAGCGCCCAGGCGTTTTCGAATTTCTGCGTTCGCTTGGCATGATGGACACCGTTCGTCAACGGACGGTCGCTCCTGCGCCGGGTTTCCATGCTCCTGTGGACATCGCGGTGCTGACCGAACGCGGCCGCGCCGAGTTCGCGCGGCTTTCGCGCGACGAGCGTTCCCTCGACTGGGACGCGCGCCGTATGCATCATTACGTTTTTTCCGGCGCAGTCGCCGGGGAGCGGGCCGCCGCTGTCTAGGCGCCGGTTCTTGCAGCACGCGCGCACGCGAGAACAGTGTTGCGCGCGACAACGCGTCGTCCAAGGCGCGTCGAGGGCGTTTCGCCGCCAATTCCCGGCTTTTACATTTTCTCCGGAAGCCAGCACGGGCGCGGTGCCATGGACGAAAAAAAGCCCGTATCGCGAGGATACGGGCATACCGGAATTACTTCTGCCACGCTGTGCTTAATGGCATTAGTGAGACTGCCGAGATGCCCGCTGGTTCCCGACATCGAACCTCTTCGTCGACATCGCCGAGTAGCGCCTGTGTCAGGGCAATATCCGATGCATTCAGTGGGAGTCCGTCGCTCGCCGTTGGGAGGCGTCGTCGCGCTGCCCATCGGGACGCGCGCGCACGTTGCTCGCGATGTCCCCACGTAGATCGCCGCGCGGCGCGGGCGGCGTGAATCCCTGATTGCGCGTTTCAGCCTGTTGCCAGGCTTGCAGCGTGGCCGGTTGCTCCGGCCTCCAGTTCCAGCCTTGCGGGCGCTGTTGCGCGGTTGCAGTTGCGGCGAGCAATGAAACGACCAAGCCGCACACATGCAGTGACATTGGCCTCATGATCGGTTCCCGACAAGCCGGGCGGGACGGGCTTGTTTGCATACTCATACGGTATGCCGCATTGCGAAAGCATGCTGTAAATAAAAGTAAATGGATGTTTCGTCACGTCACGATCGATATGCAACGATATAAAGGCTTGTGGACGAAGGCTCCAGACCGGAAAGACAGGGCGCCGCAAGGGGGACGCACGTGCCCGTCACGATGGCGATGCCTGTGCCCGTAACGGTGGAAGAGAGAGTGGGTTGCAGCGCCCGCCGGTGCATGCGAACCATGTCATCGTGCCTGCGAAGGAACGAGGCAAATGCACGAGGCGGGAAAGTGGGCCGGGCGGTTGCCGGCCTCAAAAACGCGCCGGGCGCCCTTGGGCGCCCGGAAGCGTAGAGTGCATGGTCAGGCCATCTTGACGGGCGCCCGCCACGATTCCGGATTGGTCCAGAACGCGCCGCGCAGACGGTCGCGGCTCGGCGGTGCGGGCGGTTTGGCCGCCGTTGCGCCGATGCGCCCGCGCAGCGAAATCTCGCGGCCGCTCGTGCCGAGCCGTTTGACTATCTCAGCCAGCGTGCCGTCGGCCTGCCATTCGTCGAAACGACGACGGCACGTCGGGGGCGACGGATAACGGCCCGGCAGCTTGGACCAGCCCTCGCCCGTCGACAAAACCCACAACACGGCGTTGACTACCGCGCGAGCTTCGACGCGTGGTCGACCACGGCGTTCGCTCCGTGCCGGCTCTGCACAGAACAACGCCTCCACCAGCGCCCACTCGTTGTCTCTCAAATCGTCGAACACCATCATGTTTCACCTCAGCGAAGCTAACTCCGGTGCGCTGCCCCGCGCTGCGCACTCTTCACGCGCCCGAATCCTATCGGGCGCCGGCGGAGAGTCGGCCTATGCCGTGCCGAACCTTTTTTCACTGGTCCGAATCGGCGCCGACTCTTGTGCCAAGGCAAATGCACGAAGCGTGCCATGTTTCGCTCAACCGCCTCGAAGCCCCGCCGCATCAAGCCGTTACGGGCGTTAGCCTGGCCCGTATGAGAATCCAAAAAACGCATCACGCAAATCGGGACAATCACCAATCTTGTGCAACGAGGCCCGCCCCGCGTGCGTCTGCGCTTTTTTGCTGCGTCGCAGCGAAGCTGTCGGCACGATGCGCAAATGCGGTAGAGGGCCTAACATATGCATCAAACGACATCATTCATGAGGGCAAGGGATGAATGTGACGCTGCGCCAATTGCGCGTCTTCATCGAGGTGGCGCGGCTGCAGAGTTTCAGCCGCGCGGGCAGCGAGATCGGCCTGACGCAGTCGGCCGTCAGCCGCTGCGTGCGCGAACTGGAAGCGGAAATCGGCCTCAAGCTGATCGATCGGACTACGCGAGAAGTCCAGCTGACGGACGTGGGCGGCAATCTGGTCGCGAGCGTGTCGCGGCTGCTCGTGGACCTCGACGATGCCCTGCGCGAGATCCGCGAAATCGGCGAGCAGCGGCGCGGTCGCGTGATGGTGGCGGCGAGCCCGACTATCGCGTGCCGCTTGATGCCAAATATCGTCACCGCGTGCAGCCAGCAGTTTCCGTACATCGCGCTCGGCTTGCGCGACGACGTGCAGAGCGACGTGGTGCGCAAGGTGAAGTCGGGCGAAGTGGACTTCGGTGTCGTGATCGGCCCGCTTGCCGCCGACGATCTGTTCACGGAGCCGCTGATGACCGACTCGTTCTGCCTTGTATCGCGCGATGACCATCCGCTCGCGCGGCGCGCCGAAATTGCGTGGCGTGAGCTGGACGACGAGCGCCTCGTGATGCTGGATCAGGCATCGGGCAGTCGGCCGATCATCGATGCCGCGCTGGAAGAGCACGGCGTCAGGGCCCATGTCGTGCAGGAACTCGGCCATCCGTCGACGGTGTTCGGGCTGGTGCAGGCTGGCGTGGGCGTGAGCATATTGCCGTGGCTTGCGCTGCCGCTGCCTGCCGGGTCATCGCTGGTCGCGCGGCCGCTCGTGCCGCGTGCCGAGCGCACGGTCGAACTGGTACGGCGGCGCGACCGCTCGCTGTCGCCCGCCGCCGATGCCGTGTGGAACCTGATCCATCAGGTGCCGGGCCGGACTGAGGATCTGCGCTGACGTCGCCTGGCGTTTGTTGTGCGTGCGTCGTTTGCGCCGCTTCCAAGGGTGAAACAAAGGGTGAGAAGTTACACTCGCATCTTTCGACAGACCCGCCCGGACCCTCGATGCGCGACACGGACTTGCCCCAGTCTCCGATCCCTGACACCTCATTCCCTTTGACGGCACATGCGCGCGACGCGGTGCGCTCGCTGCGGCCGTCGCAAATCCGCGAAGTGGCGAACGCCGGCTTCGGCCTTCCGGACGTGCTGCCGTTCTGGTTCGGCGAATCGGACCGCGTCACGCCGACGTTCATCCGCGACGCCGCGAGCGCCGCACTTGCGCTGGGCGCGACGTTTTATACGCATAACCTCGGTATCGCGCCGCTGCGCGACACGCTGGCCCGGTACGTCAGCGCGTTGCACGGCGCCACGTCCGCCGATCACGTTGCCGTGACGAGCGCGGGCGTCAACGCGCTGATGCTGGCGGCGCAGCTCGTCGTCGGTGCGGGCGACCGGGTGGTCGCCGTGACGCCTCTGTGGCCGAATCTCGTCGAGATTCCGAAGATCCTCGGCGCGCACGTCGACACCGTGCCGCTCGTCTACGGTGCTGGAGGCTGGCAGCTCGATCTGCAGCGGCTGCTCGCCGCGCTCACGCCGGACACGAAGCTGCTGATGATCAACTCGCCGAACAACCCGACCGGCTGGGTGATGACACGCGACGAGCAGCGCGCCGTGCTCGAGCATTGCCGGCGGCACGGCATCTGGATCGTCGCCGACGAAGTCTACGAGCGCCTGTATTACGCGGGCGCGGCGGGCGAAACCGCGCCGTCGTTCCTCGATCTCGCCGCGCGCGACGAGCGCGTGATCTGCGTCAATTCTTTCTCGAAGGCATGGCTGATGACGGGCTGGCGGCTCGGCTGGATTGTCGCGCCCGCCGCGCTGATGGACGATCTCGGCAAGCTCGTCGAATACAACACGTCCTGTTCGCCAGCGTTCGTGCAGCAGGCCGGGATCGCGGCGCTTGAGCAGGGCGAGGCGTTGACACGCGAGCTGGTCGGCGATCTGCGGGCGTCGCGCGACCATCTGGTGCGGTCGCTGTCGGCCGTGCCCGGTGTCGACGTGAAGGCACCGCCGGGCGCGATGTATGTGTTCTTCTCGTTGCCGGGCGCATCGCGCAGTCTCGAACTGTGCAAGGCGCTGGTGCGCGACGCGCGGCTCGGGCTCGCGCCGGGCAGCGCGTTCGGCACGGAGGGCGAGGGCTTCGTGCGCTGGTGTTACGCGTGCGATCCGGCGCGCCTCGATGCCGGCGTCGAGCGGCTGCAAGCCTGGCTCGAGCGGCAAGGCGCCGGGCAAAGCTAGCGCAGGTCCAGGCGCGCCCGAACCCGCGGCGCGCCGGGTCGTTATGCTGGGCTCGAAATATCGTTTAAGGTGCAGTCTGGTTTTCGTCTTTACGCACCGATTGTTTTTGCGTAATATGGCAGCCAGTCACGCGGTTCCCTCGCGGAATTTCGCTGCTCCGTCGTCCGGCTGGGTTTGGCTCGATGCCTTTTTCGCCTCCCCCCGGTGCGTGCTCCCATCAATATGACCGATCAGAATCGGGCGAGCGCGTCTTCAGTTCCATATCGTCTGTTTGATCCGGTTCTTTGACCACAGGGTCTGACCTAGCTGCATGAATACCCAAGAGGCGAAGATCGTCCTCGAGACTGCCTTGATCTGCGCGCAGGAGCCGTTGAAGCTCGGTGATTTGCGTAAGCTCTTTGCTGACGGCGTATCGGCGGATACTGTCCGCACGTTGCTTGAAGACCTGAAGCAGGATTGGTCCGGACGCGGTGTCGAGCTTGTCGGGCTGGCGTCTGGCTGGCGCTTCCAGAGCAAGCCCGCGATGCGCACGTATCTCGACCGTCTGCATCCCGAGAAGCCGCCGAAGTATTCGCGGGCGGTGCTCGAGACGCTCGCGATCATCGCGTACCGGCAACCCGTTACGCGCGGCGATATCGAAGAAATTCGCGGCGTGACCGTGAATACGCAGGTTGTGAAGCAGCTCGAAGACCGCGGCTGGATCGAAGTGATCGGACATCGCGACGTGCCGGGCCGCCCGGCGTTGTACGCCACGACGCGCTCGTTCCTCGACGACCTCGGCCTGAAGTCGCTCGAAGACCTGCCGCCGCTCGACGATCCGTCGGCGCAGTCGAACATGGATCTGCTCGCACAGCACGCGATCGAGTTTTCGGACGCGGCGGCGACCGATGCCGAAGGCCTCGTTGCCGAAGTGGGTGGCGGCGTCGACGAAGGCATGGCTCATGCTGGGTCGGACGGTGAGGCGTCGCCGCCCGTCGCGGCAGATACGCCCCCGCCGGGCGACGACATGCAACGTCCGTCGCAGACTGATGAGCATGCGAACGAGGCGCCGTCGGCCGATGCTGACACGTACGCTGCGTCACCGGCGTCCGTGCCCGAGCATGCCGAAGCCGGCATCGGGCGCGAGGAAACGTTGGTGCACACCGAACACCGCATCGTCGATGAGGCGACGCATGAAACGGGAGCGGCTCAAGAAGCCGGTTCCGACGCGCAGTCCAAAGACCCACTCGAAGACACGCGCAAACTGCATAACGAGACCGGACACGCGGCTCACGCGAACCCGGCCGGAACAGACCAGAGTCAAGCGGTGCACGACGATCGTCAAGATCGCCGCGATACCGCTCAGGACGCGGGCGAATTCTCCGACGACGAAGCCGAGTCGCGCAGCGCCTGACGTAACCGTACTTTTTGACGCGCCCGCAATGGGCGCGCGACCTGACATTTTGAGGTTGTTTTGACAGACATCCACGACACCGATTCGTCCGAATCCGAGCGCGCCGTCGCTGCTGCGCGCCCCGACGAAACGCGCAACGCGAAAGCGTCAGCGGGCGATACCGAGCGGACCGGGCAAGCGCCGGACACCGAGGGCGACGAGCGCCCCCGCCGCGGCCTGCGCCGTGGTCCGCGTAGCCTGATCGCGCGTCGCCGCGCGGGGGCAAAGGCAAAGACGGCCGATGCCGAGACTACGCAGCCGGCGCCCGCCGTGACGGAAGCGCCGCCCGACGGCGAAGTCGTCGCGCCCATGCGCGCGCCGCGCAAGGACGCGGGCGCGAAGGCGCAAGGCCAGGGCGGCCGTCGTGCCGGCGGCAAGCAGGGTGGCCAAAGCGGTCAACCGGGGGCTCGCCAGGGCGGCCAGCGCAAGGGCCGCGGCAATGCGGCCGGCGATGCCGCGCCTGCAGCCACCGAAGGCGACAAGCAGGACGACCTGTTCGCCTATGTGACGTCGCCCGCCTTCGACGCCGACAACTCGGCAACGGGCGGTGTGCGCGCGCCGATGCTGCGCCGCGGCCGTCCCGCCGCGCCTAAGCGCGTTCTGTCGCCGGACGACGACGCGCCCAAGCTGCACAAGGTGCTCGCCGACGCCGGCATGGGCTCGCGTCGCGACATGGAAGAGCTGATCGTCGCGGGTCGCGTGTCGGTGAACGGCGAGCCGGCGCACATCGGTCAGCGCATCCTGCCTACCGACCTCGTACGCATCAATGGCAAGCCGATCAAGCGCAAGCTGCAGAGCAAGCCGCCGCGCGTGCTGCTGTATCACAAGCCGACGGGCGAAATCGTCAGCCATGCCGATCCGGAAGGCCGTCCGTCCGTGTTCGACAAGCTGCCGCCGATGAAGACGGCGAAATGGCTTGCCGTCGGTCGTCTCGACTTCAATACGGAAGGTCTGCTGATGCTGACGACGTCGGGCGATCTGGCGAACCGGTTCATGCATCCGCGTTACAGCGTCGAACGCGAATATGCGGTGCGCGTGGTCGGCGAGCTGACGGAAGGCAACCGGCAGAAACTGTTGCACGGCGTCGAACTCGACGACGGTCCGGCGAACTTCCTGCGCATCCGCGACGGCGGCGGCGAAGGGACGAACCACTGGTATCACGTCGCGCTCGCCGAAGGTCGTAACCGCGAAGTGCGCCGCATGTTCGAAGCGGTCGGCCTGATGGTGAGCCGGCTGATCCGTACGCGTCACGGCCCGATCGCGCTGCCGCGCGGTCTGAAGCGTGGGCGCTGGGAAGAGCTCGAGGACAACCAGGTGCGCAGCCTGATGGCGTCGGTGGGTTTGAAGGCGCCGGCAGAAGAGAAGGGCGCCGGTCGCCGTGGCGAGCCCGAGCGCCGTCAACCGGATCCGATGCAGACCTCGATGGGCTTCATCAATCGCGAACCCGTGCTGATGTCGCATGGCCGTTTCGACCAGCAGCAGCCACGCGGCGGCGGTCCTGGTCGCCGCGGCGGCAAGGGCGCAGGCGCATTCGGCGCGCTGAACACCGGCTTGGGCGGCGGCTTCGGCAATACGAACGGCAACCGCGGCGAAGGCCGTGGCGGCCGGGGTGGCCGCGATGTCGACGGCAATCGGGCGCCGTCGGGCAACCGTGCGGCCGCAGGCGGCGGTAATGCGAAGCGTGGCGGTGGCGGCGCTGGTAATCGCGCGCAAAACGGCAACCGCGCGGGCAACGGCAATCGCGCGGGCGGCAATCCGAACGCTGGCGGCAATCGCAGCGGCGGCGCGCAGCGCAACCGTTCCCGCGGACGCTGATCGTCACGAAGCGGCGGCGGCGCCCGTAGCCGCCGCCGAGTTCGACTGCATCGCGCGCATCGGAGATTGTCTTGCGCATCCGCCAGCGAACCATCTCTCGCAGACTGCGCCAGACTGCACGAAATGGCCTGTTTCAAGCCTTGATTGCGGTGAATTCCATCGCAAATGAGCTTGGGCCGCTGGCTGGCGGTTTGCGTTTGTCGTGAAAAATGGCTACAATCACAAAGTCGCTGGGCGTGCGGTTTTATGTGCGGCTCAGGTGCGACCACCGGCAATAAGATGATGGGCGTTTCGCCCATTTTTTTTTGCCGCTCAGTTCTTGGGTGGATCGGCATCTCGGGTAGCACGAACGTGCGCCGGCTTGGCGCGCAACCCTTGGGTGTATCGCAAAGGCTTGCAGCGCGAACATCTTAGAGGGCAACGTGCAACTGACGGAACTGATTGAAACCACGGTCGTGGGCTTGGGGTACGAGCTCGTCGATCTCGAGCGCACCGGGCGCGGCATGCTGTGCATTTATATCGACCAGCCCGCCGGCATCGCGATCGAAGACTGCGAAAAAGTTACCCGTCAGCTCCAGCACGTACTGACGGTCGAAAACATCGATTACGAGCGCCTTGAAGTATCGTCGCCAGGTCTCGATCGCCCGCTGAAAAAACTGGCGGATTTCGAACGCTTCGCGGGCAGCGAGGCGGTGATCACATTGAAAAAGCCATTGGACGGACGGAAATCGTACCGGGGCATCCTGCATGCGCCCGAAGGCGAAACGATCGGTCTGGAATTTGAAGGGAAGGAAGGCGCCGCGATGCTGGATTTCACGCTCGCGGATATAGACAAGGCACGCCTCGTTCCGAAAGTTGACTTTAGGAGCCGCAAACAATGAGTCGCGAAGTGTTGATGCTGGTGGATGCGCTGGCACGCGAAAAAAATGTCGACAAGGACGTGGTGTTTGCCGCGCTCGAGGCAGCGCTCGCGTCTGCATCCAAGAAACTCTTCGACGAAGACGCGGACATCCGCGTTCATATCGACCGTGAGAGCGGCGAGCACGAAACCTTCCGTCGCTGGAAAGTCGTGCCCGACGAAGCAGGCCTGCAGGAGCCCGATCAGGAAATCCTGTTGTTCGAAGCGCGCGAGCAGAAGGCCGACGCGCAGATCGACGACTTCCTGGAAGAACCTGTTCCGTCCATCGAATTCGGCCGTATCGGCGCGCAGGCTGCCAAGCAGGTGATCCTGCAGAAGGTGCGCGACGCAGAACGCGAGCAGATCCTGAACGACTTCCTCGAGCGCGGCGAAAGCATCATGACGGGTACCGTCAAGCGTCTCGACAAGGGCAACTTCATTGTCGAATCGGGCCGTGTCGAAGCGCTGCTGCGCCGCGATCAGCTGATTCCGAAGGAAAACCTGCGCGTCGGCGACCGTGTGCGCGCCTACATCGCGAAGGTCGATCGCACCGCGCGCGGTCCGCAGATCGAGTTGTCGCGGACGGCGCCCGAGTTCCTGATGAAGCTCTTCGAAATGGAAGTGCCGGAAATCGAACAAGGCCTGCTGGAAATCAAGGCGGCAGCACGCGATCCCGGCGTGCGGGCGAAGATCGGCGTTGTCGCTTATGACAAGCGTATCGACCCCATCGGCACCTGCGTCGGCATTCGCGGTTCGCGCGTGCAGGCCGTGCGCAATGAGCTCGGTGGCGAAAACGTCGACATCGTGCTATGGTCGGAAGATCCCGCCCAGTTTGTGATCGGCGCGCTCGCGCCGGCAGCTGTCCAGTCGATCGTCGTCGATGAAGAAAAGCATTCGATGGACGTCGTCGTCGACGAAAGCGAACTGGCCGTCGCTATCGGCCGCAGTGGCCAGAACGTGCGTCTTGCCAGCGAGCTTACCGGCTGGCAGATCAACATCATGACGCCGGACGAGTCTGCACAAAAGCAGAACCAGGAACGCGGCGTACTGCGCGACCTGTTCATGGCGCGTCTCGATGTCGACGAAGAAGTCGCCGACATCCTGATCGACGAAGGTTTCACGAGTCTCGAAGAGATCGCCTACGTGCCGCTCAACGAGATGCTGGAAATCGAAGCATTCGACGAAGACACCGTTCACGAACTGCGCAACCGCGCGCGTGATGCGTTGTTGACGATGGCGATTGCGAACGAGGAGAAGGTCGAAGGCGTTGCGCTCGACCTGAAGAGCCTCGACGGCATGGATGCCGAGCTGCTCGCGAAGCTGGCTGAACATCAGATCCAGACGCGCGACGACCTGGCTGAACTGGCTGTCGACGAGCTGGTCGAGATGACCGGCGTGACTGAGGACGCCGCCAAGGCGTTGATTATGAAGGCCCGTGAACACTGGTTTCAATGAGATCCACGACCATGAACCACTGACCTGATCGCGGCCGTAAGGCTGCATGACCCGATGCTAACCGCAAGGAATCGGTCCTTGCATTAAGAGGAATGAATGGCGAGTAACAACGTAGCCCAATTTGCCGCAGAACTGAAAATGCCTGCAGGCGTGCTGCTCGAGCAGCTGCAGGCGGCGGGCGTCCAGAAAGCGAGTGAAGACGATGCTTTGTCCGAGACGGACAAGGCGCGTCTGCTCGACCACTTGCGCAGGTCGCACGGCTCGAACGATGCTGACAAGCGCAAGATCACGCTGACCAAGCGGCATACGTCGGAGATCAAGCAGTCCGACGCGACGGGTAAAGCTCGTACCATTCAGGTCGAGGTGCGCAAGAAGCGCACGTTCGTCCGCCGCGACGAGGCTGCCGAGCAGGCAGCGGAAGCAACGGGCAATGGTCAGGAAGCAGCGGAAGATCTCGAACTGCAGCGTCGCGAGGAAGAAGCGCGTCACGAGGCAGAACTGCTCGAGAAGCAGGCGCAAGAACTGAAAGCTCGCCAGGAGCAGCTCGCCCGCGAAGAGGCCGAGCGTCAGGCGCGCGAACAGGCTGCCGAGGCCGAGCGTCGTCGCGCCGAAGAGGAAGCGGCTAAGAAGCGCGCAGCGGCTGTGGCCGAAGCAGCCGCGGCGGCGCGCGAGCAGGCCGAGCAGGAACGCGCATCGCAGGACGAAGAGCGCGCGGCGGCGGAACGTGCTGCGCAGCGTGAAGCGGCGAAGAAGGCCGAAGACGCGGCACGGGAGCAGGCCGAAAAGGCCCGCCTCGAACAGGAGGAAATCGCGAAGCGCCGCGCCAAGGCGGAAGCCGAGGCACGCGCGATCCGCGAGATGATGAACACGCCGCGCAAGGCGCAGGTGAAGGCGCCGGAACCGCCGCCGAAGCCGGCCGAAGCGCCGAAGCCCGCGGAAGCGAAGGGCACGCTGCATAAGCCGGCGCGTCCAGCTGGCGAAACGTCGGCCCGTCCGGCCGCGAAGAAGCCGGCGCCCGCAGCAGCGGCGCAACCGGCGGCGACGACGCAGCCAGCGGGTCCCGGCGGCGACAAGAAGAAGGCAGGCGGCAAGGGCGGCTGGCAGGACGACGCAGCGAAGCGCCGCGGCATCAAGACGCGCGGTGACACCAGCGGTGGCGTCGATCGCGGCTGGCGCGGCGGTCCGAAGGGTCGTGGCAAGCATCAGGAATCGACGACCTTCCAGGCGCCGACCGAGCCGATCGTGCGCGAAGTGCACGTGCCGGAAACCATCACGGTTGCCGACCTGGCACACAAGATGTCGGTGAAGGCTTCGGAAGTCATCAAGGTGATGATGAAGCTCGGCCAGATGGTCACAATCAACCAGATGCTCGACCAGGAAACGGCGATGATCGTCGTCGAGGAACTGGGCCATCATGCCGTCGCGGCCAAGCTGGACGATCCGGAAGCGATGCTGGTCGAAGGCGAAGCCTCCGACGCGCCGCAACTGCCGCGTCCTCCCGTTGTCACGGTCATGGGTCACGTCGACCACGGCAAGACCTCGCTGCTGGACTACATCCGTCGCGCGAAAGTGGCGGCGGGCGAAGCGGGCGGCATCACGCAGCACATCGGCGCCTATCACGTCGAGACGCCGCGTGGCGTCATCACGTTCCTCGATACGCCGGGTCACGAAGCGTTCACGGCAATGCGTGCACGCGGTGCCAAGGCAACCGACATCGTCATTCTGGTCGTCGCAGCGGATGACGGCGTGATGCCACAGACGAAGGAAGCGATCTCGCACGCGAAGGCGGGCGGCGTGCCCCTCGTCGTAGCGATCAACAAGATCGACAAGCCGGAAGCGAACCCGGAACGCGTAAAGCAGGAACTGGTTGCGGAAGGCGTCGTGCCAGAAGAGTACGGTGGCGATTCGCCGTTCGTCCCGGTTTCGGCCAAGACGGGCGCAGGCATCGACGATCTGCTCGAAAACGTGCTGCTGCAGGCGGAAGTGCTGGAACTGAAGGCGCCTGTCGAAGCACCGGCGAAGGGCCTCGTGATCGAAGCGAAGCTCGACAAGGGTAAGGGTCCTGTCGCCACGATCCTCGTTCAGTCGGGCACGCTCAATCGCGGCGACGTCGTGCTGGCAGGCAGCGCCTACGGCCGCGTGCGCGCGATGCTCGACGAAACGGGCAAGCCGACCAAGGCTGCAGGCCCGTCGATCCCGGTCGAAATCCAGGGTCTGTCGGAAGTGCCCGCCGCAGGTGAAGAAGTCATCGTCATGCCGGACGACCGCAAGGCGCGTGAAGTCGCACTGTTCCGTCAGGGCAAGTTCCGCGACGTGAAGCTGGCGAAGCAGCAGGCTGCGAAGCTCGAAAACATGCTCGAGCAAATGGGCGAAGGCGAAGTGCAATACCTGCCGCTCATTGTCAAGGCCGACGTGCAGGGCTCGCAGGAAGCGCTGGTGCAGTCGCTGCTCAAGCTGTCGAACGATGAAGTTCGCGTGCAGATTGTGCACAGCGCGGTGGGTGGCATCAGCGAGTCGGACGTCAACCTGGCGACGGCGTCGAAGGCCGTCATCATCGGCTTCAACACGCGTGCGGATGCGCAGGCTCGCAAGCTGGCGGAAAGCAACGGCATCGACATTCGTTACTACAACATCATCTACGACGCAGTGGATGAGGTGAAGGCGGCGATGTCGGGCATGCTGGCACCGGAGAAGCGCGAAGTCGTCACGGGTATGGTCGAAGTCCGTCAGGTCTTCAAGGTGCCGAAGGTCGGCGCAGTGGCGGGCTGTATGGTCACGGACGGTGTGGTCAAGCGGACGTCGTCGGTGCGCGTGCTGCGCAACAACGTCGTCATCCACACGGGTGAACTCGATTCGCTCAAGCGCTTCAAGGACGACGTCAAGGAAGTGCGTCAGGGCTTCGAATGCGGTATGTCGGTGAAGAACTTCAACGACATCATGGAAGGCGACCAGTTCGAAGTCTTCGAAGTCACGGAAGTCGCGCGTACGCTGTAATTCCTGCGTCGTGCACATGAGGGGCGGGGCGGGCGCTGAAGCCCGGTTCCGCCCCTTTGTTTTTGTATCGACTGTTTTGTCTCGTTTGCCGCGTTTTGTGTGGAGTTCCTTCGTGGCTTGCTGCCGCCGATACGCGACGAACATCTTGCTATCCGGCAGCACGGATCACGGATTGACCATGCCTAAGAAACGTACATCTCCCAATCGTAACGTGCAGATCGCCGATCAGATTCAGCGCGATCTGTCCGAACTGATTCGCGAGGTCAAAGACCCGCGTATCGGCATTGTCACGTTCCAGAGCGTCGAACTGACGCCTGACTATGCGCACGCGAAGGTCTACTTCACGACGCTGACTGGCGACCCGCATCAGACGCAAGATGCGCTCAATCACGCGGCGGGCCATCTGCACAATCTCCTGTTCAAGCGACTGCATATCCACACGGTGCCGACGCTGCATTTTCATTACGACAAGACCATCGAGCGAGCCGTCGAGATGTCGCGTCTGATCGACGAGGCGAATGCCTCGCGCGCAAAAGACGACTGACCCTGGTCGAGGGACGCGCACATATGACTCAGAACCAACGTCCCAAGGTGCCGCGTCGCGCGCTGGATGGTGTGTTGCTGCTCGACAAGCCTGTGGGGCTGTCGAGTAACGACGCGCTGATCCGCGCGAAGCGCCTGTATCTTGCGAAGAAGGCGGGGCACACGGGCACGCTCGATCCGCTCGCGTCGGGGCTGTTGCCGCTCTGCTTCGGCGAAGCAACGAAGTTTTCGCAGGATCTGCTGGAAGCGGACAAGACGTATGAAGCGACGATGCGGCTCGGCATTCGCACGACGACGGGCGATGCCGAAGGCGAGGCGATCGAAACGCGCGACGTGACATGCGATCAGGCTGCCGTCGAGCAGAGGCTCGTGCAGTTTCGCGGCGACATCGTTCAGGTGCCGCCGATGTATTCGGCGCTCAAGCGCGGCGGCAAGCCGCTGTACGAGTACGCGCGCGCCGGGCAGACGGTCGAGCGCGAAGGGCGCCAGGTGACGATTCACGCGCTGGAACTCATCGCGTGTGATTTGCCTGATGTGACTTTTCGTGTGACGTGCAGCAAGGGTACGTATGTTCGTACGCTGGCCGAGGATATCGGCGAAGCGCTCGGATGCGGGGCACATCTGGTGATGTTGCGGCGTACTGGCGTCGGGGCGTTGACGCTGGCGAATTCGGTGACGCTGGACGCGTTGTCCGATGCGGCGCAAAGCGAGCGTGATGCGTGGCTGCAGCCTGTCGATGCGTTGCTGTCGACGTTTCCTTCCGTTCAACTGGATGAGGAAGCGACCCGGCGATTTTTGCATGGCCAACGGTTGAAGTTGACCGATCTTGCTGTCGACGACGGTGTTTTGCTGGCGGCTGCTCGTACGCGCGTGTATGGCAGCAAAGGGAAACTGCTTGGCGTCGCGAAAGCCGCCGACGGTGTGCTGGCGCCCGAGCGTCTCATCGTGAGCTAGCGCCTGGGCGGGCGGTTTTTTGCTCCGGCATCCGTGCTTTGCCCACGGGCCTCCAACGTTCCCGCACTCCGCCCTGACAACGCGCGAATCCATGTGCGTTGCCAGCGGTCCGAGATTTGCGCCACCCACTACGCTCCCGCGCCAAGGACCGTCTCACGAGGAAGGCAACAGCCGCCCCGGGTGCAAACCGGGTGCAGGCTGTCGCATTGTCTCGTCGGCGCTGCTACGAGACCAATCCCGCTCTTCGGTCCGGGTGGGCGTTGACGTCGCGGCCGCCTGCACACAGTCTTCCACCTTGGCGGCGCAGACAGTTCGCTGCCGCTTGTGCTGCATACGCCCGACTGAGTGGGTGATGCGCCTGTTCAAGGCGCAGGCAACGCGCCTATACGCCAGCAAACCAGAGAGACAACGCGGAGCGCGGCGGAAAGAAGAACCGCGCGCCGCCAAGGCGCCTCAGTGAGCAGCAGACGCAGCAGCAGCCGAATCTCCGCTACCAGCGCGTTCAGGTCGCGTCACCCATATCAACGCGATCAGCGCGACAAAGATCCCCGCCGACACATAGAACAGATCGTTGACACCCAGTTGAGCTGCCTGCTGCGTCGTCATCGAATTGAACAGGCCATACGCCTGCGCCTGATTCAATCCGACGCCGCCCATCTGCGTGATCGACTGATCGAAAACAGGGTTATAGGCGTGGGCATGCTCGGTCAACTGCGCATGATGCAGGATCGAGCGGTGATCCCATGCGGTCTCGAAGATCGACGTGCCAATGCCGCCGCACATGATGCGCACGAAGTTCGATAGACCAGACGCGGCCGGGATACGATGGCCCGGCAAGCCCGACAGCGTGATCGATACGAGAGGAATAAAGAAGCCGGCCATTCCGATGCCTTGAATCAGCGTCGGCAGCATCAGCGAGTACGTGTCGACGCCCGTCGTGTAGCGCGAACGCATCCAGAACACCAGCGCAAAAATCAGGAACGACGCCGTCGAGATATACCGCGGATCGGTACGCGGCAGAATCTTGCCCGTCACTGGCGACAGGATGATCGCGAACACCCCGACAGGCGCGAGCACCAGACCCGCATCCGTCGCCGTGTAGCCGATATCCGTTTGCAGCCACAGCGGCAGCAGCACCAGATTGCCGAAGTACAAGCCATAGCCCACCGCGAGCGCCACCGTGCCCCCCGTGAAGTTGCGCAGCTTGAAGAGCGACAGATCGACCACGGGATGCTTGTCCGTCAGCTCCCAGACGATAAAGAACGCGAGCGCGATCACGGCTGTCAGGCCCAGCACCACGATCGTCGTCGAGGAAAACCAGTCGAGATCCTTGCCCTTGTCGAGCATCACCTGGAGCGAGC
Source organism: Paraburkholderia phymatum STM815 (assembly GCF_000020045.1). GTDB lineage: Bacteria > Pseudomonadota > Gammaproteobacteria > Burkholderiales > Burkholderiaceae > Paraburkholderia > Paraburkholderia phymatum. The sequence continues at coordinate 1,968,766 of NC_010622.1, read as the reverse complement.
CGACCCATGTGATCAGGAGCACGAGGCCGACGATATCGATCGGTGCCTTCTTGATGACGGAATCGCGGTTGCGGAAGATCGCCCATGTCGCGAGCGCAGCGACGATTCCGACGGGGATATTCACGTAGAAAATCCACGGCCAGGAAATGTTATCCGAGATCCAGCCGCCCAGAATCGGACCGGCGACAGGCGCAATGAGCGTCGTCATCGCCCACATCGACAGCGCCATGGGCGCTTTCGCACGCGGATAGCTCGCGAGCAGCAGCGTCTGCGACAGCGGAATCATCGGGCCGGCCACTGCGCCCTGCAGCACCCGCGAAGCGAGCAGGAAGGGCAGGTTGGGCGAGAGCCCGCACATCCACGACGAGATCACGAACAGTACGATCGACGCCATGAACAGCCGCACCTGTCCGATGCGATCGGTGAGCCAGCCGGTGAGCGGCACGGAGATCGCGTTGGCAACCGCGAACGACGTGATCACCCACGTGCCCTGGTCGGAGGACACACCGAGGTCGCCGGAGATCGACGGGATCGATACGTTCGCGATCGACGTGTCCAAAACATTCATGAAGACGGCGAGCGACACCGCTATGGTGCCGATTACCAGTTGTGTGCCTTCGAGCGGCGGATGAGGCGCCTGCGCCTGAGACTGAGCCATCTATTGTTTGAACCCTGGTTGGTGCAGATGGACGGTGCTTACATCAGCTTCGCGGCCGTCTTCGCGCCGCTTGCCGCCTTTTGCGGCTGGCCAGCGTTCGGACCGGCGTTCTCGGCGATGATGCGGGCGATCTCCGCGTCGGCCTGGTCGCCGTATTTGTCGAAGACATTGGTCTGATAGACCGTGTTCGCGGCGTTGCCGAGCTCGCCGCCCGTATCGTCCTTGATGCTCACATCGACCTGCATCGACAGGCCGATGCGCAGCGGATGCTTCTCGAGTTCCTGCGGATCCAGCGCGATGCGCACGGGCAGACGCTGCACGACCTTGATCCAGTTACCCGTCGCGTTCTGCGCCGGCAGCAGCGAAAACGCCGAGCCCGTACCCGCCGAGAAGCCGACCACCTTGCCGCGATACTTGACGGATGAACCGTACACGTCCGCTGTCAGTTCGACGGGTTGACCGATGCGCATGTGCTTGAGCTGCACTTCCTTGAAGTTCGCATCGACCCAGACGGCGTTCAGCGGCACGATCGCCATCAACGGATTACCCGGCGCGACGCGCTGGCCGACCTGCACCGAACGTTTCGCGACATAGCCCGTCACCGGCGCGGGCAGCGTATTGCGCGCGTTGTTCAGATACGCGTCGCGAACCCGCGCGGCCGCGGCCTGCACGTTCGGATGGCTCGCGATGGTCGTGTTCGCCGTCAACGCACGGTTGGACGCGAGCTGCTGCTGCGCAGCGTCGAGCGCGGCTTGCGCGCTCTTGACGGCGTCGCGAGCGTGGGAGATTTCTTCCTGCGAGACGGCGCCCGTCTGCGCAACCTGCATGCGGCGCTTCAGGTCGTCCTGAGCGCGCGACAGATCCGCCTGACGCACGGCGACCTGCGCCTGATACTGGCTGTCGTCCGCGTACAGGCCACGCACCTGGCGCACGACCTGGCCAAGGTTCGCTTCCGCCGATTGCAGCGCGATGCGCGAATCCGCCGGATCGAGCACCACGAGGGGATCGCCCGCCTTGACGGTCTGGGTATCGTCCGCGTTCACTGCGATCACCGTGCCCGTCACCTGCGGCGTGATCTGGACGATGTTGCCGTTCACGTATGCGTCGTCGGTGTCCTCATGGAACCGCGCGACGAGGAAGTAGTAGAGGCCGTAAGCAATCGCGGCAATCAGGATCACGATGACGAGCAGCGTCATCATGCGCTTGCGTTTGCCGTTGCTGGCCGGCTGCGCGTTCGCGGGTTGTTGGGGCGTGCTCATGAATATGCTCCGGATTCTGTCAGTCTGTATCGTTTATTCGGATCGCAATCGGGTGTGCGTGTGGTCTTGTCACTGTCGCGCTAGTTCGCCGCGTGCGTTGCCGGCGCCGCAGCTGCCGACGATGCAGGAGGCGTATCCGTCGGCACGACGAGGCCCGTCTGCGTCGCGTCGAAACCGCCGCCGAGCGCCTTGATCAGCGCGAATTGCAGATCGCGCCGGCGCATCTTGAGGTTCGTCACCGTCTGCTCGGCAGCGAGGCGGTTCTGGTCGGCCGTCAGTACCTGCAACTGCGGCGACAAACCGGCCTTGTAGCGGATCACGGCGAGTTCGTACGCTTTCGTCGATGCATCGAGCGCGCGCTGTGCGTCGCCCGCCTGCCTGTCGATGGAACGGATCGACGAAATCTGCGTGGCGACGTCGGAGAGCGCGCCGATCAGCGTCTGGTTGTAGTTCGCGACGTCGAGGTCGAAATCGGCGAAGCGGCCCTTGAGCTGCGAGCGCAGCGCGCCGGCATCGAAAATCGGCAGATGGATGGCCGGCCCGAACTGGATCTGACGGCTCGACGACGTCAGAAATTTGCTCCAGCCGAACGCGTCGAAGCCGAACGCGGCCGCGAGATTCACGTCAGGAAAAAACTCGGCCTTGGCTTCCTTCACGTTGTGCATCGCGGCTTCGACCTGCCAGCGCGCGGCGACGATGTCCGGCCGGCGCGACACGAGGTCGGCGGGCACGTTGTCGGGCAGCGAAACGGCGCTGCCGGGATCGAACACCGGCATGGCGATCTGCAGGCCGCGGTCAGGCCCTTTGCCGAGCAGCGTGCCGAGTTCGTAGCGCGTGCTCGTGATCTGGCCGTCCAGCTCCGTCAGGTTCGACTGACTGGTCGCGATGTTGCCATTGGCCGTCTGACGCTCGACGTTCGTGTCGAGGCCGGCCCGCACGCGGTCGTTCGTGATCGCGCCGATCGTCTGGCGGTTCTTGATTTCGCGCTCGGCGATGTCGCGCAGCGCGTACAGCTGCGCGAGCGAGTTGTAGGTACGCGCGACCGACGCGGCGAGGGTCACGCGGGCCTGCTGCATGTCGGCTTCGGCAGCTTTTTCCTGCGACACAGCCTGGCCGAGCCGTTCCCGGTTCTTACCCCACAAGTCGAGATCCCACGACGCGCTGGCGAGCACATTGTTCTCGCTGTACCACGTGCCGCCGTACGGCGGCGGAAACAGCGCATTGGCAGAGTACAGCTCGCGGGTCCACGAATAGCTGCCCTCGACCTTCGGATAGAGCGCCGACTTCGAGGTTTCGATATAGGACGACGCCTTCGCGATGCGCGCCTGCGCCTGCGCGATTGACGGATTGCCTTCGAGCGCTTCCGCGATCAGCTTCGGCAGTTGCGGATCGCCGAACTGGTTCGCCCAGTCGAGCGCCGGCCATTGGCCGCCTTGCGCGGGCAGGCTCTGTGACGCCTCGAACTGCGAGGTCGACGCGATCTGCCTGTCGTCCTTGAGATCGAAGTAGTTCGCGCAGCCGGCGAGGGCGAACGCCGCCACGGCTGCAGCGACGGCCGCCCGGTGTGACGAGGCAGGCGCGGGCCAAGGAAGGAAGTTCATCGCTCGACTCTTTGCGTGTAATGACATGTAGTTCTTTAATGGACGATGCAATTAATTTCTTACGATTTGCTATCGGTATTGCTTGCCGAGTCACGGGTTTCGCCATACGCTTCGCAGCTATTGGCCAAGACACGCCTCAGAAGACTCTTGAGGAATCCCGTTTCCTCGGGAGAAAAGCCCGATAGCAATTTATCGGTGACGCTCGTGAACACGGCCGGCATGCGCGCGGCAATCGCCTGACCTTCGGCCGTCAGCGCGAGTCGCACGGCACGCCGGTCCTCCGCGCTGCGAACGCGCGTCAGCAGCCCGCGCTTCTCGAGACGATCGATCAGGCGCGTCACCGCGCTGGCGTCGATGCCGTACTCGCGCGCCAGTTCGGCCGCGAGCAGGCATTTTCCGCTGGCGACCATGAACAGCACGCTAGCCTGCTGGCTGGTAATGCCGAGTTCCGCCATCGTGCGTTGCGTGACGAGATTGGACATCGACGACTTCACGCGCGAAATCAGATAGCCGACGCTTTCTCCCAATTGATAGGCGCTGACTTCCGGAGGTGGCGTAGGGGACGGTTCGATCATGATTCTCGTGCGAATGCAATGGTTGACTATGCAGCATTGTAGGGACGATTAATTGACGCGGCAAGCGTTATGGCGGGCTGGGCAGGGATCTGTGTGGCATGCCATCTCCGGCGGCGAACGAGGCGACGGGGGCAAGCGACGCGAGGGGTGCGTCTGTCGCTTTCTCGAGACGGCACAGTGGGCTATCAGGGAATACCAGAAACGCGTCACTCTCGCGTGCTATACTTATTGGTTCCCAAAAGTGCGCTTTGGGCTTGGCGAAGGTAGCTGGGCAGGTGGCGCACTCCACATGTATCCCAGCGTCTCCAGGTTCCTATGTCCCGCGCTCTCCGTAACATCGCCATCATCGCTCACGTCGACCACGGCAAAACCACGCTCGTCGACCAGCTGCTCCGCCAGTCCGGCACCTTTCGCGAAAACCAGCAGGTCGCTGAACGCGTGATGGACTCGAACGACATCGAGAAAGAGCGTGGCATCACGATTCTCGCCAAGAACTGCGCCGTGCAGTACGAGGGCACTCACATCAACATCGTCGACACGCCGGGCCACGCCGACTTCGGCGGCGAAGTGGAACGCGTGCTGTCGATGGTCGATTCCGTGCTGCTGCTCGTCGACGCCGTCGAAGGCCCGATGCCGCAAACCCGCTTCGTGACGAAGAAGGCGCTCGCGCTGGGTCTCAAGCCGATCGTCGTGATCAACAAGATCGACCGTCCGGGCGCGCGTATCGACTGGGTGATCAACCAGACGTTCGACCTGTTCGACAAGCTGGGTGCGACGGAAGACCAGCTCGATTTCCCGATCGTCTACGCGTCGGGTCTGAACGGTTACGCCGGCCTCGATCCGAGCGTGCGCGAAGGCGACATGCGTCCGCTGTTCGAAGCCATTCTGGAGCACGTGCCCGTGCGTCCGGCCGATCCGGACGGTCCGCTGCAGTTGCAGATCACGTCGCTCGACTATTCGACGTACGTCGGCCGTATCGGCGTGGGCCGTATCACGCGCGGCCGCATCAAGCCGGGCCAGCAGGTCGTGCTGCGCTTCGGTCCGGAAGGCGAAATCCTGAACCGCAAGATTAACCAGGTGCTGTCGTTCGAAGGTCTCGAGCGCGTGCAGGTCGCCGAAGCTGAAGCCGGCGACATCGTGCTGATCAACGGTATCGAAGAAGTCGGCATCGGCGCGACGATCTGCGCGCCGGAAGCGCCCGAAGCGCTGCCGATGATCACCGTCGACGAACCGACGCTGACGATGAACTTCCTCGTCAACTCGTCGCCGCTCGCGGGCAAGGAAGGCAAGTTCGTCACGAGCCGCCAGATCCGCGACCGCCTGATGAAGGAGCTCAACCACAACGTCGCGCTGCGCGTGAAAGATACGGGCGACGAAACGGTGTTCGAAGTGTCGGGCCGTGGCGAGCTGCACCTGACCATTCTCGTCGAGAACATGCGCCGCGAAGGCTACGAACTGGCCGTGTCGCGTCCGCGCGTCGTGCTGCATGAAGTCGACGGCGTGAAGCACGAGCCGTACGAACTGCTGACCGTCGACGTCGAAGACACGCATCAGGGCGGCGTGATGGAAGAGCTGGGTCGCCGCAAGGGCGAAATGCTCGATATGGCGTCCGACGGCCGCGGCCGCACGCGTCTCGAGTACCGCATTCCGGCGCGCGGCCTGATCGGCTTCCAGGGCGAGTTCATGACGCTCACGCGCGGCACGGGCCTGATGAGCCATGTGTTCGACGAGTACCTGCCGCTCAAGGAAGGCTCGCTGGGCGAGCGCCGCAACGGCGTGCTGATCTCCCAGGACGACGGCGCCGCCGTGGCCTACGCGCTGTGGAAGCTGCAGGATCGCGGCCGCATGTTCGTGAAGCCGGGCGACGCGCTGTATGAAGGCATGATCATCGGCATCCACAGCCGCGACAACGACCTTGTCGTGAACCCGATCAAGGGCAAGCAGCTGACCAACGTGCGCGCGTCGGGTACCGACGAAGCCGTGCGTCTCGTTCCGCCCATCCAGATGTCGCTCGAATACGCGGTCGAATTCATCGACGACGACGAACTCGTCGAAGTGACGCCGCAAAGCATCCGTCTGCGCAAGCGTCACCTGAAGGAGCACGAGCGCCGTCGCGCAAGCCGCGAAGCAGCGGTCGACTGATCGCGCGAAGGGCTTCCAGACTATCGTCAGAAGTCTCAGCAAAAAGCCGCCCTCGGGCGGCTTTTTGCATGGCGCTTGCGTTTTTTTGTGCGTTTCGCTGCAGACCTGGCGATAAGCGCCTAAAGTATTCTTCCTGCATGCCGCAAACTCTGTTGCGCAAGCATAAAACTTGCCGCAAAGCCCCGTAGCACGGGGTTTCCGGTTGGGGGCTGTCCTATGTCAACTATGGGTTATGTGATATGCTCCCGCGAATGCAAGTTTTAGGTCCTTCCAAGCAAGACTTGATTCGCGCAATCCGCTAAACGGTCAGGCCGTGTCGCGGAAGGTTCAGTAACCCGCTATTTCTCGAGAAGCTCGAAGAAAGGTGAGCGTAAAATGATGAAGCAATTCCAGTCGAACTCGTATCTGTTCGGCGGCAATGCTCCGTACGTAGAAGAGTTGTACGAAGCATATCTCGACAATCCGGCGTCAGTGCCCGAGACCTGGCGCAACTATTTCGATGCACTGCAAAACGTTCCTGCATCGGATGGCACCAGTGCGAACGACGTGGCGCATGGCCCGATCGTCGAATCCTTCGCTCAGCGCGCAAAGGCGAATGCCTTCCTGCCGCGCACGGGCGGTGAAGATCTCACCACCGCGCGAAAGCAAGTCTATGTGCAGTCCCTCATCGGTGCATATCGCTTCCTCGGCTCGCAATGGGCTAATCTCGATCCCCTGAAGCGCCGCGAACGTCCCAACATTCCCGAGCTTGAACCTGCGTTCTACGACTTCACCGAAGCCGACATGGACCAGACGTTCAACACGAACAACCTGTATTTCGGTTTCGAGCAGGCTTCGCTGCGGGACATCGTCAAGGCGTTGCGCGACACGTACTGCGGCACGATCGGTGCCGAGTACATGTACCTCAGCGATCCGGAACAGAAGCGCTGGTGGAAAGAGAAGCTCGAGTCGATCCGTTCGACGCCGAATTTCTCGAACGACAAGAAGAAGCACATCCTGAACCGTCTGACGGCAGCAGAAGGCCTCGAGCGCTTCCTGCACACCAAGTACGTCGGTCAGAAGCGCTTCTCGCTGGAAGGCGGCGAAAGCTTCATCGCGTCGATGGACGAAGTGGTGCACCACGCAGGCAAGAACGGCGTGCAGGAAATCGTCATCGGCATGGCGCACCGCGGTCGTCTGAACGTGCTGGTCAACACGCTGGGCAAGATGCCCGCTGATCTGTTCGCCGAATTCGAAGGCAAGCACGTCGACGATCTGCCTGCTGGCGACGTCAAGTATCACAAGGGCTTCTCGTCGGATATCGCGACGGAAGGCGGCCCGGTTCACCTGTCGCTGGCGTTCAACCCGTCGCACCTGGAAATCGTGAACCCGGTGGTCGAAGGTTCGGCGAAGGCGCGTATGGACCGCCGCGGCGACGAGCAGGGCCTGCAGGTGCTGCCCGTGCAGATCCACGGCGATGCCGCCTTCGCGGGGCAGGGCGTCGTGATGGAGACGCTGAACCTCGCCCAGACGCGCGGCTACGGCACGCACGGCACACTGCACATCGTCATCAACAACCAGATCGGCTTCACGACGTCGGACCCGCGCGATGCGCGCTCGACGCTGTACTGCTCGGACGTCGTCAAGATGATCGAGGCGCCCGTTCTGCACGTGAACGGCGACGATCCCGAAGCCGTCGTGCTGGCCACGCAGCTAGCGATCGACTTCCGGATGCAGTTCCATAAGGATGTCGTGCTCGACATCATTTGCTTCCGCAAGCTGGGTCACAACGAGCAGGACACGCCGGCTGTCACGCAGCCGCTGATGTACAAGACGATCGCCAAACACCCCGGCACCCGCGCGCTGTACGCTGAAAAGCTGGTGCAGCAGGGCGTCATCACCGCGGAAGAAGGCGACCAGTTCGTCAAGGCCTACCGCAAGGCAATGGACGAAGGCCACCACACGGTCGACCCCGTCCTGTCGAATTACAAGAGCAAGTACGCGGTCGACTGGGTTCCGTTCCTGAACCGCAAGTGGACGGACGCCGCCGACACGGCTGTGCCGCTCGCCGAACTCAAGCGTCTGGCGGAGCGCATCACAACGATCCCGGAGAATTTCAAGGTTCACCCGCTGGTCGAGCGCGTCATCAACGACCGCCGTGCAATGGGTCGCGGCGAAGCGCCCCTCGACTGGGGCATGGGCGAGCATCTGGCGTTTGCATCGCTGGTCGCATCGGGCTACGCCGTGCGTCTGACGGGCCAGGACTCGGGTCGCGGCACGTTCACGCACCGCCACGCGGTGCTGCACGACCAGAACCGGGAGCGCTGGAACGACGGCACCTACATCCCGCTGCAGAACATCGCTGAAAACCAGGCGAAGTTCACGGTGATCGACTCGGTGCTGTCGGAAGAAGCCGTGCTTGGCTTCGAATACGGCTACTCGACGGCTGAGCCGAACACGTTCGTCGCGTGGGAAGCGCAGTTCGGCGACTTCGTCAACGGCGCACAGGTCGTGATCGATCAGTTCATCTCGTCAGGCGAAGTGAAGTGGGGCCGCGTGTCGGGCCTGACGATGCTGCTGCCGCACGGCTACGAAGGCCAGGGTCCGGAGCACTCGTCGGCGCGTATCGAACGCTTCCTGCAGCTGTGCGCAGACCACAACATGCAGGTCGTTCAGCCGACCACGCCGGCGCAGATTTTCCATCTGCTGCGCCGCCAGATGATCCGCCTGTTCCGCAAGCCGCTCATCGTCTTCACGCCGAAGTCGCTGCTGCGTCACAAGGAAGCCGTGTCGGATCTGTCGGAACTCGCGAAGGGCTCGTTCCAGCCGGTGCTCGGCGAAGTGGACGACTCGATCGACGCGAAGAAGGTCAAGCGCGTGCTGGTCTGCTCGGGCCGTGTGTACTACGACCTCGTCGCGCATCGCCGTGAAGCGAAGGCGCAAGACGTCGCGATCCTGCGTATCGAACAGCTGTATCCGTTCGCGCACAAGCAGTTCGAAGCCGAACTGAAGAAATACGACAACGCAACCGAAGTGGTGTGGGTGCAGGACGAGCCGCAGAATCAGGGCCCGTGGTTCTACATCGAGCATCACCTGCGCGAAGGCATGAAGGAAGGACAGAAGCTGGCGTACAGCGGCCGTCCCGCTTCGGCTTCGCCCGCTGTCGGCTACTACGCGAAGCACTACGAGCAGCAGAAGGCGCTGATCGAAGGCGCGTTTGGCCGTCTGAAAGGCGCGACCATCGTTAAATAACCACAGAGAGCGAACCGGGAAAGCGTTGTGCGCTTTCCCGCCCCGCGTCTGAATCTCCCATGTAAGCGCGACACGGCACGCGCACATCGGACGCGGCTCGCACAAGGTTCGTTGTCATCCGATACGTATTCAGAGAAATCAAATGGCTATTGTTGAAGTCAAGGTCCCCCAGCTGTCCGAGTCGGTCTCGGAAGCCACGATGCTGCAGTGGAAGAAGAAGCCGGGTGAGGCTGTCGCCCAGGACGAAATCCTGATCGAAATCGAAACCGACAAGGTCGTGCTCGAAGTGCCGGCTCCGTCGGCAGGCGTGCTCGCGCAAGTCATCAAGAACGACGGCGACATTGTCACGGCCGACGAAGTGATCGCGAAGATCGACACGGAAGGCAAGCCGGGCGCCGCGGCGGTCGAAGCCGAAGTGAAGCCGGCTCCGCAAGCTGAACCGGTTGCTGCCGCCGCGGCGCAAGCGGCAGCCGTGGCCGGCGCAAGCACGGCGGCATCGCCGGCTGCGACGAAGATCCTGGCCGAGAAGGGCGTGGCTGCGAGCGACGTCGCTGGCACGGGCCGCGATGGCCGCATCACCAAGCAGGACGCCGTCGCCGCCGGCGCACCGGCAGCCAAGGCTGCACCGGCACCGGCAGCCGCGCCCGCACGGGCTGCGAAACCGTCGCTGCCGCAAGTGGGCGCACCGGCATCGGCCGAGCAATGGCTGAAGGACCGCCCGGAACAGCGCGTCCCGATGTCGCGTCTGCGTGCGCGTATCGCTGAGCGCCTGCTCGAGTCGCAGCAAACCAACGCCATCCTCACGACGTTCAACGAAGTGAACATGGCGCCCGTCATGGATCTGCGCAACAAGTACAAGGACAAGTTCGAGAAGGAACATGGCGTGAAGCTTGGCTTCATGTCGTTCTTCGTGAAGGCGGCTGTCCACGCGCTGAAGAAGTTCCCGCTAGTGAACGCGTCGATCGACGGGAACGACATCGTCTACCACGGCTACTTCGACATCGGTATTGCCGTCGGTTCGCCGCGCGGTCTGGTGGTGCCGATCCTGCGCAACGCCGACCAGATGAGCCTCGCCGATATCGAGAAGAAGATCGCCGAATTCGGCCAGAAGGCGAAGGACGGCAAGCTGTCGATCGAAGAAATGACGGGCGGCACGTTCTCGATTTCGAACGGCGGCGTGTTCGGCTCGATGCTGTCGACGCCGATCATCAACCCGCCGCAGTCGGCCATTCTCGGCGTGCACGCAACGAAGGAGCGCGCGGTCGTCGAAAACGGTCAGATCGTGATCCGTCCGATGAACTATCTGGCGCTGTCGTACGACCACCGCATCATCGACGGCCGCGAAGCGGTGCTGTCGCTGGTCGCGATGAAGGACGCGCTGGAAGATCCCGCACGCCTGCTGCTCGACCTGTAATGCGCGATACGCGACGGCGGCTTGAAGTCGGAGCCCGCCGTCGCGATATACGCATCAGGTGTCTTTCGCATTTCCGCAGTATCTGAAGCCACGCGCGCCGCGAAGCGCGGCCGCGTCGGTTAGCCAAAAAGGATAGTCATGTCCAAAGAATTTGACGTCGTCGTGATCGGTGCCGGTCCCGGCGGCTACATCGCGGCCATTCGCGCTGCGCAGCTCGGCAAGACGGTTGCCTGTATCGAAAAGTGGAAGAACCCGGCCGGCGCGCTGAAGCTGGGCGGCACGTGCCTGAACGTCGGCTGCATTCCGTCGAAGGCGCTGCTCGCGTCGTCGGAAGAATTCGAGAACGCATCGCATCACCTCGCGGACCACGGCATCAGCGTGGAGAACGTGAAGGTCGACATCGCGAAGATGCTGGCCCGCAAGGAAGGCATCGTCGAGAAGATGACGAAGGGCATCGAGTTCCTGTTCCGCAAGAACAAGATCACGTGGCTCAAGGGTCATGGCAAGTTCACGGGCAAGACGGACGCCGGCGTGCAGATCGAAGTGTCGGGCGAAGGCGAGACGGAAGTGGTCACGGCGAAGAACGTGATCATTGCGACGGGCTCGAAGGCGCGTCACCTGCCGAACGTGCCCGTCGACAACAAGATCGTCGCGGACAACGAAGGCGCACTGTCGTTCACCGAAGTGCCGAAGAAGCTCGCCGTGATCGGCGCGGGCGTGATCGGCCTGGAGTTGGGCTCGGTGTGGCGCCGCCTGGGTGCGGAAGTGACCGTGCTGGAAGCGCTGCCCGAGTTCCTCGGCGCCGCCGACCAGGCGCTCGCGAAGGAAGCCGCGAAGCAGTTCAAGAAGCAGGGTCTCGACATCCACGTCGGCGTGAAGGTCGGCGAAGTCAAGACCACGGCCAACAGCGTGTCGATCTCGTACACGGACAAGGACGGTAACGCGAAGACGCTCGACGCGGACCGCCTGATCGTGTCGATCGGCCGCGTGCCGAACACCGATAACCTGGGCCTCGAAGCGATTGGCCTGAAGGCGAACGAGCGCGGCTTCATCGACGTGGATGACCACTGTGCAACGTCGGTGCCGAACGTGTACGCGATCGGCGACGTGGTGCGTGGCCCGATGCTCGCCCACAAGGCCGAAGACGAAGGCGTGCTGGTCGCGGAAGTGATCGACGGTCAGAAGCCGCACATCGATTACAACTGCGTGCCGTGGGTCATCTACACGGAACCGGAAATCGCGTGGGTCGGCAAGACGGAACAGCAGCTCAAGGCGGAAGGCCGCGAGATCAAGTCCGGCCAGTTCCCGTTCATGGCGAACGGCCGCGCACTCGGCATCAACAAGGCGGATGGCTTCGTCAAGATGATCGCCGACGCGAAGACGGACGAACTGCTCGGCGTGCACATCATCGCTGCCAACGCGTCGGATCTGATCGCCGAAGCCGTGGTCGCGATGGAGTTCAAGGCTGCGTCGGAAGACATCGGCCGTATCTGCCATCCGCACCCGTCGTTGTCCGAAGTGATGCGTGAAGCGGCGCTCGCCGTCGATAAGCGCGCGCTGAACATGTAAGACGCATCTGCCCGAATCTGATTCGGGGCACACGCGAATCACGACGAAGGCGGGTGGGTTGAATCCCTCCCGCCTTCTTCATTGCTGCCTCACGAAATGAACGTCACCGAATACTACGAACAGGAACTGCGGACACGGGGGTATGAGTCCGATCCGGCGCAACGCGCGGCCGTCGATCGTCTGCAGCGGTGCTATGAAGAGTGGACTGCATATAAGGCTCGTCGTCCGAACGCCTTTATGAAGCTGATCATGCATCCCGATCTGCCGAAGGGCGTCTATATGTGGGGTGGGGTGGGACGCGGCAAGAGCTTCCTGATGGACAGCTTCTATGCGATCGTGCCGCTCGTGCGTAAGACGCGTCTGCATTTCCACGAGTTCATGCGAGAGGTGCATCGCGAACTCGAAGAGCTGAAGGGCCAAGCCGATCCGCTCGACGAACTCGCGCGGCGCATTGCGAAGCGTTATCGACTGATCTGCTTCGACGAATTTCACGTGTCGGATATCGCGGACGCGATGATCCTGTATAGGCTGCTCGACCGGCTGTTCACGAACGGCGTGCAGTTCGTGATGACGTCCAACTACGATCCCGACACGCTGTATCCCGACGGCCTGCATCGCGACCGTCTGCTGCCCGCCATCGAACTGATCAAGAGCAAGCTCGACGTGATCAACGTCGACGCGGGAATCGACTACCGCCGGCGCACGCTGTCGCAGGTCGAGGTGTATCACACGCCGCTCGGCGCTGCCTCGGACAAGGCGCTGCGCGACGCGTTCGCGAAGCTCGCCGCTGTGCCCGACGAAAGTCCGCTGCTGCACATCGAGAAGCGCGAGTTGAAGGCGCTGCGTCGCGCGGACGGCGTTGTGTGGTTTGATTTCGCGACGCTCTGCGGCGGTCCGCGCTCGCAGAACGACTACCTCGAGCTTGCGAGCCGCTTCCATGCCGTGATTCTGTCGGGTATTCCGCGGATGACGCCACGTATGCAATCCGAAGCACGCCGCTTCACCTGGCTCATCGACGTGTTCTACGATCACAAGGTCAAGCTGCTGATGTCGGCCGCCGTGCCGCCCGGAGAGTTGTACACGGAAGGGCCGATGGCGAACGAGTTCACGCGCACGGTGTCGCGTATCGTCGAGATGCAGTCGCAAGAATATCTGGATGCGCCGCGACGGATTGTCGATACTTCGCTAACCTGATCGACTTTGCGTAGTCGCCGATCTGGATTGGGATAGCGTGTTGCGTGCGAACCCTTGATGCGGGCGCCACCGCTGTATTTTCAAGATTCGGATTGGTCTGATATGCGCTAATGGGGTGACTCTATATCGTCGAAATACTCTTGACGAAGGAGAACACATGACCCCCTATCGCGATATTACCGATGAAGAATGGCAGCGTGTCGCGCCGCTGCTGCCTGAACTACGTCCGCGTTCCGAATTGCGCGGCCGTCCGCTCGCTAATACCCGCTCGGTGCTCAACGGCGTGCTCTGGGTGATCTATAGCGGCGCGACCTGGTCTGCAATGCCGCGCAAATACCCGTCGTATCAAACCTGCCATCGCCGCTTCAAGTCGTGGCATCACGCGGGTGTGTTGCAGCGTGTGATGGACGAGCTGTTCGGTGAAGCCGGCAACAAGTTGTGCAGCACGATGGAAGCCCGTATGCGCATGCATGCGCCGAACGCCCACGCTGCCGCCAACGATGCCGCCGATCCGTCCCGGCCTGCCACGCCGCTGTACACGCCACCTTCCGGTGCGCCCGCGACGCCGCTGGTGTTCAATTACATCAGTCCTTTCAAGAACGCGGCATGACGGATCGAACGAATTGAGCGCACGCGATAATGAAAATAAAAAGCCGGCCTCGCGAAGTGACTGCCAGGCCGGCTTTTTTACGTCAGGCTTGTTCGGCGCTTCCGCTGTTTGCAGCGCGCGGTAGCGCGGCCGTACCACCTCAGTTCTGACGAACCCACGTCTGCGAACGCCCGAGCAGCGATACGCCGATGTACCCCCGAACCACCAGCTTTTGTCCGCCGTCTTCGACGTGCATCTTGCACTTGTAGAGCTTGCCGTTTTCCGGGTCGAGAATCTGCCCGCCGTCCCAGTCATCGCCATCCTTTTTCATATCGCTGATGATCGTCATGCCGAGAATCGGCTGATCCTTGCGCGCGTCCGTACAGGCCGTGCAGCGGCGGTCGGGCTGATCGTTGGGTCCGAGTCCCTTGACGACCTTGCCGTTCAGCGAGCCGTTCGCGTCCTGCGTGATCTGAACCAGCGCCTTCGGGTGGCCTGTGTGGTCGTCAATGGTCTGCCATGTGCCGACGGGCGTGTCAGTCTGTGCGAATGCCGTCACGTTGCCAGCAAGCAGCAATCCGGCGACGGCCGCGTATCTGAACGGTTTGCCGAACGCCACACGAGCGCGTTGGGTAAGCGATGTCATTGTCTTTCTCCTTGTTTGAAAATCGTCGCGATGCGTGTCGCGCGGCGCCGTTGTAAAGGACTTGAGAGTCGGCGCCATGCCTGTCTGGTGCAGGATGGGAGAGGGCAGAATACGGGAAAGCGTCTGCGTCGTTTGATAGGGGTGCCTCTAATTGGGTACCGCGTCACACGGCATCGCCGCGCGTCGATGCGCGCGCTTCGCGGCACTTCGCGCTTCGTTGCGCGTCGCGGTCGACGGGCCGCGAACGCCGGAACGATGAAGTCGATGTCCTTGCCCACGCGTAGCAACTTGCCGTCGATGTTGCGTTGGCGCGTCCGTGCCCGGCCTCCCGCAACACGCCGCCATTTCTGGTCGTCCGCAATGACGGTGTTGTGGGAAAAGATGCGTAAGTAGCAAATTTTCGTCGAGGAACCCGAAGCTGCCGAAAGTGAGTAATAATTAGACGGTTTTGCAAAAATTAAAACACGACAACGAGCAGAAATTACATGGACCAGAAGTCGAAAGTGCGACACATCGTGATGTCGGCAATGATCGTTTTCGGGGGCGTTCAAGGAGTCTACGCGCAGAGTTCCGGCAGTAACGGCACGGATACCGCGTCGAACGCGATCGTCGCGCAGGCGGCGCCGGCAGCAGTGCCTCTCACTGCCGTCGGCCAAACGATTGCGCTCACGCCTGACGAAGCGAAGCAATCCGCGACCGGTAATGTCGCGGAACTGCAACAGATGATTCACGGCAACGACCTTACCGAACTGCGCACCACCTACAACGGCAGTTACGGCACAAGCCTGATGTTCCGCGCCAAAGACATGACGTACTACGTCGCGCTCTTCCAGCAGAAGAACTTCTGGCGCGTGATCAAGACGCAGGACGAAGCGCGCGCCGAGCAGATCTATCGCGACTTCGCGCGTCAGACGGTGCAACTGTCGGACGTCGAGATTCGCCGCGCGAAACTCGAAGCGCAGAAGGCGTACACCGATCGCCTCGTCGCGCTGTCGCAGGAACGCGCGAGCCGTCTGCAGGCCGACCTGAATATTGCTCACGAGCAGCAGACCATCGTCAACAGCCTGCAACAGCAGACGCGCGCGGAAGCTGCCGCTCTCGCGCAGCAGAAGGCACAGTCGCAGGAGCAATTGCGCGCGACGCAGCGTCAGGTGCGCGACCTGCAACGTCAGCTCGAAAGCGGCTTGCCCGTGCATTGATGTCGTTTGAGCCGCAAGGCCTTCGCGGGCTGCGCGGCGTTCACGCAATCACCCGATTGCTTCTTCGCTTTTCCACGTTGTTGGCGCGAGCGGGGCGTCGTGCGCTTGGTGCGGCTCGGTGCTTTCCTCAATGCATGCGACATTCACGGCGTAGCGAGCATCGCCTCTCGCGCATCCGTGCGAGAAGTCCCCGCCATTCCGTGCGATTCCCTCGTGCCGCAATCGGCCTGCCAATTCGTATGTGCGCGTATGCGTGACGTGCGCGGATGACACATTGCACCCGCCACCCCTGGCGATCAACGCGACTTCTTATGCTTGCCTTGGTGGCCGTCTTCGTCATCCTCGTCGGGATCGACCGCGATAGGATCGCTAGCGGGAAAGGTTTCGTCTAGCGCCTCATCCAGACGTTCGTCGCTGGACGGATGTTCTTCGGGTGATTTCGGGGTGTGGTGTTTCGTCGTGGACATGACAGGGTTCCCTTCGAAGTTGGACAGGATGAAAACCCAGCATAGCGCAATCGTGCAAACGAGGCTGATCGGCCCAATGGCATAGGACGAAAGCACGTCTGCCTGTCGCGGACCGGACGGGCACGGCGACGCACGTCGAAGATCTTGAAGGCAAGTTGCCGTGTCCGTGCAAACCGATGGAATTTTGGGCGGGATCGTTCGTTATTACGTTGTCACACGACGGCGGCGCACACATAGCGCCGTGGGCGGCTGACTTGTGAGGGAGACGATGCAACCGAACGGATATGGCAGCGGACAGCGCTTGTACGCGTCACATGTTGTCGAGTCGGAACTGGAGCATCTCGAGTGGGCAATGCGTCAACCGATGTTGCATCTGCTGAACGCCCGTTATTGGCAGCGCCGGGTGCTCGAGGTGAAGTGTGGCTATGAACTGACGGCCCAGCAAGGCGTGCGGATCGACAGGATGCTGAAGCAGTTGGCGGATCGCCGCGCTTAGCCAGTCTGCCCGTATGACGGGAGGACGGGCGCGCCGGCAGCGCGCCCGGTGCAGCCATGTTTATTCGCCGTGGCCGCCGCCGTTGTTGCCCTGGTCGTTGCCGTTGCCCGCGCCATACAGGCGCCGGCGGCGCGTGACGACCACAGGTCCGTCCGACGACGAAGACGACGAACGGTCCGACGAACCTTGCGACCCGCCGTACGACTCACGAGGTTCGCGCGGCTCGCGATGTTCGCGCGAACCATGCGGCCCGCGTGCGGAATGGTCGCCGTGCGACGGCCGGCCTGCGCGGGGCGCGGGCCGCGAGCCCGTATCGAGCTGGATCGTCGAAATGGCGCGCTTGTAGATGCCTTGCAGCCCGACGGGCGTACGCAGCATCACCAGATACTGATCGAACGACTCGATGCAGCCCGTCAGGCGGATGCCGTTGACGAGATAAATCTCGACGCGCTTACGTTCTTTGCGCGCTGCGTTCATAAAGTCGTTTTGCGGATGCGATTCTGCGGAAGGCATGGACAATTGTGTATAGAGAAACGGTTGTTCAGCGCGATTTTACCCGTTGTCGCCCTGTGCCGACATGATGGGCTCCTAACGCCGAACCGGTTGATGCTCACTATAACCACTTGTGAGTCCGGAAGCATCCTTTAACGTCCAAGTGTAACGTGGAGTTACGAAATCCTGCGCCGCTGTGCGGGCCAGCCCACGTTCGCCGCTGTACGCAAGCGGGGGGCCGCGTCGGCGGCGCGCGTTCACCTGAGCGATTTGTGCCGTCGGCCAGCGATATGGCGGAATAAATCGCGCGCCATGAGCGTTTATCGATCAGGCATCGCATGCAACGCCGCGACGCCGTGAAATCTGGCGCGGAAACATCGGACGATACGGCAGCCGTCCGTATCCGTCCCGCAGCAGGTTTCCCATGTTCGCAATCGGTCACCGGCGTCGCGGCGCGCGTCGCGTGCTTGCATCGCCGGTTCAACGCAGGGCCGCGCACTCCGTCGCGCCGGACCGTGCAGGAGGGTTTTACATGAAAGTGTCCAGACTGGTATCGGCTGTGTTCGTCGTCGTTGCGCTCGGGGTGGCGTCGTTGTCGCTGACTGCGTGTCAGTCGACGGGCGACATGAGTTCGTCCGGCGGCGCGAGCAGCAGCGGGACGAGCGGCAGCAGCGGCGGCTATTGACGATGCCTGCGCTCGTATGACGGCGCGAGCCGGGTGAACTTCGAAGCTGAAGTGATTTCGTGGCTCCCGCAGTTGCGGCGCTATGCGCGCGCACTGACGGGTGACCCCGCATGGGCGGACGACCTGGTTCAGGATACGGCCGAGCGTGCGCTCGCGCGCTGGAAAGGTTTCCGGCCCGACAGCAATCTTCGCGCGTGGCTGCTGACGATCCTGCGGCACCTGTACATCGATCAGCTGCGCGTGCGCCGCGAAATCGCCGTCGACGATGAAAGCGCGCCGTGGCGCAATCTCGAGGCGCCGCGCGGCGAAGTCGACGGCCTGGTGTTGCGCGACGTCCAGCGCGCGCTTTATTGTTTGCCCGTTGAGCAGCGGGAAGTGATGCTGCTCATTTGTGTGGAGGAATTGAGTTATCAGGAGGCGTCCGCGGCGCTCGGCGTGCCTATCGGCACGGTGATGTCGCGACTGTCTCGCGCCCGCGAACACATGCGGGCATTGTTGACGGAGGGACCCGTGCATAAGTCGCCGTCGCTGAAAGTGGTGAAGAGCAGGTGAATAGCGCGCAATGAGTCACGACGAAAACTCTACCGGTTCCGCAAACGCACCCGATTTGCGTGCGCTGTCGGCGTTCGTCGATAACGAGCTGCCCGAGAGCGAACGTGCCGCGGTGCGCGAGCATCTCGCATGCGACCCGCAGGCCGCCGCGCAGGTCGCGTCGTGGCGCGCGCAGAAGGCTGCGCTGCAGACGCTGTGCGGTGCGCCCGTACGCGAGGAGCCGCCGTTCATCGTGCTGCGCGCGCGCATGCCGTGGTGGCGGCGGGTGGGCGTCGCCGCGTGCTGGCTGGCTGTCGGCGCGGGGCTCGCGCTCGTGCTCGGGCCATTGGTGCCGCGCCTGACGGGCGGCGGCAACGGCGACGTGATGTCGTTCGCGCGGCGCGCGGATATCGCCTACGCCGTCTATACGCCGGAGCGCCGCCATCCCGTCGAGGTCGCAGCCGCCGAAGAAGAGCATCTGATCAACTGGTTGTCGAAACGGCTGAACCGGCATCTATCCGTGCCGTCGCTGCAGGAGTACGGCTACACGCTGGTCGGCGGACGGCTGTTGCCGGGCGAAGCGGGGCCCGCTGCGCAATTCATGTACGAGAACGCGGGCGGTGCACGCCTCACGCTGTACGTGACGGGCATTCCGAAGGACGAGACGGCATTCCGGCTGTTCCGCGACGGCAACCGCCGCACGTTCTACTGGATCAGCGATCACATGGGCTACGCACTGTCGGGGCCGATCGAGGAAGCCAAGTTGCGCTCGATCGCGATCGAAGTCTGCGGCGAGCTCGGCGGCCGTCCGGAGGCGTGGCAGTAGACGTCGGCCCGGGCCTGGAAACATTGCGTAATACGATGCAGGGCGACGATGCAGGGCGACGATGCAGGGCGCCGCAGGAATAGCGCGGTGCGTCCACACGTTTGCTATCCAGGCACGTGTGTGCCGCCATGTGCGGCGAGCCGCCAAGGCGGCGCCGTGCCGCACCCGTGCTGCGAGGCGAATCGATGGCGTCTTCACGGCGACGGCACGCACAGGTGCCGCGACACCGTACCGTCGGGCAGGACATATCATGCGTACCTTGACTGGAGTCGGCGCCACGTTGTATGTGTGCGCCGGATGCGCCGCGGCGATTGCTCCGCCCGTCGCCGCGCAGCCATACAGCGATCAGACGACATGCCGCCATGTCGTCGGTCAGGCGGAAATCGACGGCACCGTGCAGCAGATCAGCGGCCTTGCATGCCTGAAGCCGGACGGTACCTGGCAGATCCAGCAGGGCAGCGACGGCATCGTCGTCTATTGGATTCCCGCCTATTCTTACTATGACCCGTGGTATGGGAGAACGCCCGTGGTCGTGGGTGTCGGCGCGTCGTTCGTGTTCGTCGACCGGTTTCATCACGTCCATCACATGAACCATATGCATTGGGGGCAGCCCGGCGGCATGATGGGTCGCGGAGGATTCGACGGCACGGGCGGCATCCACAGGTGGGGCGGCATGCGCGGCGCACATCGGCACTGAGGATCCACGCGATCCACGCGATCCACGCGACGCGCGTCCTTGGGCGCGGGACATCGTCATGCAAGCAGTCAGTCGACCATAAGGGAACGCTTTGACACGCACTTTGCCGCCCGACATCTCCGCCGCGACCTTCGATCGCGCGCTGGCCGCCTTCGAAGCAATCGTCGGCGCCACGCAGGTCGCGGCGTCGCCGACGAGTCTCGCACCGTATGCCGATCCATTCGCGCCGGGACGGCTCGCTGCGTCGTTCGCGCCATCGGCAGCGCTGCTGCCTGCAAACGTCGACGAGATCCGCGCGGTCCTGCGCGTCGCGAACGAGTACCGCGTCCCGCTGTGGACGGTGTCGACGGGCCGCAACTTCGCGTACGGCGGCGCGGCGCCGCGTCTGCGGGGCTCGGTGGTGCTCGATCTGCAGCGGATGAACCGCATTCTCGCCGTCGACGAGCCACTCGCGTATGCGCTCGTCGAGCCAGGCGTGAGCTACTTCGATCTGCATCATCATCTGCGCGGGCGCGGGTACCGGCTTTGGGTCGATCCGCCCGCGGCAGGCTGGGGCAGCATCATCGGCAACACGCTCGAACGGGGCTTCGGTACGACGGCATACGGCGATCACGCGGCGACACAGTGCGGCATGGAAGTGGTGCTCGCCAACGGCGACGTCGTGCGCACGGGCATGGGCGGCATTGAGATCGGCACGGCGTGGCAGGCGTTCCGGCACGGCTACGGGCCGTCGTTCGATCCGATGTTCATGCAGTCGAACTACGGCATCGTCACGAAGATGGGTGTCTGGCTGATGCCGGCGCCGAGCGCCTATCTGCTCGGCGAAATCCAGTTCCAGCGCGACGACGATCTGGAAGCAATTGTCGAGACCTTGAGGCCGTTGCGCCTGAACGGCACGATCGGCAACCAGGCGGTGATCGAAGGCGGGTTGCGGCGCGCAGCGGGGCTCGGGCCGCGTTCGCAGTGGTACGAGGGCGCGGGCGTGATGCCGGACAGCGCGATCGCGGCGATGGTCGACAAGCTGGACATCGGCCGCTGGAATCTGCATTACGCGCTATACGGTGAGCGCGAAGTGATCGACGCGAAAGAGGCGCTCGTGCGGCGCGCATTCGGCCGCATCGCGGGTGCGCGCATGCAGTCGAAAACCTATGACGGCAACGCGGAACCGGAAGCGGGCGGCGACCGAAATCTCGCCGGCATTCCGGCGATGACGGCGTTCCGGATGCTCGACTGGCGCGGCGGGCGCGGCGCCCACGTGGACTTTTCGCCCGTGTGTCCGGCGACGGGCCGCGACGCGATGCGGCAGTACACGATGGCGAAGACGCGTGCGAACGAATACGGCTTCGACTACTACGGCGGTTTCACGGCGGGCGAGCGGCATCTGCATCACATTGCTGCCGCGATTTTCGACAGCAGCGACGCGCGCCAAAGCGAGTTGGCGGGGGACCTGCTGCGCGCGTGGATGAGCGACGCGCACGGCGCGGGCTACGGCGAGTATCGCTCGCATCTGGTCTACATGGATTTCGCGGCGGCGCGCTACAACTTCAACGATGGCGCGCTGCTGCGCCTGTCGGAGACGATCAAGGACGCGCTCGATCCGTCGGGCATCCTGTCGCCGGGCAAGCAGGGCATCTGGCCGGCGGCATTTCGCAACTGGCGCGGCTATACCTAGCGACGAACGAAGAGGCGACATGCAGCGACGCACATTCATCGCAGCAGCCGCGTGGCTGCCGGCGACGGCGGCCTGGCGCATGCCGTGGCTGCTTCCGGACGGCCTGCGCGCGGATATGGCGCTGATCGACGGCACGCTGCCCGAAGCGGCGGCATTGTCGATGCACGCTGAGCGCATGCAAGTGCCCGTTATCGACCTCGGCGTTACGCCGCATACCGATATCGCCGCGCTCTGGTACGACGCGCTCGCACCGCGCGCGGCGCGGGCAGAGGGGCGTCTGACGCTGATCGGCGCGACGCGCGCCGCCGATTTCTTCGTGCTCGCGCGTCTCGCGCTGCCGCCAGCTGCACGAACGACGCACGCACGCTGCGAGCCGCGACGCACGGCCGTCGCGTTCGCGCTCACGATCTGACCAGAACCGGTACTCCGGGTTCGTGCGCGGCCGTCAAGAGGTTTTGTGTTTCGCCAGCTCCTGATCGCGCAGCTCGCGCCGCAGGATCTTGCCGACGTTCGTTTGCGGAAGCTCGTCGCGGAACTCGACGACCTTCGGCACCTTGTATCCCGTCAGATTCTTGCGGCAATGCGCGATCACCTGTTCCTCGGTGAGCGAAGGGTTGCGCCGCACGACGAACACTTTCACGCGCTCGCCCTGCGCGACATCGGGAATGCCGATCGCGGCCACTTCGCGCACGTCGGGATGCATCGCGATCACGTCTTCGATTTCGTTCGGATAGACGTTGAAACCGGAGACGAGAATCATGTCCTTCTTGCGATCGATCAGCCGGATATAGCCGCGCGAATCCATCACGCCGATATCGCCCGTCGCGAGCCAGCCTTCGTCGTCGAGCACCTTCGCGGTTTCTTCGGGGCGGTTCCAGTAGCCCTTCATCACCTGCGGGCCCCGCACGCACAGTTCGCCCGGCTCGCCGATGTTCGCCCAGCTGCCGTCGTCCTTGCGAAAACGCACTTGCGTCGACGGTGCGGGCAGCCCGATCGAACCGTCGAACTCGCGCATGTGCTTCAGGTCGACAGGGTTCATCGACACGATCGGCGAACATTCCGTGAGCCCGTAGCCTTCGATGATCGGCTTGCCCGTCACCTCGCGGAAACGGTCGGCGACGGCTTTCTGCATCGCCATGCCCCCCGCCATCGCGAGCTTGAGCTTCGAGAAATCGCGCCGGCGGAATTCCTCGTTATCGAGGAACGCGTTGTAGAGCGTGTTCACAGCCGTGATTCCCGTGAACGTTTCGTGCCGCAAGATCTTCATGACCCTCTTCGTGTCGCGCGGATTCGCGATCAGGATGTTTCGTCCGCCGAGTCCCATGAAGATCATCGCGTTCACGGTCAGAGAGTAGATGTGATACAGCGGCAGCGGCGTGAGCACCGTTTCGATCTCGTCGGTCAACTGGCTTTCCGCCCAGACTTTTGCCTGCAGCAGATTCGCGACGATGTTGCGGTGCGTGAGCATCGCGCCTTTCGCGACGCCCGTGGTGCCGCCCGTGTATTGCAGGAACGCGAGGTCGGCGGGCGCGATCGTCACGGGCGACAGCGTGCGCCTGTAGCCCGTCGCGAGCGCATCGAGCAGCCGGACGGCTTGCGGCAGGTTGTACGCGGGCACGAGCTTCTTGACGTGCCGCAGGATGAAGTTGATCAGCTTGCCCTTGAGGTTCGGGCCGTCCCTGAGCAGGTCGCCGAGCCCCGTGACGATCACGTTCTGCACGCGCGTCCCCGGCAGGGACTCTTCGACGGTCTTCGCGAAGTTCTCGAACACGACAATGGTTTGCGCGCCGCAGTCCTTCAACTGATGCGACAGTTCGCGCACCGTATAGAGCGGATTCACGTTGACGACGATCGCGCCTGTCTTCAATACGCCGAACAGCGCGATGGGATACTGGAACGTGTTCGGCAGCATGATCGCGACGCGGTCGCCGGGCTTCACGCCGATGCTCTGTAAATACGCGGCGAACGCTGTCGCCTTGCGCGCCAGTTCGCCGTACGTGAGACTTTCGCCGACGCTCACATACGCAACGCGCTCGCGAAAGCGCGTCGTGCATTCGTCGAAGAACGCGACCACGGACGCGTACTGCGACGTGTCGATCTCGCGCGGCACATCAGGTGGGTAGGATCCATACCAGATGCCGTCGGTGTTGGGTGCGCGCTGCGTCGGTGTCTGCATCTGTTGTGTCTGCGTTTGCGTCGGTGTTGGCGTTCGCGCCGCGGAGCGCGAAGCAGTGGGCTCGGTCATCGTTTGTCTCCGTCTCCCGGCATTGTCGTTGTCTGGCTCGCGTGCATCAATCGTGCTAATTGCAACGTGCTAAGTGCGACCTGCAATGGCGCGTGATTCTACCGTTCCAGTATGGCGACCACACCCTGGCCGCCCGCCGCGCAGATCGAGATCAGTCCGCGCGCGGTGCCCGCCGGCTTGTCGAGTTGCGCGAGCTGTTTCGCGAGTCCCCCGACGATACGTCCGCCCGTCGCGGCAAACGGATGGCCCGTCGCGAGCGATCCGCCGTTCACGTTGATTTTCGTGTGGTCGATGCTGCCGAGCGCGCGTTCCAGTCCCAGGTGCGTGCGGCAGTACTCGTCGTCTTGCCACGCGGCGAGCGTGCACAGCACCTGCGCCGCGAACGCCTCGTGGATTTCGTAGAAATCGAAATCCTGCAGCGTCAGCCCCGCGCGCGTAAGCATACGCGGCACGGCGTACGCGGGCGCCATCAGCAGACCCTCTTTCTTCTCGAAGAAATCGACGGCGGCCGTCTCGTGCCACGTGAGCCAGGCGAGCACAGGCAGATTGCGCGCGGCCGCCCACGCCTCGCTTGCGAGCAGCACGGCCGATGCGCCGTCCGTCAGGGGCGTGGAGTTGCCTGCCGTCATCGTGCCCGCGTCGCGGTCGAACACCGGTTTCAGCGACGCGAGCCTGTCGAGTGTGAGGTCGCTGCGCAGCGTGTTGTCGCGGGACAGGCCGCGATAGGGCGTCATCAGGTCGTTGAGGAAGCCGCGCGCATACGCTTGCGTCAGCTTGCGGTGGCTGTCGTAGGCCAGCACGTCCTGAGCCTCGCGCGAAATCGCCCAGCGCTTGGCCATCAGTTCGCAATGCTCGCCCATCGACAGACCCGTGCGCGGCTCGCTGTTGCGCGGCAAGAGCGGCCTGAAGAACATCCCGGGCCGCAGCTTCGCGAGCGCACCGGCGCGCTGCCCCGCCGACTTGCCGCGGTTCGCTTCGAGCAGGATCTTGCGCAGCTTTTCGTTGACGCCGATGGGCGCATCCGACGTCGTATCGACGCCGCCCGCGATGCCCGCGTCGATCTGTCCGAGCGCGATCTTGTTCGCCACCAGAATGGCCGCTTCAAGGCCCGTGCCGCAGGCCTGCTGTACGTCGTACGCGGGCGTTTCCTTCGCGAGCGTGGTCGACAGCAGCGCTTCGCGCGTCAGGTTGTAGTCGCGCGAATGCTTGATGACGGCGCCCGCCACGACTTCGCCGAGGCGCTCGCCGTGCAGGTTGTAGCGGTCGATCAGCCCTTGCAGCGTGAAAGTCAGCATGTCCTGGTTCGACGCCGTCGCGTACGCGGTGTTCGAGCGCGCGAACGGGATGCGGTTGCCGCCCAGGATCGCGACGCGGCGGCCGGCAGGCAGCGCGGCCGACTGTGCAGGTGACTGTGATGCATCAGGCATGGATGGGCTCCCTGTGGCGTGCTCCGTCGGTTGGGCGGATCAGGTGACGCATGCGGCGCCCCGCACCTGCTCGAAACGGATCAGGCGGGGCATGGATTCCATTGTCTGGCTCGGGTCGTGCCGCGCGTCGCATGCGGCGTCATTGCAGATTCCACTGGAAGCGGCCGCGCAGATGCGGCTTGCCGCCCGTCGGGTCGCGCACTTCGAATTCGCGGCAGGCGGGCGAGGGCGATGCCGTCCACAGCGACGCTTCACCCGGCAGCAGCATAGGCAGCTTGAATTCGCCCGCGAGCGTCGCGTCGGCGAGCCGCCTGGGCGGCTGCAACGCGGCCGCCGTGCGCGCGAGCGTCCACATGCCGTGCGCGATCGCACGCGGAAAGCCGAACGCTTTCGCGGAGAGCATCGTCAGATGCATCGGGTTGTAGTCGCCCGATACCTTCGCGTAGTCGCGGCCCAGCTGCGATGGCAGTTGCCAGCGCGCCGCGCGCGTCAGCGTGTCGCCAGCCATGTCCAGTGGCGCAAGGGGATCGCCGTCTGCCGCGACGCCGCGCTTCAGATACACGCTGTCGCCGTCCCACACGGCCTCGCCGCGTCGGTACACGCGCGTCTGCAGCACGAACGCCTGGCCTTTGTCATGGCGCAGCCGCGCGCCGAATTCGACCTCGACGCGCAGCGTGTCGTCGAACGAAAGCGGGCGGCGCATGTGCACGCTGTTTGCCAGATGCACGATGCCGGGCGCGGGCCACGGAAACGCCGGGTCGGTCAGCAACAGCAGATGCAGCGGAAACGCGAGCAGGTGCGGAAACGTGAACGGTATGCCCTGCTCGGGGAAGAAGCCGCACACGCGCGCATAGCGTTCGATCGCTGCGGAATCGAGCGCCACAGCGGGGCGCACGAGCCGAAGCGCGGGCAGACCCGTCGGCCGGTTGCGCTGGAAACCCTTGATGACGCCCGACAGCGCCCGTGCGTAGAGCCTGGCGGGCTTGGGCAGTTCGGGCAGCACGACGGTTTTCTGACGCGGCGCGCCGAACATCGAGCTGGAGTCGTAGAACGCCATGGCCTCACGCTCCTATCAGGCTTTGTCCGCACACGCGCACGAGCTGGCCCGTCACGCCCGCCGAGCCTGGATGCGCAAGCCATGCGACCGTCTGCGCGACGTCGGCGGGCTGGCCGCCCTGGCTCATCGAATTCATCCGGCGGCCGGCTTCGCGCAGCGCCAGCGGCATCTTCGCCGTCATCTGCGTTTCGATGAAACCGGGCGCGACGGCGTTGATCGTGATGTGTCGTTGCGCGAGAAACGGCGCCATGCTTTGCACGCGCCCGATCACGCCCGCTTTCGACGCCGCGTAGTGGGTCTGGCCGACATTGCCCGCGATGCCGCTGATCGACGACACCGACACGATGCGCCCGCCGTTGCGCAGCGTGCCCGCTTCAAGCAGCGCGTCGTCGATGCGCTCCTGCGCGGACAGATTGATGTCGATCACATCGCGCCATGCCGCCTCGCTCATCTTCGCGATGGTCTTGTCCTTCGTGATGCCTGCGTTGTGCACGAACACGTCGACACCGAGTTCGTCGAGCGCGGCCGCGATTTGCGCGGGCGTGTCGGGTGCGCCGATGTCGAACGCGAGCGCGGTGCCGCCGATCTGGCGCATCGTCGTGTCGAGCGCATCGCCGGCCGACGGAATGTCGATGCCGATCACGTGCGCCCCATGCGCCGCGAGCACGTTCGCAATGGCCGCCCCGATGCCGCGCGCCGCGCCCGTCACGACGGCGCGCTGGCCCGCGAGCGGTCGGGTCCAGTCAAAGTCCGGCGCGGGTGTGAAGGGGGCGGTGCCGATCCGCACGACCTGGCCCGACACGTAGGCCGAGCGCGGCGAAAGGAAGAAGCGCAGCGTCGCTTCGATGCCCGCTTCCGCGCCTTGCGCCACGTAGATCAGATTGGCCGCGATGCCGCGCCGCGCTTCCTTGCCGAGCGAGCGCGTCACGCCTTCGAGCGCGCGCTGCGCCGTCCATGCAAGCGGCGTCGCACGCGACTCGGGCGGACGGCCGAGCACGACGATCCGGCCACACGCGTCGAGCGAGCGCAGCGCGTCGTGAAAGAAGCGATAGAGCGAATCGAGCTGCGCGCTGGCGTCGATGCCGCTTGCGTCGAACACGAGCGCCCGCACGCGCGCCTGCGATCCGCCCGTGCGCTCCGCGGGCTCGAAGCGGCCCGTCATCAGTCCGTGCCGGTTGGCGAGCGGCACCCAAAGGCCTGCGCCCGAATGGGCGACGCTCGTCATGCCGGTATGCGCGACGACGTCGGCGAAGGCGTCCAGCAACTGAGGCGAGGGACCTGCGCCGACGGCGACGATGCCGTCGAATTCGGGCGCGTCGGCACGGTAGCGGCGCAGCACCTCGGGCTTCGGCAAACCGAGCGAGCGCGCGAGCCGCGCGCCCAGCGGCGAATTGACGAAGTTCAGGTAGGAATCGTTCATTCGTATTGGCTCCCGGCCGGACGCATGGCGTCAGTGTGCACGGAGCGCGCGACTTGCCGCAAGCTGTGCCCGCGTCCCCGTTCCGGCCGATGCGGTTGGCGCGACATGTGCGGCGCGGGCGACCGCGCCGTCATGCAACCAGTACCATCGCCTTGTCGAGCGCTTCCTTGCGCCGCTGCAGGTCGGCGAGCAGCCCGAAATCGGCGGGGAAATCGTCGACCTTCACGACCTCGGCGCCATAGCGCGCGTACGCATCGAGCACCTTGCGCTCGTCGTCGTCGATCAGTCCGCGCTGTTGCGCCGCTTCGTTCCATTTGGCCAGATCGGCGAGGCTTTGCGGCATCGGCCCGATCCGGCCGGCCTTCACGGCTTCGCGCAGGCGATGCTCGATCTGTGCGACGCGCGGCGACAATTCGAAGGCCAGTTCGCCGTAGCCGATGGGATCGACGTCGACGCGCGGCACGTACGAATCCGCAAGCAGGCGCTCGCGCGTGTCGCCCGGCGTCTGCATCAGTTGCGCGATCGCGCTGCCGAGCGCGTCGGACGGCACGCGATGCGGCAAGCCGAACGGGAACGCCAGCAGGCGCACGAGCCCTGCGGCGAAGCGGTTAGGGTAGTTGCGCAGCACGCCGTCAAGGGCGGTCTGCGCGCGATACAGCGCGTCTTCGACGCCCCATTGCACGAGCGGCAGGTCGCTTTCGTGACGGCCCTCGTCTTCGAAACGCTTGAGCGTCGCGGAGATCAGATAAAGCTGCGACAGCACGTCGCCCAGCCTTCCCGAGATGCGCTCGCGCCGCTTCAGGTCGCCGCCGAGCACGAGCATCGACACGTCGGCGAGCAGCGCAAATGCTGTCGAGAGCCGCGTCGCCGCGCGGTAGTAGCGCGCGAGCGGCGCGTGCGCGTGCCGTGGCCGCGCAATCAGCAGGCCCCCGGACACGCCGTGCACGAAGCTGTGCGCCGCGTTCGACAGCGTGAAGCTCATATGGGCGAAGAACACCTCGTCGAACTCGCGCAACGCCTTTGCGCGGTCGGGCTCGCGCGTCGCGGCCATTTCCTTTAGTACATACGGATGACAGCGGATCGCGCCCTGGCCGAAGATGATCAGGCAGCGCGTGAGAATGTTCGCGCCTTCGACGGTGATCGAAATGGGCACCTGCTGATACGCGCGGGCGATAAAGTTCGACGGTCCCATGCAGATGCCCTTGCCCGCGACGACGTCCATGCCGTCGTCGATGACTTCGCGGTTGCGCTCGGTGATGTGGTACTTGGAGATCGCCGAAATCACCGACGGTTTCTCGCCGAGATCGACGGCCTGGGCGGACAGGCGGCGCGCGGCGTCCATCACGTAGAGGTTGCCGCCCATGCGCCCGAGCGCTTCCTGCACGCCTTCGAACTTGCCAATCGCTGTGCGGAACTGCCGCCGCACGGCCGCATACGCGCCGACGCCGCGCACGGCAATTTTCGACATGCCCACGTTCGACGACGGCAACGAGATCGCGCGGCCCGCCGCGAGGCATTCCATCAGCATGCGCCAGCCGTTGCCGACCTGCTCGCGGCCGCCGATCACCCAGTCGAGCGGGATGAACACGTCGTTGCCGGAGTTCGGTCCGTTCTGGAACACGGCGTTCAGCGGCCAGTGACGGCGGCCGATGTTCACCCCGGGATGGCGGGTCGGAATCAGCGCGCAGGTGATGCCGGGCTCGTCTTCAGCGCCGAGCAGACGGTCGGGGTCGAGCGCGCGAAACGCGAGGCCGAGCACCGTCGCGATCGGGCCAAGCGTGATGTAGCGCTTGTTCCAGGTGACGCGGAAGCCGAGCGTTTCCCGCCCGTCGAAGGTGCCTTTGCAGACGATGCCGATATCGGGAATCGACGCCGCGTCGGAACCCGCATACGGACTCGTGAGCGCGAAGCAGGGAATCTCGTCGCCGCGCGCGAGACGCGGCAGATAGTGGTTCTTCTGCGCCTCGGTGCCGTAGTGCAGCAGCAGTTCTGCCGGGCCGAGCGAGTTCGGCACCATCACCGACACGGCGGCCGCGGAGCAGCGCGTCGCGAGCTTCATGATGACCTGCGAATGCGCATACGCGGAGAACGCCTTGCCGCCGTACTGCTTCGGAATGATCATCCCGAGAAAGCCCTTGTCCTTGACGAACTGCCACGCTTGCGGCGACAGATCCTGCCAGATGGCCGTCGTGTCCCAGTCGTTGGCGAGATCGCAGAGTGCCTCGCATTCGTTGTCGAGAAACGCCTGTTCTTCGGCCGTCAGCTTCGGCGGGCCGTAGCCGAGCAGCGTGTCCCAGTGTGGACGTCCGGAAAACAGCGCGGCATCCCACCAGACGGTACCCGCTTCGATCGCGTCGCGCTCGGTCGGCGACATGTCGGGCAGGATCTTGCGGAACAGATTGAGCATCGGCCGACCCAGCAACGCGCGGCGCAGCGGCGTGAGCGTCAGCACGAGCGCGGGAAGGACAAGCACAACGGCCAGCAGGATAGCTGCCGCCACGCCGGCCGCGTGCGTCAGCGAGGCGGCTGCGACCCACGCGGCGAGGAACGCGAGCCACCACGCTGCGCGCGCCTGCGCATAGACAAGCGCCCCGGCAACGACGAGCAGCGCAACGATGAACCACGTCATGGCAATCCCTCCTTCCGATTTCGCACGGCAAGCGCGGCTCGCGATGCAGCCGGCGCGCAACTCCTTCGGGTTGTCCTGATGCGCGGCGCGTTGTGCCTGAATCGCGTCGCCGCCGTGTCCGCCGTCATCCGTCGCAGCCGGTGTGCCCGCTACACCGGCAGGCGCATCCAAGGCAGGCTGGCGTCCTTTGCGTCGACATGCAGGCGTGTGGTTCGAGTGCGACCGGGGTTCGAGACCCGCGTCTGCGCGGATAAGGTGTTTCTTTGTCAGCCCTGCGCCGCGAAGCGCGTGCCGGGTACGGAGATGTCGGCTTGCCGGTCCGCGTGCGTGGGGCCGGCGAACGGTCTGCAGGCGGCGTGCGGGGCTGCGTCTGCCTGCTGATCCGCCTGCGCCTCGCGCACGGCGTCGCACGCGATGTCCTCGCTGCCCGCGTCGCCGAGCACCGACGCGAACACGACCAGCTGGCTCGCGTCCGGCAGGGGCGCTTTCAGCGCGGACACGATCAGCGATGCAAGCCGCGCGATCAGTTGCAGATCGTTCATCGACTTGCCCTGCGAGAACCCGGTGATGAGGCTGTCGATGTCCGCGCCCGCCAGCATGCCCGAAAGCGCGCCCGACAGCGCGCCGATCGCGAAGTGCAGCCGCCAGCCGAGTTCCTCCCGCGGCAGATGCGGCAATGCGCGTTGGAACGCATCGAAAAACCGCTCGGCGACGGACGCATAGTGCGCGCCCAGGAAGTCGCGAATGAAGGGCGAAGGATCCGTGTACGCGCGCCCGAGCAGCCGCAGAAACGCCTTGCCGCCGATCCGCGTATCGCGCGACACGCGCAGCGCCGGAATGAACATCGCGCCGAGCACGTGCTCGCAGGTCAGTCGCGGCCCGAGCAGCGTGTCGAAGCGGTCGAGCAGCTTCAGGCGCTGCTCATTCAGCAGATCGAGGCGGCGCGACAGCATCGCGTGCATCAGCGACGCCTTGCTGCCGAAGTGATAGTTGACGGCGGCCAGATTCACTTCGGCCTTCGACGTGATCTGCCGAAGCGACATCGCGTCAAAACCGCATTCGATGAAGAGCGTCTCGGCCGCATCGAGGATGCGCGATTTCGTGTCGCCGGTTTGGTGGCCCGTCGTGCGTGTCGTCATGTCCTCTCTCCCGGCCCAGCCTGAGCCGCGCCTGTGTGACGGGGTTTCGGGCGTGCGAAAACAGTCGATTCAAATTGGAATTTGAAACGTGCGTTCTTTTTCAGGATAAGAATGGCGCCGACGATCGGGCAAGAGGCAGGGTCGACAGATTCCTCTAAAAGCGCTCGACCGTTTGCATGCGGTGGCGGACACGAAAAAGGCCGCTTCCGCATGAACGGCAGCAGCCTTTTTCTACGGCAGCGGGTGGACCGCTCAGTGGACTGTCGCTGTGACCTGTTCGGCGGATTGCGTCATGTCGATGCCGCGTCGTTCGCGGCTGAACATGATGAAGATCGCAATCACGATGGCGACGATGCCGATCACGACGGCCATCACCGTCGCATAGTCGTTGCCGTGCGCTTCGGCGATGCCCGCCTGCAGGGGGCCGTTCACTGACGCGATCAGATTGCCCAGTTGGTACACGAGGCCCGGGAAAGTGGCGCGGATTTCATCGGGCGAGATCTCGTTCAGATGCACGGGTATCACGCCCCAGGCGCCTTGCACCGAAATCTGCATGAGGAACGCGCCGACGGCGAGCAGTACGGGCGTCGACGAGAACGCCCATAGCGGCAAGACGGGCAGCGCGATCAGCGCGGAAATGCAGATCGCGCGCCGGCGTCCGACCTTCTCGGAGAGCGCGCCGAAAAACAGCCCGCCGACGATCGCGCCGACGTTCAGTGTGATCGTGATCCATTGCACCGTGTGCGCGTCGAAGTTGTGCTGGACGCGCAGGAAGGTCGGATACATGTCCTGCGAGCCATGCGAGAAGAAATTGAACGCCGTCATCAGGATGATCGCGTAGACGGAGAGCACCCAGTTCTGCCTGAGCGTGGCGACGAGGCCGGGGCGCGTGCGCTTTTCGAGCGTCTTGAACGCAGGCGATTCCGGCACGTGGGCGCGGATATAGAGCACCAGCAGCGCGGGCAGCACGCCGACGAAGAACATGCCGCGCCAGCCGATGTACTGATACAGCTGGCCGAATACGAGGCCGGCGAGCAGATAGCCGCTCGGATAGCCCGCCTGCAACAGGCCCGACACGAAGCCGCGCGCCTTGGGCGGTACGGTTTCCATCGTCAGCGCGCCCCCGACGCCCCATTCGCCGCCCATTGCGATGCCGAACAACGCGCGCAGTATCAGCAGCGTGGTGAGATTCGGCGAGAGGCCAGACAGCAGTTCCAGCAGCGAAAAACATGCGATGTTGATCATCAGCGTCGGGCGGCGGCCGAACTTGTCGGCGAGGAAGCCGAAGATGAGGGCGCCGACGGGCCGCATCATCAGGGTCAGCATGATGGCGAAAGAAACGGCTTTGATATCGGTGCCGAATTCGCTCGCGATATCTTTCAGAACGAAAACCATCAGAAAGAAATCGAATGCGTCGAGTGTCCAGCCCAAATAGGCGGCGATCGTGACGTTTCTTTGTTCCCGAGTCCAGTTCATTTCAATTGTTCTCCTTGATCCGGAGTCGGCATGAATGGCTGACTCCCGACTCATGCGACTGGCTGTTGCTGTCTCCCGGTCTCCGTGAACCGTGCGCGCCAGTCGATTCGCTTACGTGTGGCGCCGCATATCCGGCTCGCTGGAGGCTCCGCTGAGTGTACGCCAACGATTAAGCGGCCGCATGGAACAGTGCGCTTTATCGGCGCTAATCCTGAATTAATGGAGGCGAATGGAAAAGATAATGTCTGGTCGACGTAATGAATGTAGTGTTTTTTGATCGGTATGGGTTTGTTATGCAAGCAGGACGATAAAAAAGAAAAACCTGCAGGCGAATTGCTTTACAGGGTGATGTGTTGTTTAGGAGAGTGGTGCAGAGCACAGGACTCGGTCACGCAACGCGACCCGGCTGCGCTTGCAAGCGCAGCCTTTCGAGCCCTCACGCAACACGCGTAGGCGCTTTGCTTGCCGGGCCAGAAATGAAAAAAGGCCGGCAAAATGCCGACCTTTTTTAAAAAGACGTGGTGCCCAGGAGAGGACTCGAACCTCCACGGTGTTGCCACCGCTAGGACCTGAACCTAGTGCGTCTACCAATTCCGCCACCTGGGCACGTCTCAAGCTAGACCGCTATTCTAGCGAGAAGATTCTGCGTGTCAATCGGTATTTCGAAAAACGCTTCATCTTTTCGCCTGATTGTTCGCGCATAAATGACTCACGCCCAACCGCTACTGCTCTCACTACAACGAAAAACCGCCCGAAGGCGGCTTTCATTTGAATCTTGGTGCCCAAGAGAGGACTCGAACCTCCACGGTGTTGCCACCGCTAGGACCTGAACCTAGTGCGTCTACCAATTCCGCCACCTGGGCAAGGTGCGTTTGAAGCAGAGACCGAGATTATAGCGGGTGGAAGAATCGTGTCAAGCGTTTCACGAAAACTTCTCGCGACACGCGCAATGGCTTGGAACGCGCGCACCGCGCGCATCGCGCAATCGCCCGCCAGGCGGCGCGTGGCGGGCGAGACGGGTGTTAGAATCGCCGGGTAGCACGCATGCTGGCACGACGCATGGGCCTGTCGCGGACGACGGGCCGTTGGTCACACTCAACGCCGCATTACGGGCCGCGCGGTTGTCGTCAGCGAAGCGCTGCTGAAAGAGCAGTTGCAGTCACGAGCGCAGTTGCAGTTCAAGTTCAGATAGAGCCGCGTCAACCACCCGCCGACGTCCACGCAACGAGAACAATCATCGACAAGCCCTTGAGCAAATATCCGTATCCGATTCCAAGCCGCGAAGAAATCCTCGGCGTGCTGCGCACGAGTGAAACGCCGCTTGCAGCGAACGACATCGCCGAAGCACTGTCGATCAAGCGCCAGGAGCGCGAAGGGTTTTTCAAGCGCCTCGCCGCGATGGAGCGCGATGGCCAGATCAGACTCGATCAGCGCGGGCATTACCAACTGACTCATCCGTCGAACTTCGTCGCGGGCCGCGTGCAGGGCCATCGCGACGGCTACGGCTTTCTGATCCGCGACGACGGCCAGGACGACCTGTTCCTGCCGACGGGCGAAATGCAGAAGGTCATGCACAACGACCGCGTGCTCGCGCGCATCGTCGGCTATGACCGGCGCGGCCGGCCCGAAGGCCATATCGTCGAGGTCACCGACCGCGCTAACAAGCGCGTGATCGGGCGTCTGTTGAATGAGAACGGCGCGCTGATCGTCGTGCCCGAAGAGAAGCGCATCGGCCACGACATCCTGATCACGCAGAACACGAAGAAGGCGAAGGTGGGGCAGGTGGTCGTCGTCGAACTGACGGACTTTCCGAGCCGCCATTCGCAGCCGCTCGGACGCGTCATCGAAGTACTGGGCGACATCGACGACCCCGGCATGGAGATCGAAATCGCGGTGCGCAAGTACGGCGTGCCGCACGAGTTCAGCCAGGCCGCGCTCGACGCCGCCGCGAAGCTGCCCGACGAAGTGCGGCCCGTCGACATCAAGCATCGCGTCGATCTGCGCGACGTGCCGCTCGTCACGATCGACGGCGAGGACGCACGCGATTTCGACGATGCGGTGTACTGCGAGCCCATCAAGGTCGGGCGTGGCGACGGCTTCCGCCTGATTGTCGCAATCGCCGACGTGTCACATTACGTGCTGCCCGACGGCGGCCTGGATGTCGACGCGATCGAGCGCAGCACGTCGGTATACTTCCCGCGCCGCGTGATTCCGATGCTGCCGGAAAAGCTGTCGAACGGTCTTTGCTCGCTGAACCCGCAAGTGGATCGCTGCGTGCTGGTCTGCGACATGGTCATCACCGCGCGCGGTGAGATCAAGGCGTATCAGTTCTATCCGGGCGTGATGCACTCGGCCGCGCGTCTCACGTACACGGAAGTCGCGGCCGTGCTGACCAACACGAAGGGGCCGGAAGCGACGCGCCGCGCGGCGTTGCTGCCGCAACTGCAAAATCTGTACGGCGTCTATAAGTCGTTGTTTGCCGCCCGTCAGAAGCGTGGCGCGATCGACTTCGATACGACGGAGACGTACATCGTCTGCAACGCGCAGGGCAAGATCGAGCAGATCGTGCCGCGTCACCGCAACGACGCGCACAAGCTGATCGAGGAATGCATGCTGGCCGCGAACGTCTGCGCGGCCGACTTCATGAAGCGCAACAAGCATCCGGGTCTGTACCGCGTGCACGCCGGACCGACGGCCGAGCGCCTCGAGAATCTGCGCACGTTCCTGCGTGGAATGGGCCTCACGCTTGGCGGCGGCGACACGCCGCATGCCAGCGATTACGCCGCGCTGATGGCGCACATCCGCGACCGTCCCGACGCGCAGATGCTCCAGACGATGTTGCTGCGCTCGATGCAGCAGGCCGTCTACAGTCCGGAGAACATTGGTCACTTCGGTCTCGCGTATGAGGCGTACGCGCACTTCACGAGCCCGATCCGCCGCTATCCCGACCTGCTCACGCACCGCGCGATCTACGCGATTTTGCAAGGCCGCAAGTACGAGCCGAAGGCGCCGCATGGCGTCGAGCTGAACACGGCGCTGTCGCCGCGCGCGCGCGCGCTGCAGGCGGAAGACGAGAAGCGGGGCAACCGCGGCCGTCCAAACACGGCCATCTGGGAAGAACTCGGCTTGCACTGCTCGGCGAACGAGCGCCGTGCGGATGAGGCATCGCGCGACGTCGAAGCCTGGCTCAAGTGCTACTTCATGCGCGACAAGCTCGGTGAAGAGTACGGCGGCATGGTGAGCGGCGTGACGTCGTTCGGCATCTTCGTGCAGCTCGACGCGCTTTTTATCGAAGGGCTCGTGCACGTGACGGAACTCGGCTCCGACTACTTCCAGTACGACGAGATCAAGAACGAACTGCGCGGCGAGCGCACGGGCATCCGTTACCGGTTGTCGGACCGCGTGCGCGTGCAGGTGAGCCGCGTCGATCTCGATGCGCGCAAGATCGACTTCCGCCTGGTGCGCGACACGCCCGTGAAGTCGCAGGCGCATCGGGCGACCACTGCGGACAAAGCGAGCGATCTCGGCGGCCCGCGTGTGCGTTCGATCGAGCGTGCCGCGCAGGCCGAAGGCGGCCGTCGCAAGAAAGCGCCTGCACAGACCGCGGCCGTGAAGGAAGCGCGCGCGGCGCGCAAGGCGGCGGTGTCGAAGAAGCGCGCGGCGTCGAAATCGTCGGCAAAGCCGGCGCGCAAGAAGCGTTGATCACGCAGTCGATGCCGCAGTGGATTCTGTTGTCACGCCGCGCGCACGTGCGCGGTGCTCATTCTCATCGGGCGCGCCGCGATCGGACCAGTCGATACGATCGCGGCGTGTTCATTCAAAGGTTGTTTCAGTCATGTCACGTCTCAAGGTTCTCTACGGTTTTCACGCGGTGACGGCACGTTTGCGCCACGATCCTTCGTCGGTCGAAGAGATCTATTACGACCAGACGCGCCGCGATCGCCGGATGAACGAGTTTCTTGCCGTGGCGAAAGAGGCGGGTGTACGCCTGATCGCTGCCGACGAAACGCGTCTGTGGGGGCTGGCGCATACCGAGCGGCATCAGGGTGTGGTGGCGCGTGCGGGCGACGTGCCGCTGGCGCAGAACCTGGCCGAACTGCTCGACGGGATTCAGGGGCCGCCATTGTTGCTCGTGCTCGATGGCATTACCGATCCGCACAATCTCGGCGCGTGCCTGCGCGTCGCCGACGCGGCGGGCGCGCATGCGGTGATCGCGCCGCGGGATCGCGCGGTCGGCCTGAATGCGACGGCGGCGAAGGTCGCGAGCGGGGCAGCCGATACGGTGCCGTACATTACCGTCACCAACCTGGCGCGCGCGTTGCGCGAACTGAAGGATGCCGGCATATGGGTCGTCGGGACGGCGGGTGAGGCGACGGCATCGTTGTATGAGACGAAGCTCGATGGTCCAGTTGCCCTTGTGATGGGCGCCGAGGGTGAGGGCATGAGAAGGCTCACGCGGGATACGTGTGACGAGGTGATGCAGATTCCTATGGCTGGGTCGGTTGAAAGTTTGAATGTTTCCGTCGCCTCAGGGGTGTGTTTGTTTGAGGCTGTGCGGCAGCGGGCTGTCAAGAAGTAAGCAGGCGCGTTGGCCTATGCGCTGGCATCCACGCGGGCATCCACGGTAGGCCCTCGTGCTTCAGGCGTCGCCCTTCCAGGGCGGCGCGGGCATCACTATGCAAGTCTGACATTGTCTCTCTCGATCCGCGTCAAACACTCAGGAGGGCCGGATAAGCTCACCCTGACGGAATGGCTTCTGGCCGCGCAATATTCTCTGCACGGGTTCGTCGAAATATTTCGATGCGATCCAGGAAACCAATATGACGACACTGAATTCGAATAGGGAAAAGAACCACATCATGGCCTTCGAATTCATATGTTTCATGATTTCCTCGCCAATGCGGAGTATCGGCCCTTGCATAATGTAAATTGGGTACGACAGCAGGCCAAGTTGCTGCAGAAATGCACTGATTCCGTTAGGGATGTTGATTCCTGAGCCTGCGTAAACGATCGCAGGAAAAATAATCGAAACGTATATCAGGCTGCAAAGCGCATAGTGTGGAACATTCAACGTGAGAATTGCACAAAGCACCAGTAACAGAATGATGCCCGTTATTGGTCTTTCTTTTGGTTGCGGCCTGAATCGGTACAATGCAATGCCGATAAAGAAAGGAAACACGACCCTGACAAAACCCAACGACCATCCTTCCTGATTGTTCCCGCCAGCGATGCCGTGCACATGGATGACC
Source organism: Paraburkholderia phymatum STM815 (assembly GCF_000020045.1). Classification (GTDB taxonomy): domain Bacteria; phylum Pseudomonadota; class Gammaproteobacteria; order Burkholderiales; family Burkholderiaceae; genus Paraburkholderia; species Paraburkholderia phymatum. Next base: position 1,930,181 of record NC_010622.1, on the reverse strand, counting down.
AGAGCGACCAGAGCAAGCCAGCTCGATGCCACCAACAATATCAGCGCGCCATTGGTCAGTTTCCGTACGATTGAAATGTAGACGAGATTGACAAAGGCCTCGAAGGTCAGGGACCAGCTCGCCATATTCAGCGGATAGGCTGTCAGCCACTGCGGGAATACGAATGACGGAAGAACCAGAAGACCCAGTGCGCTGACCTTCAGAAGCTGCAGCATCGTAATGCTATCTTTGAACATGACAGCCAGCAAAGCCGTCGATATTCCAATCGAGGTGCTTAGGAAGATGAGAGGATAAAGCCGCTTGATTCGTGCTTCGATGAATTCCCGCGGCTGCAGCTGACCCGACAGAATTTTGCGCTCGTAAGCATAAGCGATAACGAATCCGCTTAATACATAAAAGAAGTCGACTGCCAAACCCGCATAGGGAAGTGCGGTCAGCGTATGTTGCTGAACCAGATGAAAGACAAGCACAATGAACGCCGCCACTCCCCGTAAGCCATCAAGAAGAACGAATCGGCTAGGATTTTTCATGGTATTTGATCTCGATGACCGATCGCCAACGCCTGGTTCGAGACAAAGGAAGGTTAGTCGAGATGCAGATCGCAATCAGCGCACAACAAAGCGCATGTATTGAGAACTTGCATTCTCTGCTCGCCTGCAGCTTGCTGGACCAGTCGGCCGGGAGGAACCGAAGTTCGTCCCGGTGACCAAATATTAGGTTGGACGGTGTTGCAAAAATGTGCGAAGCCGTACGCCCACCCGATTCGGGCCTAGATATTTCATATTGTTTCAAATCGAAATTGCATGGACGAGTAAGGTCGTCATGCAGGATGCGGTGAGTGTCATCCAATACCTTTGATACGATTCGATATCCGAAGCGAAGTGATGCGATCCCGAACGGATGCTGAGAGGGAGTGAGATGCCTCTGCCGGAGGCTCACGCGAGACGTCGCGACCACAATGTAGAATTCTTGACCAGCAATCTTAGCGAATCAGACTGCTCGATTCCCGTCAGCGAATATCCGTCTCCGCCTCAGTAAGCGAAGAACAGCAGGCACCCGTCACCGCGAACAAGCCAGCAACCAGAAGAAGAGTCCCAACCGCAATGAAGCCCGCCTCAAGCCGACTGGCACTGCTCGCGCTAGCAGCGACATTACTCACGACAGCCTGCGCGCCCGGCATCATCCACCACAACACGTATTACACAGACACGTCGCGCCCAGCGCGATACCAGGACACCCGCATCCGTTTCCTCGTGATGCACTACACGGAGATCGACGAAAAACAGTCGCTAGACGTACTCACGCAAGAGCAGGTCAGCGCTCACTACGTCGTCTCCGATCATCCAGAAGAAAAGCATGGCGAGCCCATCATCTGGCAACTGGTGCCTGAATCCCAACGCGCCTGGCACGCGGGCATCAGCTTCTGGCAAGGCACAACGGAACTGAACGCTGCTTCGATCGGCATCGAGAACGTGAACCTCGGCCCCATCGACGGGCCGCAAGGCCGCACATGGCAACCGTATCCGCCGCAGCAGGTCGACGCGTTGATCCGGCTCGCCAAAGACATCGTCACGCGCTACGACATTCCGCCAACGCGTGTCGTCGGCCATAGCGACATCGCGCCGCAACGCAAGATCGACCCGGGCCCGGTCTTCCCGTGGAAACAGCTTTACGACGCAGGCGTCGGCGCGTGGCCCGACGAATCCACCGTCACGAAAGAACTCGCGGGCCGCGAGCCGCATGCGCCCGCCGACGTTCGCGCGCTTCAGCAAAAGCTCGCGCGCTACGGCTACGAGGTGGCAACCGACGGCGTCCTCGACGACAGGACGCGCCGTGTGTTCGCCGCGTTCCAGATGCATTTCCGTCCCGCCGACTACTCGGGCAACCCGGATGCGCAAACGGATGCGATCGCCCAGGCGCTGCTCGACAAGTACGTGCCGAACGCCACACCCGAACCGGCACCCGCCGCGCCCTGAAGCCGGCAAGGCGCCGTGCGCGCCAGATGCCGGGCCGGATGCGCAATAAACCCGGGCGAACGCCTCGACTCCGGTAAACTTGCAGTTTTTCCGCTTGCCCAGGCATTTCCCCATCATGACTCAAGACGAACTCAAGCAACTGGTCGGCCAGGCGGCCGCCGACTACGTGATCGCCAACGTGCCCGAAGGCACGATCATCGGCGTTGGCACCGGCTCGACCGCGAACTGTTTCATCGACGCGCTCGCCGCGCACAAAGCGCGCTTTCGCGGCGCCGTGTCCAGCTCGGTCGCGACGACGGCGCGCCTGCAATCGCACGGTATTCCGGTGTTCGACCTGAACGACATCGAATCGCTGCCCGTCTACGTCGACGGCGCCGACGAAATCGATCATGGTGGCGCGATGATCAAGGGCGGTGGCGGCGCGCTCACGCGCGAGAAAATCGTCGCGTCGGTGGCGGAGAAATTCCTCTGCATCGCCGACGCGAGCAAGGTCGTCGACGTGCTCGGCCAGTTTCCGCTACCCGTCGAAGTCGTGCCGATGGCGCGCACGGCAATCGGCCGCCGTGTGACGGCCTTGGGCGGCGTGCCAATCGTGCGTGTGACGAAGGACGGCGCGCCGTTCTTGACTGACAACGGCAATGAGATCATCGACGTCAAAGGCCTGCGCATCACCGATCCGCGCACGCTCGAAGCGCACGTCAACGCGTGGCCGGGTGTGGTGACGGTGGGCCTGTTCGCGGCGCGCGGCGCGGATCTCTGCCTGCTCGGCACGCAGAAGGGTGTCGAGACGATCGTCTACCCGAATCGCTGACAAACCAGCCGCCGGCGCGCGTGAGCGCAATGCGACCGCGCCGGCATCCCTCGCGCAGTGCCGTCGGCGACATTACTGACGAAGCAGCCTGGGCCAGCACGGTCTGCGCGGCTGCTCCGCTTTTCTTTCCTCCAATGCATGCGGTCCGTCCCGGACGGTTGGACGGCATTCATTCCATCGGACTTGCGCCGCACTGATGCTACGGCGCACTTCGGTTTTCCCGCAAGTCGTTAAGATTCCCAGGCGAAAGTACGGCGGGCGCGCCAGCCAGATCGCGCGCGCGCGATCGTAGTGAGCCTGAACGCAAGCATATGTGCGCTCGCTCACATATATGCATCGAGCCGCCCTCTGCAGGAGGTGCTGTTCGAGCGCCACAACGACATGATGCCGCCTGGACAGTCCGGCATCACGGCGACGCCAGACACACTCTCAAAGCTCGTCGCAAGACACTTCCCGTTTCCGACCATCAGGCCGCAGCGAATTCAACCCCTTCGGACACGCGTTGCGTGCGCTCGCGCACGCAACGTGCAAGGTTGTCACCGCATCGGATCGGGCGACGCCAAAGCGGGATCAGGCGATCGCGAACCATTGGTGGGATTTCGCACGGAATCGCTGCTCCCGTCCCCGTACCTTATCGATGTGATTTGCGCATTGCCGCTCTGCATGAATGGTGGACAGCGACATCACAGGGGACCGCGCAGAGTGGGCGCGCGCGAAAGAGAAAGCGGAAACGTCCAGCAGAAAGCGCACAGCAGGGCTGCTGCCGGACACGATCGCTTTCGCGATGCGAGGGAAGACCATGCGAACGGCTGCGGCTAAACATCGACCATTGAACGCGACGCAGTGGGGTAGGAATATGTCCGAGCTGGTGCATCGTGCGATCGATATCGCGCTAATTGTGCTGGGCGCTTTCGGCGCATTGCACTTGAACCTGAGCTTCAACGTGGCCGCAGTGGGTCCTGCGCACCAGCTCGACCCGACGCTCGTCGCGTTCGTCGCCGCGCTCGCGTTATCGGTGTTTCCAGCGTGTGGAACCTATCCGCCGCGAGGACGGCATCCCGTCGCGAGCGTCGCCGGCCGCACGGCATTTGCATGGCTCGCCGTGCAACTCTGCGGGCTGGCTTTGCTTTATGCAATTCATCGCGACAACGTGATTTCCATGCCGTGGTTCATCTACTGGACACTGACCACAGGCATTTCGCTGCTCGCCTCGCATACGCTTTTCTTCGCGCAGTTCAGCGTGGCCCGGCAGGCCACCGCATGGCTCGGACGCGGGGACACGGACCACGATCTGGCCGAAACCGAACCGCACACGGGCTCGATCAGACATGCTGTCAAGCGGGCCTTCGACATCACGCTCGGCCTGACCATGATCCTCGCGCTGTTGCCGTTGCTCGCGCTGGTTGCGCTGGTCGTGAAGCTGGACGGTGGTCCGTCGATATACGGCCATACACGCGTGGGCCGCAATGGCGAAAAGTTTCGCTGCCTCAAGTTTCGCTCGATGGTGGTCAACTCGCAGCAGGTGCTCGACGAGTTGCTCGCGAGCGATCCCGTGGCACGCGCCGAGTGGGAGCGTGAGTTCAAGCTCAAGAACGACGTGCGCGTGACGCGCATCGGCCATTTCCTGCGCCGCACGAGCCTCGATGAACTGCCGCAGCTCTGGAACGTGGTGCGCGGCGAGATGAGCCTCGTCGGCCCACGGCCGATCACCGCGCAGGAACTGGAGCGCTATGGCGCGCACAGCAAGTACTACCTGATGGCAACGCCTGGCATCACAGGACTGTGGCAGGTGAGCGGACGCTGCGAGACCGACTACGCGACGCGCGTCATGCTCGACGTGAAGTACGTGACGAACTGGTCGCTGCGCGCCGACATCGGGATTCTCTTCAAGACGTTCTTTGTGGTGATCAAAGGGAACGGGGCGTATTGACGTTGAACGCTGTGGAGATCGTGATCTGAACGTCGCTTGCGGCACGAGACGGCACGAGACGGCACAAGACGGCACGAGGCGAGACGGCAGGGCATTGGCATGAACGAGCGGGCATCACCAGGCATCGTGAAATGAGCAGCATCGGACCTGATTCGCCGCGCACCGTACGCCGCGGACTGGCCGCACGCAATATGGGGGTTTGACATGCAACTCAATCGAGTTTGCGAGCAGTGGAGGACTCAGGCGCGCGCTGCGCGCCTGTCTTCGTGGTGGCGAACGGTTCGCTCACGGGCGAGGCTCGACCTTGCACGCGTGAACTGTCTGGCCGCGTCCCGATGGGCAGCGCCCGCAGCCGCCGCTGTGCTGCTGTCGGGCTGCGCGCTGTCGCCGGGGATGACTTTCCGGGGCATGCCTTCGGGCGATGCGGCGCAAGCGGTGAGTGCCGCGCACGGCGCGGCGGCTGGTACAGGTTCGCAACAGGCGTCGGGCAGCGATCGCGCACCCACGGGTTCGCTGGTCGAAATTACCGATGACCTCGTCGCAAAGCAGCAGCAGGAACGGCCGACGGGCGTGCCGGACGACGTGCGCAGCCTGTTCGCCAAGCCGGAGCCCTATGTGATCGGGCCGGGTGACGTCCTCAGCATCGTCGTGTGGGACCACCCGGAACTCAGCATGCCGGCCGCCACGACGGGAGGCGGACAGAGCACGTCCGGGGCGCCGCTCGTCGCGCCCGGCTATACGGTCGATGTGAATGGTTTTATCCAGTACGCCTATATCGGACCCATCAAGGTCGAGGGCCTCTCGGAAATGGGCGTGCGGGATCTGCTCACGAGCAAGCTGGGCCGCTATGTGAGACAGCCGCAGATGACGGTGCGCGTCGAGACTTACCGCAGCAAGCGCGTTTATCTCGACGGCGAAGTGAAATCGCCGGGCGTGCAGGTGCTCAACGACGTGGTGATGACGCTTCCCGAAGCGATCAACCGGGCAGGCGGCTTTACCGACAAGTCGGACCGGTCGAAGGTGACGCTGACGCGCGGGGACAGGACGGTGGTGGTGGATATGCCGGACATGATCCGCAACAACGTGAACCCGGACCGGATCATCGTGCGCGACGGCGACCTGATACGCGTCTATGGGCAAAACGACAGCAAGGTCTTTGTGATTGGCGAAGTGCAGCGTCCCGGCGGGCTACCGTTCAACAACGGGCGCATGACGCTGAACCAGGCGCTGGGCGACGCGGGCGGCATCAGCCAGACTTCCGGCGACGCGTCGCAGGTCTACGTCGTGCGGGGACGCGATGTGGGCAGGCGCGTGGTCTATCACCTCGACGCGACCTCGGCTTCCGCGATGGCCACGGCCGATTCGTTCGAACTCAAGCCGAACGATGTGGTGTTCGTCGATGCGTCGTCACTGGTGAAATGGAGCCGCGTCATCGGACTGATCCTGCCTGCGACCCAGGCGGCGTCGGCGACGCGAGCACTCGGCTACTGATCGTTATATATCGATGCACGTGCCCGGCACCTCGTGGCGGGCACCGACGGAGAGACAGATTGAAACAGCGCGAATATCTGCTAGAGGGGTCGCTTGACGACGGCATGATGCCGCCGGAGGGCGGGTATGTCGGCAAGCTTCTCGACACCCTGTATGAAGGCCGCAAGACCATTGTCATCATCGCGGCGCTCTTTACGCTCGTGGGCCTCGTCTACGCGATGCTCGCTCGCCCTGTCTATCAGGCGGACATGCTCATCCACGTGGAGGATAGCGATGGCGCCGCGAAAAACGCGCTGGCCGATGTGTCGGCGATGTTCGCGGTGAAGACCGCGGCCTCGGCGGAGATCGAAGTGCTGCGCTCGCGGATGGTCGTCTCGCGTGCCGTCGAAGCCACCCAGCTTTATATCAACGCCTCGCCGCGCTACTTCCCGGTGGTGGGCCGGTGGATGGCAACCCATCTGAACGTGTCGAGCTGGTCGGGCCGCGGCGGCTACGCGTGGGGCGACGAGGCGATTACCGTGGCGCACTTCAACGTGCCCGATCGCATGTACGGTGTGCCGTTCATCATCACGCTCAAGGGCAACGGCGAGTACACGCTGGCGCACAATGGCATCGATCTGCCGGGCCGGGTCGGCGAGACGCTGCACGCCGACGTGCCGGGGGGCGCAATCGACCTGCTGGTGAGCGGGATTGACGGACGCCCCGGCGTTACCTTCGAGCTGTCGCGCTCGTCCGAGCTTTCGGCGACCCTCGACCTTCAGAGCAGGCTGATGATCTCGGAGAAGGGCAAGGAGTCGTCGGTGATCGGCGCGGCGCTGGAAGGCGGCGACCCCGTGAAGACGAGCGTGATCCTGAATGCGATCGGCAACGAGTACATGCGCCAGAAGGTGCAGCGCACACAGGAAGAAGCCGAGAAATCGATTGCGTTCCTCAACCAGCAATTGCCGGAGTTGAAGGCGAAGCTGGAGCAGGCCGAAGAAGAATACAACCAGTTCCGCTCGGAGCACGGCGCGGTCGATCTGGGCGCGGAAGCCGCGGCCTTGCTGCAGAGCACGGCGCAGGCGCAGAACCGCATTGCCGAGTTGCGGCAGCAGCGCGCCCAGCTGGACGCACGCTACATGCCCGACAACCCCGCATTGATTGCGACCAATGGGCAACTGGAAGAGGCCGAGAAGGCGCTGTCTGAACTGGCTGTTCAGACGAGGCGGCTGCCGCCTCTCGAGCAGAGCGTGCTGCGCCTGCAACGCGAAGTTCAGGTCGACACGAACATCTACACGAACCTGTTGAACACCAAGGAGCAGATGCGGCTGGCCAAGGCGGGCAAAGTCTCGAATGCACGTCTGATCGACAGCGCGGCAGTACCGGAGGGACCCATCCGGCCCAAGCGCACGCTGATCGTGGTGGCGGGTTCGCTCACGGGCATTTTCGTCGGCTCGGCGTACGTGCTGTTCAGGCGCAGGATGAATAGCGGTATCGCGATGGTCGACGAAATCGAGGCGGGCGCGGGTTTGCACGTCTATGCCGCCGTGCCGCGCAGCCGCATGCAGCAAATGCTCACGCGCCGTCTGCCGGAGAGCCTGCCGGGGACGTGCAGCGTGCTCGCGTGCACGGCGTCATTCGATTCCGCCGTCGAGAGCCTGCGCAGCTTCAGGGGGGCGCTCGAATTCGCGTTGCGCGATGCACCCAATCATGTCGTCCTGCTCGCCGGTCCGACGCCGATGGTGGGCAAGTCGTTCGTGTCGGTCAATCTGGCGGCGCTGCTCGGCGCGTCGGGCCAGCGTGTGCTGCTCGTCGACACGGATCTGCGGCGCGGCTCGCTGAACGCCTGTGTCGGCGTGCCTTGCAGCCCGGGCATTACGGACATCCTGCAGGGCACGCCCTATGAGAGCGCGGTGCATCGGCAGATCATGCCGGGCGTCGACTTCGTGGCGAACGGCGGCTACGTGGCCAATGCGAGCGAGCTGCTTCGGCATAGCCGCTTCAGGCGCTTTGTCGAATGGGCGGACCGGGAATACGACATCGTGCTGATGGACGCGCCGCCCATCCTGCCCGTTGCCGATTCAGGCATCGTCGCCAATCTGGCGGGGATGGTGTTCCTGGTCGCACGCCAGGGGGTGACGAGTGTGTCGGAGCTGCGCGAATCGGTGCGCCGCTTCGAACAGATCGGCGTGCCCGTGCGCGGCGTGGTGTTTAACGACATGACCTCGCGGCCCGGCAAGTACGGCAGCGAATATGCCGCCTATGGCTACGCGAGCTACAGCAATACGGGAGGCGACGCAGGCACCGCGAGCTGAACGCATGACGGCCATCATGGCTGTCATGCGGGGCCGCACCGGGGCACCGGGGATCGTTGCCTGTGCGTTCGTCAGCACCGACGCGATGTCGTGCAGGACGACGGATCGACACCGCCGTAGCGGCAGATCATCACGCGCTCGCGCGAGCCCACCGCGCGGATGCCGAAAAGGAACCCGCGTCACACCTCCCGTTTGCAACCTCGACCCTGCGCCAGTCGCTACCGCGTAGCGGCCGTTGCTTCCTTTCCGCGACGTGCGCACGTCGGCATCCCTTCCCTGGTAACGCTCAGATCAACCTGGGGCGCAGATGCGGCCCGGTTGCGGTGCTACGTCAGGCACGCTGCGCGTCGACTGCGCCCGACGCGGCAACGGCAGTTGCCGACATGGCCGGGCAGTCCGCGTCCAGTCGATGCGCAATGCAAGGTGACGCTCGTGATGTTCCAGCCAACGTCGAAGCGGCTTGGGACTGGCGCGCCACAGCCGTTCGAGATGGGTTGGGTGTCATGTCCGGATAGAGCATCCGGCGGATCGGGCGCGTAGGACGGCTTAGCGCGCGTCGTGATTGACTTGCACCTTGCGCGTGGGCCCGTCGTCAGCGGCGATGAGTTCGCGGTTCAGGCCCGCCAGTCTGGCGCCGCGCGACGGAATGACGGGCACGGATTGCAACAGCCTGCGTGCGCTGCGATGCAGCGGCCTGTCGACGAACCAGTAGAGTGCGACGCCCACGGCTGTCGCGATGACGATGATGATGGCCACCCCGACGGGCGCAGTCGCGTCAAAGCCGTCGATCACATTCGCCAGCAGCTTGCGCGCGGCTTCGACACAGTACGGATGGCTCAGATAGATGGCATAACTGGCGTCGCCTACGAGCAATGCGCCTTTCGTCAATGGGCCCGAACCCAGCTTCGATTCGAGACTCAGGCAGCTCGCGACCAGCAGGAACGCGGGAATGCCGAAGTAAAGCAGGTGCGCGTTCGACAGCTGGTTCCAGTTCACGTACGCCATCCATACGTAGGCGGCGGTTGCGACGCCGCCGGCAAGCGCAGGCTTGATCAGCACGCCGCGCTTCCACAGCTGATAGACCACGAAGCCGAGCGGGAACTCGAACATGCGCTGATACGAATAAAACTCGGCAAACGCGCCACGCGAAGCCGATGCCGTCGCCGCGCAATAAATCATGAAGATCGCCGCGGACACGAACAGTAGCCGATGGCGACGCATCAGGACCAGCGAGATTGCCGTGACCACGTAGAACATCATCTCGTAGTTCAGCGTCCAGCCGACGAACAACATCGGGAAGATCAGGCCACTTTCCTTGCGATAGGGAATGAAAAACAGCGATTTCAGCAGATTGCCGAAGTCGGCGGTCGTCGAGTTGAACAGGGAGGGCGCGACAAGCGTGCCGCCGATGACCACGAACGTCAGCAACCAGTAGAGCGGCACGATCCGCGCTATGCGATCCGAGAGGTAGCGTTGCGCGGTGATGCCGGGGCTGTCCAGAACGAGCGCGATGACGAAGCCGCTCAGGACGAAGAAAACATCGACACCGAACTCGCCGAACGTGTGCCCGGTCGGCGCCATGATGTGATAGAAGATGACGGTGATGGCCGCAATGCCGCGCAATACGGTGAGAGACTGGAGCTTGTTCATGTATCGCGATCTTCGTATTCGCCAATGCCGGGCGGAGCGGATGCTCTGCATTTCCGTGGTTAATTCTGACATTACAAAGCCGCAAGCGAGTGCGCAGTTGGTGTGTGACCGTACGCAATCCAGCAATTAGTGGCGCGATGCCGATCTTTCCCGGCAGAGGGTTTGGGCAGGCCACGCCTTGGCACGGCCACGTTCCTGCACAGCATCACTGGCTTGCTGACCGGCCGTGACACGCTGGCGAACGTGGATCACGTTCTGTTCGCCAGTGCACACACTTCGGATGCGGCCGAGCATCACAATCATGTTCTATACCCCTGCCACACAGGCATAAGCAGAGGCACAAGCAGAGGCATAAGCATCGCGATGCAGGCGTGGCGAAGGGCACACGGAACCTGCAAGCCTTCCCAGCGAGGAAAACGCCGTGAAGCATCCCATAGCCGCCATCCGTATCGTGCTCTCCCAATCGGCCGTCTCTCGCGGCTCGCGGCAAGCGAGCAAAGCAACACCCTGCAAGTGGTTTGGCACACGCGCCGCTGCAAAGCTCGCTACCAGCTTCTGCGTGCTTGCATCCGTCGCGACGGTGCAAGCGGGCGAGCCAGTGCGGGCAATGCCTGCAGATGTCTTCATCGATACGCTCGGTGTCGTGACTCACCTCAACTATCTGGATGGCGCGTATGCGAATGTGCGCAACGTCGCTGACAATCTGGCATGGCTCGGCATTCGTCACGTTCGCAGCTTCCCACCCGGCCCGAGCGAGCCGCTCTCGACCTACACGTACCTTGCGCAACGGGGAGTCCGATTCAACTTCCTGGTGCGCCCGAATATCGCCGAGTCAATCGAGGTGGCAGCAAAACTGAATGCGGCAGTTCCCGGCAGTGTTGCGGCAATCGAAGGCTTCAACGAGATCGATAACTTCCCTGTGCCATACCGCGGCCTCACGGGCATGGCTGCCGGACTCGCCGCGCAGCGCGAGATCTACACGCGCGTGCGCAGCACGCCTGAGCTCGCGAGCGTGCCCGTCTACGACCTTACCGGCTACGATCTCAAGTCAGTCGAAACGCGCGCAGATTCCGCCGATTACGCGAACCAGCATGCGTATCCGCAAAATGGCAATCAGCCCACCTATAACGTGCCCGGCGGCGCCTGGTTACCTGCAGCCATCCATAGCGTCAAGAAATTCCAGCTACCTGTCGTCATCACCGAATTCGGCTACTTCTCGATGCCTCAGTCAGGCTGGTACATGATCGGCGTCGACGAGGCGACTCAGGCCAAAGGCGTTCTCAACGGTTACATGGACGCGGCGGCGGCGGGAGTGAAGCGGCTCTATGTGTACGAGCTGCTCGACCAGAAACCCGATCCGGAGAACAAGAACCCTGAAATGCACTTCGGACTCTTTCGCGTAGGCAACAGCCCGAAGCCGGTGGCCCACGCGATTCGCAACCTCACCGCTGTGTTGAATGCGAGTACGCCGCGCAGCACAACCGGCGTGGTGCGTCACTCGCTCGCGTATACGCTGTCGGACATGCCGGCATCGGCAAACAGCCTGCTTTTGCAGAAAAAGGACAGTCGCTTCGTGCTGGTGCTATGGAACGAAACGGCATTCTGGAACCGCGCGGAGGGAACACCCGTCACCCATCCACCCGCCCGCGTCAGCGTCGACTTTGGCGCAACTGCAAGCCGTGTCGACCTGTACGATCCACTCGTGTCGGCGACCCCGTTCGCAAGCCATCGCGACGTGCGTCAACTCACCGTGGACATTCCCGATCATGTGATTCTGCTTGAAGTCACACCAGCGGGCATGCCCGGACCCTGAGCCAGTGCGCCGGCATCTTGCCACGCGTCGATTGCAGATACCCGTCAGTCGGGAATCTGGCTATCTGGCCGCATTGGGAAACACGTAAAGCCAGGCAGGCGTCCCCTTCAACGGTACCCAGCCGGGATCTGGCAGCACGTTGGGCATCGATAGCGACACGACCGCTCGCGCGCCGCTCTGAGCGAATGCCTTCATGACCTCGTCGCGCCGTTGCGGCGTAAGCTGCGTCCAGAATACTTCGCTGTAGTCCGGGTGGATGGGTTCGACGTTTTCATCGAAGCGGGTGCGGTCCTGCGGCTCGATACGGTATGGCAGACCGCCGAACTCGGCGACGATGCGCAAGCGCGATACATAGGCCCAGCTGACCCTGACAGTGGGACGGGTGTCCCGGATCACGGCCACCGCGTCACCTGGTTGCAACCCTGAGGCAGTCAACGCGCTGGCAATCCGCCAATGCGGGTCGTCGTGATAGTCCGACTGACGAAACACCGGTTTGAGCGAAGCTGCATTGGTCAGCACAAGCTGGCCGACCATGCCAGCGCCATAGATGATGACTAAAGCAGTGGCAAGCAGGCGACGGGAATGCAGCGTCATGTCGAGCAACGGCGCCCACGTCAGAAGCGCGATCACCATGATGAACGGGCTGAGATAGCGCTCTTCGACATGAACCAGCATATAGGTGCCGAAACCTGCGACGGTTGGCAACAGTAAGGGCCAGGCCCGGACTATTGTCCTGCCGAGCGACGCTCGCCACGGCTGCCTGACGAGCGACAGCAGGAAAGCTACCGCGACCCCCAGCACGATCGGATTTAGCTTGAGTATCTGCAACAGGTTCCAGACACACCGGACGATCGCCATTAATTCGAGCTTGAGGCTGAAGAAGTGTCGAAAGCCCTTGTACCAGTACGCGACGTCGTTATACGGAGGGTAAGTTGTCCGGAAAGGTGTGCCAAAGCCGAAAGCTGGCAAGTCGGCGATCAGTTGAGTCGTTGGATGAAGTGGCCGGCCGAACTGCTCCGGTCCGCCTTGCCAGTTGCTGAAATGAGGCAGTTCATTGACGTGCCAGGGGAAATTCAACATTCCCGACGCACCCAGCGTGAATTCGCCATAGGACCAGGAGATTCCGGCGATATAGACGCCAAAAAGGAGACCGAAGGTTCCCACGACCGCTCCGACTGGTCGCCACAAGCCGCGCCTCGCGCCGCAATAGATGAGAAGCGTGAGAATGAACAGAAAGGAGAATGGCGTGAACACGCCCTTTACCCAAACACCGGCACCGAGGATCAGACCAAGCAATGTCGCGGTGAGCAGGCTCCGCCGCCGGATCAGGGATAGAAGCAGACTCGATCCGAGCAGGAAGAACGTGGTCACGAGCAGGTCTGGGCATACGGCAGAAACCGTCTCGAGACCCAGGCAGGCACCAAGAAAAACGCAGGTTCCGATCCAGATCGTAAATGGATGACGGTTCAGTGCAAGCGAATCAGGCCAATATAGCGCAAGGGCATTTCTGATCAGGCCGCGCCAGGATGCATAGGCAACCAGATAAATCACCCAGTTGATCGCCGTGATCGCATGCCACTCCCCCTCAGGGGTAGGGACGCCCAGCGAGCGCGCGGCGGCAACCAACGCGGGATAGCCTGGATTCCAGAAGGGGTTGAAAATTTCTCGCCAGTCGGTGTGAGCAACGGCCCAACTGACATTGAGATAAGAAATCCAGTCGCCGTAGTATTGCGGCCGACCGTAAATGCCTTCGGCTATACCGAGTGTGCCGACGACAATCCAGGACAGGAAGAGCTGTACGTTCCAGGTTGGCCATTTCATTGCCATGTGCCGTCTCCGCGTTCATAGCCGGAAGAGCGACAGACAGGTGCGGGAATTCCACCCTTGTCTGCGCCCATCTGGGCGTAACGTTGCATGTGATGTCTGCCTTCGAACCTGCCGGAAATCGCACGAAATGCATGTGATGCCGATCCATATCGCGCGCGGCAGGCAGCAGGAGAAGGCTGTCATTGCTTGCTTTGATTGTGGGTAAGCGTTGTGTGGTCCGATCAGCAACATCGGCCACTAACGCCGCGAACCGGTCGAGGTACGGCCTCGTCTTCTGACTGTCCTGTCGGGCGTGGACGCGCGGCAAGTCATGCGATGAATGTAGCCGGCGAGAAACAGGCTCTCTGTGCGTTGGGCAACGTCACTTTCGATCGAGCTTATCGATGGGAAGTCGATGAACGGGCTCAGTACGGGGTATCGGTACCGGTTGCACCGGCACTGGCATAGAACGCCAACCGGCGTGCCATGAGCGGATCAGATATCGTCGGCGCCTGCAGTCTGATAGCGCCTGCGGATCAGGTAGACCGGCCGGTTCTTCGACTCGTAGTAAATGCGGCCGATGTACTCACCCAGCACCCCGATGCCGATCAATTGAACCCCTCCGAGCAGGAGGACGGTCGAGATCAGCGATGCGTAGCCCGGTACGGCGACCCCTTGAATCAGGGTTCGCACGATGAGGAATGAGGCATACAGAAATGCGCCCAGCGCGACGAAGCTGCCGACGTACGTCCATACGCGAAGCGGCAGCGTGCTGAAACTCGTGAAGCCCTCCAGAGCGAAGTTCCACAGTTTCCAGCCAGAGAACTTCGACCTGCCCGCAAGGCGGGGTTCGCGCACATATTCGACAACTGCAGTCTGATAACCTACCCAGGCGAACAGACCCTTCATGAAGCGGCGCGTTTCGGGGAGCCGTTTGAGCGCGTCGACGACCTCCCTCGTAATCAACCGGAAATCACCCACGTTTTCCGGAATCTTGGTATCGCACACCGAGTTGTGGATCTGATAAAAGATGCCTGCCGTCTGGCGTTTCAGGAAGGAGTCCGTGAGTCGGTCGACGCGTTTGGCGACGACCACATCGTAGCCTTCGCGCCATTTTTCAACGAGTAAAGGAATGACTCTGGGCGGGTCCTGCAGATCGGCATCAAAAGGGATCACAATGGCGCCGCGCGCTTCGTCGAGTCCGGCCGATAGCGCCGCTTCCTTCCCAAAGTTGCGCGACAGATCGATGACACGGATGCGACTATCTTGATCCGACATGCTGATGAGCATGCGGAGCGTGCCGTCGCGGCTGCCGTCATTGACGCAGACGATTTCGAACTGCACTCCGTCGATGGCTTCAAGTACGGGAATAACCGTGCTGAAAAACGCCCCGATCATCTCCTCCTCGTTATAGAACGGTACAACGAGCGACAGGAGGGAGGGGGGGCCATCGTCGGCTGCTTTTGCGGGCAATGGATCGGACAGGGCAAGCTTGTCACGCGCATCTGCCGGCGAGGTTGCCGCTCCCCTCAGAAGCGTTTCCGGAACCAGAAAGTGAGGGCGGCTGACATAGTCCATGATTACCTCGCGAAGATGCCGCGGTTGTCCGACTGACGTGACGATCTCAAGCGTTCTGTGCGGGTCGCTTCGGCGGTATGTCCGTCCAGATCCTGCCGCAACGCGGAGCGGCTGACCAGCCTGCGGTCATGTTTTCGAAGTCTAGAGTGAGACAGTCCGGGTGTTCGTGCGCTCGGTCACACTGGCCGCCGTCGCGGCATGTTGCCGACGCGGCCTGGAGGATGGCGGCACAAGATCGGCGCACTTGCAGTGAGTACTGAAGAGAGCCACTGGCGATAAATCAACCGACTCCGTCCGCTTGCGGCAAGTCATCGGTAAATTGAAGGCTGGTTATGTTTCGACGGGATGCCAACGTTCTTCCGTGCGAAATCATTTCTGGCAAGTCATGGACAGTCCACATCGCATCTGCCCGTAGAGGCAAATATCCTGTCATGAGCGGGCTCATGTGTATGTCGGCGCACAGAAAGCAAATTGCTGGTTTGCTGTAATCGCGGGACGCATGCCGCGGCTGATGCTGTCCGTGCGCGCCCACCCGTGCCCTCGCGAGGCGCACAGGTGTCCTTCGCGATGTGGAACGTTTTCATTCTGAGGGCTGAAAATGCGTCAAGTTATCCGCGATTTCTTTTACACGTCCATCGCTGATAAGCGGGTTAACCTGCCGCTGCCGCCGACCTCGCTCGCGATCGAATCGCGCAAGCTCAATATCCTCCTGCTCGGTACGTGCGGAGTCGACATGCTCGCGAAGCGAAGCGTCGATTGCGGACACAGCATCCGGCACATGCTCATGGGGTCGAAATACCATGATCTTGTGCCGGATGTTGCCCCGACAGACGACGTAGCCGTCGTGAGCCTGACCCTCCGGCACGTTTTGAGCGAAGTCACGCAAACGCCCGAGCCCGTGGTCGACATGGCTTTTTCCCGGCTCCAGTCGGATGAAGAGGCAAGCACGCTGCTGGAGAGAGCGGGAACGTATCTTTCGCAAAAGGTCGCGCAGATTGCCGGGAAGATAACGTCGGTGCCGATTCTGTTCATGTCGTTTTTCGAACCGAGCTTCAATTATGTAGGCGATCTTATCGACCCGTTCAGTCCGCCGTCCCCGACATACCTGGTTCGTGAAATCAACCGGCTTTTGTCGGACGCTGTGCGGAAAACGAACAACTGCTACTTTCTCGACTCCAACGAGATATTGAACTTCATCGGCCGCCGGCATTTGCAGGACGATGTCGTGGCGAGCAGTTCACATGCGTCGTTTATCAACGACTGGGATTTCAAACTCGACTCGAACCGGCTGAACGCGCCGAAAGCGCTTGGCAATATTTTCAGGTATGAAGTTGCCTGCCGTGAATTTACGCTCGCGCTTCTGTCGCGCATCGAAACGATGGTCAAGATCGTCGAGCAGCGCAACCCGGTGAAGCTGATCATTGTCGATCTCGACGACACCATGTGGCGGGGCGTTGCTGCGGAAGCCGAGAGCCTGAGTCTGGAACAGCGCATCGAGGGTTGGCCCATCGGCCTCGCGGAAGCCCTGATGTTCTTCAAGAGGCGTGGCGGACTGCTGGCTATCTGCAGCAAGAATGAAGAGGCGCCCACCATCGAACGGTTCAACAGCATCTGGCGAGGCGCGATCACGCTCGATGATTTTGCTTGTGTCCGCATTAACTGGAAGCCCAAGTCACAGAACATCCTTGAAATCATCAAGGAGGTGAATCTGCTGCCGGGAAACTGCGTGTTCATGGACGATAACGACCGGGAATTGTCGGAGGTAAAGGCCGCGATTCCCGACATGCGCTGTCTTGGCGGCAACCATTACGACTGGCGGCGGATCATCCTGCGCTCGGCGGAAACGCAAGTGCCGTTCGTCACGCAGGAGTCTTCGCGACGTACCGATCTCGTTCGCGCAATCTCGCAGCGCGAAGCGGGCGCGCATTCCGCAAGTGGGGTGTCGCGCGAAGCATGGCTTGCGTCGTTGCAGCTTCGTCAATCACTTTTCTTGATAAAGACCCCGAAATCCAGACATTTCGATCGCGCCTTCGAGCTGATCAACAAGACCAATCAATTCAACACAACCGGCAAACGATGGGAGAAGTCGGAGCTCGAGAAATTCATCAGCAAAGGCGGTTACTGTATTGTCTCGTCCCTGCGGGACAAGCTGATCGACAATGGCATCATCTCGGTCTGCCTGGTGAAATGCGAGCGCATCGTTCAGGTGGTGCTGTCATGCCGCGTTTTTGGGCTCGGCGCAGAACTGGTCGTTGGAGCGATCGCAACACGGTTAGCGCTTAAAGCACGCCCGGAGATCCGTGCCGAGCTGGTCGATACAGGAAAGAACGCGACCTGTCACGACTACTTCAGGCGGATTGGTTTCTCCGAAACGACGACGGGTTTGTGCTCGAGCAGCGCGAATGAACTGCCGTCCTACATCAAGATCGAGAATCTGGGGGCTGCCGACTTTCCTCCTGTCCAGATTTAGCGCCGCCAGAGGCGCGGATGCCGCCAGTCGATTCTGTCCCGGCGGACTCAATGGCGCGTTCGATCTCTCTCTCACATCGTCATCAGCAAGGGGATGTGGTTCACCCCACGTTTCGGCGCGGATATTCCGGGCGCACGGACGGGGCGTATCTATACTGTCCGCGCAAAGATTGCCAATGTATCGCCACGCGACTCGAGTCGAAAGAGTGAGTACCGTTCCCCGACGTGGTGCAGTGTCTCGTCGAGAACGCGAAGAACGCCGCGGTTGCAATCGGTGCCGCCGAGCCAGGTATCTCCGGTACTCATTTCCACAATTTCCTGAATGCATCGACGAGACCTATGGGACGTCATACGACACTCTCCGGGCTGCAACATCTGCGCTTCCTGGCAGCCTTTGCGGTACTGGCGCACCATATCCTCGAAGAAGCATCGGCGAGCCCGCTTGCGCTCGCCACGCCGGCAGCAATGCGATTGGGCGCGTGCGGCGTCGACATCTTTTTCGTTATCAGCGGGCTGGTGATGTGGCATGCGACCGCGGGCTTCTCCGCTCAAACGTCGGCCAGACAATTCTTCGTCCGCCGGCTCACGCGGATCATGCCTACTTACTGGGGCGCTCTGGCTGTTGTGGTTGCGCTGTCCTGCAGCGGCATCGCGTTCAGGCACAGGCCGCTGGATGCGGCAGGGCTCATCGAGTCGGTGCTATTGCTTCCGCCCACGACATCGGCAGGTCTGGTCATGGGCGTTGCGTGGACGCTCGTCTATGAACTTTACTTCTATCTCGTTTGTACCGCCGCGCTGTGTCTTCCGTGGCAGCGATACCGGGTGGCATTGATCGTCGCCGTGATCGCAATCGGGCCTCGCGCGCTCAATATCACAGGTATGACGACGCAGGCCGAGTATTACGGGGATCCAATCGTGATCGAATTTCTGTGCGGCATCTTTCTGGGCGTGGCAAGCAAACATTTGCCCATGCCAGCTCGTGGCATCAGATGGGCGATGTTGATGACGAGTGTCGCGCTCTTCTGTTGGGCTTCTGTGTCTTCACCCGAGGCAGCAGCAACGTATGGCCTGCCGGCCTCATTCAGATGGTGGGCGTGGGGGATTCCCGCGACGCTTCTCGTGGCGGCGTTCGCCCACACGGACGACAAAGGCGGGCGTATCAGTCGTGCCATGACGGTGCTCGGCAACGCATCCTATGTGCTTTATCTGACGCACGGATTCTGGATGAATGCATACGCGAAAGCCGTCAAATCGGGAGCGTTTCATCATGCGCCCGGCCTTTATCTGGCAGCGTTCGGTGTGGCGGTCCTGGCGATTGCGTTCGCGCTCGGTGTTCACCTTTACCTTGAGAAGCCGTTGCTCGCCCGGCTGGAGGGCAAGCGATCCCGGATTCTCCAGACGGCACTCACTTGAGGTGCGCTGGCCTAGGCCGTGGCGGGCTGACAATGCGGGTGTCCATCGGCACGATTTGCCACACAACGCAGTCCATTCCACCGAAGCGTCAACGTGGAGCGGATGTACGGCAACGCACATGTGACTGACTGCGCGAATAGTAGGCTGCAAACAGTGCTTTCCTAACCTATAAAGGTGCGCCATGTTTGTGCCTACCAATGGTGCCGTGTTGGCCGATACATCACGCCAGCTGTTTTCAGGCGACAGCATGCTTCGGGCGGGCGGTCAGGAGTTCAAAAGCAGTTTCAATCTGCGTTCGTTCAAGTTCAACCATACATTGCATCAGAGCGGCCTGTTCGAGATTCCAAGGATCGTCGAACTCGCGAAGCGGATCATCGACAGGAATGGAAGTTTCTGTGCCCTCAATTTCAAGCAGGGGTCGATCGATGCAAAGTTCAGCGCCATGCCGGAGAGTGAGCGGCTCGCCGAGACAGTGGCCCGTCTTGGCGAAAACGGCACGTGGATCAAGCTCAACCGCGCACAGGATTACGACCCCGACTACGCTGATGTGCTGAATACGGTTACGTCCGAACTCGAAAGCCTGTCCGGCTTTCCGTTGCGCAAGGACATGACTTTTGTGTCGATGACACTGTTGCTCTCGTCACCGAACATCTCCACTCCCTTTCACATCGATCACGAAAGCAACTTCCTGTTCCAGATACAGGGCTCGAAGGATGTATGTCTGTTCCCGGCGACCGACCGCGAGCTGGTGCCGGACCCGGAGATCGAACGTTACTACAGCGGCAACTTCGAAGCGGCGCTCTATCGCCGCGAAATGCAGGATCGCGGCACCGTCTATCGCCTCAACCCGGGCGAAGTGGTGCATCATCCGCCTCTCGCGCCGCACTGGGTAAAGAACGGCGACAACATCTCGGTGAGTATCAGCATCAACTACTGCACGAAGTCGCTCGAGCGACGTGCGAGGGTATATCAGGCGAACTACTTTCTGCGCATGCTGGGTTTGAATCCGGTGTCCCCGGGTGTTTCACCCTTGCGCGACAGCCTGAAGCGAAATGTCATTGCGACGCTGGAGCACCGCAATCCAAAGACCTTTTCGGAGGTCGTCCACACCCCTGTATTCAGGTTGAAAGCACCGCTGAATGCCGTCAGGCGGCTGGTGAGGCGCTGAGCGCGCACGCCAGCGGGATCGATAGCCGCCGCGCTTGCGCGCATCGTCAACGGTTGTGTCCGAACCAGTGAATGGCTGGTTCGGACAACGTAGCGTATCCGCACTGCTGTCTGGCCATGCATGGCGTGGCCTAGCGCCGTTCATCCCGTCGCTCGTGGCGGTGATCGTCTGGTGTCCGCTTTCCTGTATCGACTTCGCGTGTGCGAGTTGACCTCGCGTGAGCGTCGGCGAACATTCGTCGGCGCGGAGATCGGCCACACTGCAAGCCAACGAACTGCATGGTGTGGCATGTTGAAACCCCTTCCCAATCTGCTGATAAACGGCCGCTTCCTTGGCCGCCGTGCGACGGGTGTCGACCGCTTCGCGTTCGAGACCATCCGGGCGCTCGATCAACTGATCGACGCGGGCGATCCCCTCGTCGCCGCAATGCGGGCCGAGATCATCGTACCCGAAGCATTGACGGGCATCTCGAATCCCTTTCGGCACGTCGGTCTGCGAGCAAGCGGGAAGGGCGGTGGACTGCGTTGGGAGCAGCTCGCATTACCGCAGGCTGCGCGCGGCCGGTTGCTGCTCAATCTGTGCAACTCTGGACCGCTGTTATACCGCCGTCAGGTGACGGTGCTGCACGACGCGGCGCCCGCACGCGTTCCCGACAGTTACAGCCGGTCCTTCGTTGCCTGGTATCGTCTGATGGCGCCGCGTCTGGGCCGCGTATCGCAGCGTGTCATTACCGTGTCGGAATTTTCACGGCGCGAACTGTGTGATGCCTACGGAATCCCGGCCGGCAAGATCGGCGTCGTGCCGGAGAGCGGCGAACACATGTTGCGCGTGCAAGAGGATGAGGCGTCCGTGGCGCCGAAGGTGAACGGGCGTCCTTTCGTGCTTGCAGTCGGAAGTCTCAACCGGCACAAGAACTTTCGGCTGGTGGCAGAGGCGGCGAAGCGTATCGGCGACGCGCAATTCGACATCGTGGTGGTGGGCGGCGGAGATGCGCGGGTATACGGGACGGACAAGGATGCGTTGCCCCGGTTCGTCAAGCACCTCGGTTACGTGAGCGACGGCGAACTGGCCGCGCTTTACCGGCGTGCAGCATGCTTCGTCTATCCATCACGTTATGAGGGATTCGGGCTGCCGCCTGTCGAGGCGCTGGCGCTGGGCTGTCCCGTCATCGCTTCGAGGCTGCCGGCCATCCAGGAAGCGTGCGGTGATGCCGTGCTCTACACGTCGCCGGATGATCCCGCAGAACTGGCGGGCCTGCTCGAACGGATCACGACAGACGCGACCTTGCGTGCGAGCCTGCGCGAGCGGGCGCGCGCACGTACGGAAGCGCTGACCTGGCGCGCGACGGCAACCAGGTTGATCGAGGAGATTTCGCCGTGGCTAATGTAACGCTCGCTCCCACCCCTGCTAACGACCAGCGCCGTTTTGGCCGCGTCGCACTCGTCCACGACTGGCTGGCTGCGTATGCGGGCTCGGAGAAGGTGGTGGAGCAGATTCTTCAACTATTCCCACACGCCGATCTGTACAGCGTCGTCGATTTTTTTCCTGAGGCGCAGCGAGACGTGTTGGGCGGAAAACACGCCCATACCTCGTTCATCCAGCATCTGCCACGCGCGCGCAAATCGTTTCGCCATTATCTTCCGCTGATGCCGCTGGCGATCGAGCAATTCGATCTGTCGGGTTACGACCTGGTGATTTCATCGAACCATGCCGTGGCCAAGGGCGTGCTGACGGGCCCGCATCAGGTCCACGTGAGCTATGTGCATTCGCCGATTCGCTATGCGTGGGATCTGCAGCATCAATATCTGGCCGAGGCGGGCATGCAGCGCGGCATCAAGAGCTGGATCGTGCGTCTGCTGCTGCATTACATGCGTATCTGGGATCATCGCACCGCGCATGGCGTGGATGCCTTTGTCGCCAATTCGGCCTTCGTGGGCCGGCGCATCCGCAAGGCTTACGGCAGCGACGCTGCCGTCGTCTATCCGCCCGTCGACGTCGAGCGTTTCGAGCTCAGCACGGAGCGCGAGGACTTTTATCTGATCGCGTCGCGCATGGTCCCGTACAAGCGCGTGCCGCTGATCGTCGAGGCCTTCGCCGCGATGCCGTCGCGGCGCCTCGTCGTGATCGGCGACGGGACGGATTTCGCGCGCGCCAAGGCATGCGCGACGCCGAATGTGACTCTGCTCGGGTATCAACCCGATGCCGCACTGGTGGACTACATGCAGCGCGCGCGCGCATTTGTGTTTGCCGCGGAGGAGGACTTCGGCATTTCGGTGGTCGAAGCGCAAGCCTGCGGTACGCCCGTGATTGCATTGGGCCGGGGCGGTGTGCGGGAGATCGTCGTCGAATCACAGGACACCGAACGGGCGACGGGCCTCTTCTTCAACGAACAGAGCGTGGCTTCCATTGTCGATGCGGTGGAGCGCTTCGAACAGTCACCGCCGTTCCGCGCGGAAGTGTGCCGCCGCAACGCGCTGCGCTTTACGAAAGAGCGGTTCAAGCGCGAGTTCCTCGGTGTGGTGGAGCGGGCGGTCGAAGCCAGCAAGGCGCCCGCCGATTCCGGGCCGGAGATCCGCCGCTGGCGATCTGCCTGAGCCGTGCAATGGCAGGGCCGTGCGCGCATGCGTTCGGTGAATGGAAGGGAGAGAAAGCAGTGCCGTCAATATACGGACTCGTGGTCATCGTCATTGGGCTGCTGGTGCTCTATGGATCATTTCGCGGCGCGGTTTACGCGATGGCGGCCTTTTCGCTGTTTGCCATGACGCTTGCCCTGAGTCTGGGCACGATCGGCATCATGCCGGCGCAACTCTTTCTCGTTTTCTTTGTGCTGAGGGCGTTTAATCTGGTTGGCGGAAAGGGAATTGGCGACGCGCTTTCGATGGAAAAGCCGGGGTTCTGGCTGCTCTGTACCTGCGTGTGGGGTGTCGCAGGCGCCATTATGCTGCCGCGTCTGCTGCAGGGCGCGACGCTCGTCTTCCCGGTCGACCGCAGTCTCACGGGCGCTGCCATGCTGCAGCCGCTCGGCCCCGTTTCCGGCAATCTGTCTCAGGCGATCTATCTGATCGGCGATCTCCTCGTGTATGCCTGCATGTACGCGTTTCTCAAATATCGCGGTGCATACCGGGCATTGGCGAACGGCATTTTCCTGCTCACGATCCTCGATGTGTCAGCGGGTGTGATCGACTTCGTCACCCATGCTGCCGGTCTCGACGTGATGTCGGTTGTCAAGACGGCTCAATACGCCGACTTGAGCGGGGAAGAGTTGGGCGGACTAGTGCGCATTACGGGCACGTTCGCCGAGACATCCGCGTTTTCGAGTTTCACGCTGCCGCTGTTTGTCTTCTGTCTCAATCTCTGGCTGCTCGGTTATCGCCCGAAGCTGGCGGGGGCGCTCGCGATATCGGCGGGCACACTGCTGCTGATGTCCACTTCCGGCACGGCCTATGTCGGGCTGGCAGCCTATATGTGTGTCCAGGTGTTCAGCCGGCCCGGCCGGGTCGTGCCTGGCGCCGTCGAGCGCCAGCAGCGCATGTGGATCATCGCTGCTTGCGCGGGCGTGCTGGGCACCCTCTACATCATCCTGTTCATGCCGGGCGTGGCGAAAGCACTGACCGACTTCGTCGACACCACGGTCATGAGCAAGGCGGGTAGCTCGTCGGGCATCGAACGGATGAGCTGGAACACGCAAGGCATGACCAACTTCCTTGAGACATACGGCGTAGGCGTAGGACTGGGCAGCATCCGCGCATCGAGTTTCGTGGTGGTGGTGGTGGCAAACCTGGGTGCCGTGGGCGTGATCTGCTATGGGATGTTTCTTGGCAAAGCGCTGCTGACGCCTGTGTCGGCGCATTACCCGCCGGCGGAACGGGCCGTCTGCCACGCGGCACGGCACGGCATGCTCGCGACGTTGATCGTCGCCTCGCTTGCAGCGGGGGTGTTCGAACTCGGCTCGACCTTCTATCTGTTCGCGGCCGCCGCGAGCGCACTGTCTCAGCGCGCACCGAGACGCGTGGCGAGGCGGCCGGAATGGGTCGCGCAGCGCATTCGCGGCTGAGTGTCGGGTGTCATGGGTTACCGCCATTTGCCGTCGCACATGCGTGACACGCTCCAGCGTTCGGGATGCGTGCGTTTGCGTGGGGTAGACAGCAGTGCTGCATCTGCGGCACCGATAGCATGGTTCCCGCGATGCCGGCTGGAATGCCCCCTGCCGGTGGCACGGTCGGGACGCACGCGTCCGGCGCAAGACGGACTGTCGTGTTGCCGTTTCCAGAAAAACATGCATTGGCCGACGAGGTAAATGTTGAATTCGACTGACTGTTCACAAGTGACTTTGTCCGGTAAAACGAGCCCGTCATCGTCCGCCACGCAAGCAAAGGTCTGCCTGATCTTTCCCACACGCGGGCGCGCCGAGGTGCTTGAGCGTGTCGTCGCTTCCGTCGATTCGCAGACCGTGCGGCCGGACCTCATCATCGTCAGCTGCGTAACGGACGAGGATGCCGGCAAGCTCGCAAGCCGGCCCGGCTTGCTCGTGATCAAGGGCCAAGCCGGCAGTTCCGCGCAACGTAACCACGCGTTGAACCACGTACCGGATGACTTCGACGTCGTCATCATTCTGGACGACGATTTTCTGATGCATGACAGATGGATCGCGGAAATGCTGAAGGCACTGGATAGCGATCCCGCTATTGCCTGTGTCACTGGAACGGTACTCGCCGATGGCATCCATGGGCCGGGTTACTCCATTGAAGAAGGGCAGGCAATTCTGGCGAGTACGCGTGAGGTCCCGCCGGACCTGAGCGTTGTTTCGACGGGCGGCCCCTACGGCTGCAACATGGCATTTCGCGCCAGCAGCATTACCGGACTCCGGTTCGATGAACGTCTCGTGCTCTACGGCTGGCAGGAAGACCGCGACTTTGGCGGCCAGATCTGGAATCGGGGCGGTCGTGTGGTGCGCATCAATACCGCCCTCGGCGTGCACCTTGGTGTCAAGCGTGGCAGGGTGTCCGGCCGCAAGCTCGGCTATTCGCAGGTCATCAATCCGCTCTATCTGGTGAGAAAGAAGACCATGCCCTGGCGCGATGCCGTCGATCATGTTCTGCGCAATGTCGCGAGCAACGTCGTGCGAAGCTTTGCGCCGGAGCCGTGGATCGACCGCCGGGGGCGCCTGGGTGGCAATCTGATCGGCCTGTGGGACTGTGTGCGAGGCAGGCTGACGCCTGAGCGGGCGGCGAAATTATGAAGACGGGCAAATCGGACCGGCCCGGCCGACGAGGTCGCGTCCCAGGTCGTGCCGCAGGTCGCGCCTCACGTCGACTCTGGCCGCGATCTTCCCGCTGTGCGGGCGAACGGCCATGCCGGCGCGAGGTTCAGCGTGGCGAAGCTGGCTGACTTCGTGTCGGCCAACCATCTGTCAACGAGGCGGTGCGGCATGTACAAGACGATAGCGTTCAACGGCAAGTTCTTCGGCGCAGAGGTAACGGGTGTGCACAGGGTTGCAGAGCAACTCATCGCCGCGACCGATGCGTTGATTGCGGAACATTCCGCTCATGGCGCCGAGTATGCGCTCGTGATCAGAAATAGCGTCAAGGTTCCGCCTTACCGCAATATCCTGTGCGTCCGGGAGAGTCCGCTGGTTCGCCGGATGCACAGAATAGCGTGGGAGCAGGCCTATTTACCGCTGGCGCGAAGAAAGGACTTCATTCTCAATCTGTGCAATCTGGGCCCCCTGTTGCATCACGATTGCGCAACGCTGATACACGATGCCCAGGTGTATTCCGCGCCGGAGTCCTACTCCCGGTCTTTCCGTCTCTGGTACAAGTTTCTGTTCTTTTTTATCGGCAGACGGCACAAGCTGATCGTCACCGTGTCGGAGTTCTCCAGGCAGGAACTCGTGCACTACGGCGTTGCCAGTGCCGACAAGATCGTCGTCGTACACAACGGCTGCGATCATGTTCTGCAGATACGGCCTGACGAGGGGCAGCTTGCGGCATTGAAGCTTGTGCCAGGGCGCTATGTTCTCGCGCTCGCCAACACGCAGAAGCACAAGAACGTCGCCATTCTTCTCAAGGCTTTCGCCAGGCCCGAACTGCAGGACGTGACGCTCGTGCTGTTCGGCGGCGCGAGCAAAGCCAGTTTCGAGAATCTCGGGCACGTGGTGCCTCCCAATGTGCGATTCGCTGGCTGGGTCACCGATCCGGAACTCGTGGGCTTGATGGCCAACGCCGGCGCACTTGCCTTTCCATCCCTGACGGAAGGGTTTGGTTTGCCGCCGCTGGAGGCGATGGCGCTCGGCTGTCCGGTCGTGGCTGCGCCGTTTGGCGCGCTTCCGGAGGTGTGCGGCGAGGCCGCGCTGTATGCCGACCCCTTCGACCCGGGCCAATGGAGCCTGAAACTACGAACGGTGCTCGACGATAAAACGATGCGTGAATCGATGATATCGGCTGGACGGCGGCAGGCCGGCCTGTTCACCTGGAAACGGGCCGCGCAAAAGCTGTTCGATGCCGTGAAAGCTGCGACGCCCGCCTGACCGGAATCGACTCTGTGATCGGCCGGACGCGCCGTTGCATCGCTTTTTAGGGGCAAGACAATGAAGAAGTTGGACTCGATCCAGGTGCTCCGCGCAGTCGCAGCCTTGCTGGTGGTGTTCTGCCACGCGGCGGGCGAGGTGGGCGGCCACGGCGCATCCGCATCGCAACTATGGCGCCTCGTCAACGAGAAGGGCCTGTTCGGCGTCGATATTTTCTTCGTCGTCAGCGGCTTCGTCATGATGTATATCGTTTCGGGGCAACGTCCGGGAAGCAGCACGGCCGGCTGGTTCCTCAGCGAGCGCATCGTGCGCGTCGTGCCGCTCTACTGGGCGGCGACGCTGTTCTCCGTCGGCATCGGTCTCGCGTTACCCGCGCTCAAGCACAAGAACTGCTACGAGGTGGCGTACGTGCTGCGCTCGCTGTTCTTCGTGCCGTCCAGCAACCCCCTGACGGGTGCGCCAGAACCGGTGCTGGGCCTTGGATGGACACTGAACTTCGAGATGTTCTTCTATGTTGTCATCTCCCTCGTACTGCTGATCGGTATCCGGCGCGTTTATCTGGTCGTGACGGCGATATTCGCGAGCCTCGTCGCGCTCGGTGCATGGGTGAATCCCGAATACCTCGTCCTGAAGAGCTGGACCCATACGATCATTCTCGAGTTCGTGTTCGGCGTGCTGTTTGCGCAATTGCGCCTTTCGGGATTCCGGATTGGCGCCCCTGCCCAGATCGCGCTGATCCTGGCGGGTGTGGCAGGCTGGGTGCTGGTGGGGCCGCCCGCGGACGGCACATTCGATCTGCGCGGCCTCGTATGGGGACCGCCCGCCGCTGCAATATTTGCCGGCGTCGTGATGGGTCGCCGCGACATCGCCTATCCGAAGCTGCTTCTAACCATCGGCGATGCTTCGTATAGCCTGTATCTCACGCATCTCTTCATCATGCGGGCTTCGTCGCTGGTGGTGGATCATCTGTCGGTGGGGCCAGCGCTGCGTGTCGCGCTGTTTTTCGCCCTATTCGTACCGGGCGCGCTGGGCTTCGCCATCCTGTCCTACCGCAAGCTGGAAGTGCCGACCATGCGTATCGGCCGTCGGTTGCTGCGGCAGCGGTTCGACAAGGCGCGCGTTGCCAAGAGCGTATCGACGGGCACTCAAGGCGCGGGAACCTGAGAGGGACCGGTGCGCGAGACGGTGCGCGAGACGGTGCGCGAGACGGTGCGACTAGCCGCCAGGTCTCGTGCGCGAGGCGTGGGCCGCCGTCATGTCGGCCGTCAACGGGAGCCGTATCCGCTCTCACGCGGTAGTGCGTTCATTCCGCTTCTATCGCCGGTTGCCACACCGTGACTCGCCCTTGCGGCAATCGTCTCCTGCGGGCATCCGTGCGCAACGATTCCGCTAGCCGCTCCCATCGCCGATAACGATTTCTCCGAATCGCGTCCTCTGACGCGGCACATCGGCAACGACGGCCGCCGCCTGTTCGTATGCTTACGGGGTGGATAGCCGTGCGCGACGCGGGCGTAGCGATGCCGCCTGCCGAAAGAAGCGAGCCAACCGATGGGCGGCGAGGCGCGGCGAGGCGCGGCGAGGGCGGCGGCGCGGTCTGCATCGATGGTGCCCGTGCCGCACGGTCGATGATGACGAAGCCGTCGATGGCTGGAAACCCGTCGCTGCTGCGCGGCTGCCGCCTGTGGCGGCTCGAGACGGCATCGCTGCATCCGCGTCGCGCATGGGTATCCTCAACCACGCGCTTCGCGGTGAGCGACGGGCAAACTGGTCCACGGGCGGATGGTGACGGGCTCGCGGCATCGTAGACGACGCGCTCGCCTGCTCGTCAGGAAGGAAACGTCAACCTTCGCCGCGGGGGCGCAAGGCAAGAACGGTGGGATGGGTCGACAGGATCTCGCCCATCAGACCGGACCGGGTCATATTGACGATGAGGACCGTCAGCAACATCAGTTCTCCGAACAGACGCGCGGCCACCATGCCCATCGCCCCCCAATGCATCGCGAGCGGAACGGCGATGACGATATTGACGCAGGCGGTCGCCACACCGGAGCGAGCGAGCAGAGCGTCGCGATTGCGGGGAATCAGGAAATAAAGGACGATGACCTGGTTGATGACATTCAACGGCAAGACCAGCACGAAAACCTTCAGCACGGTGACGGCGTGCTGAAAGCCGTTACCCATCACGAGCGGCACGGCCCAGTCGGCGAGCAGCATCGTGCAGGCGACTGCGCCGATTGCACCGACGAAGAAGAAGATCAATATCTGGAACGAGACGCGGTTGGCTTTCGCGGGATCTGTGCCGACCAGATACGTGACCTTCGGAACCAGAACCTGGGTGGCAGGGACGGTCAGGCTGAGCGCGACAGCAATGAGCCGTTCGGCCACGCCGAACGCGCCCACCTCGGATGCGGGCGCGAACACGGACAGGACATAGGTCGAGGCGGTGATCAACAGAATCGACGTGCTGGTGTAGATGAAAATGGTCTTCGAGCGATGGATCAATTCGATGCCGGCCCGGATCGAGGAGAACCATCCGGAGAACTCGCGCCTGACGAATCCGTAAGCAAGCGCTGTTTGTATGAGCGCTGAGGTGAGCAGCAGCGGGAAAACCAGCGAGAGATCGGATGGGCGATGGACGAACGAGAAGATGAGCACGAGCGAGGCGATAAATCCGACGATCTCGATCATGACACTTCTTCTGACTCGTCCCGTGCTGGTGAAATACCAGCCCAGGTTGAATGCAGCGAGCAGGCCGAGCAGAACCGCGGTGCAGCCTAGCAATGGATGGGCCGACAGTGCGGGCGAGAGCGCGACCGCGCCGAATCCGCACAGCGCGATCGGGATGCCCAGCAGCATGCGGCCTGTCATCTGGCTAGACAGGATTGCCGCGCGTTCGGTGTCGTGGGTGGCGTGGACGGCATCGCGGCCGCCGACGGTCGGGAATCCGAAGCACACGAAGCGCCAGATCGTATTCGACAGCGACATGCCGGCGAGCACAACGCCGTAGCCGGCCGGTCCTAGCGTTCTGCCGTAAAACGGCAGCAGCAGGAGGGGGTAAACGTAACGCAGGGCGTACGCGAAATACGTCGCAGCAAGCTCCGTGCGGGCCTTCGAGGACTTCACCTGATCCATGATCGTACCGTGTAGCCGAACCTGATTGTTGTTTGCATGCGTCGATGCGTGGCGAGGTCGCGCGCCTACACGACTCGAGGACTTATTGTGAACAATCAACGATCACATGTTTGTGCGAGGGCGTACGCATGGCAGGGCATCGGCGCGAGGTCAGTTTTTCGCCGAGGCCGCCGGCAGTGGCGCGGCTGATCGCTCGCTTGCAGTAAAGGCCGGTTGCAGAAAGGCGATCACCTCGTCATCGGTGATCGGTTTGAAACGGAATCCGAATGCGGCGTTCAGCGCGGTGACGAGGTGCTGCGCCCAAAGGGCGTTCCAGACTACGCCGGCATGACCGTCGGCAAGAACGGCGTTGTGCGGATCGTCGCCCAGTGTCATCGTGATTGCCCAGCCGGGTGCCATGTGCAGCGTCTTGTTGAGCGGACGGCCCCGATCGTCACGCGCGCCCCACAGTGCGTTCAACCAGGGGCGGTCATCGAGGAAATACACGTGGCGATCCGCGGCGGCCAGCTTGCGCAAGCCATTGTCGAAGCGATCGATGCCCGCGACGACATTGGCCAGGTGGCTGGCAAAGTGCGGATTGTCGTAGTCGCCCGTCCAGTTCGCATCGCCGATCGCTTCGACGAGTACGACATAGGTATCCGGATGCCGTTTCCGGATCAGGGTGACGGCGTCGCCGATTGCGCGGGTGCAGGCATCGATCAGGGCAAGGGGACGCCGTGCGTTTGCATCATGAGCCAGTTCGTCGAGGACCTCCTGACCGCCGAAATCGGCCTCTCCGATGCGGATCAGCACGATACCGCCTCGCCAGGCTTGCGGTTCGGTGTCCATCAGTTTCACTAGCCGGATCGCCTGGCGCGACGGATGTCCCATCAACTGGTTGCAGGTCGCGCCGCTGACGGAAAAATTGTAGCGGTAGTCGTCCTTCGGGGGCGTGCGGGCGAGAAAGCCAAATGCTTCGTCGGCGTAAGCGCGATACTTGCTGGTTCCCCACGCCCCCCACTCGCCGAGATCGATCTGGTCACCCCTGAGCCTCGCCAGAATCTCGGTCCACTGATAAGTGGTCGTGCGAAAGGTTCCACCGCGCAGGCTCGGATCGCTCAATAGCAGCGTGTCATGGTAGGACTGGTTGTTTGAATCCCCGAGCACGGCAAGCCGTATTCGCCCAGCGGACCCCGTCGAACCGGCCGCGACGGCGGCGGCCGGGCGGCGGAACAGTTCCGGCCCGCCCAGTTTGATAAAGACGAGGCCGGCTACCGTCAGTGCGCCGCAAAACACGGCCAGTACGACTCGACGCAAACGGGACATAAGCAGTTCGCCCAACGATCTAAGCTTCGGCACGGCTTGCGCAGTCTAACGGCGCGTGCTGCTCGCCGGCGCTGGCCTTGTTGCTGTCAGCCTCGATTTCGGCGAGGTGCTCGCGCACCTGCTTGCCGATCACGGCAGCGCCGGCGGCGCGGAACATCTGATCGTGCATGCCCGGAACCGGCGTGACGACCTGTTTGCCCGTCAGCACGCGCTGCCATCCCAGATCCCACGCGAACAGGCGTCCCTTCAGCACCTGATCGCTGCGGAAAATCTGCACGTTGCCGTCGTAGGGCGCCGGACGGTACCGGGCCTGCTGGGCCAGCAGATATTCCATGTACCAGCGGTTCTCTGCAATCGTGTGATCTGCAGCCTTGTCCTTGATCAGCCCGAGCTTGAGCGCAAGGTCTGCAATCCCGAGCCGGCGCACGATCCGGTACTGCTTGAGGAACGAGACCATGGAAGTCTCGCCCCGCACGGCCTTGCGGAAGTCGCGCGGAATGTTGTCCGCACGCACTTGCATCTTGCGCAACTCCCGATCGTACCAGGGCATCATCTCGCGATAGCCGGGGCACCAGGAATCGTTGAGGATAACGAGTTCCACGCTTTCGCCTTCGCGCCGAAGCTGATGGGCCGCCTCCAGTGACAGCGCGCCGAGCACGCACAGGCCCATGAGAATATAGGGACCTTTGGGCTGGGCCAGCCTGATCAGCCGCACCGCGTCTGCGGCGATATCCTCGAACGCGCGCGGCGGGAACTCGCGCGGCGGGCCTTCGGGCACCATCGGGATGTCGATCAGCGGCCGGTCCGAGCCGATCTGCTGAGCCAGTCCGAACAGCACGCCCGTATTGTTGAGCGCGATGACGGGCGTGCCCGGCGCATTCTCGTTGTATCGCACGATATTGCGCGCTTTCGCCGCCAGCTCGGCCTGACTCATGAAACCGCTCGCGCCGACACCCGTGACGAATTTCGCCGCCTCGCCCCCGGCAGGGAGCGCCAGCGGCCGTTGCGCCTCGCTATCCACGGTTTCCAGCATCTCGCGCCACTTTGCCAGATGCCCGTCGATCGTCTCGACGTCGTAGAGGTCCGTGTCGCCTTCGCAGGAGATGCGCCAGCCTTCAGGACGCCGAACCATGAAGAAGTTGAGATCGTAGAGCGCGCCCGCGTTGTAGGAGGGCGAGGTCGTCGCAGAGAAATCCTGACGGCGAACCTCATCGCCTACGCCGACGAAGCTTTGCTGCAGGGCGAAATTGACGGGGCATAGCGGCGGACGATCCGGATCGGCAACCTCGCCGGCCAGCTCTATCATTTCTTCGAATGACAGGTGAAGGTGTTCGATGGCGTCGCTGAGCTTGGCGCCACACTGTGCGGTAACGGCGGCGAGGGTGCTGCCGTGAGGCACGTCGAGGCGCAGGATCACCGTGTTGATGAGCGGTCCGATCACGCCCTCGAGCTCCTGCTGATCCCGCACCGACATCTGGGTGCCCATGGCAACCCGGCTCTGGCCGGTCGCCGTTTGCAGCGCCATCGCGAGGCCAGCCGCCGCTACGCTGAACAGCGTGACGCCCTGGGCCTTGGCCGCCGCGCTGAGGCGGTCGCCGAGCGCGCCGGGCAACAGGATGGAACGAATCACGCCCTGGAAGCGCCGCTGCTGCGGCCGGGGGCGATCGCCCGGAACCTCGAAGCGGCGGAAATCGCGAAGTTCCTGGCGCCAATGGGCGCGAGCGCGGTCGAGCGCGCCGCTGGCAACGAACTCTTCCTTCCAGAGCGCGTAGTCACCATGGTGAAGCTCGACATCGGCGAATTGGGGATCATGGCCGGCATGCAACGCGGCAAGCCCTTCCACGAGTTCGCACACGAGGATCGCGAACGACCAGCCATCGATGACAAGCGAATGGAAAGTCAGCTGCAGTTCACCCTGCGTGGGCGACCTGGGCAGCCACACGGCCCGGAAGAAGGAGGGGGACGACAAGTCGAACGGCGTGCTGGCCTGTAGCCGGCCGACCCGCTCGGCCTCCGCAAGGGCGGCCTTTTCCTCGAAGCCCGTCAGGTCGACCACGTCGAGCTTGAAGGGGACGCGGCTCGCGACCTGCTGGCGCAGCCCCGCACCCGTCATCTGGAAGCCGGTACGCAATATCTCGTGTCGCGCGACCAGTTCGCACAGCACCTGTTCGATGCTCGCGGCTTTCAGCGGCCCCGACAATTGCAGCCGGAACGCGCTGTTGAGCGCGGAAGCTTTCGGCGACGCCTTCTGCTCATGCCAGAACCGTGTCTGGCAGGCGGTCGCAGGGAACAGCGCGTAGCCGGCATCGATCTCGTAGTCGGGCACGAGATTCAAGGTGATCCCGTTCATCGCTCAGACTCCCTCCGCATGTCTGCGTTTGAAGTTGTGGATCGAGGGACGCAACACGGCAGGCGCCTGCTTCACCTCGTTCTCCTGCGTGCCGTCGAGGGTCGCCGCCAGTTCGGCGACCGTCACGTTCTTCATGAGTTGACGCGCATCGACACCCAGTCCGCGCTCGTTCATCCGTGCGACGATGCGGAACAGGTGGAGACTGTCTGCGCCGAGGCTGAAGAACTGCTGGTCGATGTCGACGTGCTCGAGGCCGAGCACGTCCGCCCAGATCCCGGCGATCGTGGCCTGGGTGGGCGTCATGGCGGCCGGTTCGCTGGCCGACGCCACAGGTTCCGTGGTCATCCCCACCGGTTCCGCTGCCACGGCGACCCGTTCGATCGCGACAGCCACCGGTTCAGCCGGCGCGGGGGCAGGCGGCACTACCTTGAGCGCCACGTGCGGCCGGCGAACAGGGGTAGCGACCATATCGGCCGTCGGCACGGGCAGGGCTTTGCGGTCGAGCTTGCCGCTGCTGGTCTGCGGCAGCGCGTCGAGCTTCATCCACAGCGTCGGCACCATATAGGTCGGCAAGGTGCCGGCCACATGCGCCGCGACCGCGCCCTGGTCGACCTTGCCGGAGGCAGCCTCGACGATGTAGCCCACGAGCCGTGCACTGCCACCGACGGTATGCAGTGCGACGGCGGCTGCGGCAACGCCGGGCGCCTTGCGCAACGCGGCCTCGATATCCTCGATCTCGATGCGGAAGCCGCGCAGTTTGATCTGCTGGTCGCGGCGGCCGAGGTGTTGCAGCGAGCCGTCGGAAAGCCGCTTTGCAAGGTCGCCCGTGCGGTAGAGCCGGCGCGGCGCAGCGCCCTCGATGGCAATCTCCCTGAAGGCGGCATCGGTGAGGTCGGGGCGGTGCAGGTAGCCCTTGGCGAGGCCTTCGCCGCCGATCCACAGTTCGCCGCTCACGCCTTGCGGCGCCAGATGAAAATCGTCGGTGAGCACATGCATGTCAGTATTGGCGACAGGCGCGCCGATCAGCACAGGCTGGTTCGCAACCACACGCGAGCCGGAAGACCAGATCGTCGTTTCAGTCGGACCGTAGAGATTCCACACCTCTTCACCCGTTGCCAGCAGCTGGTCGGCGAGATCGCGCGGCAATGCTTCGCCCGTGCAGATGATGCGGAAGTTCGCCGGTGCCTTGAAGCCCGCTTCCAGCAGCATGCGCCACAGCGACGGCGTCGCCTGGAGAATGGTGGCCGCTTCGTCCTTCAGCCGGGTCACCAGTTCGTAGCCCGTGCGCACCTCTGCATGGCCTGCAATGAACGTCTGCCCACCGACGATCAGCGGCAGGTACAGTTCGATACCCGACGTATCGAAGGTGAACGTGGTGACTGCGACGATGCGGTCGCTCGCCGTAAAGCCCGGCTTCTCCGCGATCGACAGCAGCACGTTGGTCAGTGCGCGATGGGGAATCTCCACGCCCTTGGGCTTGCCCGTCGAACCAGACGTGAAGATCACGTAGGCCGAATCGCTATCCGACACAGCGGGGAGCGTCACGGCTTCATCGTCGGCTTGCGCGAGGCAAGCCTCCAGTTCCAGCACACGATGCTCGCCCGGTTCCAGCACGGTCCGGCTGGCAGCGTCGCTAAGGATGGCGGCGATGTCGGCGCCCTCGAGAATCACTTGCAGGCGGGCGGCCGGCATCATCATGTCGAGCGGCACGTAGGCACAACCGGCCCGCCATACGCCGATCATGGCGGCCACAGTCAGCGCAGTGCGGTCCATTGCCAGCGCGATGCGCGAGCGCGGCGCGATACCCGCCGCCACCAGCTTGCGCGCAATCCGGCTGGCATGCGCATCGATCTCGCGATACGTCAGGCGCCTCGACTCGTCCGACACGGCCGTCGCATCGGGCGTCTTGCGGGCCTGCACGGCGAGCATCGCCGGGACGGTCTGCGACAGATCGTAGTCACGCTGAGTGGCATTCAGTTCGTCGCGCAGGTAGTGGATCTCGGCTTCGTTCAGCAGAGGTAGGGCCGCGATGGGCGTCTCGGGATCGCGGGCGATGGCTGTCAACAAGGTTTCGTAGTGACCGAGCCAACGCTGTGCCGTCGCCTCGTCATAGATGTCGCTGTTGAAATCGCAATCCAGACGAAGGCCCTGCGCCGACTCGATGATGTTCATGAACAGATCGAAGTTGCTGTATGCCTTCGCGTTCGGCGTAAAGCGCGTGGTGACGCCGGCCATGTCGAGTTGAGCGTCGACCTTCTCCAGATTGAACTGCAGATCGGTGAGCGGGAGCCGGTTGAAATCACGCTTGATACCGAGATCGCGCACCAGCGCACCATACGTGTAGTTCTGCCGGTCGCCCGCGTCGAAGACGTGATCGCGCACCGCCTTCATGTGGGCGGCGAATGGCTTGTCGCGGTCGAACCTGACGCGCATCGGCAGGAAGTTGACACAGTGCCCGGCCAGCAGCGCTTCGCCCGCCTGGGATTGTCCCGCCATCGGTGCAGCCAGGACGATATCGTCATTGCCCGCCAGACGCCCGAACAGCACTTGCGCGGCGCCGAATAGAGCGGCAAACAGCGAGCAACCCTGCTTCGATGCAGCCGTTTTCACCTGTTTGAGAAGATCGGCGCTCAACTGGCGCGTCGTCGAGGCGCCGCGAAAGCTCTTGATCTCCGGGCGTGGGCGATCGCCGGGCAACTCCAGTTGCGGCGCGGGATCGCGATGCAGGTTCATCCAGAAGTCGCGTGCATTCGCGTCGACGCCCGCCTCATCCTGCGCCTTGGCGAAGGCGAGGAAGCTTTGCACCTCGTCGAGTTCGGCCTCCTTGCCCGACACCTCGGCCTCGTAGAGCGCCTGCAGATCGCGCAGGATAATGTTGATCGTCCATCCATCGCAGATGATGTGGTGCGCCGTGAACACGAACGCCCACTTCTGCGCTTCGAGCCGCACCAGCGCGGCGCGCACCAGCGGCGCGCGGGTGAGATCGAACACTTCGTGTGCTTCGGCATCGACGATCGTCGCGAGTTCGGCCGCGGGGTCCGCGTGGCCGGACAGGTCGATGTGCTCCAGCGGCACGGTCGTCGCCGGATCGACGAACATCATGTCGCCAACGCGTGAGAAGTGCACGCGCAACGCGTCATGGCGGGCGATCGTTGCCGCGAAGGCGCGTTCGAAAGCGCCCTCGTTCAGGTTGCCCATGAGTTCGAGCGTGAACGACTCGTTGAACGCCAGCGAGGCTTCATTACCCAGTTGCGCCGACATCCAGATCTCTTTCTGCGGCTCGGTCAGCGGCGCCTGCGTCAGTTGCACGGGCGCGGCTTGCGCCGGCACGGTCTGCGCCGACGCCGTATGCGCCGCGTTGCCGAGAATGCCGACACGTTGCAGCGCATCGATACTCGCGATAAAAGCATCGCCGATCTTACGGATGTCTTCGTCGGAATGGCTCGTCGTCAGGAAGCAGGGAAAGCCTTCCATCACGTGCACGCCGAGGTAGCGCATGTACGGATAGAACAGGCTGCCCAGCCGGTCTTCGCCCGCGAAGTTCACGTAGAACCAGCTCGAGAACGATTCGGCCCGCGTGGCGATGCCGACCTTCTCCAGATACGCGTTGATACGCTGCACGAGGCCGTTCATGCGGCCCGCGAGCGTTTCCTGCAGCGACGGGCCGGCTTCCTTCAGATGCAGCAGCACCGCTTTCATCGCGGCCAGCACCACCGGGTGGCGCACGAAGGTGCCGGCGAAGAAGGTCGGCGGGACTTCGGGTACCGACGCATCGCCGAATTGCCACTGGCCGCCGTCGAGCGCATCCATGTACTGGGCGCTGCCGGCGAGCACGCCGACGGGCAGGCCGCCGCCGACCACCTTGCCGTAGGTCGCCATGTCGCCCTTGATGCCCCAGTAGCCTTGCATGCCGGCCGGGTGTACGCGGAAGCCCGTCACGACTTCATCGAAGATCAGCGCGGAGTCGTTGGCGGCGGTGACGTCGCGCAACTGCTGCACGAATTCCTTCGGACGCAGATTCGGATGACGCGACTGCACGGGCTCGAACAGCACGCCGGCGATATCGTCGATGTTGGCCTTGATCCACTCCAGACTTTCCGTGCGGGCATACGGCAGCACGACCATGTTGCCCACCGACTGTTGCGGGATGCCGGGGGCGAGCGGGAACGCGCGGGGCACGCCTGCTTCGCTGCCCGGCTTGACGAGCACTTCGTCGAACTGGCCATGATAGTCGCCGTCGAAGCAGACGATCTTGTCCTTGCCCGTCACCGTGCGCGCCAGCCGCATCGCGGCCATCACGGCTTCCGAGCCGGTATTGCAGAACGTCACGCGCTGATGGCCCGTCATGTCGGCGAACATCTGCGCGACTTCACCGGCGAGCGGCGATTGCGGTCCGATCGCGAAACCCTCGGCCATCTGCGCGTTGACGGCGTCCACCACGAAATCGGGCGTGTGGCCGAACGCAGTCTGGCCGTAGCCGTTGACGATATCGATATATTCGTTGCCGTCGATATCCCAGATCTTCGAGCCCTTGGAGCGCTGCGCGACGATCGGATAGACGAGTTCCTTCCATTCCTCGCGGAAGCCGCTTGCCGTGCGCGGATCGGCGAGCACCGGCCGATAGGATTGCGTACGGGATTTCGACTGGGGTGTCCTGGCCGAGTAGCGCGTGGTCAGATCGACGATAAAGGCCTTTTGCGCATCCGTCATCTCCGCCGATTTGCTCGCGCCGGGCTTGTAAGCGGTGAAGCGCGTGGGACGGTTCTCCTCGAACTTGATCTCGGGACCGGCGGCGCGCACGGGCGCGGCAGCCGGCTGCGGCGCGGTGGCCACGGGCGCTGCCGCGACGATCTGCGCGGGCGCCACGGCGGCCTGCACGGCGGCGGGTTGCGAGATGGCCACGGGCGCGCCTTGCAGCACGTCGAGTTGACGCGCCATCAGGGATTGCATCGCCGCGATCTGGTCGCGGATCACCGACGGGATATCGCCCGTCGCTGCGCCCGGCACGAACGTCGCGCTCGTCACGGGCGCTGCAGCGACGACGACAGACGCGGCAGCCACGGCAGCAGCCGGTGCAGGGAGGGCAACGGGGGCGGTGGCCGTGGCCGCTGCCGTTTCAGCGGCGGCGGGCGCGGCCGGCTGTGCCGGGTCGGGCGGCAAGGTGCTGTCGAGGAATTGCGCGAGCGCGGGCAGCGTCGGATAGTCGCTCATGATCTGCCGGAAGCTGATCGTGACGTCATAACGGCGGCGCAGTTGCCGGGAGACCTGTCCCATGAACAACGAGTCGTAACCGAGATCCCAAAAGGTCACATCCGGATCGGAGATGTCGGGCGCCTCGCCGGACAATTCACCAAGAAGCGACGCCAGTTCGGCGATGAGACGCGGTTTGCGATCGATTTGTACGGTTTGGTCCATGGTGGTCTGCGTAGTAGTGGTTATGGTTTCGGGCGTGGCAGGCGCGGCAATGACCGCGGCTTGCGTCGCGAGGTTGCGTGATGAGGCAGGGGCAGGCGCGTCGATCCAGTACCGTTCCCGTTCGAACGGATAGGTCGGCAGCGAAACGCGGCGCGCGGCTTTGTCCTGAACGATTTTCCAGTCCGGCGTGACGCCGTTCAGCCACACTCGCCCGGTCGCCTCGGCCAGCACGGCAAGTTCCTGGTCGCGCATCGCGAAGTCAGGCATGGAGGCAATCGCACCCAGATGCCCGTCTCTCGGCAATCCCTGCATCACAAAGGTCGACAGCGTCCGGCCGGGGCCGATTTCAAGGAGCAGAGGCTTGCTCTCAGCCGTCACTGTGATCAGCGCGTCGCTGAAGCGCACGACGTCGCGGCAATGACTGGCCCAGTAGCGTCCCCGCACCGGCTGATCCATCGACGCCCATTGCCCCGTCACGGAGGACACGTACGGGATCTTCGGCGTAGCGAAAGAAAAGGTATCCGCGATCCTCGCAAGATCTTCGACGACGCCGGACATCATGCGGGAGTGAAAGGCATGCGAGGTATGCAGCCGGCGATGGTCGATGTCGCTCGCCTTCAATCTGGCCTCGAAAGCCTTGATGGCCGCGAAGGGGCCTGCCACCACGCTGAGCGACGGTGCATTGACGGCGGCCAGGTCAATATCGTCACCCATCATGGGGCCGAGCTCGGCCTCCGACAGGCGCACCACCAGCATCGCGCCAGGCTCGGCCGACTGCATGAGCGCGCCGCGCTTCGCGATCAGGTACAGCGCATCTTCGAAGGCGACGGCATCGGCCACGCAGGCTGCGACCAGTTCGCCGACGCTATGGCCGATCATCGCCGTCGGTCTGATGCCGCGCGATATCCACAGTTGCGCGAGCGCGTATTCCACAAGGAACAGCGCCGGCTGCGCATAGATCGTCGAGCGGATTGGGTGCGGCGTGTCGGCGCCTTCCGGTGCCTCGCTGAGCAGCAGGGTCCGGATATCCAGCCCGAGATGCGGCGCCAGCACCTCGGCGCCCTTGTCGATCCACTCGCGAAAGACCGGCTCGCTGCGATAGAGCGCGGCTCCCATGCCCGGATACTGCGAGCCCTGGCCGGGAAACATGAAGACCACGGCGGGCGCCGCCTGCGGGGCTTGTGCTTCGATCGCGCCTTTTTGCAGTTTGGCCTGCGCCTGTTCGAGACTGTCAGCGATGACGACAGCCCGATGCGTGAAGTCACGGCGGCCCGTTTGCAGCGTCGCGGCCACGTCAGCGAGCGAGAGACGGGGATTGGCGGCCAGATGCCCGGCGAGATTGGCCCTGGCGCGTTCGAGCGCAGGCGCGCTGCGCGCCGAGAGCGGCAATACCTGCGGTCCGTCTTGAGCCTCGCATGCAGCGTCGACACGGCAAGGCGCTTCTTCCAGCAGCACATGGACGTTCGTTCCTCCCACGCCGAACGAACTCACCCCGGCGCGGCGCGGCGTCGGACCATCGGCCCAGGGGCGTGCCGCCGCGTTGAAGAAGAACGGGCTCTTCGTCACGTCGATGCCAGGGTTCGGCGCGCGGAAATGCGTGAGCGGCGGCAACGTACGGTCGCGCAGCGCAAGCGCCGCTGCGATGAAACCCGTTACGCCAGCTGCCGCGTCGAGGTGTCCGACATTGGCCTTCGCCGAGCCGAGCGCGCAGAACTGGCCGCCTTCGACGCCACCGAGGCGAAATGCCTGCACGAGGCCGGCGAACTCGATCGGATCGCCGAGCGGCGTCGCCGTGCCATGAGCCTCGATATAGCCAATGGTGGCGGGATCGATGCCCGCCTCGGCGTGCGCGATGGCAATCGCGCGGGCCTGCGCATCGACGCTCGGCGCCGTGAAGCCGACCTTGTCGGAGCCGTCGTTGTTCATGCCGACGCCGCGCACCACGGCATAGATCGGGTCGCCGTCGACGATCGCGTCTTCGAGCCGTTTGAGCAGGACCACACCGGCGCCGCTGCCGAACACCGTGCCTTTGGCATCGGCATCGAACGGACGGCACACGCCGTCGGCGGCACCCATGCCGCCTTCTTCGTAGAGATAGCCGCGCTTCTGCGGGAACGTGATCGACACGCCGCCAGCCAGCGCCATGTCGCAGCGTCCCGCGCGCAGGTTCTCGACCGCGAGAGCGATCGCCGTCAGCGAGGTGGAGCACGCCGTCTGTACAGACATGGCAGGACCCGTGAGGCCGAGCTTATAGGCTGTGCGGGTGGCGACGAAATCGCCGGCACCGACCAGCTTCTGGTACTCGCCGATCTGGAACTGGCTCGTGAACTCGTCGATCACGCCGCGATCGGACAGCACGTGCTTGAGGAAGTAGGTGTTCATCGAGGTGCCGGCGAACACGCCGACGGCACCGGCGATGGTCGCGGGATCATAGCCGGCATCCTCGAAGGCTTCCCACGCGATCTCGAGAAACAGGCGCTGTTGCGGGTCGGTCAGCGCGGCCTCGCGTGCCATCACGCCAAAAAAGCCGGCGTCGAAGCGGTCGACGTCCTCGAGTATCGGCCGTGCCTTCACATACCGTTCTTCACGCCGGGTGGCGTCGTCGAAGCTGTCTTCCAGTTCCGCCACGTCGAAACGCGTGACGCAGTCGCGCCCCGCCAGAATGTTGGCCCAGAACTCGCGGACATTGCGCGCACGGGGAAACCGTCCGGACATGCCGACGACAGCGATCGCCCCGTTCTGTGCGTCCCGGCGTCCCCGGATGGACCCTTGCTGAGCCATGCCGAGGGCGTTACGCAGGTGGCTGGCCAGCGCCTCGACATTGGGATGGCGGAACAGATCCACAAGCGCGACTCTCGCCGATACGTCGCGCGCGATGATCGCGTGCGCGCGCATCAGATCGAGCGAGCGCAGCCCGAGGTCAAAGAAGTTCGAGCGGCGATCGACGGGTTTGCCGAGCAGTCCTTCGAACACGGCCGCCAGTTTCGCGGCGATGTCTTCGTCGCTTGCCGCGGATTCGACGGGTGCCGCGGCAGGCGTGTCGAGTCCCGCAAGCAAGCGCTTGCGGTCGATCTTGCCGTTCGGCGTCAGCGGGAAGTCCGCCATGACACGCAGTTCCGCCGGCACCATGTAGTCGGGCAAGGTAGCCTTCAGATGCG
This sequence comes from Paraburkholderia phymatum STM815, assembly GCF_000020045.1. Classification (GTDB taxonomy): domain Bacteria; phylum Pseudomonadota; class Gammaproteobacteria; order Burkholderiales; family Burkholderiaceae; genus Paraburkholderia; species Paraburkholderia phymatum. The sequence goes on along the minus strand of NC_010622.1, from coordinate 1,887,896 downwards.
CGCCCAAGCCGTTGAGGAAGGCGGCAGACGCCGCATCGGCGACACCTGCCTTCACGAAGCCGGCGATGGACTTGCCGAGGCGGCCCTCGAATGACGCTACCGCCGCATCGGCGACGCCGGGCGCCGCGCGCAGCGCATGTTCGATCTCGTCGAGCTCGATGCGCTTGCCGGCAATCTTGATCTGCCGGTCATTGCGGCCAAGGAAATCGATCGCGCCGTCAGGACGGCGGCGAACCAGGTCGCCCGTGCGATAGAGCATCGTGCCGGGCGAGAAGACGTCGTCAATGAATTTCCCGGCGCTCAGTTCAGGACGATTGAGGTAGCCGAGCGCGACACCGTCGCCGCCCGTGACGAGTTCACCCACTTCGCCTTCGCCAACGGGCACGAGCCTGTCGTCGACGATATAAACACGCGTGCCGGCGATCGCGTCGCCGATGGGTATGGCGTCGCCGTTGGCGAGCGCCTCGCCGTCGCGCGGGATGCGGTAGCAGCAGGTGAAGGTCGTGTTCTCGGTCGGGCCATACCCGTTGATGATCTGCAGGGCGGGGTGAGCCGCCATCACCTTGCGGATATGCACGGGCGAGAGCACGTCACCGCCCGTCAGCACTTCCTTCATCGGTGAGAAGGCGTCGAGCCGATAGTCGGCAAGCGCATTGAAGAGGCCCGCCGTGAACCAGGCGCTCGTCACGCCGAATTGCGCGATGCCTGCGGCGATCGCGTCGAGCGAAGGCTGAACCTCGTTGATGATGGCAGCGCTGCCGCCGTTCAGCAGCGGGCCCCAGATCTCGAGCGTGCTGGCGTCGAAGGCGAGCGGCGCAAGGTTGAGAAAGCGCGTCTGCGGCGACAGGTCGGTGAAGGTCTGACCGTGCACCAGGCGCAGAATCGCGCGATGCGGGACGATCACGCCCTTGGGTTTGCCCGTCGAGCCGGACGTATACATGATGTAGGCCGCGTCGTCGCGACTCATGGCCTGCAAGGGAGCCTGAGCGGCCGTTGCAGACGAGCTCACGATCCCGGCCAGATCGATCCATGCGCCGTTCAGGTCGCCCACGCTGGCGAGCGCGGCGCTGTCGGCGATCATGAGCTTCGGCGCGCAGTCGGACACGATGAAATCGAGTTGCGCGCGCGGATAAGCGGGGTCAAGCGGCACGTAGACGGCGCCCACGCGCAGAATCGCCAGCATCAGCGCGAGCGTGTCCCGGCTGCGTGGCACCATGATCGCGCAGCGCTCGCCCGGCTCGAGTCCCAGCGTGTGCAGGACGGTTGCCATGCGGGCCGAACGTTCGCCGAGGGCCGCGTAGTTTTCTTCACCCGTTGCGTCGATCACAGCGAGATGGTGGGCAAACTCCGCACATACGGCTTCGAAGCGCGCGGCCACGCCGGGCACCTGGTCGGTCCCGCCCGGCACGTTGCCTGGAAATTCACCTCTGTGTGACATATGCCGCTCTCCAGTGATTTGAAAGGCTGTGCGCAGGGCCACGCTTGCTGATGCACGCACGCAAGGCGCACACAGGGCGGCCGGCCACAGCAGGCAAAAGCAGTGCATGGCGATGCGTGCTCGCCGCCTGCCTGACGTACGAAATTTTCGGTTAGTGAAAGTTAAACTTGTGCGGGACGCCTATCCGTACGCCGTCGCACACACCAACGACGCAACAACACATCGTTCCCGCGAGTGTTCGGGCTCCCACAGTGCACATCGCGCAATCGTTGAAATCGCCCGTTGCCCGCGCGTTTGTTACGGCGGCGAAACACGGCGGGCGAGGCTTGTCCTGTGACGCGACAGTCACGAGTCGAAGGCTGCTGTGCGCGTTAGTGTTGGATTCCTAACCGACACCGTCCGCATTGTTGCCGTCTGCGCAAAGTGCCGCGACGTTATTGTCGGTTTTTGGCTGCTTGTGTGGCGGGTGCGTGCTGTCGTGCAGTTCGACGCTCCCATGCCGGGTGTCAACGCATCTCGACGATCGACCAGTCCGTGCGCCGCGCCGCGACCGCGCCCGTGCAGCCCGCAACGGACGACAGCGGGCGAATGCGCCAATGAGCCGCTTCTCGCGCATCGCCACCGACCAGGCGCGGCGCCGTGTCGCCAGGCACGGACAGGTCGAACTCGAAATGGGTGGGCGGCAGCATGAAGCCGGTGCCGAGCGCTTTCAGGCATGCCTCTTTGCGCGCCCAGCTTTCGAAGAAAACTGTTTGTTGTTGTGCTTTGGGCACGGCAGCGTAGTCGGCTCGTTCCTGCCGTGAAAACACTTCTAGTGGCAGGATTTCTTCGATCGCCCGGATGCGCTCCACGTCGATGCCGATTTCGAAACCGTTCGATATCGCGAGGGCCGCCGTACTCTCGCTGTGACTGAGATTGAAGCAGAGCATCCAGTCATGAGGCTGGCTGGTGCAACAAGGTTTGCCTTGCGGACCATAGCCGATCGCGACATCCGACGGCGACATGCCGAGGTAACGGCCAAGGACCCGTCTGAGTTCGCCGCGTCCCGCGACGAACCGGCGCCGATGCAGGTCGAAGCGGAATTTGCCGGCGCGCTCGCGCTCCTGTGCGCAGAGCGTGTCCCAGTAGCACGCGATATCGTCATCACAGGCTTCGAGATCCCACTGCCAGACATGGACTTCTTGCGCAAAGGGCGGACTCAGGAGAGAAGAAGACATGGCGGCTAACACACAACGCGAATTGAATCAGATTTGCAACCCGACATCGCGATGATGTTGCAGCCGCAACGTGTATCGAGCGACGACGCGACCGTCGACAGTTCGGCACCTTGCCCGAAGGCGGGGAACGGCAGTCCGGCGCACGAGGGTTTCGCGCAATGTGACAGCGCTTGCAAGGATACACGATAGCATGCGAGCCGCAAGCGACCGCCGGCAGCACGCGCTATCTGATCATGGCGCTGTTCGAGACTGTGGCATGCGGACGGGCGTGCGGCCGCTGAGGCCGCCGACACCATGCCCGGCACGCAATCTAGCTCACCGTCTCGGCTTCGCGCAGACGCGGCAGCAAGCGGTCGAATTCACGCTTCACGAGTCCGTAGCATTCGCACGCGCGCGCTTCGAGACCCTTGCGGTCGAGCACGCGAATGTGGCCGCGGCTGTGGTGAATCAGGCCGTCGTTGTGCAGCTTGCCTGCCGCTTCCGTGATGCCTTCGCGACGCACCCCGAGCATGTCGGCGATCAGCTGCTGGGTGACGGAGAGATCGTCCGATGCGACGCGGTCGACTTCGATCAGGAGCCAGCGGCATAGTTGCTTGTTCAACGAATGATGCCGGTTGCAGGCAGCCGTTTGGGCGACCTGCGTGAGGAGGGCGTGCATGTAGAGCAGCATCAGCCGGCGCAGGAAGTCGGAGCGAGCGAATTGCTGACGCAGGGCCTGTGCAGACATACGGTACGCGAAACCCGAGCACTGCACCTGCACGCGATTCGGCATCGTTTCGCCGCCCGTCAGCACGGGCACGCCCGTCATGCCCTCGCGACCCACAGCGGCGATCTCGACGGAGCCGCCGTCTTCCATCGTCGACAGCATCGAAATGATGGCCGTCGTCGGAAAGTAGACGTGGTGGATGCGTTGTCCGGAGTCGCACAGCAATTGTTCAGTGCGCAGATGGACGAGTTCGAGATGAGGGGCAATGGCTTGCCACTCATGAGAGGGCAATGCGCCGAGCAAATGGTTGCCGTGCAGATCGGATTGAAGCGTCAACATGATCGGTCCTCGCGTGAAGCCGTGCCCGGCACGACCTCTTGTCTTTTTAACCCGGCGCTGTGCGCTCCCATTACGTTGCCGCTGGTTCGCGGCGAGGATCGTACAAACCGGCCCCGTCAGCCTGTCGTCGATGCGGTTGTTTTAGGTGGTTGCATCGTCGTGGCTTTCGCTGCGCAAACCGTTTAGCGAGGACCGTGCCAATTGGCTGGAGAATGAGTCCTGGTGCGGCGCAGCGTCGCGCGAAAAGCATGCCGGTGCCGCAAAACGTCTGGTTTTGTTTCAAATCTGCAAACCGAGTTTTACGAGACATTGCTGAGAAAGTTCTTAATTTAACGTAGATAAACATCTGATTTTACGGACATTGAAGATAAGCCGATGCGAGTTCGCAGCCAGTATTCAGGCGTGCCACAGCCGGGAACGCGCGGTGAAGTGCGGTTTCGGCTGTTTCGCGATTTGATTCAGATATGTTCCATGCCGTTGGTGTGCTGCCGCACCGAAGACGGTTTGTGATTCATGCGCGCCCCGGTTCAAGTGCGATTGTGTCGGACGAATACCAACGTTAATGGCGCGAGCGTTGGGTCGCAGCACAATTGAACAGATGGAAGCCACATCGATGCGCTTGCGACGCAAACGTTTGATGAGGGTGGCCGTTGCGCCGCGGTCGCGAGGCAGGGAGCGTGGGCGGTCGCGGCGAGCGCGTGTCGGGTTTGTCTCAATCGTGAGATATGCGCTGCCTGCGCCCGCGCCCGCGCCCGTGGCCGTGACTGTGACTGTGACTGTGACTGTGACTGTGACTGTGACGGCCGACCGCAACACCGTTCGCCCGTTCGCAACAGCGCCCGCGTCTCCCACGGTTAGGGGAATCGCCAGGCGCAATGCTGCACCCGCCCGCAGCGCAATCCTAAGCACAACGACAGGCTCGGCGACGTGCGCAGACCTGATGCGGCAGCGCGTGCATTCGCCTGCACAGACGAATTGGGCCCGCAACGTGTGTTCTCGTACAGAGCGGGGACATTGCCCTTTGCTTCAATGGCAACGGTCGACGGGGAAAGCGTGAGTGGTGCAGAGGCTATGAACGACTAAAGGGTCCGAGACCACTGCGCGCGATAAATGTGCCGCCGGCGAAGCAAAGAAGTATGAGGAAACGTGGAACGGGTGCGGAGATGCTGATCGGCCACCGCCTCAGTCGAATGAGCGGCGTTCCCGTATAAGCATGCGGAGTGCTAATTGACTCGATTAGTAACAAACGTAACGAATGTAACCCAAGTGCATTATCGGAGTGTGCGTGCAGTAGTTTCGGTGCAATTTTTCCCCATTGCGCAGAGAGATTGCGTTGTGCTTCGACACTTCGCTTCACGACGCGTTGCACGAACGAAACAATTCATCGGAGGGAATACCCTTTCGGGTGCTTTCCCGACTGGCGCATCGAGATAAAGCGAAGCAACGTAATGTTCGCAAATAAGAAATGACACGAGGGCACGTGATCAACATTCATCGCAGGCGAGAACCGCCGCATCGGGGAGAAGGATGATGGAACACACCAACAAAGAGCGGTCCCTGGTCAGCAAGGTCATGGATGGCCTCGTGACCGGGATCGTCGAAGAAAAGTACGGCGCGGTCTTGCCGCCGCAGGACGTATTGTCGAAGGAATTCGACGTCAGCCGCACGGTGATGCGCGAGGCGCTGTCGATGCTGCTCGCGCGGCACATGCTGGACGTGCGGCCCAAGATCGGCACGCGCATCCGGCCGATGCACGACTGGCGCATGATCGACGAGGACGTCGTGAACTGGCGCTTCCGCGCGAAGCCCGATCCGACGTTCCTGCGCGACGTGATCGAGTTCCGCGTGCTGATCGAACCGCGTGCGGCTGCGCAGGCTGCGACGCGCGGCAACGCTTCGGACATCGCTGCGATCCGCGATGCGTTCGAGGCTTTCCGCAACAGTCCGCCAGGCGAGCCCGGTCATCAGACTGCGGATGAAGCGCTGCATACGCGCATCGTGATCGCAAGCGGCAACCAGTTCTTCCAGCAGATGGCGGCGATCATTCGCGGCGCGCTGCAGGCACTGAAGCCGCTCGTCGATCTGCCCACGGGCGCATGGGAGGAAACGGTGCGCCTGCATTCGCGGGTCGTCGACGCGATCGAGCGGCACGATGCGAAAGAAGCGGAAGCGGGGTCGATTGCGCTGATCGATTTCTCGATGAGCCGCATGAGCGCAGCGGTGTCCGATCTGCCCGCAACGCCTGCCGCTCCCGCGGCACCGGCGGAGCAATAGGACGAAGCAGCAGGTTTCAATACGGCATCGGTTGACCGTGGGAAGGCCTGTCCGGCGAGTGGATACGCGACATCGGCGACAATGTCGGTTGTCACTCACTGCATGGACACTTCTCGCGACCGATGAATAACGCAGCAACCCTCGGCCCTTCCGGGCATCCCGCGACGATACGCTGGGGCATCGTAGGCACAGGCCGCATCGCCCATCGTTTCGCGCAAAGCCTCGCGCATGTTCCTCATACCCGGCTGACGGCAGTCTGGTCGCGCCGTCGCGCTCCCGCTGAAACATTTGCCCAGCAGCATGGCGGACGGGCGCTCGACAGCTTCGACGCGCTCCTTCACAGCGGTATCGACGCGCTGTATGTCGCAACGATGCAGGACAGTCACGCGCATTACGCGGCGGCCGCGCTCGAAGCCGGCGTTCACGTGCTGTGCGAAAAGCCCGCGACGGTGAATGCGGCGCAACTGGAACGCGTGCTGGCGAGTGCGCGCGCTTCGCAGCGGCTCTTCATGGAGGCGATGAAACCGCCGTTCTATCCGCTGTATCGGAAACTGCGCGAGCATCTTTCCGACGAGCCCATCGGTGAGATTGGACTCGTACGCGCGGGGTGTTCTGTGCCGGGCGTGCCGGACGATCATCCGTCGCTGTCGTTCGAGCACGCGGGCGGCGCGCTGCTCGATATCGGCATCTACGAGATGTTTCTCGCCGTCGACTGGCTCGGAGCGCCATTCGACGTGCAGACGCAAGGGCGGCTCGGACCGACGGGCGTCGATACGTTCGCGAGCCTCAACAGCCGGCACGAGAAGGGCATCGCGCAGCTCTTTTGCGGACTGGATCTGTTCGGCAAGGGCGATGCCTTCATCGCGGGCACGCACGGCAACGTGACGATTCACGAGAACTGGTGGAATCCGGCGCGCGCGACGGTGCGCTATGTGGACGGACGCGTGGTCGAACTCGATGCGCCCTTCGAAGGCGGCGGCCTGAACTACGAGACGGCACACTTCTGCGATCTGATCCGCGCCGGGCAGCTGGAAAGCCCCGTGATGACGCATGCGAAATCGAGCCAGATGATCGCGATGGCCGATGCGGCGCGAGCGGCGCTGGGACTGCGGTTCCCGTGCGAGTGACACTGCGTGCCGGGCGAGCGTAGTGGTAGGATCGGCGCGGACCGATGCGCAGTTGAGCGGATGAGAAGCCGGCTGGCCGCTTTCGTTTTCCGCATCATGTATGCAGGTTGTTATCCATGTTGTTTGCGAGGAGCGCAATGATGCGCATGCTGGCCAGATTGTGGCGCGAGTACAAGAGTCTCGCCACGTTCATTTTCCTGATGGTGCTGTTTCGCAGCGCGATCGCCGACTGGAACGTGGTGCCGAGCGGCTCGATGCTGCCGACCATCCGCGAGGGCGATCGCATCCTCGTCGACAAGATGGCTTACGACCTGCGCATCCCGCTCACGCACATCGCGATAGCGCATCTGCATGAACCGCAGCGCGGCGATATCGTGACGATCGATTCCTCCGCCGCGCGCGAGCTGATCGTCAAGCGCGTGATCGGGCTGCCTGGCGATGTCGTCGCGATGCGTGACAACGTGCTGTACGTGAACGGTGCGCGAGCGAGCTATCAACCGCTCGCGCTCGCGCCGCTGCCCGGCGATGCCGTGTCGCCCGGCGACTACCTGACCGAGCGTGTTGCGGGCGCGTCGCCGGGCTCGCCGCACGCGGTGCGGCTGTCCGAACTGGCGCCGAGTCCGCGCCGCTCATTCGGTCCGGTGACGGTGCCGGCGGGCGAGTATCTGATGCTCGGCGACAATCGCGACGATAGCGCGGATTCGCGCTATTTCGGTTTCTTTCCACGCGCCGAGCTGATGGGGCGCACGCGCCGCGTCGCGTTCTCGCTCGACCCGGATCACGCGTACCGGCCGCGTTTCGAGCGGTTCGGTGTGCGGCTCGATGCGGTGGCGGCGCACTGAGGCCCGGCTACGCGCCTGACGTCGTCCCCGTGCGCCGCGGCTGCGCAAAGGCCTACGCTGCGCGCATCGCCAGCGCCTGTGCGCATTCGGCGACGAGGGCGGGGCCCCGATAGATGAAGCCCGTGTAGAGCTGAACGAGCGATGCGCCCGCGTCGAGCTTGGCCTGCGCATCCGCGCCGGAGAAAATCCCGCCCACGCCGATGATGGGCACGTCGCCGCCGACTTCCGCGCGCAGCTTGCGGATCACTTCGTTCGATGCATCGAACACCGGCCGTCCCGACAGGCCACCTGCTTCGTCAGCGTGCGGCAAACCTTGCACGGCGGTGCGCGAGAGCGTCGTGTTGGTCGCGATCACGCCTTCGAACTGGTGACGCAGCAGCGTGTCGGCGATCGACTTCACCTGTTCGTCGTCGAGATCCGGCGCGATCTTCAGCGCGAGCGGCACGAGCTTGCCGTGCAGATCCGCGAGACGCTGCTGCTTGTCCTTGAGCGCGGCGAGCAACGCATCGAGTTCGCCCGCGCCTTGCAGCTGGCGCAGGTTCTTCGTGTTCGGCGACGAGATATTGACGGTCACGTAGCTCGCGAACGGATACACGCGTTCCAGGCAGTAGAGGTAGTCGTCGGCGGCGCGCTCGATCGGCGTGTCGGCGTTCTTGCCGATGTTCAGCCCGAGCGTGCCGCGATAGCGCGCAGCCTGCACGTTCTTCACGAACTGGTCGACGCCTGCGTTGTTGAAGCCCATCCGGTTGATCACGGCGTCCGCCTGCGGCAGACGGAACATGCGCGGGCGCGGATTGCCTGGCTGCGCGCGCGGCGTCACCGTGCCGACTTCGATGAAGCCAAAGCCGAGCGCGGCCAGTCCGTCGATGCACGCGCCGTCCTTGTCGAGCCCTGCCGCGAGACCGACGGGGTTCCGGAACGTCAGGCCCATCACGGTGCGCGGCGAGTCGGGCACACGCGGCGCGAGCGCGCCTGCCAGGCCGGTACGTCCGGCCGCGCGCAGCAGGCGCAGGGTGAGATGGTGAGCGTCTTCCGCATCCATGCGGAAGAGTTGGGCGCGTACGAGCGGATAAAGAGAACTGAACACGGCGGGACGCCTGGCGGCTGAAAAATGAAAACCCGCTATTTTAACGGGTCGGCAGCGCGGCGACGGGCGTTTCGATGTACGTGCGTGCCGTGCGTGCGTCCGCCTGCGCTTCAGCCGCGATCGATGCGCAATCCGCGGCTGCCACCTTTCGCGGCATCGACGGGGGAGAGGTCGGGCGCGGCAGGATCGAGCACTTTCCACGTGCCGTCGAAAAGCCCTTCGAGCGGCGTGAAATTGGCCTTGTAGGCCATCTTCGGGCTTTCGCGGATCCAGTAGCCGAGATACACGTGCGGCAGCTTCAGGCTGCGCGCCTGCTCGATCTGCCAGAGGATGTTGTAGGTGCCGTAGCTGGTGTGCGGCTGGTCGGGATCGAAAAACGTGTACACGGACGATAGCCCGTCGCCGAGGATATCGATCATGCTGACCATGCGCAGCGTGCCCGGCATGTCCGGATGCCCCGCATAGCCGGGGTTGGGTGGCTCGCGGAATTCCACGAGGCGCGAGTTGATCCGGCTCTGCAGCAGGAACTGCTCGTACTGGTCGCGGCTGTCGCGGTCCATGCCGCCGCCCGCATGCCGCGCCGACTGGTAACGCATGTAGAGCGCGTAATGTTCTTCGTCGTAGTGCAGCGGCGCGACAGTCGCGATCAGGCCGCCGTGCTTTTTCCACACGCGCCGCTGCGTGCGGTTCGGCGTGAAGCGCTCGACGGGCACACGCACGGGCACGCACGCGCGGCACCCGTCGCAATACGGCCGGTAGGTGAACACGCCCGAGCGGCGAAAGCCTGCGCGAACGAGTTCGGTATAGACGTCGGAGTTGATCAGGTGGCTGGGCGTCGCAACTTGCGAGCGCGCGACGCGCCCTTCCAGGTAACTGCAAGGGTAAGGCGCTGTTGCATAGAATTGCAGCGCCGAAAGCGGTGAAAGCGGCAGCTCATTCGGGTGAGTCACGTTAGCAGCTCTCGAAGCGTTTCTGGTTTTGCCAATCCGGCGTGCTGCTGGCTGTGTCGCCGTAGCACGCCGAATCGCGCACTGGACAGTAGCTTGCAGCGTGCCCGACGGACACGTCCCTGTGCCTTGCGTCGTTCATGCAGCGGCGTCGGCCCTCGACGCTGCATGCATCACTGCGCCGGCGCGAGAAGATCGCGCAGAACCGACTTGTCGAACGACCAGGGGATCGGCGCGGAGTCGACGGCCGCGCGCACATGTGCGACGAACGCCTTGCGCGCGATCTCGCGGCCGCCCAGCGAAGCCAGATGCGACGTGTTCTGCTGGCAGTCTATCATTTCTATTTCGTGACGTCGCAGGTGGAAGACGAGCGCGGAGAGCGCAATTTTCGACGCATCGGTGACTTCTGCATACATGGATTCGCCGAAAAACATCTTGCCGAACGACACGCCATACAACCCGCCGACGCGCTTGCCTGCGTGCCACGTTTCGATGCTGTGCGCTTCGCCGCGACGGTGCAGCGTCGAATATGCGTCGATCACATCCGACGTGATCCACGTGCCGCGCTGCCCGTGACGCGGTGCGAGCGCGCAGGCGCGCATCACGGCGGGGAAATCGGCGTCGACGCGGATTTCCCAAGTGTCGTCGCGCAGCACGCGCCTGAGCGTCTTTTTCAGCGACGGGGAAATCTTGAACTCGCGCGGACGCAGGATCATGCGCGGATCGGGCGTCCACCAGAGCACCGGCTGGCCGTCCGAATACCACGGGAAAATGCCGCGCCGGTAAGCGTCGATGAGTCTGGACGGCAGCAGGTCCGCGCTCGCCGCGAGCAGGCCGGGCGCGCCGCTCGCCGCGGACAGCGCGCGTTCGACGGGCGGAAAGGGATCGTCGGGGCCTAGCCAGGGAACCATGCGGCCGCTGTTGTCGTCAACCGTCGCGCAGCGAGCGGAAGATATCGCCCGTGTGCAGGCCGTAGTTGCCCGACGTGCGATCGGTGAAGAAGAAGCGCAGGGTTTGCGCGACGGTCGGGAACGCGATGTCGCCCCACGGAATTTCGTGTTCTTCGAAGAGGCGCACTTCGAGGCTCTCTTCACCCGCTTCGACATCGAGATCGAGCAGCCGCGCGAGATAGAACAGATGCACCTGATGCACGTGCGGCACGTTCAGCAGCGTGTACAGGTTCTGCACCTCGACACGCGCGCCGGCTTCCTCCAGCGTTTCACGCGCGGCGGCTTCCGATGTCGTTTCGCCCATTTCCATGAAGCCTGCGGGCAGGGTCCAGTAGCCGTAGCGCGGTTCGATCGCGCGGCGGCACAACAGCACCTTGTCGTCCCAGACGGGCACGGTGCCAACCACGTTGCGCGGATTCTGATAGTGCACGGTGCCACAGCTTGCGCAGACGAAGCGCTCCCGATTGTCGCCGGGCGGAATGCTCAGGCCCACTGCGTGGCCGCAGACGGAACAGAATTTCATAGAGAGGGGACGGAGAACGGTGATGGGAGTGTATCACCGGGCTGCGCATCGACAACGACGCGCGCAGGTGCACGGTTGTGAATCCGCGAGGCCGCGTTCCAAAACAAAAAACCCGCCATTGGGGCGGGTTTCATGGTGTGACGGCACTTTTCAGGAGCAGGTGACCAGTGTGTGAACTGGTTGCGGGGGTAGGATTTGAACCTACGACCTTCGGGTTATGAGCCCGACGAGCTGCCAGACTGCTCCACCCCGCGTCCGTCGAAGAAAAGATTATAGGACATATGCATGGCCGATGCAATCAGTTTTTAAGGATCGACATGAAAGGACAAAATGGATGCGCAATACGACGGCCATCTGGCTTGCCGCGACACCCATATCCAACGTGTGTCGTTCCTGTGAGAGCATGGCCGGGCGGCGCCGGGCGCCTGCGCTAGAATCGCCGTTCTTCCGTGCCGTGCGGGGCGTCGTGCCGCGCGTGGCACGCCTCCTTCAACGCTTTCTCGACACGTCATGGACATCGCTCACGATTTGCAGTCGATCGCCGCGCAGGAACACGCGCTCGTCTTTCCTCACTTCGACGCCGATACCGCGTGGCAGCTCGGCGCATATCTGCATGAGATCGCGAAGGCGCGTGGCCTTGCGCTTGCGATCGACATCCGCTCCTTCGGCCAGCCGCTGTTCTTTTCGCTGCTGGAGGGCGCGACGCCCGACAACGTCGACTGGGCGCGCCGCAAGGGCAACACCGTCGCGCATTTCCGGCGCAGCTCGTACGCGGTCGGCCTGAAGCTTCAACAGTCGAACGCGACGCTCGCCGACAAGCACGGTCTTCCCGTATCCGATTACGCAGCGCATGGCGGCGCGTTTCCGTTGATCGCGAAAGGGACGGGCGTGATCGGTTCGGTGACGGTATCGGGTCTGCCACAACGCGCGGATCACGAACTCGTCGTCGAGGCGCTGTGCGCTCACCTCGGCCATGACTACAGCAAGCTCGCGCTTGCGAAGGCATAGCGCATGGGCGTGCCTCCCTATGTGCTGCTGGCAATCGCCATCGTCGCGGAAGTGATCGCGACCTCGGCGCTGCGCGCGTCGGATGGCTTCACGCGTCTCGTACCAGCCGCGGTCGTGCTGCTCGGCTACGGCATTTCGTTCTACTGCCTGTCACTGACGCTGAAGAGCCTGCCCGTCGGCATCGTCTACGCGATCTGGTCGGGCGTGGGCATCGTGCTGATTACGCTCGTTGCGATCGTGATGTATCGCCAGGTGCCCGATCTTGCCGCTGTCGCCGGGCTCGGCCTGATCGTCGCCGGCGTCGTCGTGCTGAATCTGTTTTCGAAGATGCAGGCGCATTGACGCCGCGCGCCGCCGGGCGGCACCGAATCATTTGCAGCGAATCACCATCGAGCGGTTCTTCACGTTCGCCGAAACGACGTTCGTGATTCCGCCGCCCGTCGTGCCGCCTTCGTCGTTGTCCTTCGACACGATGTCATAGCCCGTCGCCCCGCAGGCCTTGCCGGCCTGCACGTAGCAGGACGCCCAGCTCGAGCTGGCGTCGGCGCCGCTGCAGGTGACCGCGAAGCCCGTTTCGCCGTTCGGCAGATTGATCAGCGACGTCGTGTTCGACGACGCGCATGCGCCAAGGGTCGCTATCGCGAGTGCGGCGAGCGGCAGCGCGGCCGTACGGATCGCGTGAGAGACAAGAGCATGGCGCGCGCGCCGTTCGGTCGACTTCATTGTGTTTCCTTGCAGAAATAGGGTGTGACGGGCGAGCCGCGAGGAGGATCGTCACGCGGCCTTTCATCAGGCGACTGAGCGAAGCGCCGTAGACCGCGCGTCGCTCGGTCGCGACGGAAGGCGATGCCGTCCGGGCTCAGCCGTCTCGACTTTCGGGTCTGAGTCCCGGGTGGCCCGTGTCCGCCAGATCGATGCGGATGCCTGCCTGGCCGACGGCACGCCGGCTGTCGGCGCCTTCTTGCGTCGCGGCGTCCTCCCAGATGCTGATCGCCTTCGGGATGTCCATCCCATGACCTTCCGCGTACGCGAACCACGCGTTGGCGGCGTCCGGCTCGGCGATCTCGCGCTCTCGGAGAAAATATTTTCCCATATCGTCGGTTCTCGTCAGGAAATTGCGGGCATCGCGCGGCTTGGCCGACCGCGTTGGAGCACGCGCAGAACTTATCGCGCGAAGCGAAGACTTATGTGTGTCGCACGTGGCGTGCCGCGTGCTGTCACATGATTTGCAGCAACATCGGACGAGGGGTGACTATGGCAGAGCGGGTAAGCGGTCCGTATCGGGGCTATTACATCAGTGCGTCGGCGCGGTTCGTGCCGGCGCACGAGCAGACGCTGCGCGCGGGCGAGCGGGAAGGGCTGTACGTGGGATCGGTCAGCCTGTCGGAACGCGGGCCGGACGACCCGCACCGGATCGAAACGCTGATCGAGATCGGCGACGAGCATCGCTTTGCGACGGAAGACGAAGCGCTCGTCCATGTCGAAACAGCCGGCCGCGCGTACGTGGACCGGCTGCTGGACGGCGCATGAGCCAGTCGCCGGGTACGCTGATCCGATGCGCGCGGCGGCCTTGATCATTCAGGACGCCGCGCCGGATGCGCCGGTGAAGCGTTCCCGGCGATCTGACGCTGGACCGCCGGCTGCTGCTACGAGTACCATAAAGCCCGCCGATCGGGCCGTCGGCCGCCTGTCACGCGTTTTCACGACGCGTGCGCGGCCAGTCGCCCATAACGCCGGATTGTCCCGATGAGGTCATCATGGAGATTCGTTTCCCCACCGACGCGCCCGCTTATCGCGACTTCAACCTGACGCTGGTGTTTCCGGCGCTGGTCGATGGCGAGCGGGTGCCGTGTGCGATTTCGGTCGAAGCGCTCGAAGATCACTTCGGCGCCGACACTAACGACACGGACGGCTGGCGCCGTGCGTTCGACGCAGGGCGCGAGCGTATCGAGGCTGTCGCACGTGAGCATTTGCTCATCAGTAACGGCACGCCCGTTCTGCTCAAGAGCGGCCACTTTCCGCCGGGCAATCTGGCGGGCAGCTGACACGCGCGGTCTCCCAACGCCAGCGAGCAGACGGCGCTGCCGATCACGCGGCCTGGGCGGCCGCCCGCGCGGCCACACGCCGCGCCGCTGCCAGCGACTGCGCAATTCCCGACTCGTAGGATGTCTTCACGACAGGACCGATCAGCTTCGTCAGCGCCGAGTCGTTCATGACGACAGGGTCGGTCAGCAGGTAATGCATGTCCACCAGTTCGCGTAGCATCGGGTCGAAGAGACCCATGACACGCAACATCGTCTTGCCCGCCACCATCAGCTTGGGTTCTCGCTGCGCAAGCGCGTAGGCGCGTTCGGCGATTTCGCGCTGCGTGATCGTGCCTGTCCCGGCCAGATGCAGCACGCGGCCGAACGCTTCGGGCGTACGCGACAGCCGTTCGACGACGGGCCCCACGTCGGGTATGAACACGAATTCATGCGGCACGTCGATCGGCCCGATCATCTGCGCACGGGAACCGCGCGCCGCGCCTTGGAACACGCCGTGCAGAAAGCTGCGCTCGACGTCCGGACCGTAGAAATCGGGCAGGCGCAGCACCAGCGTTTCGAGTCCGTCGTGTCCATGCGCGTCGATGACGAGATTCTCCTGCACGAGCCGCATCTTGCCCTTGAACGTATGCGGTTCGCGCGGATGCGATTCGGTGACGGGCAGGGTGCGCGGCCGCCCGTACGGATACACCGTGCCCATCAGGATCAGGCGCTGCACGCCCGCCGCGCGCAAGCCGTCGAGCGTCTTCTGCATGAGCACGGGATGTTGGCCGAACTGGTGATACGGCACGCCGACGAGATACACGGCCGTCTGCAGGCCCGCTGCCGCTGTCGCGACCGTGGCGGGATCGTCCGGGTTCCAGGTGACGATTTCGGCAAGCGGATCGTGTCCGAACGACGCCTGCAGCGCGTCGCGCCCGCGTCCGATCACGCGATAACGGCGGCCCGCCGCGCCAAGTGCGTGGGCGATGCTGCGGCCGGCGGCGCCTGCTGCGCCGAACAGTCCGATCTGTGCTGCGTCTTTCATGAGGCCTCCCGTCGAGCGTGCCCGTTTCATGCGTGTCGCTGAGCACAAGAAATTTACTGAACACTGTTCAATGAACGATGTTCAGTTTAATTTGACTTTTCAGTTTGTCAACCGGAAAATCGTCTACATGGGAATAGCCGAAAGAAAGACACGACAGAAGCAGGAGCTGCGCGAACGCATCCTCGATTCCGCGCGGCGTATCGTCATGCGCGAGGGGTTTGGCGCGCTGTCCATGCGCAAGATCGCCGAGGCGATCGAATACTCGCCCGCCACGCTGTATCTGCACTTCGAGAGCCGTGACGCGATCGCGCGCGCATTGTGTGCGGAAGGTTATGCGCAACTGCTCGGCACTTTCGAACCGCTGGTCGCGATTGCGGATCATGCCGAGCGGCTAAAGGCCATCGGTCGCGCGTACGTCGCATTTGGCGTTGCGCATCCGGAAACGTATCGGTTGATCTTCATGGAAGATCCGTCTTACACGGGCGCGGCGCTCGGCGGCCGCGAGCGCGCGGACACCGCCGCTGAAAACGCGGACGACGCAGCCTTTCGTCTGATGGTCGAATCGATCGACGCGCTCAAGGCGCAAGGCCGTCTGCGCGGCGCGCCGGACAGCCAGGTGTGCGCCGAGGCATTCTGGGCGACGATGCACGGTATCGTCGCGTTGCATCTGACGTGCCCCGTGTTCCCGCGCGCGCCGCTCGACGCGGTGATCGATGCAGCGCTCGTCGCATGGTTCGGCGCAGGCGGTGCCGACGCAAATGCAGCGACGCACGAAGCGCCCGCCACCGACACGCCCGCCGGTTCGACGGCGCAAAGCCCGAAGACGGCAAGGCCTCGCCGCAACGCTTCAACGAAAGACAACGCTGCGCAATAGCCGGCGAGGCCGGCGAGCGCAACGCGGGCCACCCGTTGCGCTGCCGGTTTTACTGAACAAGTCGATGACGCGTGTTACCGTTGGCGTCGCATCTCCATCGAACCGCTTCACACCCACGCCATGTCGACATCCGAACCGCGCCTCGCCTCCGACGAACTCATCGCCTATGTCGCCAACGGCATCGGTTTCATCGAGCTGAACCGGCCGAAGGCGCTCAATGCGCTGTCGCTGGACATGATGCGCGCGATGCAGGCGGCGCTCGACCAATGGCGCGACGAGCCCGGCGTGCTTGCCGTCGTCGTGCGCAGCACGAGCGAACGTGCGTTCTGTGCGGGCGGCGACATCCGCTATCTGTACGACGCGTTTCGGCGCGGCGACGGTGATGCCGTGGACACGTTCTTCATCGACGAGTACCGGCTCGATCACGCGATCTTCACATACACGAAACCGTATATCGCGTTGATGAACGGCATCGTGATGGGCGGCGGCATGGGTATTTCGCAAGGCGCGCACCGGACGGGTGGTTTGCGCGTCGTGACGTCGTCGACACGTATGGCGATGCCGGAAACGCGCATCGGTTTGTTTCCCGATGTCGGCGCCGGATGGTTTCTCGCGCGAACGCCGGGTGCGATCGGCCGCTATCTGGCGGTGACGGGCACGACGATCGGCGCCGCCGATGCACTTTACGCGGGTCTCGCCGACGCGTATCTGCCCGACGAAGTCATCCCCGCGCTGATCGATCGCCTGAAGTCGCAGACGTTCGAGCAGGGCGCGGAAGTGGTGGCGTGCGTGCGGCAGGAAGCGGACGCGCATCGGGTCACGCCGTTGCCCGACGTCTCGCCGCTCGCCGATGCCCGCATGCTGATCGACAAACACTTCGCGCGGGCGGACGTCGCGCAGATCATCCGTTCACTCGACCTCGAAGGTGATTGCGCCTATGCCGACTGGGCGGAGCAGGCGGGCGCGATGCTGCGCGAGCGTTCGCCGCTGTCGATGGCGGTATCGCTGGAAGTGGTGACGCGCGCCGAAGGCACAATGGCCGAGTGCCTGCGCCGCGATCTCGATCTGACGCGTTCGTCGTTCGAACGCGGCGACGCGCCGGAAGGCATCCGCGCGCGCATCATCGACAAGGACAACCAGCCGCACTGGCGCTTTGCGCGAATCGAAGACGTGAAGCGCGCGGACGTCGACGCGATGTTCGACAGCCCGTGGCCCGCGAACGAACATCCGCTGCGGGATCTGCAAGGCTGACGCGAAGAAGCGGGAAAACGCCGTAACGAAGCTGAAAAGAAGCGCAGAGGCAGCAGATGCGGGTGGGGCGCTCAGTTCTCGCTCGCCATGAAGGCGCGCATGAAAACGAGTGCGCCCCAGCCCCACATTGCGTTCGACGCGAAGCCGAGCGCAAGGCGCGGCAGCATGTTGCCCGACGGCCAGATGCCGCGAATGGGATCGGCGACGAACACGCTCGCCGCCGTCAGGACGATGCCGCCGAACACGAACGCCTGAACCCACGGCGCAGGACGCTCGGGCGACACGCGCAGCAGCCACGCCATCAGCACGGCCCATACCGAACTCCAGATCGCATTCGCGATGAACTCCGGCAAGCCGATCGGCACGAATGGCGCCGTCGAAAACCCCGTCGGGTCGATGAGGCCGGCGGCGTGCAGGAGCGCGAGCGTCGACTCGCGAAAGAACAGCGACGCCAGAAAGCCGGATACGAACGGCAGGATGATTTTTTGCATGCTTGACAGCGGCGGTCGCGGGCGTCGTCGACTTGGCGCAGCCCGTGCAGGTTGTTGGAACGAGCGCCATTATATCGGCGGCGAGGCCGGCTTCTGGTGCGCTGGCGTGCGTCCCGTGCGCTTTTGCGACGTATGCTGCAACGTCAGGTAAATCACGAAAGTGGAAAACCTAAGCTCAAAAAAATCGTTCAAAACAACGAGCGCGGTCCATAGACTGTTCTCCCATACAGGCGACGGCAACGCATGCGTCACATGCGCGCCTGCCGTCGCGTCGACACGTGCCGCGCATGTTGCTGACCGCGCGAAGCGTGCGCCGAACTTTACGACCCACTTGAGAGAACCCGTCGCGATGTCCTCTTCGATGCTTCAACCGATGCTAATGCGCGCGTGCCCGGCTGCGTCGTCAGTAGCGCGTGGCGCGTGCCGGCGGCACGGGCCGTCTCGCTGTCGCCGCTGACGCGGTCTTCTTCAATCGTCCCGTTTCGATGTGCCGCATGTGCGCGGCGAGCGCCGCTCACGCCCGCGCAGAGCGCGAGTGCCTCTGCGCGAGCGCGTAACCGTGCGCGGCACGACATTTCACCGACCTCACACTCATCATCCGGATCAAGCGGGAGCAGCACATGAATGTGTTCTGGTTCATTCCGACTCACGGCGACAGCCGTTATCTCGGCACCTCGCAGGGCGCCCGCGCGGCCGACTACGACTACTTCCGGCAGATCGCCGTCGCAGCCGATACGCTCGGCTACGAGGGCGTGCTGCTGCCGACGGGCCGTTCATGCGAAGACGCCTGGGTCGTCGCATCGAGCCTGATTCCCGCCACGCAGCGCCTCAAGTTTCTGGTGGCGATCCGTCCGGGCATCGCGTCGCCCGGATTATCGGCGCGCATGGCGGCGACCTTCGACCGCCTGTCGGGCGGACGTCTGCTGATCAACGTCGTGACGGGCGGCGATGCGGCCGAACTCGAAGGCGACGGACTGTTCGTCGATCATGACACGCGCTACGAAATCACCGACGAATTTCTGCGCATCTGGCGCGGCCTGCTGACGAGCGCGCATCACGGCGAGAGCGTCGAGTTCATCGGCAGGCATCTGAAGTCGAAGGGCGGCAAGCTGCTGTATCCGCCCGTGCAGAGCCCGCATCCGCCGCTCTGGTTCGGCGGCTCGTCGCCGGCGGCGCACGAGATGGCGGGCGAACACATCGACACCTATCTGACATGGGGCGAGCCGCCCGAGGCCGTCGCGGAGAAGATCGCCGATATCCGTGCGCGCGCCGCGCAGCATGGCCGCACGATCCGCTTCGGGATCCGTTTGCACGTGATCGTGCGCGAGACGGAAGACGAGGCGTGGGCCGCGGCCGACAAGCTCATCAGCAAGCTCGACGACGACACGGTCGCCCGCGCCCAGGAGGCGTTTGCGAAGATGGATTCTGAAGGCCAGCGGCGCATGGCCGCGCTGCACGGCGGCAAGCGCGGCTCGCGCAAGGAACTGGAGATCTATCCGAACCTGTGGGCGGGCGTGGGACTCGTGCGCGGCGGCGCAGGCACGGCGCTCGTTGGCAATGCCGAACAGGTCGCTGCCCGCATGCGCGAGTACGCGGAGCTCGGCATCGAGACCTTCATTCTCTCCGGCTATCCGCATCTCGAAGAGTCGTATCGCTTCGCCGAACTGGTATTTCCGCTGCTGCCGGGACGCCAGCGCGCGAACGCGAATGGTCCGCTGTCGGGGCCGTTCGGCGAGATCGTCGGCAATCACTATGCGCCGAAGGCGTCGCAAAGCTGAACCAGATGGCTCGATGTGCCACGCATCGCTTCTACAGGGAGTCCTGATTGATGTCGACTGTTTCCGGAAACCGTCGGGCGCGCGCCGGTCTCACGCCACTTGCTTATCGCGCACCACTCGCAGCACTCGCGCCGCTCGCAGGCAGGGCCGCGCCGTGGATCGTGCCGCTCGTCATTCTGATCGCGTGGGAACTCGCCGCGCGCAGCGGCGTGCTGTCGACGCGCGTGCTGCCCGAACCGCTCGCCGTCGTGAAGGCCGCGTGGTCTCTGATCGAGTCGGGCGAAATGTGGGCCGATGTGAAAGTGAGCACGTGGCGCGCGGTGTCGGGCTTTGCGATCGGCGGCGGCATCGGCTTCGTGCTCGGGCTCGCGACGGGTCTGTTCCGGCCCATCGATATCGCGCTCGACACGACCGTGCAGATGATCCGCAACATCCCCGCGCTCGCGATGATCCCGCTCGTGATCCTCTGGTTCGGCATCGAGGAAGAGGCGAAGTTGTTTCTCGTTGCACTGGGCGTGTTCTTTCCGATCTATGTGAACACGTATCACGGGATCCGTTCCGTCGACGCCAATCTGATCGAGATGGCGCGCAGCTATGGCGTGAAAGGCTTCGCGCTCTATCGCGACGTGATCCTGCCGGGCGCGTTGCCGTCGATCCTCGTCGGTGTGCGCTTCGCGTTCGGACTCATGTGGGTCACGCTGATCGTCGCCGAAACGATCTCCGCGCAATCGGGCATCGGTTACATGACGATGAATGCGCGCGAATTTCTGCAAACGGATGTCGTGGTGGTGGGCATCTTGCTGTACGCGGCGCTCGGCAAGCTCGCCGACATGCTCGCGAAAGGGCTCGAACGCGTGTCGCTGCGCTGGCATCCCGCTTATCAACGAGGAGAGAAAGCATGAGTGCAAGCACCTTGTCCGCCTCGTATGGCGGCGTGGCGGGCGCCGATCTCGAAGCCGAACTCCAGCAGCCGCGCATGCACGATCGCGCCGCGGCGCAAGCGGCCACCGCGGCCGTCGAACGCGATGCCGTGTCGCTGCACGACTGGCTCGGGACGCCAGATGCGGGCGCTGCGCAGCGTGAAATCACCCGCGAGCCGCAAGACGTGTCGGTTGAATTGCGCGGCGTCGGCAAGCGGTACGGCGAGCGTGCCGTGCTCTCGGATGTCGATCTGTCGATCGAGCGCGGCAGCTTCGTGTCGATCGTTGGACGCAGCGGCTGCGGCAAGTCGACGCTGCTGCGGCTGATTGCCGGCCTCGAAGCGCCGAGCTCAGGCAAGCTGGAAAAACGCGCGGACGGCTCGCAGCCGTTCGACACGCGGATCATGTTTCAGGACGCGCGCCTGCTGCCGTGGAAGAGCGTGATGCAGAACGTGATGCTGGGCCTTCGCCGGTCGTCGCGCGACGATGCGCGCGCGGTGCTCGCCGAAGTCGGCCTGCTGGAACGCGCGAACGACTGGCCCGCGCAGTTGTCGGGCGGTCAGCGGCAGCGCGTGGCGCTGGCGCGCGCGCTCGTGCACCGCCCGCAACTGCTGCTGCTCGACGAACCGCTCGGCGCGCTCGACGCGCTGACACGCATCGAAATGCATGCGTTGATTGAACGGCTGTGGCGCGAGCATCGCTTCACCGCGCTGCTCGTCACGCACGACGTGCAGGAAGCCGTCGCGCTCGCCGATCGCATCCTGCTGATCGAGGAGGGCAGGATCGCGCTCGATCAGCCCGTGCCCCTGGCGCGGCCTCGCGAACGGGCGTCGACGTCTTTTGCAAAGCTCGAAGAACACGTGTTGCGGGGTGTGATGAAGACACGGGCGCCGGACGATCACGGGTTGCACGACGCGAACGCGCATGACGTGCGCAGCGTGCACGCGCGCGACCTTCGCTGGGCAGTGTGACGGTTCGACCCATGCCGCGGCCCGGTTACTTTTTTATCGACCCACGGAGCTATCCCATATGAGCATTTCCGCGATCAACGTACGCAACCAGTTCAAAGGCAAAGTGAAGGAAATCATCCGCGGCCCCGTCGTCTCCGAAGTCGACGTCGATACGCCGTTCGGCATCGTCACGTCGGTCATCACGACCCGTTCGATCGACGAACTCGAACTGAAGGTCGGCGCGGAAGTGGTCGCGCTCGTCAAATCGACGGAGGTGTCTATCGCGCGGCTGTAGCGCGCTGCTGGCGCCATAGAGACCCCGTAGCGCGGCTGCGCGCCGAAATGAGCGCCCCGCCGTTCACTATTTCGCGTTCGTCGAACTGGCGGGCGGTTGATGCGACATGTCGTCGTTGGTCGGCTGGCGCGGCTTCTTGACGGGCATGTTGTCGGGATTCGTCGCGCTCGCCGCGCCGGATGCCGCTGCCGGCGGCGGTTTCACCATCGGCGCGCCGCCTGCCCGTGGCGCGATTGTCTGGCCCCACGCCGTCTGCGCTGCGCCTGCCGCCGCGGCGAGCACAACGGCGCTTCCGAGCGACGCCCACACGTGGCATGCGGAACTGAGCTTCATCGAAATCATCGCGATCTCCGTGCTGGTTTTTTATGGTCTGTCGCTAGGCGCGTGCCAGCCCCTGCATGGCGGGCGATCTTTCCGCCGTCCTTTACCCCATTCTCGACGCATCTGAGTGCGCGCATCGCGGGCGCGATACGTCCGGCAATTGCGGCTGGAAGTGCTAGCATGAACTGAGCATCGACTGGCGCAGTGCCATACGGGCGGCGCGCCGCAACGAATGTGGAGGCTGCAATGACGAGGTCCTTGAGTGCGGATGCAATCGATACGCTACGGCAACTGAACGATGTCGGAACGGGGCAGACGCCGCCCGCCGTCGAGCCTGTCGTCGAAAAGGAATTGCTGGTCGCGGGACTGGTGGCCAAGGCGGGGAAGGGCGCGGGCGTCGAAATTACCTGTGACGGCCGTAAGTATCTGTCTGGCGATTGCGACTGATGGCGACTGACGGCGCGTGATTACACCCCGGCGCGGGCCGCTTGCGTTGCGCGAGCAGACGCTCGAAAGAGAAAGGGAGGCGCGATGGAGCCGAAAGGCATCGACATGGGCGACTACCAGGATCGCTACAAGGAGTTCGATGTGGAGGTTGCCGTCGAGCAGGTGCTGACGGGCGTCAAGGCGCATTTTCGCGTGCTGAAGCGCGATGCGGTGATGCTGGACTGGCGGCTCGTGCACATCGACGGATTCTGGCCGACTGAACGCGCGGCCGCCGAAGCGGGTTTTCGCGCGGCGCGCGAGGCGATTGACGTCGAACTGCTGGCGGCGGGCGGTTAAGCAAGCCGTTTTATTTTATCGACGCCGAAGAAATAAAGCCGGATGCTCCGTGGGGAACATCCGGCTGCACGACACCTGCAACAACACTGCGTGGTACTTCCAGCTACGGCAACTTCGAACTGCGGGTACTTTCAGGGTACGGCAACTTCAAACTGCGGATACTTCCAGATACTGCCATTTCGCCATCAACGGTACTGCACAACTACGGTCAAGCCTTAACTGCGGTACTGCGTGCTGCTACATCTGGAGCGGCAACTTCAAAACTGCTTACTGCTACCGCAAGACAGCAACTACAAGGCTGCGTACTGCCACGACAGGAACTGCGTGCCGCCAGTGCTGCCCGATACTGCTGGGTACTGCCTACTGCGAACTCTGCTGCCGGTGTTGCCACGGCGTTCGGCTTAGTGGCCGAAGAACACCGAGCCCGGGCCCGTCACCGGCTCATGCTTGCCAGCTTGCGTCGAACCATTTTGCACGCCGCCGTAGGCGACTGCGTTGGCTTGCTGTGCTTCTGCTGCCAGCGTCTGCGCGCTCTGGCCTTGTTGCGATGCGGGCGCGCCGACCGTCGGGTTGTAGTGCGGAGCCGGGCCGTAGCCGCTTGCGAAAGCGGGAGCAGCCAGCGTAGCGGAAGCGGCGATCAGAACTGCGGCGATAAGCTTGGTCTTCATGGTGAACTCTCCGTAATGTTTGATTCAGTAAAGCGTTGCGCTGTTTGCCTCGCGGCGCTGTGTTCGCAACGTCGATGGAAGGCAGTGTATACCCTTACTATCAATTTTTTGTATCGATAATTTGAAATTACTGTTCTGCGTTCGGAAACAATCAACGAAGGCCCGCCGGGCGGGCGTTCACCGTGTACGCGCCCTGATAAATGAGGCGTCAGCATCAGGCAAACCATCGATAAATCATGGCTTTGCGGGGCTGGTGAAGTGCAGGGAAGGGGGCACCGGAGGCGGCTTGCGGTAAAATTGCGCGCTATCCGAGTGGTTCGTTTGTCGTTTCTTATTTCTGGTTTGCCGCCTCATGTCTTCAAAGCCCAATGTCAGTGCCCGCCGCGTGTCCGTCGCGCCCATGATGGACTGGACCGACCGCCATTGCCGCTCGTTTCACCGCACGCTGTCCCGGCACGCCTGGCTGTACACAGAGATGGTGACCACAGGGGCGCTGATTCACGGGGACGTCGCGCGTCATCTTGCGTTTACGGCTGATGAAGCGCCCGTCGCGTTGCAGCTCGGCGGCAGCGAGCGGGAAGATCTGGCGAGGTCGGCCAAGCTCGGCGAACAATGGGGCTACGACGAAATCAATCTGAATTGCGGCTGCCCGTCGGAGCGCGTGCAGCGCGGCGCATTCGGCGCATGCCTGATGAAGGAGCCGGAACTCGTCGCCGATTGCGTGAAGGCAATGCGCGATGCGGTGTCGGTGCCCGTGACCGTCAAGCACCGGATCGGCGTCGACGATGTCGAAGACTACGCGTTCGTGCGCGACTTCGTCGGCACGATCGCCGACGCAGGTTGTGACGTGTTCATCGTGCACGCGCGCAACGCGATCCTCAAAGGCCTGAGCCCGAAAGAGAATCGCGAGATCCCGCCGCTCAAGTACGACTACGCGTATCGCCTGAAGCGCGACTTTCCGCAGCTCGAAATCATCATCAATGGTGGCATCAAGACGCTGGATGAAGTCGAAACGCACCTGCAGCACGTCGACGGCGTGATGCTGGGCCGCGAGGCGTATCACAACCCATTCGTGCTCGCGGATGTCGATGCGCGCTTCTACGGTTCGACGGATGCCGCGCCGACGCGCGAAGAAGCCGAGGCGCAATTGATCGAATATTGCCGCGCCGAGCTCGCGCGCGGTACCTACCTTGGCGCGATCGTGCGCCATGCGCTGGGCCTGTATCGCGGCGTTGCGGGCGCGCGCGGATGGCGGCGGGTGCTGTCCGATAACAAGAAGCTGGCGGCACGCGACCTCGCGATTTTCGACGAAGCGCGACAGCATTTGCGCGAGCCCAGCGAAATGTTTGAATAAAGGGCTTTGCAAATACGATTCGTGTTTGTATAATCTCGCTTCTTCGTTGCTGACCGCCGCTCGGTAGCAGGCAGCGGAGGTGTAGTTCAGTGGTGGCTGTAGCTCAGTTGGTAGAGTCCAGGATTGTGATTCCTGTCGTCGTGGGTTCGAGTCCCATCAGCCACCCCAGAGAATTCAGATATTTCCAGCAACGGCATTGTGAGCAATCGCAATGCCGTTTTGTTTTGGCACTACGTCACGCCTGACGTGTGGAGCGCGGTGCAAAGCATCGCGCCCGCATACATCGAACAGAGCTCACCGCTTGCGCAACGGCTCCAGCAATCCCTTCAGTCCGTTGTGATCGATCTCGTGCATCAACGCAATCAGCCGCCCGATCTCGCCAGGCGGAAATCCTTCGCGCGCAAACCAGTTCAGATAATGTCCCGGCAGATCGGCGATCACACGTCCTTTGTACTTGCCGTACGGCATCGTACGTGTCACGAGCAATTCAAACTGTTCGATGTTCATCGTCAGGCACAACCTCGCAATCCAAAGTAGAACGGCAAACTCAGGTCCGTTCCCGCCGATGCCCGCTCACATGTGCGCCCGCATCGCGCTCAAGACCGAACACGTCGACAATGGCCACCAGCCCGACGGCCGCCACCAGCAGAAACGCGACACTGAAATCCGCCGGCGTCACCGACTGCGCCTCATGCCCATGCAGCCACGCCGCCAGCCGCATTGCGATCGCGCCGAGGGCGACACCCATGCCCATCGTCATCTGCGAGAGCGTGCTCGAGAGGGTCGACGCGCCGCTCATCTGCCGCTTCGGCACGTCGGCAAAGCTCAGTGTATTGACGGCCGTGAATTGCAGCGAGCGCGACAAGCCACTCGCGAACAGCACGACGGCCATCAGCACGAGCGGCGTCGCGGCCGTCAGCTGACTCATCGCCGCGATGCTCAATGCCGCGAGCGCGCCATTTACGAGCAGCACGGGACGAAAGCCGAAGCGGCGCATCACGGGCGTGGTCACGAGCTTCATCGAGAGGTTGCCCGCAAACACGACGAGTGTCAGCAGCCCAGAGTGAAACGCGTTCATACCGAAGCCGAGCTGGAACATCAGCGGCAGCAGAAACGGCACTGCGCTGATCGACACGCGAAACAGCGAGCCGCCGCCCATCGCGACGGCAAACGTCTTCACGCGAAACGCCGACAGATCGACGACGGGATGCGGATCGCGCCGCAGATGAAAGAAGGCCGCGATACCCGCCGCGATGCCGCCCGCGAGAAACGCGAGCGCTTCGCGCCACGGCGCGTCCGAGCGGCCGAGCAGTTCCATCGCATACATGATGGCCGTGCCCGCGACGCCGCACAGCGCGAAACCCAGCGTATCGAACGGACGCTTCTGCGTGTCGCGGTCGGCACGGATGAAGCGCCACGCGAGCACCATGCCGACGATGCCGAGGGGAACGTTCAGATAGAAGATCCAGCGCCACGACGAATACGTCGTGATAAAGCCGCCGAGCGGCGGTCCGATGACGGGTGCGACGAGTCCCGGCCACGTGATGATCGAGATCGCGCGCATCAGATCATCCTTGGGCGTCGCGCGCAGCACGGCAAGGCGGCCGACGGGCACCATCATCGCGCCGCCGATGCCTTGCACCACGCGCGCCGCGGTGAACTCGACGAGCCCGTCCGTCATCCCGCACGCCACCGACGCCAGCGTGAACACCGCCAGCGCCGCCGTGAACACGTTGCGCACGCCGAAGCGATCGGCGGCCCAGCCGCTGATCGGAATGAAAACGGCGAGCGTCAGCAGATACGACGTGATGCCGATGGACAGGTCGACGGCATGCACGCCGAACGAATGCGCCATCTGCGGCAACGCCGTCGCGATGATGGTGCCGTCGAGGTTCTCCATGAAAAACGCCGCGGCCACGAGCGTCACGATCAGCGACGGCCGTCCGTTCGACGGGACGGTTTGCGTGGACGGCGTATCTGACATCGACATGATTCTCCGAACGTTGTAAGCGCATCGAAACGGACGTCTTGCTTGCTTCAGCCAGGCTTCATTTCAGACGACATTCTATCCACGCACGCGTTTGACGCGGACATGGTAATTTCGCCGTTTACCGATGGATCACCCGTCAGAACACGAAACAGGAACGAATCGATGGAATACCGCAAGCTCGGCGAAACGGATGTACAGGTCAGCCTGATCGGTCTCGGCACGATGACGTGGGGCGAGCAGAATACGGAGCGCGATGCCCACGAGCAGATGGATTACGCACTCGCTCAGGGCATCACGCTAATCGATGCCGCCGAGATGTATCCCGTGCCGCCGCGCCCGGAAACGCAAGGATCGACGGAACGCTATATCGGCACGTGGCTCGCGCAGCATCGTTCGATGCGCGACAAGATCGTGCTCGCCACCAAGATCGCCGGCCCCGCGCGTCAGCCGCACAACCCGCGCCACATTCGCGGCGAGGGCAACCAGTTCGACCGCAAGAATCTCACCGAGGCGCTGAACGACAGCCTGAAGCGTCTGCAAACCGATTACGTCGACCTGTATCAGTTGCACTGGCCCGATCGCAGCACGATGACGTTCGGCCGTCCCGCGTATCCGTGGATCGACGACGCGTACACGGTGCCCATCGAAGAGACGCTTTCCGTGCTCGCCGATTTCGTGAAAGAAGGGAAGGTGCGTCATATCGGTGTGTCGAACGAAACGCCGTGGGGCGTTGCACAATTCCTGCGCGCGTCGGAGAAGCTTGGCTTGCCGCGCATCGTATCGATCCAGAATCCCTATAGCCTCTTGAACCGGACGTTCGAAGCGGGGCTTTCGGAGTTCACGCATCGCGAGCATGTCGGTCTGCTGGCGTATTCGCCGCTCGCGTTCGGCTGGCTCTCGGGCAAGTACGAGCGCGGGGCGCGCCCGGCAGGCGCGCGCATCACGCTGTTCGAGCGCTTCCAGCGCTACAGCAAACCGCAGGCCGTGCATGCGACGAGCCGCTATGTCGAACTCGCCAGGCGCCACGGTCTGTCGCCCGCGCAATTCGCGCTCGCGTTCGTGAACAGCCGGCCCTTCGTCACGAGCAATCTGATCGGCGCAACGTCGCTCGATCAGTTGAAAGAGAACATTGCGAGCGTCGACGTGAAGCTCTCGGCGGACGCATTGGCCGAGATCGATGCGCTGCACGAATTGCAACCGAACCCGGCGCCCTGAGCGCGGGATTCGACACGCTGCCAGACACGGCGTGCCGCGACGGCGGTACGCCGACACCCACAGAACGCTTGCGCCAGATGCGTGAGCCCAACACCGCACCCCGCAACTCGCGTACGATAGCGCGCTCGCCATCAAGCCGGGCAGAACGCGCGCTTCGGCCCCGCTTTTTTCGATACCATGCCGATCCGTGTACAGTGCGCACGATTCGCGCATGGCTTGCGCGCGGTTCGCGCACCTCGTACCTTAGCCCCACAACAGAACGACCCGTATCACGACCCATGACGATGACCTCCACGCGTCCCACCTCCTCGCCCGCCGCTTCGACATGGCCGATTTTCGTGCTGCTCGCCGTCGCCGGGCTTTTCTACGTCAAATGGTTTCCGTATTACCACCGCGCCTTGACGGCCGCGTCGACGCATTCGATCGGCGCGTCGATCCTGATGGGCACGGCTGCGAGCGCGCCCGCGCCGTCGTGGGATGCGGCCCTCGGCTACGCGCTCGTCTACGGCAAGGCAATCTGGCAGGCGATGGTGCTCGGCCTGCTGCTCGGCTCGGCTGTGCAGGCGCTGCTGCCCGCATATTGGGTGGCGCGGCTGCTCGGCAAGTCGGGCTTCGGCAGCGTCGCGGCAGGCGGTTTGCTGGCGTTGCCGGGGATGATGTGCACGTGCTGCGCGGCGCCCGTCGTCGCCGGTTTGCGTGAGCGCCAGGCTTCGCCGGGCGGCGCGATCGCGTTCTGGCTCGGCAATTCGGTGCTCAATCCCGCAACGCTCGTGTTCATGGGCTTCGTGCTCGGCTGGCAGTGGGCGGGCTTGCGCCTCGTGCTCGGCGTCGCGATGGTGTTCGGCCTTGGCTATGTGGTGAACCGGCTGGTAACGCGCGCGGAAGCCCAGACGGCCGACGCGCGCCTCGTCGAGCTCGTCGATCAGCAGCGCGCGGGGAATCCTTTCGTGCGCTGGCTGTCGATCTTCGTACGGATGGCCGTGCGCCTCGTGCCGGAATACATCGTGCTGATCCTGCTGCTAGGCGCAGCGCGGGCGTGGCTGTTTCCGCACGTCGGGCCGGAAATCGGCAACGACATTGTTTGGATCGCGGCGCTGGCCGTCGCGGGAATGCTGTTCGTGATCCCCACGGCGGGCGAGGTGCCCATCATTCAGGCGATGCTGTCGCTCGGCATGGGTGTCGGCCCCGCGGGCGCGCTGCTGATGACGCTGCCGCCCATTAGCGTGCCGTCGCTGGCGATGCTGGCGCGCTCGTTCCGCCCGCGCGTGCTGACCATCGTGGCCGTTGCCGTGGTCGCGTTCGGCGTGCTGGCGGGACTACTCGCCGTCGCGCTCGGATTCTGAGTAAGCGTCCGTCATAAAAGGCGGCGTCATTGTTCCGAATCTCGTCCTAAACTGGGGAGGCGAGCAGACGATCGAGCGCCCGCCTGGGGCGGCAACACGGTGACTGTTGCACCGCAACGCGCGGACGGCGCGAGACGAATGCTACGATAACGCCCCGCATGTGCTGCCGGGCGGCGCCCGGTCGGCACGACGCATTCAGCTGCACAAACGGCGCTTCGGCGCGAACCAGTCAAATCAGGACATCGCATGGCCCAACAAAAGACCAATCCGAAACTCGAGCAGGCGCTGACGCGCGGGGATCTCGCCATTCGTCAGGCCAACTCGGCGCGTGCAACGGCCGTGCTGCGAGCATTGGGCAAGATGATCGTCGATGCATCGGCGACGATCGGCGTCGAGGCGCACACGTCGATTCCCGACGGCGATCGCATTTATGATCCCGTCGAAGGCTTGTGGCCGCAGGCGTTGCTGGTTTCGCTCGATGGCCCCGTCGAGGAAGCCGATCCGGAAGAGCTGCGCACGGTGCGCCTGCGTTCGGACGATCCCGGCACGATGTTTCGCGTGGAATGGCATCGTGCGGACGGCAAGATCGGACGCCAGGAAGGCGGCCCGTTCGCGACGGTCGAGTTTATTTCGGACGTCGATGTGCCCTGGTCCGACGACGAAGAGTGATCTGAAAGGATCTGCCCGAGGGCGCCGCCGTGCAGCACAGACTGCGCTGCGGCGCCCTTAGCGCATCATGCGCCGGCGAAGCAGCACCGCCGACACGCAGAACGGCACCACCACATAGGTGGCAAGCACGGCCACATGCAGCGCGGCGTCGTCGATCGGACGGTCGAGCATGGCCGGCCGGATCAGATCGACGGCATGCACGAGCGGCAGCAGTTGCGCCGCGATCTGCGCGGCGCGCGGCAATTGTGACAGCGGGAAGAAGACGCCCGAGAGTAGCAGCATCGGTGTGAGCACCAGCGTCTGGTAGAACATGAAGAAATCGTACGAGGGCGCGAGCGCCGTCACGATCATCGCGGTGCTGGCGAACGCGAGACCCGCCAGCACGATGACGGGCAGTGCGATCAGCATCGACGGAAAGCTCGCATAGCCGAGCGCGCCCGCCACCAGCATGATCGCGACGCCCGACAGCACGGCCTTGCTGCCCGCCCACACGACTTCCCCCAGCACGATGTCGCCGAGCGTGAGCGGCGTGTGCATGATCGCCTCCCACGTGCGCTGGACGTGCATCCGCGAAAAGCCGGAATACATCGACTCGAAGCTCGCCGACATCATCACGCTCGAGGCCACCGTGCCCGCCGCGAGGAACGAGATGTACGACACGCCGTCGACATGCCCGACCATCAGCCCCAGGCCGAAGCCCAGCCCGAACAGATAGATCATCGGATCGGCGAGATTGCCGAACATCGATGCGAGCGCGAGCTTGCGCCACACCAGATAGTTGCGCCGCCAGACGGCCATCCAGTTGACGGCGTTCGCGGGCAGCGCGGCGAAGCGCTCGCGCATCGACGCGTGATGGTCGGGGGAATCGTAGGTGCGTGCGTCCATTTTGCGTGGTCGGTTGTGTGGCGGATTTTGTGCGTGGGTCGCCTCAGTCCTGCATTTCGCGGCCGGTCAGCCGCAGAAAGACGTCTTCGAGATTGGCCGGGCGGTGCAGATAACGCAGCCCCGCGCGCTGCTTGAGCAGCGCATGAATGGGCTGTGGATCGTCGACATAGCAGAAGAGCGTCTCGCCGCTGATCTCGGTGCGTACGGAGAGCGGCGCCAGTTCGTCGCGCAGCGTCGCCGGGTCCGGGCCATACACTTCGATCACGTCGCAGCCGATTTCCGACGCGATCAGTTCGTTCGGCGCGCCTTCCGCAATCTTGCGACCTTCCTCGATCACACACAGCCGGTGACACAGACGCTCTGCTTCTTCCATGAAGTGCGTGGTCAGCAGGATCGTCTTGCCGCGTGCGAGCAGCGAGCGCAGCCGTTCCCAGATCAGATGACGCGCTTGCGGATCAAGGCCCGTGGTCGGCTCGTCCATGATGAGCACGTCCGGATCGTTGATGAGTGCGCGGGCGAGCGTGAGGCGTCGCTTCATGCCGCCCGACAGCTCGCCGACGCGCGCCTCGGCCTTGCTCTCGAGCCGAGCGAATTCGAGCAGCGTCGGCACCATCGCCCGGCATTGCGCGGCGGACAGACCGAAGTAGCGGCCGAACACGAGCAGGTTTTCGCGGACCGTGAAGTCGGGATCGAGATTGTCGAACTGCGGCACGACACCGACGCGCGCCCGCGCGAAACGCGAGCGGCCCGGAATCGGTTCGCCGCACAGGCGGATGCTGCCCGCATCGGGCGCTGCGATGCCCAGCAGCATGCGCAGTGTGGTCGTCTTGCCTGCGCCGTTGGGACCGAGCAGCCCAAAGCATTCGCCTGCGCGCACATGAAACGACAGGCCGTCGACGACGATTTTCTCGCCATAGTGCTTTTCGACCTGATGGAATTCGATAGCAGCTTCAGACATACGAGACGGACGCTCCCTGAATGTGTGCGTGGCCATGCACCGGATGCGGCAATGCGTGCGGCGGCTGCCTATTTTAGGGCATCGGCCCTGTCCCGTTCGGTGCGCACAAGGCGCAGGCCGGCGCATAGCGTGCACGATCTTGCGGCGCGTCATGCCCGACTGCTCGGTCCACCGCACTTAGCGTTTTCCAGCCCTTGCATGTGGAATTGCGGCGCACCATGATGCAAGTAAGACCGCGATGGTCGCGGGGAGGGTAAGGACATGGCGAGCTACAACAAGATTCTGCTGTGCTACGACGGCTCGCGCGAAGGCCGCAAGGCATTGCGTTGCGGTGCGAATCTGGCGATGGATCTGGGCGCGGAAACGCATTTGTTATCGGTCGTCGACATGCGATCGAGCATCGCGCAAAGCGCGGGCCTACTGACGGACGTTGCTTGCGGCAGCTTCGAGAAGACCGCGCGCGAGATCCTGCAGGAAGGCGTCGACTGGCTCACTGAGCGCGGCGTGAAGGCGACGGGGCATTTCGCGTTCGGTCACCCGATCGACGAGATCGCGTCGCTGGCGAGCGAGCTGCACGTCGATCTCGTCGTGGTCGGGCATCGCTGCCGCACGGGCTTGTCACGCTGGTGGATGGGGGCGGGCAACACGCCGTTGCTGGACCGTGTGTCATGCAGCATTCTGGTCGCATGTTCATCGGCTGCCGAAGAGGAGCAAGCGGCAGCGTGATGCACCGGCGTTGCGTCCACGCGTGCGTCAGCCGTTCAGATCGACGGCTGACAGCTTCCACATAAACAGTCCGTCGCGACGGAAGATCGCCGAATAGCGCGTGTCGCCGACGCCGTGCTGATAGCTCACGACGAACTCATTGATGCCGCGGTAGCCAGCCGTCGTTTGGGGCGGCTGTGGCGGCGTCGTGCCGTTGGCGTTCGCCGCGCCTGAGCCGGGCACAGGCGCGGGCTTTACATTCCCGGCGGACGTGCCCGTCGCGTTGCCGGCCGGCGAGGCGGGCGGCGGAGACGGGCGCTCGCCCGGCTCGCCGCGCGGCGGCATGCCGTTGAGCAGCGCGGCGACGCCATCGGGTGTCGCATAGGCATCGACGAGCGGGCCAATCAACGCGACACCGATCATCGCGCCGATCGCGGCAAGTGGATTGCCGTTGTGCTGTACGTCGAGCCGGCGCGTCAGCAGCCCAGTGACCTGCTGCTTGAGACTGCCGCGCAGCGCGGGATAGTCGACGTATTCATTGACCGTTTCGACGTCGCGCGAATCCGCGGCGCGTTTGAGCCGGTCGAGCGCTACGTACGGCGACGCGTATGCATAGCCCAGCGCGGCTACGACGACGATCGCGACCAGCGCGATCAATACCGACCGGCCAACCGCGCCTCTCATACGAATCAGGCCTGCCATTGTGCGGGACACTCCGTTTTCAGTCTCGATCTGATGTGGACCCGATCGGCGCCGAAACGATCCCGCGAAGATTGCAAGCAGGCGTTACGCCGCTTGCTTTGCCAACCGGTCGCCTTGCTCGGCAATTGCGCGATCGATCATGTTGCACACCGCGCCGACGGTGCCGACCATGATGAGGCGCGAGGGGCCGTGATAGACGCGCACGGGCGCGCGCCGCGCGGGCTCCGCGTTCAGCGCAGAGTTCAGCGATACGCGCGCGAACGCCGGCTGCGCGGACGGCAACGGTTGCGGCTCGTCGTCGAACAGCGATGCCGTACGATCCGCGACGTTCGACGCAAGCGCCGTCAGCGAACCGCACGGGACGAGGTTGCGCAGATGGCGCAGACGACCGAACTGGCGAAAGGGCAGCAAGCGGGCAAAGCGTTCCATGAGTCTCTCCAGACAGTGTTCAGCTAATTAGAATTCCGACGGCCGGATCAGACCGACCGCGATGCCTTCGAGCGCGAACTCCGCACTGCCGGCCTGAACAAAAATATTCTCGTAATCGGGGTTCTCGGCGATCAGCTCGAGCCCATCAGGCCGCCGCTTCAGACGCTTCACGGTCACGTCGTCGCCCAGACGCGCAACGATGATCTGGCCGTCTTTCGCTTCGCTCTTTTTCTGCACGGCGAGCAGGTCGCCGTCGAAGATGCCCGCGTCGCGCATCGACAGGCCGCGCACCTTCAACAGGTAGTCGGGCTTGCTCGAGAACAGCGACGGGTCGCACATATACGTTTGCGAGATATGTTCTTGCGCGAGGATCGGACTGCCCGCGGCCACACGGCCGACGAGCGGCAGCGACAACTGCATGATGCTCGCGTGCGGCAGCGTGAACTGATGCGGCAAGTCGTCCTGACCGGCGATGAGCCGGATGCCGCGCGACGCGCCCGCTGCCAGTTCGATGACACCTTTGCGCGCCAGCGCCCGCAGATGCTCTTCCGCCGAGTTGGCCGAACTGAAGCCGAGTTCGGCCGCGATCTCGGCCCGCGTGGGCGGGAAGCCCGTGCGCTCGATGGCGCGGCGGATCAGATCGAAAACCTGTTGCTGACGTGCGGTAAGTTTGGTCATGGCGCCACTGTATGGATAGACAGGTGCCTGTATTTTTATACAGTATCCGGCGCATTTCAAGCTTTACTTTAAGTTCTTGGCTGTGCGGTGCGCGAGGACGGAAATCGGTTCTTTACCACTATTGCGTATTAAAAAATGAAGAAACATTATTTTTAATGATGTAAGCCGTTGGATAGACTGGCTCTCACTGATGCAGCAACGACGCACACACAGCAGCAGAGCCGCTTCTCGCTTGCCCAGCAGCGAATCGCGGTAATTAGCGGAAAACACGCAGTCACACCAACAAGACGGAGAAGGTCGATGGGTATTCGGAATACGGGGTTCGCACGAGCAGGGAAAGCCAGGCGGCTGGTCGCGGTGCTCGCACTGGGCGTCGCGTCGGCACTCGGGATGGTCGCGCAAGCGCGCGCCGATACCACGCTGCTGAACGTCTCCTACGATCCGACCCGCGAGCTGTATCAGGACGTCAATCAGGCGTTCGGCAAGGCGTGGAAGGCGAAGACGGGCGAGGCGGTGACCTTCAAGCAGTCGCACGGCGGCTCGGGTGCGCAGGCGCGCTCCGTGATCGACGGCCTGCAGGCGGATGTCGTGACGCTCGCGCTGGCTTATGACGTCGATGCGCTCTCGAACAAGGGCTTGATCGAGCGGAACTGGCAAAAGCGTTTGCCCGACAACGCGTCACCGTACACGTCGACGATCGTGTTTCTGGTGCGCAAGGGCAACCCGAAGCACATCAAGGATTGGGACGATCTGGTGAAGCCGGGCGTGTCGATCGTCACGCCGAATCCGAAGACCTCGGGCGGCGCGCGCTGGAACTATCTGGCGGCGTGGGCGTATGCAGCGCATCTGCCGGGCGGCAACGACCAGAAGGCGAAGGAGTTCGTTTCGAAGCTGTACAAGAACGCAGGCGTGCTCGACTCCGGGGCGCGCGGCGCGACGACGAGCTTCGTGCAGCGCGGGATCGGCGACGTGCTGATCGCATGGGAAAACGAAGCGTTTCTGTCGATCAAGGAGTTCGGCCCGGACAAGTTCGAGATCGTGGTGCCGTCGGCGAGCATTCTGGCCGAGCCGCCCGTCGCCGTGGTCGACAAAGTGGTGGACAAGCACGGCACGCGCAAGCTCGCCGAAGCGTACCTGAACTTCCTCTACAGCGAGGAGGGCCAGGAGATCGCGGCGAAGAACTTCTACCGGCCGCGCTCGAACAAGGTGCCCGTCGCGCTGACCGGGAAGTTTCCGAAGCTGAAGTTGTACACGGTCGACGACGCGTTCGGCGGCTGGGCGAATGCGCAGAAGACGCACTTTGCCGACGGCGGCGTGTTCGATTCGATTTACCAGCCGCAGTGACGTCGAACCGCGGCGAAGTTTGAGCAAGGCGCGCCCTCGGGCGCGCTTTCGGCAATGTGCCTATGGCACATGCCTAACCTGAAAGAGCCTTTCGCATGACGACGTTGACCTTTCGCAAGCCGAGCGCGATACCCGGTTTCGGCGTGACGCTCGGCATCACCGTGGCGTATCTGAGCCTCGTGGTGCTGATTCCGCTCGCAGCCACTTTCCTCAAGACGGCGACCCTCGACTGGAGCCAGTTCGTGCGCGCCGTCACGTCGCCGCGTGTGCTGGCGTCGTACCGGCTGACGTTCTTCGCGGCACTCGGCGGCGCGTTGATCAATGCGGTGTTCGGCTTTCTGGTCGCGTGGGTGCTGGTGCGCTATCGCTTCCCGTTCAAGCGGATCGTCGATGCCGTCGTCGATCTGCCGTTCGCGCTGCCGACTTCCGTGGCGGGCATTTCGCTCGCGGCGATCTATTCAGGCAACGGCTGGATCGGCCAGTTTCTCGAACCGCTCGGCATCAAGATCGCCTTCACTCCGGCGGGCGTGCTGGTCGCGCTGACCTTTATCGGCTTGCCGTTCGTCGTGCGGACGGTGCAGCCCGTGCTCGAGGAGTTCGAGCGCGAGCAGGAAGAGGCGGCCGCGTGCCTCGGCGCGTCGCGCTGGCTGACATTCCGCCGCGTCGTTCTGCCTGCCGTGTTTCCCGCGCTGCTGACGGGCTTCGCGCTGGCGTTCGCGCGCGCGCTGGGTGAATATGGCTCGGTGATCTTCATCGCCGGCAATGTGCCGATGAAGTCCGAGATCACGTCGCTGCTCATCATCACGAAGCTCGAGCAATACGACTATGCGGGCGCAACGGCGCTCGCCGTGGTGATGCTGGTGGTGTCGTTCGTGATGCTGCTGTTGATCAACACGCTGCAGTGGTATCTGCAGCGGCGCACGAGCCGCGGGCGCACCGCGCCCACTGTTGCGCCTTCGACAGCCGTCGCCGCAACGGGAGGTGTGCAGTGAGCCAGGATTCCGCTGTGCTGTCGCGTCCGGCGCCGAATAACGCGAATGCCGCGCGCCGTCCCGATCCCGTCACCGAGCCGCGTGCTGTCCGCTGGGTCCTGACGATCATCGCGTTGCTGTTCCTCGCGCTGTTTCTGGTGCTGCCGCTCGTCGCCGTGTTCTATCAGGCGTTGAGCAAGGGCATTGCGTTCTACTTCGAGTCGCTTGCCGATCCCGATGCGGTGTCCGCGATCAAGCTCACGCTGCTGACGGCCGCGATCGCCGTGCCGCTCAATCTCGTGTTCGGACTCGCGGCGTCGTGGTGTATCGCGAAGTTCGAGTTTCGCGGCAAGGCCTTGCTGACGACGCTGATCGACTTGCCGTTTTCGGTGTCGCCCGTGATCTCCGGCCTGATCTACGTGCTGATGTTCGGCGCGCAGGGCTGGTTCGGGCCGTGGCTTGCCGATCACAACGTGCAGATCATCTTCGCGGTGCCGGGTATCGTGCTCGCGACCATCTTCGTCACGTTCCCGTTCGTTGCCCGAGAACTGATTCCGCTGATGCAGGCGCAAGGCAATGACGAGGAAGAAGCCGCGCACGTGCTCGGCGCATCGGGCTGGCAGATCTTCCGGCGCGTCACGCTGCCGAACGTCAAGTGGGGTCTGCTGTATGGCGTGATTCTCTGCAACGCGCGTGCGATGGGCGAGTTCGGCGCGGTGTCGGTGGTGTCGGGCCACATTCGCGGGCAGACGGACACGATGCCCCTGCACGTCGAGATTCTCTACAACGAATATAACTTTTCGGCGGCCTTCGCCGTGGCGTCGGTGCTCGCGTTGCTGGCACTCGTCACGCTCGGCCTGAAGCTGCTGGCCGAGCGCCACATGTCGGCGGAACTGGCGAGTGCGAACGATGTGCCTGCGCATGCCGGTCCCGGTTCACATTCCGCTGCACATTCCGCTGCACAGCCGGCCGCACATTCGCCTGAGGGTGCGACCCAGCACGCGGCACAACCGGTTCAGTAAGGAGAGTTGTCAAAGATGGGCATTACCGTACGCAATCTGCAAAAACGCTTTGGCGACTTCACCGCCCTCGACAACGTCTCGCTCGATTTTCCACCGGGCGAGCTGGTCGCGTTGCTCGGGCCGTCCGGTTGTGGCAAGACCACGTTGCTGCGCGTGATCGCGGGCCTCGAATATGCCGATGCCGGCCAAGTCGTGCTGCAGGGCCAGGACGTCGCGGAAGTGGGTGCGCGCGAGCGCAATGTCGGCTTCGTGTTCCAGCACTACGCACTGTTCCGTCACATGACCGTGTTCGAGAACGTCGCGTTCGGTCTGCGCGTGAAGCCGCGCAAGGAGCGTCCGTCCGAAGCCCTGATCCGCGAGAAGGTGCATGAACTGCTCAAGCTCGTGCAGCTCGACTGGCTCGCGCAACGCTACCCGTCGGAGCTGTCGGGCGGTCAGCGTCAGCGCATCGCGCTGGCGCGTGCGCTCGCCGTCGAGCCGAAGGTGCTGCTGCTCGACGAGCCGTTCGGCGCGCTCGACGCGAAGGTGCGCAAGGAGCTGCGCAGCTGGCTGCGGCGTCTGCACGACGATCTGCATATCTCGACGATCTTCGTCACGCATGACCAGGAAGAGGCGCTCGAAGTCGCGGACCGCATCGTCGTGCTGAATCACGGGCATGTCGAACAGGTGGGCAGTCCGCAGGACGTGTACGACCATCCGCAGACCTCGTTCGTCTACGAGTTTCTCGGCGCGGCGAACCGCCTGCACGGCAGTGTCGACAGCAACGGCTTCGTCGTCGATGGCGCGGCGCAACCGATCACGATCGAAGCGAACTTCCGGGGCCGGGCGTTCGCCTACGTGCGTCCGCACGATCTCGTGCTGTATCCGCAGGCGTCCGGGCATCGCGACGGAATCGTCGTCGGCGTGCGGCGCGTGGTGCCGCTCGGCGGGTCGGTGCGCGTCGAGCTCGAAGGACACGAAGGGCACGTGCTCGAAGCGGAACTGGATCGCGAAGCATGGCGGGAACTGCAGTTGAACGTCGGCGACGGCGTGACGGCCGTGCCGCGTGCATTGCGCGTGTTTCCGGCACATTGAGCGGCACAATGAGCGGCACAATGAGCGGCACATTGAGCCGCACACCGTGCGCATTTCGAACCAGGCATTGAACAATAAACTGACTTCGGACGAACCGGAGACATCGATATGAATTTTCAGCAGTTGCGCTTCGTGCGCGAAGCCGTGCGGCAGAACATGAACCTGACGGAAGTCGCGAACGTGCTGTACACGTCGCAGTCGGGTGTGTCGAAGCAGATCAAGGATCTCGAGGACGAGCTGGGCGTCGATATTTTCATTCGACGCGGCAAGCGCCTGACGGGGCTCACTGAGCCGGGCAAGGCCGTGCATCAGTTGATCGAGCGCATGCTGCTCGACGCCGAGAACCTGCGCCGCGTCGCGCGCCAGTATGCGGACCAGGACAACGGCCACCTCGTCGTCGCGACGACGCACACGCAGGCGCGCTATGCGTTGCCGAAGGTGGTGCGCCAGTTCACCGAGGTCTATCCGAAGGTGCATCTCGCGCTGCGCCAGGGCAACCCGCAGCAGATCGCGCAGATGATCATCAACGGCGAGGCGGACATCGGTATTTCGACGGAAGCGCTCGACCGCTATCCCGACATCGTGACGTTCCCTTGCTATTCGTGGCATCACGTTGTGGTCGTGCCGAAGGGGCATCCGCTCGTGGGCCGCGTGAACCTGTCGCTCGAAGAGATCGCCGAGTACCCGATCGTCACATACGACCAGGACTTCACGGGCCGCTCGCATATCGACTCGGCGTTCGCGAAGGCGGGTGCGCTGCCCGACGTCGTGCTGACGGCCATCGATGCCGATGTGATCAAGACCTACGTCGAACTCGGCATGGGCATCGGCATCGTCGCGGCGATGGCATTCGATCCGAAGCGCGACACGGAACTCGTCGCACTGGATACGCAGCATCTGTTCGAAGCGAGCACGACGCGTGTCGGCTTGCGCAAGGGCGCGTTTCTGCGCGCGTATGCGTACCGTCTCATCGAAATGTTCGCACCGCAACTCCACGAAGCGGATATCGCGAGCCAGCTGCGCGAAGCAGCCTGACTGCGCATCGAGTCAACGCGTGCCGCGCGACAGGCTCGCGTTTTTATCGATGGCGGCGACGTGTGCTTCGCTTACAATCGCCGCCATGAATACTTCCACTCTTACCTCTGCATCGCGGGCGCTCCCGCGCATTGCCGTGCTCGCTACGGGCGGCACGATCGCGGGCGCGGCGCCCGACGCGACCAATACATCCGGCTATCAGGCAGGCGTCGTCGGCGTCGGGCAACTGCTGGCCGCCGTGCCGTCGCTGGCATCGGTGGCGAACGTTCAGGCCGAACAGGTCGCGAGCGTCGACAGCAAGGACATGGCCCTCGCGCTATGGGTCACGCTCGCGCAACGCGTCAATACGTTGCTGGATCGCGACGAGATCGACGGCATCGTCATCACGCACGGCACCGACACGCTCGAAGAAACCGCCTATCTGCTGCATCTGACCGTGAAGAGCGACAAGCCCGTCGTGCTGACAGCTGCGATGCGGCCATCGTCGGCGCTTTCCGCGGACGGTCCGCTGAATCTGCTCAACGCGGTGACCGTCGCGGGCAAGGACGAAGCCAGAGGGCAGGGCGTGCTGGTCGCGTTCAACAACCGGATTCATAGCGCCCGCGATGTCGTGAAGACGAGCACCTATGCCGTCGATGCCTTTCATTCGCCGGAAATCGGTGCGCTCGGTTGGGTGCAGGATGGCCGCGTCGAATTTCAGCGCGGCGTTGTGCGGCCGCATACGAATGCGTCACCGTTTGCGATCGGTTCCGTTGCGTCGGCATGGCCCCTGGTGGAGATCGTCGGCAGCTATGCGGGTGCGTCGCGTGTCGCCGTCGATGCGCTCGTGGCTGCCGGCGTGAAGGGCATCGTCGTCGCCGGGACGGGCAACGGTTCCATCCACGCGACGGTCCAGACCGCGCTCGCGGAAGCAGCGGCGAAGGGTGTGGCGATCGTGCGCTCATCGCGTGTCGGCTCAGGGCATGTAATGCGCAACGGCGCGGCCTCTGACGATGCGCTCGGCTTCATCACGGCGGGTGCGCTCAATCCGTACAAGGCGCGTGTGTTGCTGATGCTTGCGCTCGCATCGGGACAGGCGACGCCGGTAGCATTGCAGCAGGTCTTCGATACGTACTAGTTCTTTCCGCTCGAAAGGCGGCGCGCCCGCGACCAGTCCCGCCGGATATATCGATTGTTCCTGTCTCCCTGAAGACCCGGATGCCTGTATCGCGCGTCGCGCAGTGCAGGCATTCGTCCTGTCGTTTGTTTCAACATCGTCTATAACAGTCATCAGCCAGACGACTGGAGCCGTGCGCTTTGCATCGGGTCAGGCAAACTCCAGATCGCATTGCATGAGGTTTCCGTTGTTCTGCACGGCCGGTCAAGCGTTCGCCGCAGCCTTCACGTTCATGTTTTCGCCGTTGTTGCAGGACCAACGAACCGCATCAGAACGCCAGGAAACATCCGATGAACGCATTCTTGAAGCGCGTGCCGCTTGCCGTCAGCGCGGCGCTCGCGATGTTTTCCGCGGCACAGGCCGCGCAGGACAATGTGCAGACGTTGTCGAGCTTGAAGACGACGCGCAACAGCAAACCGGCCCAGACGGTGCCTCAGACGGGCGCGCGTGCGGATGCGCTGCGCGAGAACCTGAGGGCGATCAAGCTGCCGCCGGGCTTCAGGATCGAACTCTACGCCGTCGTGCCGGAGGCGCGTGCGATGGCGGTGGCGCCGTCTACTGGGGTGGTGTTCGTGGGCACGCGCGGGGATCGCGTGTGGCGGGTGACGGACCGAACCAGGCGGCGGGTCGCTGACGAGGTCGTGCAATTCGCGAGTTCCGTCGCGTTCAAGGTGCCCAATGCCGTGTGCTTTTCACCGGACGGCGTGCTGTATGTCGTCGAACAGAATCGCGTGCTGGCTTTTCCTGCCGCGCAGTACCTCGGCGAGGGCGGCCGGGACGTGGCCGCGAACGTTGTGGTGCCGCAGGGCAAGCTGATTCCGACGCAGTTCGAGAGCCTCAGTCATGGCGCGCACTATTGCCGCGTCGGCCCCGACCAGAAGTTGTATATCGCGCTGGGTCAGCCCTGGAACGTGCCGCCCAAATACAAGCTCGCTGAACTCGACCGCAACGGTCTGGCGGGCATCATACGCCTCGATCGGAACGGGAAGAACCGCGAAGTGTTTTCGCACGGCGTGCGCAATTCGGTGGGCCTCGATTTCAATCCAAAGGACAAGACGCTGTGGTTCACCGACAACCAGGTGGACGGCATGGGCGACGACATCCCCCCGGGCGAACTGAATCACGCAACCAGAGCGGGTGCGAACTACGGCTTCCCGTGGTATGGCGGCGGCAAGGTGCGCACGCAGGAGTACAGGAACGAAACGCCGCCGGCGGGCGTCGTGTTTCCGGCCGTCGAGTACGCGGCGCATGCGGCCGATCTCGGTATGTCGTTCTATACGGGGACGATGTTTCCGCAGAAGTACCGGGGCGGTATTTTCGATGCCGAGCATGGCTCGTGGAATCGCACGAAGCCGATCGGCGCCCGCGTCATGTTCACAGCGGTCAAGGATGATGGCTCTGTCGGTGAGACAGAGGTGTTTGCTGAAGGGTGGCTCACGCCGACAGGAGAGTACACGGGACGACCCGTCGACGTTCAGCAACTGCAGGATGGGTCGTTGTTGGTATCCGACGATTATGCTGGTGCTGTGTATCGGATTTCTTACGCGAAATGAAGCGATGAAATTTGCGACTGGCGTCGCAGACGAGAAACCAAACCAACCCAAATCCGACAGCAGGACACCCGACGATGACGTCTGACCGACCAAGGCTTCCCCGGCATCGCCGGGTGCCGCTGCGGACCCCACTTGTCGCTCTCAGCCCAGAGCGACATGATTTGCCCGATCCGATGCGTGCCGCGCGCCGGACCAGGCGCCCCACCTGCGCGCCGCCGTGAACCCGTCACGGCGGCGTTCGTTTCGTCAAGCAGCCTTCTGATCGGCCGCCGGCGCCTGCGCCACTTCGAAATTCGCCATGATTTCAAGCGCGCGCACCATCGCCGAGTGATCCCACGCCTTGCCGCCGTTCGCCGCGCACACGCTGAACAACTGCTGCGCGCTCGCCGTATGGGGCAGTGCGATGCCGAGCTTGCGTGCGCCGTCAAGTGCGAGGTTCAGATCCTTCTGGTGCAACTCGATTCGGAAGCCCGGGTTGAACGTGCGCTTCGTCATGCGCTCGCCATGCACTTCGAGAATGCGCGACGATGCGAAGCCACCCATCAATGCCTTGCGTACGCGCTCCGGATCGGCACCCGAGCGTGCCGCGAAGAGCAGCGCTTCGGCGACAGCCTCGATGTTCAGCGCGACGATGATCTGGTTCGCGACCTTGCACGTCTGGCCCGCACCGTTCTCGCCGATCAGCGAAATGTTCTTCCCCATCAGCTCGAACAACGGCTTGGCGAGATCGAACGACTTCTGCGGGCCGCCGACCATGATTGTCAGCGTCGCATCCCGTGCGCCGATCTCACCGCCGGAAACTGGCGCGTCGAGATAGTCGCAGCCCAGTTCGTTGATTTTCTTTGCGAACGCCTGCGTGTCGAGCGGCGAGATCGAGCTCATGTCGATCACGAGCTTGCCCTTCGTCAGGCCCTTCGCGACGCCGTCATCGGCGAACAGCACGTTCGCGACGTCGGGCGTGTCGGGAACCATGATCACGACGATGTCGGCGGCCTGCGCGACAGCCGTCGAATCGGCAACGACCGTCGTCGTCCGGGCGAGATCTTCCGGCACGGGATACGCGCCATTCACGACCAGCGCGTGGCCGCCCTTGATGAGGTTGCGCGCCATGTGCGCGCCCATGATGCCGAGGCCGATGAAACCGATCTTTGCCATTGGGTAAGTCTCCAGTGAATGAGGTTCGAAATGTGCTCGTGTGCGATGCCGCCGGGTTCAGCGGGCCGCGTCAGGCCGATGCATGCGCGCGCTTCACACCCGCGATGCTTTCCAGCCAGCCGAGGCCTTCGGACGTCGTCGTGCGCGGCTTGTACTCGCAGCCGACGTAGCCCTGGTAGCCGAGCGAATCGAGCAGATCGAACAGGAACGGATAGTTGATTTCGCCCGTGCCCGGTTCGTTGCGGCCCGGGTTGTCGGCGAGCTGGATGTGCGCGATCTGCGCGAAGTGCTTCTTGATCGTCGCAGCGAGT
Source organism: Paraburkholderia phymatum STM815 (assembly GCF_000020045.1). GTDB lineage: Bacteria > Pseudomonadota > Gammaproteobacteria > Burkholderiales > Burkholderiaceae > Paraburkholderia > Paraburkholderia phymatum. The sequence continues at coordinate 1,843,489 of NC_010622.1, read as the reverse complement.
TCGCCTTCCATCCGTTGCATGTGATAGATGTCGTATTGCAGGAACAGGTTGTCGGATCCGACGGCCTGAATCACGTCCAGTCCTTCCGACGAACGGTTCAGCGCGAAGCCCGGAATGTCGTACGAGTTGCACGGTTCGACCAGCAGCCGGATGCCTTCTTTCTTCAGCGCGGCAGCGGCGAAGCGCAGGTTGTCGACGATCGTCGCGCGAGCCTTGTCGGCCTCGACGTTCTTTGGAATGCCGACAAGGCAGTTCAATTGCGGCACCTTCAGTGCCTTTGCGTATTCGATCGCGCGGCCGACGCCTTCCTGGAACTCGCTCACGCGATCCGGCAGCGACGCGATACCGCGCTCGCCCGCTTCCCAGTTGCCGGCGGGCAGGTTGTGCAGCACCAGCTTCAGCTTGTTCTGCTCGAGGCGCTCCGACAGGTCGGCGATCTGATACGGGTAGGGGAACAGAAATTCGACGGCATCGAAGCCCGCATCGGCAGCGGCAGCAAAGCGGTCGAGGAACGGGACTTCGTTGAACAGCATCGTGAGATTCGCGGCAAATTTCGGCATGTTGCTTTTTCTCTCTGGTCGGTCAAATTGAACGGCGTGAACAGCGTGACGCGGACGAATGCGCTTCGTGCGAAGCGCACCCATCCCGGTGAAGCGGATACGGCGGAGATCAGTCGAGCAGCGTGACTGCGCTCGGTGCATCGGCGCGCGTGATGGCGAGCTCTTCGAACTCGTTGATCGCGTCGATCTCGGTGCCCATCGAAATGTTCGTCACACGCTCGAGGATCACTTCGACGATCACGGGCACGTTGAACTCGGAGAGCATCGACTGCGCCTTTTGCAGTGCGGGCTGGATGTCTTCCGGCTTGAACACGCGGATCGCCTTGCAGCCGAGCCCTTCCGCCACTGCCACGTGATCGACGCCATAACCTTCGACTTCCGGTGCGTTGATGTTGTCGAACGCGAGCTGCACGCAGTAGTCCATGTCGAACGCGCGCTGTGCCTGGCGGATCAGGCCCAGATACGAGTTGTTCACGACGACATGCACGTACGGCAGCTTGAACTGTGCGCCCACGGCCAGTTCTTCGATCATGAACTGGAAGTCGTAGTCGCCCGACAGCGCGACGATGGGGCGCTGCGGATCGGCAGCACGCACGCCGAGCGCGGCCGGAATCGTCCAGCCGAGCGGGCCTGCCTGGCCGCAGTTGATCCAGTTGCGCGCCTTGAACACGTGCAGGAACTGCGCGGCAGCGATCTGCGACAGGCCGATCGTGCTCACGTAGCATGTATCGCGGCCGAACACCTTGTTCATTTCTTCGTACACGCGCTGCGGCTTGATCGGCACGTTTTCGAAGTGCGTCTTGCGCTGCAGCGTGCGCTTGCGAGCCTGGCATTCCTCGACCCATGCGCTGCGGTCCTTCAGCTTGCCAGCCGCCTTCCATTCCTGCGCAACTTCAATGAACAGTTCGATCGCGGCCTTCGCGTCGGACACGATGCCGAGATCCGGACCGAACACACGGCCGATCTGTGTCGGTTCGATATCGACGTGCACGAACTTGCGGCCCTTCGTATAGACCTCGACGCTGCCCGTGTGCCGGTTCGCCCAGCGATTACCGATGCCGAGCACGAAGTCGGACGCGAGCATCGTCGCGTTGCCGTAACGATGTGACGTCTGCAGGCCGACCATGCCCGCCATCAGCGGGTGATCGTCGGGAATCGCGCCCCACGACATCAGCGTCGGGATCACGGGCACGCCGATCGTTTCGGCAAACCGCACGAGCAGGTCTTCAGCGGCAGCGTTGAGCACGCCGCCGCCGGAGACGATCAACGGCTTCGCCGAATCGTTGAGCAGCGTGAGCGCCGCTTCGATCTGCTTGCGCGTCGCTTTCGGCTTGTAGACGGGCAGCGGTTCGTAGGTGTCGATGTCGAATTCGATTTCGGCGAGTTGCACGTCGATGGGCAGGTCGACCAGCACGGGGCCAGGGCGGCCCGAGCGCATCAGATGGAAGGCCTGCTGGAACACGCGCGGCACGAGGGCCGGCTCGCGAACCGTGACGGCCCACTTCGTGACGGGCTTCGCGATCGATTCGATATCGACAGCCTGGAAGTCTTCCTTGTACAGGCGCGCGCGCGGCGCCTGGCCCGTGATCGCAAGAATCGGGATCGAATCGGCGGAAGCGGAGTAGAGGCCCGTGATCATGTCGGTGCCCGCAGGGCCCGACGTGCCAATGCACACCCCAATATTGCCCGGCGCAGCACGCGTGTAGCCTTCGGCCATGTGCGACGCCCCTTCGACATGGCGTGCGAGCACGTGGCTGATGTTGCCCGCCTTGCGCATGGCCGAGTAGAACGGGTTGATGGCGGCGCCGGGAACGCCGAAAGCCGTGTCGATGCCTTCTTTTTCGAGCACGAGCACCGCTGCGTCGACGGCTCTCATCTTGGCCATGAATGTCTCCTGGAAGTCTGTAAAGCGGATGGGTGTTGGACAGACTTTAAGACTGCATCTAAGGTTTGATAAGATGATCCACGGTCGCTTATTTCAAAACAAAAAGTATGGAATACGCGCGCCGCGCGGCTTTGCACGCCGCCGCCGGCAGCGACGGCAAGCCGCTACAGGCCGAGGAGACAAGGATGGACCGCTTCAAGCAGATCGAAACGTTCGTGCGCGTCGCCGACGCGGGCAGCCTTGCGGCGGCGGCGCTCGAAGAGGGCGTGTCGCCCGTGATCCTCGGGCGCCGGATCGACGCACTCGAAAAGCGTCTCGGCGTCAAGCTGATGTACCGCTCGACGCGGCGCCTCGTCGTGAGCGAAGAAGGCGCGGCGTTTCTCGAACGCTGCCGCGGGCTGCTCAGTGAATGGGATCAGGCGGAAAACGAATTGATGGCGGGACGGCGCTCGGTGAGCGGACATCTGATCGTGTCGGCGCCCGCCGCATTCGGGCGCAAGCACGTCGCGCCGCTCGCGCCGGAGTTCCTGAAGGACAAGCCGGAACTGCAGGTGTCGTTCAATTTGACCGACCGCGTGGTCGATCTGGTGCGCGAGGGCTACGACCTGTCGATCCGGATCGGCGGCGCTGTCGATCCGAACTTCGTCGCGGTGAAGCTCGCGACCAACCGGCGCGTGGTGTGCGGCACCCCCGAATATTTCCGCAAGCACGGCAAGCCGAAGACGCTCGAAGACCTGCCAAATCACAACTGCTTCGCGTTCAACCTGCAAGGCGGGCAGAACCGCGGCTGGTATTTCCGCCGCAACGGCAAGCTGACGACGGTGCGCGTAAGCGGCACGCTCGATTGCAACGACGGCGAACTGCTGCACCGGTGGGTGTCGGAGGGGCTCGGGCTCGGCTGGCGCTCGACCTGGGAAATCGATCAGCAGCTCGTGCGCGGCGAGCTCGAAACGGTCCTCGACGAATACGCGCTGCCCGACTACGACATCCTCGCCGTGTATCCGCAGCAGCGCTATGTGCCCGCGAAAGTGCGCTATTTCATCGATTATCTGAAAGAGGTCTATGCGCGAAAGGATTATTGGGCGAATGCGTCATGAGCGGTTGAATCAGCCCACGACGATCGTCCCGTTCATCGTCTCGTGCCCCGACCCGCAGAAGATGTCGCACAGAAAATCGACGGTGCCCGCTGCACCCGCCTGCGCCGGCAGCCGCACGACGGCCCCGGGCGGCACGTCGGCGCGCACGTTGTATTGCGGGATCGCGAACCCCATGATCGTGTCCTGCGCGGTCAGTTCGAACACGACGTTCTCGTTGGGCGCGAGCTTGATCTGATTCGGCGTGAACGTGAACTTGCGCGCGTGAACCTTGATCACGCGCGGCTCGGCGGCGCGCGCGTCGAAGCGGCCCGCCACGGTCAATACTGCGCCCAGCGCGGCGAGCGTGAAGAGCCGCCGCCGTTTTCTGTCGATTGCAGATGCTTGCATGATGGTGGTCCCCTCGTTATGACGTCTTGATGGGCATTTCATTGAGCGCGAGCGCGCCCGACGGCCGCGCGACTTCCACCTGCCGCCATCCCAGCCCGCGATACGGCGCCGACGCATCCCACGGCACGGGCAGCTTCTTGTCCTGCGACATGGCGGCCGGCAATGGGAACATCAGCGAGCGCGCCGCGTGATGCGCGATGTTGCCCGTCACCATGTGATGCTCCTGATGGATGTGCCCGTAGAACACGGTCACGTTCTTGCGCCGGCTCAGCACGTCGATGACCTGCGCGCCGTCGCGCGTCGCCCAGTCCCACTGCGGCGCGAGATCGAACAGCGGCCGGTGCGTGAACACGACGATGCGCGCGTCCTGCGGCTGACGGTCGATGTCGCCGGCGAGCCATGCGATCTGTTCGGCGCCGACACGGCCCGCCGGATCCGACACGTTGTCGAGCGTGATGAAGTGCACACCCTTGTGATCGAACGTGTAATGGGTTTGGCCAAAGTGCTCCTTATAGGCGGCGCCCGCGTCGAGGCTCGCGTCGTGCTCGCCCGGCATCAGGTACAGCGGCTTTACCCTCAGTTGCGCGACGATCTGCTGGAACTGCCGCATGCGTTCGTGACGCAGCGCGGTGTCGTCGGTCGTATGCGTGAGATCACCCGTGAAGCTGTAACAGGACGTAAATTGCGTTGGCCATGCGCGACGCACCCGCTTAGCATGCGTCGCGCTGCGCCTTCCTGCGACTGTGCGCGCAATCGCGGCGTTTGTCTCTGCTTGGGTTTGCCGTCGTTATTTGCCGCGAAACCGCACGCACCGGCTCGCCCGGCGAAGTCGCGACTGTTGCGATGCCCTGGCGGCGTTTTTCGGCAGACGCTGCATTTCCGTTATTCTGTCGTGATCGCGGGCGGGCGACGCCCGTCCCGCCGCTTCACGCGGCCTGGTCTTGCCGCACGCCTGTCGTCTCTCGTGCTGCGCAGGGGCGGGCCCGTCCATCGATCCCGGAGTTCCTCGGATGTTCCTTCCGACATTGCGCGCGCCGCGCGCGCTTTCTGGTGCCGATATGCATGTCGAAACGCATGCGGGCGCCCATGTCCGTTCACGTTCCGCCCACCATCGCTTGCCCGCCGCTCGCGGATGGGCGCGTGTTGCCGCGACGCTGGCGCTCACGGGCATGCTGCTCGCGAGCTTCGTCGCGTCGCCCGCAGCCAATGCGAAAACGCCTCAACCGAAGCCGATGCTCGACGCATCCGCGGTCGCCGTGCCCGACCGGTACGCCGCCGATGCCGCGCAGCAGATCTTCGCCGCGGGCGGCAATGCCGTCGATGCCGCCGTCGCGGTTTCATTCACGCTCGCCGTCACGTACCCGGATGCAGGCAACATCGGCGGCGGCGGGTTCATGACGGTCTATATGGACGGCAAGCCGTACTTCCTCGACTACCGGGAAAAGGCGCCGCAGAGCGCAACACGCGACATGTACCTCGACGACAAGGGCAACGTGATCAAGGGCATGAGCCTCGTCGGGCATCGCGCGGTGGCCGTGCCAGGCACGGTCGAGGGCATGTGGGAGGCCCAGAAGCGCTTCGGCAAGCTCAAATGGAAGCAGGTGCTTGCGCCCGCGATCAAGTACGCGACGGACGGCTTCACGGTCCAGCCATGGCTGCAGCAGCGCCGTGAATTCGCGTCGAAGAACTTCGGTGGCAAGACCAATTTCGATGCGTATTTCTCGAACCTGAAGGCGGGAGCGATGTTCCGTCAGCCCGAGCTCGCGCAAACGCTGACGCGGATCGCGTCCGACGGCGGCCGCGAGTTCTACGAAGGCCAGACGGCCGACCTGATCGCGCAGCAAATGTACGGCCACGGGCTGATCACGAAGACAGATCTGTTGCAGTACAAGGCTGTGTGGCGTGAGCCCGTGACGGCGAGCTGGAACGGTTACCAGATCGTGACCGCGCCGCCGCCGAGTTCGGGCGGCGTCGGGCTGATCCAGTTGCTGAAGATGAAGGCGGACCTGAAGCCGCAGTTCGATGGCGTGGCGCTCAATTCGGAGCCCTACATCCATCTGATCGCGCAGATGGAGGACCGCGTGTTCGCCGATCGCCAGCAATATTTAGGCGACCCCGATTCGTACCGCGTGCCCGTCGACAAGCTGATCGACGACGCGTACCTCGCAAAGCGCGCAGAAGGCATCACGCCGGATGAAGTGCCGGGCGCTGCGCCCGTGAAGCCGGGTCTCGGCGACTCGATGCCGGAAAAGGCACAGACGACGCATTTCTCCGTGGTCGACAAATGGGGCAATGCCGTGTCGAACACCTACACACTGAACGGGCCGTTCGGTTCGGGCGTGGTGGTGGACGGGGGAGGGTTCGTGCTCAACGACGAGATGGACGACTTCGAGGCGAAGGCGGGTGTCCAGAACCAGTTCGGCGTGACGAGCGGCGACGTGAATACGATCGCGCCGGGCCGCCGGCCGTTGTCGTCGATGACGCCGACCATCCTGCTGAAGGACGGCAAGGTCTCGCTCGTGATCGGCACGCCGGGCGGCTCGCGCATCTTCACATCGATCTTCCAGGTGATGACGAATCTGTACGACTTCAACATGCCGCCCGCCGATGCACTCTCCGCGATGCGCTTTCACCATCAGTTGCTGCCGCAGAAAACGATCTACTGGGAGCCCTATCGCCCGATCGACGGCGAACTGGCCGACCAGCTGAAGGCGCGCGGCTACACGCTGGAGGGTCAGTTGTTCAACGGCGACGTGCAGATGATCCGCATCGACGGCACGGCGCCGCAACCGGCTGCCGATCCGCGCGGCGTGGGCGTGGGCCGTGTGATTCAATAGGGCTGGCGGCGCAGCCGCTTTCCATGAACGCATAAACGGGGAATCGAATGGCACTGGAGCAGCAGAGCGTGATCGTGTTGCCGGGTTATATGAACTCGGGCGACGGACACTGGCAGACCCGCTGGGAGGCACTGTATTCCGATTTCTCTCGCGCGCCGATGCGCGACTGGAATCATCCCGTCTGCGAAGAATGGTGCGACACGCTCGATGCGACGGTGGCCGCCGCCAAAGCGCCCGTTCTGCTTGCCGCGCACAGCCTTGGCTGCCTGACGGTCGCATTCTGGGCGGCGCGCCGTACTTCGAGAGAACTGCTCGCCAAGGTGGCGGGCGCATTGCTGGTCGCCGTGCCCGATCCCGCCAGCGCCGGGTTTCCCGCGGATGCCGCCGGATTCGATGAGGTGCCGATGCTGAAGCTGCCGTTTGCGTCGATCGTCGTCGCAAGCACCGACGACCCGTACGGCGGTGTGCCGTTCTCGCAGGCCTGCGCGGCGGCTTGGGGCAGCCGCTGGCAGAGCATCGGCCCGCGAGGCCATATCAACGCCGACAGCGGCCTCGGCGACTGGGACGAAGGGCAGCGGTGGCTGGCTTCGATGGCGTGAGCGAAACGCCCGTGCGCGACACGAGCGACTGACGCGCTCGCGTCCCGGGTGATCTGACTTACCCAGCCGGCCGGGCCGACGTCTCGAGGCGGGCCGCGGCCTGCGCTCGCCGGGGCACGCCCGTGCGCGCTACCCGTCAGATCACCGACCGGCCCCGCAGCGCGTCGATCTGCTCGTCGCCATAACCGAGCACGTCGCGCAACACCGCTTCCGTGTGTTCGCCGAGCGTGGGTGGATGCGCCTGCGCTTCGGGCGGGGTCGCGCTCATCCGAATGGGATTGCGCACCAGCTTGACCGTGCCGCCCGACGGATGCGGCAACTGCACCTGCATGCCGCGCGCGACCACCTGCTCGTTCTCGAACACCTCTTCGAGATCGTTGATCGGGCCACACGGTACGCCCGCGGCTTCGAGCGCATCGATCCATTCGTGCTTGCTGCGCGTGCGGACCATCTCCGCGAGGATCGGGACGAGCATCTCGCGATTGCGCACGCGTGCAGGGTTGGTGGCGAAACGGTCGTCGTCGGCGAGATCTGCCCGGTTTCCCGCTTCGACGAACTTACGGAACTGCCCGTCATTGCCGACGGCGACGATGATCCAGCTGTCGCTGGTCTGGAACGTCTGATAGGGGACGATGTTCGCGTGCGCATTGCCCCAGCGCACGGGCGGCTTGCCGCTCGCAAGGAAATTCGAATTCATGTTGGCGAGCATCGCGACCTGCACGTCGAGGAGCGCCATGTCTATGTACTGGCCTTCGCCCGTCCGGTCGCGGTGCGCAAGCGCCGTCAGCACGGCTACCGACGAGTACATGCCCGTCATCAGGTCGGCGATCGCGACCCCCGCTTTTTGCGGACCGCCGCCGGGCAGGTCGTCGCGCTCGCCCGTGATGCTCATGAAGCCGCCCATGCCCTGGATGATGAAGTCGTAGCCCGCGCGCTGCGCGTACGGTCCCGTTTGCCCGAAGCCCGTCACCGAGCAGTAGACGATGTCGGGCTTCACGGCCTTCAGCGAATCGTAGTCGAGCCCGTACTTCTTCAACTGGCCGACCTTGTAGTTTTCCAGCACGACGTCGCTTTGCGCGGCCAGCTCGCGCACGATCTGCTGCCCCTCGGGCGTTGCGATGTCGACGGTCACCGAGCGCTTGTTGCGGTTTGCCGCGAGATAGTAGGCGGCCTCGCGCGTGTCCGCGCCGTCCGGCGTCTTCAGGTACGGCGGCCCCCAGTGGCGCGTGTCGTCACCGGCGCCCGGCCGCTCGACCTTGATCACGTCGGCGCCGAAATCGGCGAGCGTTTGCGCGCACCACGGGCCGGCGAGCACGCGGGTGAGATCCAGTACGCGGATATGACTGAGTGCGCCCATATTTTGTCTATGTCTCCAGTGTGATGGGGCACGCGCCGCACAGGCGCTGCCCGAGTCGATCGATGTGATGCATCTTAAGCGATCGGCTGCCGTCGGCCTATCCGGCCTGAGGATGTAGGACGAATGACAGCGGCGACTCGACGCATAGCCCGGGACGGCGGCCTGGCCGGATGGCCAGAGCCGCCTGCGCCGCCGCGCGCAAGCGCCGATCCCGTATAATCGACCGTTCAGGAAACAATCCATTGCGACGGCCGGTAACCCTTCCGCAGCCGTCGGCTCAAGCCAGGACCGTCCCCAAAGCACGCTATGAAAGCCGCCGAAATCCGCGAGAAATTCCTCAAGTTCTTCGAATCGAAGGGCCATACGATCGTCCGTTCGTCGAGCCTCGTGCCCGGCAACGATCCGACGCTGCTCTTCACCAATTCGGGCATGGTGCAGTTCAAAGATGTGTTTCTCGGCGCCGAGTCGCGCCCGTACTCGCGGGCCACGACGGCGCAGCGCAGCGTGCGCGCGGGCGGCAAGCACAACGACCTGGAAAACGTCGGCTACACCGCGCGTCACCACACGTTCTTCGAAATGCTCGGCAACTTCTCGTTCGGCGACTATTTCAAGCGCGACGCGATCCACTACGCGTGGGAACTGTTGACGGGCGTCTACCAGCTGCCGAAGGAAAAGCTCTGGGTCACCGTCTACCAGGAAGACGACGAAGCCTACGACATCTGGGCGAAGGAAGTCGGCGTGCCCGCCGAGCGCATCATCCGCATCGGCGACAACAAGGGCGCGCGCTACGCATCGGACAACTTCTGGCAGATGGCGGACACCGGCCCGTGCGGTCCGTGCTCGGAAATCTTCTATGACCACGGTCCGGACGTGTGGGGCGGCCCGCCTGGATCGCCGGAAGAAGACGGCGACCGCTACATCGAAATCTGGAACCTCGTGTTCATGCAGTTCAACCGCGACGCGCAGGGCAACATGACGCCGCTGCCCAAGCAGTGTGTGGACACGGGCATGGGTCTCGAGCGTATTGCAGCCGTGCTGCAGCACGTGCACAGCAACTATGAGATCGACCTGTTCCAGGCGCTCATCAAGGCGGCAGCACGAGAAACGAATATCGACGATCTGTCGAACAATTCGCTGAAGGTGGTCGCCGATCACATTCGCGCGTGCTCGTTCCTGATCGTCGACGGCGTGATTCCCGGCAACGAAGGCCGCGGCTACGTGCTGCGCCGTATCGTGCGCCGCGCGATCCGTCACGGCTACAAGCTGGGCCGCAAGGGTTCGTTCTTCCACAAGCTGGTTGCCGACCTGGTCGCGCAGATGGGCGGCGCGTATCCCGAACTGAAGGACGCCGAACAGCGCGTGACGCACGTTCTGCGTCAGGAAGAAGAGCGCTTCTTCGAGACCATCGAGCACGGCATGTCGATCCTCGAAGGCGCGCTGGCCGATCTGGATTCGAAAGGCGGCAAGACGCTCGACGGCGAAGTCGCGTTCAAGTTGCACGACACCTACGGCTTCCCGCTCGATCTGACGGCCGACGTGTGCCGCGAGCGCGGCGTTACGGTCGACGAGCCGGCGTTCGATGAAGCTATGGCCCGGCAGCGGGAGCAGGCGCGCGCGGCCGGCAAGTTCAAGATGGCGCAGGGCCTCGACTACACGGGCGCGAAGACCACGTTCCACGGCTATGAAGAGATCGTGTTCGACGACGCCAGAGTGACGGCGCTGTATGTCGACGGCGCATCTGTCAATGAAGTGACGAAGGGCCAGCAGGCCGTCGTCGTGCTCGATCACACGCCGTTCTATGCGGAGTCGGGTGGCCAGGTCGGCGACCAGGGCGTGCTCGCGAACGCCAGCATCCGCTTTGGCGTCGTCGACACGCTGAAGGTGCAGGCCGATGTCGTGGGCCATCACGGCACGCTGGAGCAGGGCACGCTGAAGGTCGGCGACGTCGTCAAGGCGGAAATCGACGCCGTCCGCCGCGCGCGCACGGCGCGTAACCACTCGGCCACCCACCTGATGCACAAGGCGCTGCGCGAAGTGCTCGGCGGCCATGTGCAGCAGAAGGGTTCGCTCGTCGACGCAGACAAGACGCGGTTCGACTTCGCGCACAACGCGCCGATGACGGACGAGCAGATTCGCCGCGTCGAAGAAATCGTCAACGCGGAAGTGCTGGCGAACGCGCCCGGCATCGTGCGCGTGATGGCGTACGACGAAGCGGTGAAGGGCGGCGCGATGGCGCTGTTCGGCGAAAAGTACGGGGACGAGGTGCGCGTGCTCGATCTGGGCTTCTCGCGCGAGCTGTGCGGCGGCACACACGTGAACCGCACGGGCGACATCGGCCTCTTCAAGATCGTGATGGAAGGTGGCGTCGCGGCGGGTATCCGTCGCGTGGAGGCCATCACGGGCGACAACGCGGTGCGTTTCGTGCAGGAACTGGACGCGCGCATCCATGCTGCCGCGGCTGCACTCAAGGCGCAGCCGTCCGAACTGACGCAGCGTATTTCGATGGTTCAGGACCAGGTGAAGGCGCTCGAAAAAGAACTGGGCGCGCTGAAGTCGAAGCTCGCCTCGAGCCAGGGAGATGAACTGGCCAGCCAGGCTATCGACGTGTCCGGCGTGCAGGTGCTGGCGGCCACGCTCGAAGGCGCGGACGTGAAGACGCTGCGCGAAACGGTCGACAAGCTCAAGGACAAGCTCAAGAGCGCGGCCATCGTGCTGGCATCCGTCGAAGGCGGCAAGGTCAGCCTGATCGCGGGCGTCACGGCCGACACGAGCAAGAAGGTCAAGGCGGGCGAACTGGTGAACTTCGTTGCTCAGCAGGTCGGCGGCAAGGGCGGTGGCCGTCCCGACATGGCGCAGGCTGGCGGCACGGAGCCGGCCAATCTGCCGGCTGCGCTGGCAGGGGTGAAGGGCTGGGTGGAAGCGCAACTGTAAGCGCAATGCGGGGTACCTGCCCCGCACAGGTTGCGTAGCATCCGCTTATGCATAAAAGAAGGCCGCGAGTCGATAGGACTTGCGGCTTTTTTTGTTTATATCGATCAGTTGACGGCGTCCCTCCCGGGCCGCTCAGACGGCTGCTTCTTCCGCCGCCTTGTCCCGCAGGTTGCTGCTCGCAACCAGCATCCCGCGCAACGCATTCAACGCTGACGAAAAATGCCCGCGCCGCCAGATCAGCAGCGTATCGATGCTGCCCAGATCGTCGAGCGCATGCACGGCGATGTCGTTCGATTCGGGCAGCAGCGCGAGCACCGAACGTGGGGCGACAGCCACACCCGCGCCCGCCGCCACGCACGCGACGATCGCGTGATACGAGCCGAGTTCCAGCACGCGTGCCGGCCGCAGGCCTCGATCCATATACCACTTCTCAACATGCACGCGATACGCGCAGCCCGTTTCGAACGCGATCAGCGTCGACAGGGTAATGTCGCTCGGCTCGCGGACAGGCGGATGACCGCGCGGCGTCAGCATCACCAGTTCTTCGCGGAACACGGCCTCGACCTCGAACAGATCGCCGATCCAGCCGGCGTCGAGCGGCCTCGCAACGATCGCGGCATCCACTTCGAATTCGCGCACGCGGTCGATCAGCTTGTCCGTGGTCCCCACCTCCAGTTCGAGCGCGACTTCAGGCCAGGTCTGGTGATAGTGCGCGAGCAGTCCGGGCAGCCGGGTCGCGGCGACACTTTCCATCGTGCCGAGGCGCAGCCGGCCGCTTGGCTGCGCGTCCTTGACGGCATGCCGCGCCTCGTCCGCGAGCGCGAGCAGCCGTTCGGCGTAGGGCAGCAACGTTTCGCCTGCGGGCGTCAGCACGAGCCGCCGGCCGTCGCGGGTGAAGAGTTCGGTGCCCAGTTGCTCTTCGAGTTGCCTGATACGCGTCGTCACATTCGACTGCACGCGATTGAGCTTCGCGGCGGCGCGCGTCACGCCGTTTTCGCGCACGACCGCGCGAAAGATGGTGAGGGCGGCAAGATCCATCAATCTCTCCATGAGATTCGATACATCAAGATTATTCATTTTACGAGATATATGGGTCAAGCTAGGATGCAGCGTGAAAGCACTCTGTCGCTCCTCTATTTCGATGAACGATCTCGCCTCCCGCACCTTCGATCGCCCAGATTCCCCTGGCGATGCCCGCCGCGCCGCACTTGCCTGCATGGCGACGCTTGCCGTCGCACTTGGCGTCGGGCGGTTCGCCTTCACGCCGCTATTGCCGCTGATGTTGCAAAGCGGCGAGCTGGACATCAGACACGGCGGCTGGCTCGCTTCGCTCAATTACGCGGGCTATTTCCTCGGCGCAATCGGCTGCGTGGCGCTGCGCGTGGATGCGGCGCGGGTCGTGAAAACGGGCCTCGCGTCGACGGTGCTGCTGGTGCTCGCGATGGGCATGACACATCAGTTCTGGGTCTGGGCCGTGGTGCGCTTCGTCGCGGGCGCGGTGAGCGCGTGGACGTTCGTGTTCGCGTCGCAATGGGGTTTGCGGCGCCTCGCCGAACTGGGTGCGAACGAATGGGGCGGCGTGATCTATACGGGCCCGGGCTTCGGCATCGCGGCGACGGGGCTGCTGGTCAGCGCGGCGGGCGGGGTCGGTGCGACGGCGGGCTGGATCGGCTTCGGCCTCGTGTCGGCCGTGCTCGCGGCGCTCGTATGGCGCACGTTGGGGACGGCGTCGACGGTGCAGGCGACGGCAAGCACGATCACTCATGCAGACGCTCGCGGTGCATCGCCGCCCGTTCACGCGCACCTGCATCGCGCGGATGCCTTCTGGCTGATCGCTCTCTATGCCGTGCCCGGCTTCGGCTACATCATTACCGCGACGTTCCTGCCTGTGATCGCCCGCGCTGCGTTGCCCGTCGATTCGCCGTGGCCGGATCTGTTCTGGCCGATGTTCGGCGGTGCGCTGGTGGCCGGCGCGCTGGCGGGCGCGCGTCTGCCGCCGCATTGGGACAATCGCACGCTGCTGGCGGGCTGCTATGTGGTGCAGGCATTGGGCATCCTCGCGGGCATCGTGTCGCCGACGGCGGGCGGCTTTGCGCTCGGCAGCGCGCTGATCGGTTTGCCGTTCACAGCGATCACGCTCTTCGCGATGCGCGAAGCGCGCCGGCTACATGGCAACAACGCGGCAGGCCTGATGGGCTACGCGACGGCAGCGTATGGTCTCGGACAGATCGCGGGCCCGCTCGTCGCCGCGCCGATTGCTGCGCACACCGGCTCGTTCACGCCGGCGCTGTGGCTGGCGGCAATTGCGCTAGTGGCAGGCGCGGTGGGACTCGTCGCCGTAACGCGGATGCGTCCCGCGCCGCGCGGCTAGGCAAAACGTCGGCCGTCAAAGATCGCGCGCGACGACGCAGAGCAAACAGCTTCGCGGCGCTTCGCCAAGCCCGCGCAATCGAGCGATCCGCCAATCCCACGCGCCGCGCCCAGCTTCGAGAAACACATTCACCACCCTCCGCACTAAAATGTCCGCTTTCCAGTCATTCCCGCGGGCCCATCGCCGGGCGCGCCGCCTGCCATGCAACATTTCGCGTCGGACAACTACGCCGGCATCTGCCCCGAGGCGCTCGAAGCGCTGATCGCCGCCAACCACAGCGGTCACGAACCGGCCTATGGCGACGACTCATGGACACAGCAGGTCTGCGACCGCCTGCGCAATCTGTTCCAGACCGACTGCGAAGTATTCTTCGTCTTCAACGGCACCGCGGCCAACTCGCTCGCGCTCGCGTCGCTGTGCCAGTCGTATCACTCGGTGATCTGCCACGAACTCGCGCATATCGAAACGGACGAATGCGGCGGCCCGGAGTTTTTCTCGAATGGCTCGAAGCTGCTGACGGCGCCGGGCATCGGCGGCAAGCTCACGCCGGACGCGATCGAAGCCGTCGTCACGCGCCGCGCGGACATTCACTACCCGAAGCCCAAAGTCGTTACGCTCACGCAATCGACGGAAGTGGGCACCGTCTACAGCGTCGAGGACATTCGCGCGATTGCGGCTATCGCCAAGCGCCGTCATCTGACAGTGCACATGGACGGCGCGCGCTTTGCGAACGCGGTCGCCGCGCTCGACGTGCATCCATCCGAGATCACCTGGCGTGCAGGCGTCGACGTGCTGTGCTTCGGCGGCACGAAGAACGGCTTGCCCGTCGGCGAAGCGGTGGTGTTCTTCGACCGCACGCTCGCCGACGACTTTGCGTATCGCCTGAAGCAGGCGGGCCAGCTCGCGTCGAAGATGCGCTTCATTTCCGCGCCGTGGCTCGGCTTGCTCGACAACGACGTGTGGCTGCGCAACGCGCGTCACGCCAACGCGATGGCGAAGCTGCTGGAGTCGCGGCTCGCGCAGATTCCGGGCGTGAGCATCATGTTCCCGACGGAGTCGAATGCCGTGTTCGCGCAACTGCCGCCCCACGTCGCGAAGGCGATGCGCACGCAAGGCTGGAAATTCTACGAGTTCATCGGCGCGGGCGGCTGCCGGCTGATGTGCGCGTGGGACACGCAGCCCGAAACGGTCGAGCGCTTCGTCGCCGACGTGCGCGCACTGTGCGCAGCTTGAGGCAGACGCACCTGTGCGCTTCGCCGTCCAGGTGATCCGCGACCGGTAGCCAAAGAAAGGAGACGCATCGGCATGGCCTACATCTACTATCTGACGCACATTCATCTCGGTTACGATGCGCTCGCGCAATTGCCCGCCGAATGCGAGCGGGCGGGCATCAAGCGGCCGCTCGTCGTAACGGATAAGGGCGTGATGGCGGCGGGCGTCGCGCGACAGGCGATCGACGCGTTGCCCATGCGCGACGTGCCCATCTTCGACGACACGCCGTCGAACCCGACGGAAGCGATGGTGATGGCGGCCGTGCAGCGCTACCGCGACGAGCGCTGCGACGGGCTGGTCGCGATTGGCGGCGGCTCGTCGATCGATCTGGCCAAAGGCGTTGCGATCATGGCGACGCATCCGGGCGCGATGACGGACTACGCGACGATCGAAGGCGGCAGCGCGAAGATCACCGACAAGGCCGCGCCGCTGATCGCGATTCCGACGACGGCGGGCACGGGCAGCGAAGTGGCGCGCGGCGCGATCGTGATCCTGAACGATGGCCGCAAGCTGGGCTTCCACTCGTGGCATCTACTGCCGAAGGCGGCGATCTGCGACCCCGGGCTCACGCTCGGCCTGCCGCCGATGCTCACGGCCGCCACCGGCATGGACGCGATCGCGCATTGCATCGAAACGTTTCTCGCGCCGTCGTTCAATCCGCCAGCCGACGGCATCGCGCTCGACGGCCTGGAGCGTGCATGGGCCAACATCGAACTCGCGACGCACGACGGCGGGCACCGCGACGCGCGCCTGAACATGATGAGCGCGTCGATGCAGGGCGCGATGGCCTTCCAGAAAGGGCTCGGCTGCGTGCATTCGCTGTCGCATCCGCTCGGCGGCGTGCCCGTCAATGGTCGCACGTCGCTGCATCACGGCACGCTGAACGCCGTCGTGCTGCCCGCCGTGCTGCGCTTCAACGAAAGCGCGGAGACGGTTGTCGCGAATCGCCGTTATGCGCGCATGCGCCGCGTGATGAATCTGCCCGAGCATGCCGATCTCGCGCTGGCGCTGCACGACATGACGGCGCGGCTTGGGTTGCCGACGGGTCTGCGGAAAATGGGCGTCGACGAAAGCGCGTTCGACAAGGTGATCAAGGGCGCGCTCGCCGATCATTGCCACAAGACGAATCCGCGCGAAGCGACGGCCGACGATTACCGGCGCATGCTACAGGAGTCCATGTAGGCGCCGCACCTTCTTCAACCGAACGAGACATGAACAAACCTGCTCCCGCGCCGCGCACGGCTTACCCGCACTTTCTTTGCATCGGTACGCGCTGGATGGACAACGATATCTACGGCCACGTGAACAACGTCGTCTATTACAGCTACTTCGACACGGTCGTGAACGAGTATCTGATTCGCACGGGCGCACTCGATATCGAACACAGCACGACGATCGGTCTCGTCGTCGAAACGCAGTGCAACTACTTCGCGCCCATCGTGTTTCCGGATCGTATCGATGCGGGGCTGCGCGTGGTGCGCCTCGGCGCATCGAGCGTGCGCTACGAAGTGGGGCTGTTCATGGAAGGCGACGCTCAACCTGCTGCGCAAGGTCATTTCGTGCACGTCTACGTGGATCGCGAGACGCGCCGCCCGGTCGCGCTGTCCGACGCGCTGCGCGCCGCGCTCGAGCCGCTCGTCGTGCAAGCCGCGCGGGCGGACTGACGCGTGCAGCCGTTCGTGATCGACGCGCTGAACGGTGTGAGCTACGGCTTGCTGCTGTTCATGCTATCGGCGGGATTGACGCTGATTTTCAGCATGCTCGGCGTGCTGAACTTCGCACACGCGAGCTTCTACATGCTCGGCGCGTATGTCGGTTTTTCCGTCGCGGCGCGCGCGGGTTTCTGGTGGGCACTCGTGATCGCGCCGCTCGCCGTCGGGCTGATGGGCGCGGCGCTCGAACGGTGGCTGCTGCGGCGCGTGCGGCCGCACGGACATCTGGCGGAACTGCTGCTGACGTTCGGCGCGGCCTATCTGATCGGCGAAGGCGTCAAGCTCGTATGGGGCTTGCAGGCGTTGAGCGTCGCCGTGCCGGCCGCCCTCGAGGGTCCGTTGTTCGAGGTCTACGGCCTCGCGTTTTCGCGCTATCGCGGGTTTATGATGGCCGTCGCGGTCGCGATGCTGGCCATGCTGGCCGCCGTGCTGCGGGTGTCGAAAACGGGGCTGATCGTGCGCGCGGCGTTGACGCATCCGCAAGCCGTCGAAGCGCTCGGCCATGATGTGCCGAGCGTGTTCACCTGGGTCTTCGCGGCGGGCACGGCGTTCGCCGCGCTCGCGGGCGTGATCGGCGCGCCCTTGTTCGTCGTCGAACCGGCGATGGCCGAATCGGTGGGATCGGTCGTGTTCGTCGTGGTCGTGATCGGTGGACTGGGGTCGTTGGGCGGCGCGCTTGCAGCGTCGCTCGTGATCGGCTGCCTGCAGACCTTCGCGGTCGCGACGGATATGTCGCTCGGCGAGCTGCTCGGCGATCTTGGCGGTGACATGGGCCGTTCGCTGCCTGCCGCGTGGAGCGCGCTGACGCTCGCACAACTCGCGCCGCTCATGCCGTATCTGCTGCTCGTCGCGATGCTCGCCGTGCGTGCACGCGGCTTCTTCGGGCAGCGCGACGACGATGCGTGACGACATCGACGTGCGCCCCACGCTGCCCGCTGCGCGCCACGTGTCGACATGGCGGGCGGCGCTGCCGTGGGCCGCGTTGGGTGTGCTGCTAGTCGTGCCGCCGTGCGTCTCGACGCAAAGCTGGCTCGTCGCGTGGCTCGCGCAGACGGCCGCGATGATCGTGTTCGCGCTGTCTTACAACCTGCTGCTGGGCGGCGCGGGGCTGCTGTCGTTCGGGCATGCCGCTTCGTCGGGCATCGGTGCGCTGATCGCCGCGCAGCTGTTCAATCGCTTCGGGCTGCCGCTGCCCTTACTGCCGCTGCTGGGCGGCATCGGCGGCGCGCTGTTCGGCGCGTTGTACGGCCTCGTCGCGACACGCCGCTCGGGGACGGCCTTCGCGATGATCACGCTCGGCATCGGCGAACTCGTCGCGGCGGCTGCCTGGACTCTGCCGGACTGGTTCGGCGGCGAAGCGGGCGTCGCGATCGACCGCACGGCGGGCATCGCGCTGCCCGGCTTCACGTTCGGCCCCGCGCGCGAAGCGTATGCGTTGATCGCGCTCTGGTGTGCGCTCGCCGTGATCGCGATGTACGCGCTGTCGCGCACGCCGTTCATGCGGCTCGCGAATGCCGTGCGCGACAATCCTGTGCGCGCGGCGGCCATCGGGTGCTATCCGCGGCGTGTGCGTTATGAGGTGGTCGTGTGGTCGTCGTTTTTTGCGGGCATCGCGGGCACGCTCGGGCTGATCAATGTCGAACTGGTGTCGACGGAAAGCGTCGGCATGCTGCGCTCGGGCTCGGTGCTGGTCGCGACGGTGATCGGCGGAAGCGGGGCGTTTTTCGGGCCGGTCGCGGGCGCCGTGGTGCTGGTGTTTTTCAGCGTCGTCGTGGCGAGTGTTACGCGTGCGTGGCTGCTGTATCTCGGGCTGTTCTTCATGGCCGTCGTGATGATGTCGCCGGACGGTATCGCGGGATGGCTGCGGCGCGAGACCGGGCGAATCGCGCGTGACGGCTGGCGTGGCTATCTGCCGTGGTTCGCCTGCCGCATGGCGGGCGCGTGCGCGTGGTCGCTTGCCATCGTGCTCGCGGTGCAATGGGCGTACGCACAGCGTTTCGGCACGCAGGAGCGCACGAGTTTTTTTGCGTCGATGAACGCTGCGTGGATCGCGGTGGCCGTGCTGTGTCTGGCCGCCATCGGCTGGTTGACGATGAACGCTGCGACGCGCCTGGCGGGCGCGCTCATCGCGGATGTCCGAGCGGGAGTGGGCGAATGATCCCCGCGATTGCCGTGCGGCGCCTTCACAAGCGCTTCGGCGCGACGCGCGTTCTGCGCGGCGTCGATCTGTATGTCGAACCGCATGAGCGACACGCGCTGATCGGTCCGAACGGCGCGGGCAAGTCGACGCTCTTCAATCTGATCGCGGGTGCGGCGAGGCCGAGTGCGGGGCGCATCGAACTATACGGCGCCGACATTACGCGGCTCGCGCCCGCCGCCATCTGCCGTCGTGGACTCGCTCGCAGTTTCCAGACGACGCGTTTCTTCGCGAAGCTCAGCGTGCTCGACAACCTGCGCTGTGCCGCGCAAATTGCGAACCGGGACCGCATGCGCTGGTGGCAGCGTTATACGACGACCCTCGAAGCCGACGGGCAAGCCGAGGCCGTGCTGGAGTCGGTCGGGCTGGGCGCGCGGCGCGACGTGATGGCGGGCACGTTGAGTTACGCGGAGCAACGCGCGCTCGATCTTGGGCTCGCGCTCGCGAGCGGCGCGCATACGCTGCTGCTCGACGAACCGACGGCGGGCATGAACCGCGCCGAGGCCGCACGAGCTGTCGAACTGATCCGCGATGCCACGGCAGGCCGCACGCTGCTGATGGTCGAGCACGATATGGACGTCGTGTTCGGTCTCGCGGATCGCATCAGCGTGCTCGTGCAGGGCGAAGTGATCGCGACGGGCACACCGGACGCGATCCGCGCCGATCCCGCCGTGCGCGCTGCTTATCTCGGCGACACAGGCGATTCGATGCAGGGAGCCGCGCGATGAGCTCTCTGCTGGAGATTCGCGATCTGCGTGCATGGTATGGCGCGAGCCAGGCGCTGCATGGCGTGAACTTGCGGATTGAAGCGGGCGAGGCCGTTGCGCTCGCTGGCCGCAATGGTTCGGGACGTTCGACGCTCGCGAAGGCGATCATGGGCATGGTGCGCACGCAGGGCGGGATGAAGTTTTCGGGGAAATCGCTGGCGGAGCTGCGCACCTTTGAAATCGCGCGACTCGGCATCGGCTATGTGCCGGAACAGCGCGACGTGTTCCCGACGCTCAGCGTGCGCGAAAACCTGCTGCTGGGCACCAGGCCGCGCGACGTGAAGCGCGCTGCCCGCTTCTCGCTCGACGATGCCTACACGCTGTTTCCTGTGTTGCGCGAGCGTGCGCACACGAAGGCGGGTGCGTTGTCGGGCGGCGAGCAGCAGATGCTGTGCGTCGCGCGCGCGCTGCTGGGCGATCCCGATCTCGTTGTGATCGATGAACCGGCGGAGGGGCTCGCGGGTCAGGTCGTCACGCAACTCGCCGAGGCGCTGAAACTATTGCGCGGGCGCGGCGTCGCGCTGCTGCTGATCGAGCAGCGGCTCGTAATCGCGGATCGCATTGCGAGCCGGATCGCCGTGATGGGGCACGGTGAAATCGTGTTCGACGGCACGCTGCAATCGTTCCGCGGTCGCGCCGATGTGATTCAGGAATGGCTCGGCGTGGGCTGATCGCGCAGCGCGTCCTCTCTGGCCGCTGTTTGATCCAATCGATCTTTGCTTCGCGAAGCACCGTGCGCTAAGCCTTTGCGGCGCGTGTTCGCGGTGAAAACAGCTCTGCATTGCCTTCGTTAAGGATCACGAAACGCCTAAGTCCATCCCCGGATGTGCGCAGTGACGCGAATCAAGGTGATTTTTGCTGTCGCTGGCATCTGCGGTTTGCTTCTGGTTGGCCAGTGTTGCCCCTGTGCGGGGCGGCACCTACTTTTCTTTGCCGCGGCAAAGAAAAGTAGGCAAAAGAAAGCCGCTCACACCGCCAGCCCGTGTCATTACCCACGGGCTCTCAACGTCCCCGTCCTTCTCGCGGCAACGCGCTAGTTCAAGTGCGTTGCCAGCGTGCTAACTAACGCCTCACCCGCTTCGCCCTCCCGCGTCACAGATTGCGTTTTCTGGAAGTCCACGGCCGCCCAGGTGGCAAACTGTGTGTCGGCCGTCGCGATGGAAGTGAACCACTCCGGACTGAAAAGCGGGGATGGTGTCGTAGGATCGGCAACGCATGCGGCGCGACCGCCGACACACAGTTCGCCACCTGGGCGGCGCGGACGATTCGCTGCCGCTGGCTGCACTACGGATGACCGGAGCGGGTGAGGCGGCAGTTCAAGGCGCTGGCAACGCGCGCACGGCAGGGCGTTGCCGCATACAGGACGGGGACGTTGAGGGCCCGTGGGTAAGAACAAGGATTGGCGGTGTGAGCGGCTTTCTTTGCTTACTTTCTTTGCCGCGGCAAAGAAAGTGCCGCCTCGCACAGGGGCAACACTGGCCAACCAGAAGCAAACCGCGGATGCCAGCAAATACAAAAGCAAAAGCAAAAAACCAAAACAGGCAACGCCGCGCCGCAGGCAATACCGGCGACTGGCGTCGCAGGCAAAAAAACCTAACTTTTAGCATCCCTCTCTATGATCCACTCATGCTTAGGATCGTTCTTGAAATGCCAGGTCCTGGTCGGCCCCGCCATGACATTGAGGTAATACGAGTCGTACCCGTAAGGAACAACAACAGGGTGATATCCCCTCGGCACCATCACGACGTCGTGATCCTCAACAGCAAGAGACTCATCGATATCGCGCTCATCCGTATACACACGCTGAAACGCAAACCCTTGCGGCGGATTCAGCCGATGATAGTACGTCTCTTCCAGAAAGCTCTCCGCCGGAATATTGTTCGTATCGTGCTTATGCGGCGGATAACTCGACGAATGCCCGCCCGGCGTGCGTACCTCGACAACCAGCAACGATTCTGCCGGCTCGGTCTGCGGAAGAATATCGCATACATACCGCGTATTCGCGCCCTTGCCGCGCACCGAGCGTTTCATCTGCGAAGGCTCGATCAACCGCGCCGGATACTCGCCCTTTCCAGGTGCACTGGCCACACCAACTTCCGCAAAACGGTTCGCGCGCACCGTCGCACGCGTATTCGGCGGCAAATACACAGCCACGGGCGCACTGTCCTCGAACACACTGTCGCGCGAGCCGAGAGCGGTCCACGTCTGCGCATCCGTTTCGATATCGACGGCACCCGCCATCACCACGATGCACACCTCGCGCGACGCTTCCAGCACATGCACAACTTCATTCGGTTCCATCCTGTACGCAGCGAAACCGACATATCTCCAGCCCGCCGATTCGGGCGTGACACGCGCGATCGTCTGTCCTTCGCGCGTCGCTTTCACAAGCAAACTCATGCTGCCTCCTGTGCGACATCGAGGGGTGCATCGACGAGCGTGCGCAACGTACGATACCCCTTCTGCGCATAAGCATACGACGGCGCGACGGCCGGGTCCTGCTCCGCCTCGACGACGAGCCAGCCGCGATAGCCGTGGCGTTTCAACGTATCGATGATGGCCGGGAAATCGACGGCGCCGTCGCCCGGCACCGTGAACGCGCCGGCGATCACCGCGTCGAGAAAGCTCCAGTTGCGATTGCGCGCGAGCTTCATCACGGCAGGGCGAACGTCCTTGCAATGCACATGGCACACGCGGCCGATGTGCCGGTTCAACACGCTGGGCGCGTCACCGCCCGCGAACGTGATGTGCCCCGCGTCGAACAGCAGGCCCACGTCGCCGCTCGTCAAAGCCATCAGCCGGTCAACGTCGGCGGGCGTCTCGACATATGCGCCCATATGATGGTGATACGCAACCCGCACGCCCTTGCTCAACGTATAGCGTGCAAATTCATTCAGCCGCTTTGCGTACGTGTGCCATTGCTCGTCCGAGTAAAAACGCGGCCGTTGATACAGCGGCAAGGGCGAGCCCTGAATCGTGTTGTGCACTTCGCCGTACACCATCACGGTCGCGCCGTTCTTTGCGAGCAGTTCCAGATGCGCATCGGCGGCCTTGCACTCGTCCTCGATGCTGCGGCTGAAATCCGCGACCCGCCCCGAATACCAGCCCGAGACGAGCGAGAGATCGTACCGTGCGAAGAGCTGCTTCAACGCTTCGGGCTCGCGCGGAAACTTGTTGCCGAGCTCGAACCCCTGATAACCGATGTCGCGCCCTTCCGTGAGCGCGACATCGAGGGGCGTCTCGCCGCCGAGCGACGGCAGATCGTCGTTCATCCACGACAGCGGATTGATGCCGATGCGTACTTCGAACTGACTCATGTGCGCTTCCTCACTCGTTGTTCCTGCCACGCGCATTCGTGTGCGCTTCGTAATCGGCGCGTGCCTGGCGCACGCCTTCGCGCGGCGATACTTCAGGCACGGCGACTTCCCACCACCAGCCGCCTTGGTCCGTGGTGCGCGCGGCGTCGGTGTCGATGCACACCAGATACGTGCGGTCGGCGGCGCGCGCGCGCCGCATCGCGGCTTCGAGTTCCTGCACGTTCGCGACATGCTCGGCCTGCGCGCCCATCGCGCGCGCGTGCGCGGCGAAGTCGATATGCGCAGCGCCGGGTGTGCCCTGCATGCAGTCGTCGAACATGTTGTTGAACGGCGCGCCGCCGCATGCCTGCTGCAGGCGGTTGATGCAGCCATAGCCGCGATTGTCGAGCACGACGACGATCAGCTTCGCGCCGAGCATCACGGAGGTCGCGATCTCACTGTTCATCATCAGATAGCTGCCGTCGCCGACCATCACGATCACCTCTCGCTCGGGCCGTGCGAGCTTGGCGCCCAAGCCGCCTGCGATCTCGTAGCCCATGCACGAATAGCCATACTCGACGTGATACGCGCCCGGACGTGCTGCGCGCCATAGCTTGTGCAGTTCGGCGGGCAGCGTGCCCGCCGCGCAGACGACGATGTCGTCGGTGGTCGAGTGTTCGCTGGAACGCTGCACGGCGCCGATTACGTCGGCGTCGTACGGCAGCACGCTTTGACCTTCCGCCGTGTGTTGAGGCGCGTGCGTGAGCCTGTGCACGATGTCGCGCCATTCGTTCGCACGCTGTTGCGCGCGCGCGGTCCATGCGCTGTCCGGTTGCCAGCCTTCCAGCCGCGAGCCGACGGCTTCGAGTGCAAGCTTTGCATCGGCTTGCACGATACAGCCGCGATGCTTGAGACCATCGAACGCATTCGCATTGATGCCGATCACCTGCGCCTGCGCGAAGAGCGTGTTCGAACCCGTCGTGAAGTCCTGCAGACGCGTGCCGACGGCCAGCACGCAATCGGCTTCGTGAGCGATCTCATTGGCGCCCGGCGAGCCCGTGACGCCGAGCGAGCCGAGATTCAGCGGGTCGTCCCACGCGAGCGCGCTCTTGCCCGCCTGCGTTTCCGCAACGGGAATGCCGTGCTTTGACGCGAATGTCTTCAGTGCATCCGTGGAGCGGCCGTAGAGCACGCCGCCACCTGCTACGATCATCGGCCGCTTCGCGTTGCGCAGCACGAGCAGCGCATCGTCGAGTTCGTGCTCGACGGGCGGGGGCGCATGAAACTTCACGATGCGCGGTTCGAAGAAATCCGCGGGGTAGTCGTAGGCCGTGGCCTGCACGTCCTGCGGCAGTGCGAGCGTGACGGGGCCGCACAGCGCGGCGTCCGTCAGCACGCGCAGCGCGCGCGGCAGCGCGTTGAGCAATTGCGCGGGATGCACGATGCGATCGAAGTAACGCGACACGGGCTTGAACGCGTCGTTCGCCGAGATGCCGCCGTCGTGGAAATCTTCCACCTGCTGCAACACGGGGTCCGGCGCGCGCGACACAAAGATATCGCCAGGCAGCAGCAGCACGGGCAAGCGGTTCACATGCGCGAGCGCCGCCGCCGTCACGAGATTGGTTGCGCCCGGACCGATCGATGTCGTCACCGCCATCATGCGCCGCCGGAAGTGCGCCTTGGCGAAGGCGATCGCGCTGTGCGCCATCGCCTGTTCGTTGTGCGCACGGTAAGTCGGCAATTCGTGACGATATTGATAGAGCGCTTCGCCGAGGCCCGCCACATTGCCATGCCCGAAGATCGCGAACACGCCGCCGAATAGCGGCTCGGTGCCCGTGCCGTCTTCCGTCTCGACGAGCTGTGCGGCGAGATAACGGACGACGGCCTGCGCCGCCGTCAGACGGATCGTGCCATCGGCGCATACCTGCGCGATCGTGTCGGATGGAGTCGTCACATCATGATGCAACGCGCGCTGGTTCATGCCGCCTGCTCCCGATTAACGTGACGCGAGCCTGCCGCATGCGATGCGCCACGATGCTCACGCCACGAGTGGATCAGTGTTTCGAACGTGCGGCGCACGCGTGCGATCACTTCGTCGTCGCCGATCTCGCCTGCAAGCCACGCGTGGCTCGGTTCATGAAAAATCGTGCGGCCAACCGTGAAGCCTTTGCAGGTCTTCGAATGCGCCGCTGCGCGAAAGCCTTCCATCATCTGCTCGACAGGCGCAGAGAGGCCGAGCAGCACGACGCCACGGCAATAGGGATCGCGCTCCTGGATCAGTGCGTCGACGGTCTGCCATTGCGACGCATCCATCGGTTCGAGCTTCCACCATTCCGGATAGATGCCGATGTTGTACAGCCGCTTCAACGCGCGATATACGACGTCGGGCCCAGCAGGCAGATGCTTCGGGGGAATCACTTCGAGCAGCAGTTCGTGGCCGGATTCCTGCACGGCATCGTAGAGCGCGCGCAGCTGCGCTTCCTGCTCGATGCGCTGTTCGATGGGCTCGTCGGGATGGAACTGCACGAGGCACTTCACGACGTGCTCGCGCGGCCAGCTCGTCAACGTCGTGCCGACCGAGCGGCCATGATCGAACACGAGCGGCACCGAGCCCGGCAGTTCAACGGGGCGGCCGATCCACCAGCCGCGGCCCGTCGCTTCGTTCAGTGCATCCTGACCGTAGCGGTCGTCGATCAGCACGGCAATTTTGCCTTGCAGGCCGAGTGCCTGTTCCGTCTGTTTGACGGCTTCGACGAACAGGCTCTTCAGCGTCGAAATGCGAGCGAGGTCGGCGCCCGTCTGTTGCGCGAGCTCGAAGAACTGATTGCGATGATCGAATGCGAAGCCGAGCACTTCGTCGTACGTTTTCCGCGCGGGCGTCACGCGATGCAGGCGTGCGAGCGTCGCATCGCGGTCGGGGCGGCGCATGCGCACGGGGTCCGCTTTGGCTTCGCGCAAGAAGTATTCGAGTTCGGCGGGCGTCGGCATCGCGGGTGCGCAGCCGTGACGCGACACGACGAGCGCACCGCTTGCGTTCGCGGTGCGCGCGCACGCTTCGAGCGGCTCGTCGCGCAGCCAGCCGGACAGGAAGCCCGATGCGAATGCATCACCCGCGCCGAGCACGTTCAGCACCTCGACTTCGACGCCGCCATGAACGGGCGTCTCGCCGATTGAGGCGGGCACGTCGCCCTCGATGATCTGGCAGCCGAGCGGCCCGCGCTTGACGACGAGCGTCGCGGGCGTCACCTGGCGCACCTGCGCGAGCGATTCGATCAGCGAGTTCTTGCCGCCCGCGATGCGAAACTCTTCTTCCGTGCCGATCACGAGATCGAACAGCGGCAGGATGCTCTGGATGTGCGCGCTCACGCCATCGTTTGCGACGAAGCGCGTCTCGCCGTCGGCCTTGCCCGTGAGCCCCCACAGCACGGGCCGATAGTCGATGTCGAGTACGGTGCGCACGTCGTTGCGCCGTGCGTATTCCAGCGCGCGGCGGCTCGTGCGGTTCACCTGCGCCGTCGAGAAGTGCGTGCCTGTAATCAGCAGCGCTTTCGACGAAGCGATGTACTGCTCATCGAAGTCGCTTTCGTCGACGGCCATGTCCGCGCAGTTCTCGCGATAGAAGATCAGCGGAAAGGTGTCGCGGTCTTTGAGGCCGAGCAGTACGAGGGCCGTCAGACGCTGGTGATCGACGCGCACGCGGCTGACGTCGCAGCCTTCCTTCGTGAGTGTTTCGGTGAGAAAGCGGCCCATGTGATCGTCGCCGACGCGCGCGAGCATCGACGCATTCAGGCCGAGCCGCGCGCAGCCAAACGCGATGTTCGCGGACGAGCCGCCCAGATACTTCGCGAAGCTCGCCACGTCTTCGAGACGCGAGCCGACCTGCTGCGCGTAAAGATCGACGGCAAGCCGGCCGAGGCAGACGATGTCGCGGCTACGGCCGGCTGCGAAGCGGCTCGCGCCGCGAGGCGTGGGTGTGCTGGAAAGAGCCATGTGTGTGTCCTGAGTGTGCTGTCGGCGAAAGGAGAGGGCTTGCGGCTCAGATCTGCGCGCCTTCCAGTTCGCTGATCATCTTCTGCATCTCCGCGCCGCCCGCCATCATGTCGAGCACTTCGTCCTTCGTGATGGTGTCCTTCGTGTAGGTGCCCATCGACTTGCCGCGATTGAGCAGCGTGAACGAGTCGCCGATCGGATACGCGTGGTGCACGTTGTGCGTGATGAAGATCACTGAGATGCCTTTGGCGCGCGCCTTGTGTATCAGCTTCAGCACGTTAAAGCTCTGCTTCACGCCGAGGGCTGCCGTCGGTTCGTCGAGAATCAGCACGCGTGCGCCGAAGTGGATCGCACGCGCAATTGCGAGACACTGTCGCTCGCCGCCCGACATCGTGCCGATCGGCTGATGCGGGTCGCGCACCATGATGCCCATCTCGGCGAGCTTGTCGCGGGCGATGCGCGCGCTCGTGTCGAGGTCCATCACGTTGACGAGGCCGAACAGCTTCTTCTGCGGCTCGCGTCCCATGAAGAAATTACGCGCGACGGACAGCAGCGGCACCAGCGCGAGATCCTGATACACGGTGGCGATGCCCATATCGAGCGCATCGCTCGGCGATTCGAAGTTGACCTTCTTGCCGTCCACGAGGTAATCGCCGGAGGAGGGCTGATGCACGCCCGCGAGCGTCTTGATGAGCGTCGATTTGCCCGCGCCGTTGTCGCCCAGCAGGCAGTGCACTTCCCCGCGCTTGAGTCGCAGCGTGACGCCGGACAGTGCGATCACCTTGCCGAAGTACTTGCTGACGTTTTCGAGCGAGAGGATGGTGTCGTCTTGGTTCGGAGTATCGGACATGGTCGTCTCCCGTGGCGTTACGATTGCGCGACGCGGCGGCGCACATAGTGATTGAAGAGCACGGCGATCAGCAGCATCACGCCGAGGAACACGCGGAACCAGTCGGAACTGACATTCGTATAGGTGATGCCGATCTGCACGACGCCGAAGATGAGCGCGCCGAAGCAGGCGCCCACCACTGATCCATAGCCGCCCGTCAGCAGTGTGCCGCCGATGACCGCGGCGATGATCGCCTCGAATTCCTTCTGCAGACCGCGGTCGGCGGCGGCGGAACCGATATCGCACACTTGCAGCACCGCGAAGAGGCACGAGCAGAAGGCTGTCAGCACGAACAGCGAGATCTTCACGCGTCGCACGGGCACGCCGACGTTCTTGGCGGCATTCGCATCGCCGCCGACTGCGAGCATCCAGTTGCCGTAGCGCGTCTTGGCGAGCACGAACGCACCGACGGCGGCCAGCGCGAACCACCACAGCAGCACCTTCGGAATGCCTGGCACGAGCGGCTGACCGTTGTCGAGCAGCGTGCCGATGCCCATGTGCGCGAGGCTCGTGAAGAGGCTGTGCAGCGCGACGCCATGAAACAGGAAGTTGGTCACGGCATCGGACTGGGCGAGATCGCCGACACCGGAGATGATGGTGCGGTCCGCGACCATGATTGACAGTGCGAGCGTCAGGCCGCGCAGAATGAAGAGGAACGCGAGCGTCACGATGAACGACGGCAGGCGGGTGCGCATCACGAGGTAGCCGTTGAGCGCGCCGAGCGCCATGGAGCCGGCGAACGCGAAGATGATGGACGCCCAGATCGGCCAGTGAAAGTAGACGGCGGGTATGGCGACCATCATGCCTGCGAAGCCGATCATCGAGCCGATGGAGAGATCGAACTCGCCGGCGATCATTAGCAGACATGCGCCGACGGCGAGAATGCCGAGATACGCGGAGACCTGCGACCAGTTCATTACGCCGTCGAGGTTGAACATTCCCGAGTTGCCCGCGGTGATGGCGAACACGAGGAACACCAGTACGGTGCCGGAGATGGCGGCGAATTCCGGCCTGTTGAGTACGTGTCCGAAGAACGATTCTTTGCGGATGCGTTCATCGGATGCGGTTGCAGGTTGTGCCTCGTTGCCCTTCGCGTCGTGACGTTGCGATGGAAAGTGTTTGCCGGCTACGCCCATGATGTCTCCTGTGTCGATCCGAGTTAGCGCTTTAGCGCTTACTCGGATCCCATGCACGTCAGTGCGGTCGATCCGAGTTAGCGCTTTAGCGCTTACTCGGATCCCATGCACGTCAGTGCGGTCGATCCGGGTTAGCGCTTTGAGCGCGTACTGAGGTCCGATGCACGTCAGTGCGGTCGCCCCGGGTTAGCGCTTTGAGCGCGTACTGAGGTCCGATGCACGTCAGTGCGGTCGACCCGGGTTAGCGCTTTGAGCACGTACTGAGGTCCCATGCACGTCAGTGCGTTGCCCGGCTTCTTTGCGTTTCACTGATGAGAGTGGCGAGAGACGCGTGGAAAGCCGGTAAATGCCGCGGTCGGGGCGCCCGACGATGGCGGCCGATTCTGCACAAAACGGCGTGCAAAGGGCCGCCGGGGTCGCGCGATGCTGGCGCGCCCGGTACCGTGTTCTGGCTGCAGAGGTTAGTCCGTCAGCGGTACTGGCCCGCGTACTTGATGACCTTGTCGATATTTGCCTTCGTGATGAAGCCCGGACCGGAACGAATGTTCTTCGGCCCATACGACGGCTCGAGGCCGTACGTCTGCAGACGCTCCTTGAACTTCGGATTGGCCTGCAGGATCTGGCGGATCTTCGTGGGATCCGTCGTGTGTTCCTTCTTCACGATCGCGAGCACCGCGACAGCGATATAGCCTTGCAGATACGGTTGCTGGTCGATCGCGAACTGGATCGTGCCGTCCTGGATGCCTTTCGCAATATCGTCCGAGAAGTCGAACGTCGCGAAATAGATCTTGCCCGTGAGGCCCATCTGCTGCACCGCCTTGATCGTCGCTGACGCAGGCGTCGGTCCAAGCGTGAGGATGGCGCCCGTGTTCGGATGGTTGCGCAAATAAGCGCTGACCTTCGACTGGATTTCCGTAGGATCCTGGCCCGAATCGATGGTCGACGTCTTGTAGTTCACGCCGAGCGCATCGGCGAAACCGCGGCAACGTTCGAACGACACCACGTTGGTCGCGAAGTGGTTCACGCACAGGAACGACTTCACGCCCGCGGCCTTGGCCTTTTCACCCGCCGCCTTGCCCGCCACGTATTCGGGCTGGCCGATGTGCATGATCGCACCGAGTTGCGCGCTTTGTTCTTCCGTGCCGGAGTTGATCGTGACGAGAGGGATCTTCTTCGCGGTGACCTTGCCGAGCGAGCTCTTCAGCACGTCGAAGTCGGCGATGGTCACGATCACGCCATCGTAGTTGCGCGCCGCGGATTGCTCGATCAGACGCGACATGTCGGCGAGATCGCCGTTGGGCGGGTTGCGGTAGTCGGTTTCGACGTTGAAGTCCTCGTCGGCCTGCTTGATCGCATTCTTGATGGTGTTCCACCACGAGTCGGAGTCGGGCGCGTGACTGATCAGCACGAACTTCGCGTCTGCCGCCTGTGCCGTCGATGCCGCCGCCATCGCGCCGATGCCGGCCGCCAGCGTCAGCGCGGCTGCCAGAACCTTGAACGAAGCCTTGCCTGTGCAAAGTCTCATTGTCTCCACCTTTGTCTGTTCGTATTTGAGGGGAGCGTCTGGCGCTTTGCGAGGTGATGCCGGTTCGCCGTTGCGCCATCGCTCAGGACCAAGATTAGGCCACTTTTTCCAGACGTGCAATGGAAATTTCATGTTCAATAAAAATGGAAAATTCATTCCATTTACTTTCGGTAATGCCTATACTCGGCAACGTCGGGACGGGGCTTTCGCGTTCCCGTGCGCTCCGCGGAGCGCCTTGCGAGGCGCGCTTTTGCGCTGCAAAAAAAGATAGAGGTCAGGACCATGCAGGAAGACAGCACAGAAGAGTTGCCCAGCGTCGAAGAATTGATGCAACGCATCGCGGAAAGCTACGAATCGTTGCCGCGTCAGTTGAAGAGCGTCGCGACATACCTCGAGCAGCACCGTTCCAGCGTGATGGTCGATCGCACCAGCGACATCGCGATGAGTTGCGGCGTGCATCCGTCGGCGGTGGTGCGCTTTGCGCAGCGTTTCGGCTTCTCGGGCTTCTCCGATCTGCAGGCCGTGTTTCGTCAGGCATACACGACCCAGGGTGGCTCGGCGCAAAGCTATCAGCAGCGCATCCGCAAGCTGATCGACGAGAAGCCGGGGCGCCTGTCGGGCGGCAGCGTTGCGCGCGAGTTCGTGGCGGCGTGCCGCGACGGTCTGGACGAGCTGGAAGGCTCGCTCGACGACGCGCAGTTCGAGACCGCCGTAAAGATGCTGCAGCAGGCGGACAACATTTATGTAGTCGGCGTGCGGCGCTCGTTTCCCGTTGCGAGCTACATCGTCTACGCGTTGCAGCACACGCCGAAGCGCGTACATCTCGTGTCGGGCTTCGGCGGGATGTATCGCGAGCAGATCCGTAGCGTGAAGAAGGGCGACGTCGTGATCGCGATCAGCTTCGCGCCGTATGGCAAGGAAACGCAGTACTGCCTGCGCGTCGCGCATCACCACCAGGCGAAGACCCTTGTCATTACGGACAGCCAGCTGTCGCCACTCGCGCGCTACGCGAGCACGCAACTGTATGTGAAAGAGGGCAGCGCGTTTGCGTTCCGCTCGCTGACCAGCACGATCTGCCTGTGCCAGGCGCTGTTCATCGCGCTCGCGTACAAGCTGGAATTGAACGTAGAAGAGTCGACAGACACTGGAGGATACGATGACTGAAGTGGCAGGCAAGACGATCGATGCAGCCGTGTTCGGCGCAGGGCGCATCGGCAAGATTCATGCGGCCAACCTCGCACGGCAGCCGGGCGTGCGGCTCAAGTATGTGGTCGACGTGAACCGCGACGCCGCGGCTGCCCTTGCCGCGCAACACGGCGCGCAGGTGGCGGATGTGGACGGCGCGATGGGCGACGCGTCGGTGGGTGCGGCGGTGATCTGTTCGAGCACCGACACGCACGCCGACCTCATCCTTCAATCGGCGGCGCAGAAGAAGCATGTGTTCTGCGAGAAGCCCGTCGATCTGACGCTGGAACGTGCACGCGCATGTGCCGATGCCGTCGCGAAAGCGGGGGTGGTGTGCATGATCGGCTTCCAGCGGCGCTTCGATCCGACCTTTGCGGCGCTGAAGGCGCGCATCGACGCGGGTGAAATCGGCACGCCGGAGATGCTCGTCGTGACGAGTCGCGATCCCGGTGCGCCGCCCGTCGAGTACATCAAGCACTCGGGCGGCATCTTCAAGGACATGCTGATTCACGACTTCGATATCTTTCGCTGGATTCTCGACGACGAGGCCGAGACGGTGCACGCGACGGGTAGCTGCCTGTCAGACCCTGCGATCGCCGACGCGGGCGATATCGATTCGACGGCAGTGACGATCCGCACGAAGCGCGGACGTCTGTGCCAGATCAATACTGCGCGCCGCGCCGCGTATGGCTATGACCAGCGTTTCGAAGTGCTCGGCAGCGAAGGCATGTTGCAGGCGGGCAATGTGCGTCCGACGGAAGTGACGGCGTACTCGAAAACGGCTGTGTCGAGCGACGTGCCGGAGCACTTCTTTCTCGAACGATATCGCGCCGCGTATGCGCTCGAAATGGCGCATTTCTTCGAAGCCGTCACGCAAGGCAAGCCGGTGCGCACGACGGTCGCCGACGGCCTGAAGGCGCTCGAACTCGCCGAAGCCGCGACGCGTTCGTGGCGCGAGGGCCGCGCGGTCAAACTCAACGAGGCATGTTGATGCGCGGCGGCCCATTGCGGGTGGGTATCGTCGGTCTCGGCCGCCTTGGCAAGCGGCATGCGGAGAATCTCGCGTACCGCGTGTCGGGCGCGGCGCTCGTGGCTGCGTGCAGTCCCATCGAGGAGGAGCGCGAGTGGGCGCGCAATGCGCTGCCGGCGCCGCGCGTGTATGACGACTATCGCGCGTTGCTCGACGACCGCGACGTGGATGCCGTGTGGCTCGTCACGCCGTCCGCGCTGCACGCGCAGCAGATCGTCGATGCGCTGAACGCAGGCAAACATGTGTTCTGCGAGAAGCCGCTGTCGCTCGATCTCGCCGAGTGCGAGCGTGTGATTGCCGAGGCCGGGCGCCATCCGCAGTTGCAGGCGACGATCGGCTTCATGCGCCGTTTCGATCCCAGCTATCGCGACGCATTCGAGAAGATCGAGACGGGCGTGATCGGCAGGCCGTTCCTGGTGCGGTCGCAGACTTGCGATCAGAACGATCCCGAGGGCTTTTTCGTGCGCTTTGCACCGACGTCGGGCGGCATTTTTCTGGACTGCACGGTGCACGACATTGACCTCGCGCGCTGGCTGCTCGGCATGCCAAAGGCGAAGCGCGTGTATGCGACGGGAGTGGTTGCATTGCATGAGGGTCTGCGCGAATTCGGCGATGTCGACAACGGCGTGGCGATTTGCGAGTTCGAAGGCGGGCGCATGGCGATGTTTTACGCGTCGCGTACGCTGGCGCACGGCAACGATACGGGCAGCGAGGTGATCGGCACGGCGGGCTCGCTGTACATCGGCCGCAATGCGCGTCTCAATCGGGTCGAAATCGCGGACGCGACGGGCATCCGCAACGAATGCACGCCGACGTTCTTCGACCGGTTCGAGGATGCGTTTCTGCATGAAGCGCGGGCCTTCGTCGCGGCGGTGAGGGAAGGAAAGCAGAGCGGCGCGACGTTGGCGGATGCGATGGAGGCGACGCGGATCGGTTCTGCGCTGCGCGAGTCGCTGTCGAGCGGGCGGGCAGTCGATGTGTGATGTATGGAGGCGCGTCCGGGTTTTCGCGGCCTGGGCGCGTTCGGGGCGCTTACGTTAAAATTTTGCCTTCTGCCTGGCGCTGAGTGCGCCGCTTCGGAAGGTCATCGTCGATGGAAATTCAGATTCACAAGGAAGTGGATGCGCGCGGGCTGAAGTGTCCCCTGCCGATTCTTCGCGCCAAGAAGGCGCTGGCTGATATGGAAAGCGGTCAAATTCTTAAGGTGCTGGCCACCGATCCCGGCTCCCAGCGGGATTTTGCTGCGTTTTCCAAGCAGACTGGAAATGAGATCGTCGAGACTTCGACGATGCCGGATAAGGTTTTTGTGTTTCTCATGCGGAGGCGGTGATCTTTGGTCTGCGACGTAGTCGCCGGTTTTGCCTGCGGCGCGGCGTTGCCTGTTTTGGTTTTTTTGCTTTTGCTTTTAGTGGCATCCGCGATTTGCCGCGGATGCCAGCGAACAAAACCCAAACCAAAACCCCAAATTGAAAAAGCCGTCACAGACGCGACGGCTTCTCAACTTCACGCCAGGCGGAGGCAAAACACAAATGCCCGCTGCAGGCGAAGAACAATCACCCTTCCAGCACAGGCGACCGGGTCCGCAGGTACTCTTCGAAGTCAGCAGCCACTTCCGGATGCCGCAGCGCAAATTCAACAGTTGCCTTCAGATAGCCCAACTTGCTACCGCAATCGAACCGAGTCCCGTGATACTTATAAGCTAGAACCTGCTCATCGGCGAGCAGCGACTGGATCGCATCCGTCAACTGCAGTTCGCCGCCCGCGCCGGGCTTCAGCGCACGGATGTGATCGAAAATCCGCGGTTTCAGCACGTAACGCCCGACCACGCCCAGGTTAGACGGCGCAACTTCAGGCGCCGGCTTCTCGACGATGCCAGACATCTTAATGATCGCGTCTTCCCACTCCTTGCCGTCAACGATGCCGTACGACTTGGTCTCCGACGGCGGAATCTCTTCGACGCCGATCACCGAGCTGTGATAGTGGTCGAACACCTCGATCATCTGCTGCATGACAGGCGGCTTGCCGTACAGCAAGTCGTCTGCAAGGATCACGGCGAACGGGTTGTCGCCCACCAGCTTTTCCGCGCACAGCACCGCGTGGCCCAGACCAAGCGCTTCCGGCTGACGCACGTAGAAACAGTCCACATGACTCGGCTTGATGCTGCGTACCAACTCCAGCAACTTCGCCTTACCACGCGCTTCGAGTTCGGCCTCGATTTCGTACGACTTGTCGAAGTGGTCCTCGATCGCGCGCTTGCTGCGGCCCGTGACGAAGATCATTTCGGTGATGCCGGCCGCCATTGCTTCCTCGACCGCGTACTGGATCAAGGGCTTGTCGACGATAGGCAGCATTTCCTTCGGGCTGGCCTTGGTGGCAGGGAGGAAGCGGGTGCCCAGACCCGCGACCGGAAAGACTGCCTTTGTAACTTTTAGCATGTGTATACCCTGCGTCCTCTGGTTTGGATGCGCGCCGACGCCGAGGGGGCGCCACGCACATGGGTCGTCAAATCAGGCCGGCAAGCGCGACAGTTGTGCCGTCAGCTTGCCAATCGTGGTCTGATATTCTGCCAGCCTTTTTTGCTCCTGCTCAACGACCGCCGGCGGTGCTTTTGCAACAAAGCTATCGTTCTGCAGCTTGGCGTTACATTTCGAAACTTCTGCGTTCAGTCTCGCGATTTCTTTTGACAGTCGCTCGCGTTCGGCGGCGACATCGATTTCCACTTTCAGCACGAGCTTGTCCGTACCAACAATAGCAATCGGCGCGCCATGTGCCTGTGCATCCAGCGTCGCTTCGTCCGCGATGATCTGCACTTCGGACAGACGCGCCAACGCCTGCGCGTAAGGTGCGAACGACGCGAGACGCTCCGCATTGCCCGTTACCAGCAGCGGCACCTTCGTCGCCGGCGACAGGTTCATCTCGCCGCGCAGGTTTCGGCACGCGTCGATCACGGCTTTCAGATCGGCGGCCCATTGTTCGGCCGATTCGTCGATCTTGCCGGCTTCGGCGATCGGGTAGGGCTGCGTCATGATCGACGCTTCACCCTCCGCCTTGCCGGCCGGGTACTTCGCCGCGAGCGGCGCCACCTTCTGCCACAACGCTTCCGTGATGAAAGGAATCACCGGGTGCGCGAGACGCAGCACCGCCTCGAGCACACGCAACAGCGTGCGGCGCGTCGCGCGCTGCTGCTCCGGCGTACCCGTCTGGATCTGCACCTTCGCCAGTTCGAGATACCAGTCACAGTATTCGTCCCATACGAACTTGTATAGGGCGTTTGCCACATTGTCGAAGCGATAGTCGGCAAAGCCCTTTTCGACTTCGGATTCGACGCGCTGAAGCAGGGACACGATCCAGCGGTCGGCCTGCGAGAAGTCCGTGTAGCCGCCCGGCCCGCAATCGCCCGGCTGGCACGCACCCGGCTTCGAGAAACCGCAGTCGTGGCCTTCGCAGTTCATCAGCACGAAGCGTGTCGCGTTCCACAGCTTGTTGCAGAAGTTGCGGTAACCCTCGCAGCGCGCAAGGTCGAAGTTGACGTTGCGGCCGAGCGTAGCCATCGACGCCATCGTGAAGCGCAGCGCGTCCGTGCCAAACGCGGGAATGCCGTTCGGGAATTCCTTGCGCGTCTTCTTTTCGATCGTCGAAGCCTGCTTCGGATTCATCAGACCCGTCGTGCGCTTCGCGACCAGCGCGTCGAGACCGATGCCGTCGACGATGTCGATCGGGTCGAGCGTGTTGCCCTTGCTCTTCGACATCTTCTGGCCTTCGGCGTCGCGCACGAGGCCGTGCACGTAGACCGTGTCGAACGGCACCTTGCCCGTGAAGTGCGTGGTCATCATGACCATGCGCGCAACCCAGAAGAAGATGATGTCAAAGCCGGTGACGAGCACCGACGACGGCAGGAACGCGCTAAGGTCGGGAGTGTGGTCCGGCCAGCCGAGCGACGAGAACGGCACGAGCGCCGACGAGAACCACGTGTCGAGCACGTCTTCGTCGCGCTTCAGGCCGCCCTTGTAGCCCTGCGCATTCGCCTTTGCGCGCGCTTCTTCTTCCGTCTTCGCGACGAAGATCTCGCCGCTTTCGCCGTACCACGCGGGGATTTGATGGCCCCACCACAGCTGGCGCGAAATACACCAGTCCTGGATGTTCTCGAGCCACTGGTAGTACGTGGTCGTCCAGTTCTCTGGCACGAATTTGATCTGGCCGTTGCGCACCACGTCGAGCGCCGTTTCGGCGATCGACTTGCCCGGATTGAACGTGCCCTCGGGCGCCGGCTTGCTCATCGCGACGAACCACTGGTCCGTCAGCATCGGCTCGATCGCCACGCCTGTACGATCGCCGCGCGGCACCATCAGCTTGTGCGGCTTCACCGATTCGAGCAGCCCGATCGCTTCGAGATCCGCGACGACCTGCTTGCGCGCGTCGAAGCGATCCATGCCGCGATACTTTTCGGGTGCGTTGTCGTTGATCTTCGCGTCGAGCGTGAGGATTTCGATCTGCGGCAGCTTATGGCGCTGGCCGACCTGATAATCGTTGAAGTCGTGCGCAGGCGTGACCTTCACGACGCCCGTGCCGAATTCGCGATCCACGTAGTCGTCGGCGATGATGGGAATTTCACGGTCCGTCAGCGGCAGCTTGACGTTCTGGCCGATCAGCTTCGCGTAGCGTTCGTCTTCCGGATGCACCATCACCGCGACGTCGCCGAGCATCGTTTCCGGCCGCGTCGTCGCGACGGTCAGATAGCCGGAGCCGTCCGCGAGCGGGTAATGGATATGCCACAGGCTGCCGTTTTCTTCCTCGCTGACCACTTCGAGATCGGACACAGCCGTGAGCAGCACGGGGTCCCAGTTCACGAGGCGCTTGCCGCGGTAAATCAGGCCCTGTTCATAGAGGCGCACGAACACATCGCGCACGGCGGCCGACATCTTGTCGTCCATCGTGAAGTATTCGCGCGACCAGTCGATCGATGCGCCCAGGCGCCGGACCTGGCCCGTGATGGTCGATCCGGACTGCTGCTTCCATTCCCACACGCGCTCGACGAACTTTTCGCGGCCGAGATCGTGGCGCGATACGCCTTGCGCGTCCAGCTGGCGCTCGACGACGATCTGCGTCGCGATGCCCGCGTGGTCCGTGCCCGGTACCCACAGCGTGTTTTCGCCGAGCATGCGGTGGTAGCGCGTCAGGCCGTCCATGATGGTCTGGTTGAACGCATGACCCATGTGCAGCGTGCCCGTGACGTTGGGCGGCGGCAACTGGATCGAGAAATTCTTGCGGCCCGGCTCCATCGTCGGAGCGGCGTAGCCGCGTTTTTCCCATTCGGGGCCCCATTGGGCCTCGATCGTCTGCGGCTCGAAACTCTTGGCCAGCGTGTTGTCGCTTGTCGTCATCGTCAAAATGTGCCGGAAAATGCGTGGAAAGATGCCTGAAACCCTGAATTATAAGGGGATGCGCGAGCGGCGGGCCGCGCCTGCCGTTGCGTTGGCCGACATGCCGGCATGAAGTCCGCGTGACGCGCGCATGTCAAGCACGGGCGCGCCGCGCAATCGGGGCGTGCCCGGCGGCAGACGGCGCGCGGCAAGCGGCGATTGCTCACGGTCTTATAATGACGGACTACCCGCCGCAATCGTCGTCAATCGTCGTTTCTCTTCCTGACTCATGCCCGAACTGCTCGCGAATCTGAACCCCGAACAACACGCCGCCGTCACGCTGCCGAACGAACCGGCGCTCATTCTGGCGGGCGCAGGCAGCGGCAAGACGCGCGTGCTGATCACACGGATCGCGTGGCTGATCCAGCAAGGTTTCGCTTCTCCGCCCACCATTCTCGGCGTCACGTTCACCAACAAGGCCGCGCGCGAAATGATGTCGCGCCTGTCGGCGCTCTTGCCCATCGACACGCGCGGGATGTGGATCGGCACGTTCCACGGCCTGTGCAACCGGATGCTGCGCGCACATTACCGTGACGCGGGTCTGCCGCAGACCTTCCAGATTCTCGACACGTCGGATCAACTCTCGGCGATCAAGCGCCTGATGAAGGGCCTGAACATCGACGACGAGAAATATCCGCCGAAGAACCTGCAGTACTTCATCAACAACGCGAAGGAGCAGGGGCTGCGTCCGAAGGACGTCGACGCGTCGGACAACTTCAACCGCAAGTTCATCGAACTGTACGAGGCGTACGACCAGCAATGCCAGCGCGAAGGGGTGGTCGATTTCCCCGAGCTGCTGCTGCGCTGCTACGAACTGCTCTCGTACAACCCGCCGCTGCGCGCGCAT
The DNA here is from genome assembly GCF_000020045.1 of Paraburkholderia phymatum STM815. Lineage (GTDB taxonomy): Bacteria > Pseudomonadota > Gammaproteobacteria > Burkholderiales > Burkholderiaceae > Paraburkholderia > Paraburkholderia phymatum. The sequence goes on along the minus strand of NC_010622.1, from coordinate 1,804,199 downwards.
TACCAGGCGCGCTTCCGGCACATTCTCGTCGACGAGTTTCAGGACACCAACAAGCTGCAGTACGCGTGGCTCAAGATGCTGGCGGGCGAGCACAACGCGATCTTCGCGGTGGGCGACGACGACCAATCCATCTATGCGTTCCGCGGCGCGAACGTCGGCAACATGCGCGACTTCGAGAGCGAGTTCAAGGTTCGCAACCTGATCAAGCTCGAGCAGAACTACCGCTCGCACGGCCACATTCTCGATGCCGCGAATCATCTGATCGCCAACAACTCGCGGCGTCTCGGCAAGAACCTGCGCACGGATGCCGGGCACGGCGAACCGGTGCGCGTCTATGAAGCCGCGACAGATTCCCAGGAAGCGGGCTGGATCGTCGAAGAGATTCGCGCACTGATCAACACGGGCCTGTCGCGCAGCGAAATCGCCGTGCTGTACCGGAGCAACGCGCAGTCGCGGACCATCGAACATACGCTCGTGAACGTCGGCATTCCGTATCGCGTGTATGGCGGCCTGCGCTTCTTCGAGCGTCAGGAAGTCAAGCATGCGCTCGCGTATCTGCGTCTGATCGACAACCCGAACGACGACACCGCGTTTGCGCGCGTCGTCAATTTCCCGACGCGCGGCATCGGCGCGCGCTCGATCGAACAGCTGGCTGACGCGGCGCGTCTCTACAACTGCTCGATGGCGGCGGCGATTGCGTACGTGACGGGCAAGGCGGGCACGAGTCTCGGCACCTTCGCGAACCTGATCGCGAAGATGCGCGCGGAAACGGCGCAGATGAGCCTGCCCGAAACGGTCGAATACGTCGTGCGCGCAAGTGGCCTGTCCGAGTTCTATCAGAACGAACGCGAAGGGCAGGAGCGGCTGGAGAACTTGCAGGAACTCGTCAACGCGGCCACGGCGTTCGTCAGCGAAGAAGGCTACGGTCTCGACACGCCCGCGCGTTCGATTCCGCTGCGCCCCGGCGCAACGTCCGCACCAGAACTCGTCGTCTCGACCGACGATCCCGGCATCGACGTGCTCGACGCCGCGAACCCGGCGGACCCTGCACAGAACCCCGACACGATGACGCCGCTCGCCGGCTTCCTGTCGCACGCGTCGCTCGAAGCGGGCGACAACCAGGCGCAGGCGGGCCAGGAGGCCGTGCAGCTGATGACGGTGCACGCGGCGAAGGGCCTCGAATTCACGGCCGTGTTCATCACGGGTCTCGAAGAAGGTCTATTCCCGCATGAAAACAGTGCGATGGAATCGGACGGGCTGGAAGAAGAGCGCCGTCTGATGTACGTCGCGATCACGCGCGCGAAGGAGCGGCTGTATCTGTCGTTCGCGCAGAGCCGGATGCTGCATGGCCAGACGCGCTACAACATCCGCTCGCGCTTCTTCGACGAATTGCCGCAGGAAACGCTCAAGTGGCTCACGCCGAAGGTGGAAGCGGGCGCGCGCTGGGGCGGCCGTTCGGACAACGCCGGCTGGGGCCGCGACTGGTTTTCGCGCCCCGATCGTCAGCAGAAGGGCTATCAGGGCAGCGCGAGCTACGCGACGACCAGCGCGCCGCTGCCCGCATTCGCCAACGAGCAGCGTGCGGCAGACACGGGCTTCCGCGTCGGCCAGCAGGTGTTCCATACGAAGTTCGGCGAAGGCACGATCACCGCGCTCGAAGGCGGTGGCGCGGATGCGAAGGCACAGGTCAAGTTCAAGCGGCACGGCGAGAAATGGCTCGCGCTGGCCGTCGCCAAACTGCAGGCGGTCGAATGAGCGCGCTACCTTCGGAAGCGACGATTCCGCGCCGTCCGCTTGGCGTGATGGCGGCGCTGCAGCAGGAACTCGGTGATCTGCTGATCGCGATGCGCGCCGAGGGCGCCGTCGAAACCATCACGCACGGCAAGCGCGACTATCACATTGGCACGGTGCACGGCGCGCCTTGTGTGGTGACGCTGGCGCGCGTCGGCAAGGTCGCGGCGGCCGCGACGGTGAGCGCGCTGATCCATGCGTTCGATGTGGAAGCCGTCGTGTTCACGGGCGTCGCGGGCGGCGTCGGGCCGGCGGTGCGGATCGGCGATGTCGTCGTGGCGGAAACGCTCATGCAGCATGACATGGATGCGTCGCCGCTCTTTCCTCGGTTCGAAGTGCCGCTGCTCGGTGTGTCGCGTTTTGCCGCCGATGCACCGTTGACTGTCGCGCTGGCGGCTGCCTGCGAGCGTTTCATCGACGAAGAGGGCGATGCGCTGTCGCAGCGTTTTGTGACGGAAGCGCGTCCCGTCGTGCATCGCGGTCTGATTTTGAGCGGCGATCAGTTCGTCGCGAGCGCGACAGCCGTCGATCTGCTGCGCGCCGCATTCCCGGACGCGCTTGCCGTCGAGATGGAGGGCGCGGCGATCGCGCAGGTCTGTTACGAGTACAACGTGCCGTGCGCGATCGTGCGGACCGTTTCGGACACGGCGGACGCGCATGCGCCCGCATCGTTCGTCACGTTTCTGACCGAGATCGCGGGCACGTATTCGAGTGGAATACTGAAGCGGTTTTTGTCGGCGCGCGGATGAGCCGAAATTAAGTACCCCGCGCCGCGTTGGCGGCGACGCTCAGCCGCCGCGTGTGCCGAAACCGAGTGCCACGGCGTCACGAATCTGCTGCAAAGCGGATGGATCTTCGATGGTCGGCAGGTCGCCGGGGTCGCGTCCTTCGGCAAGCGCCGCGATCGCGCGGCGCAACAGCTTGCCGGAGCGCGTCTTGGGCAGCATCGACACCAGCGCCACCTGCGCGGGCCGCGCGATCGCGCCGAGCTGGCGATCGACGGTCGCGCACAGGTCGGCAGAGAGCTTCGCGCGCGCGTCGTCCGAATCATATGCAGCCGCATCGCGCACGACGACGAACGCAATCGCCGCCTGTCCTTTGACCTGATCCGTCACGCCGACCACGGCGACTTCCGCCACCGCCTTGTGGCTCGACAGCGCTTCCTCGATTTCGCGCGTGCCGAGCCGGTGGCCCGCGACGTTGATCACATCGTCGGTGCGGCCGAGGATCGTCACGTAGCCGTCTTCGTCCTGGATACCCCAGTCGAAAGTCGAATAGACCTGCTGGTTCGGCACGCTTTCCCAATAGGTCTTCACGAAGCGCGCATCATCGCCCCACACGGTCGACATACAGCCCGGCGGCAACGGATAGCCGAGCGTGATCACGCCTTTTTCGCCCGGCGGGCACGGCTCGCCCGTGTTCTCGTTGCGCAGCGTCAGATCGTAGCCGTAGCAGGGCACGCCCGGAGAGCCGAGTTTTTGCGGCAACGCCTCGACGCCGCGCTGGATTGCGAGAATCGGCCAGCCGGTTTCCGTCTGCCAGAAGTTGTCGACGACGGGTTTGCCGAGCGAGTCGGCGATCCATGAAGCTGTCGGTTCGTCGAGCGGCTCGCCGGCGAGAAACAGCGTACGCAGGCTGGACAAGTCGGCCTGTTTGAGCAGCGCGGGATCCTGCTTCTTTAGCACGCGGATCGCTGTCGGCGCGGTAAACATCAGATTGATCTTGTACTGTTCGACGAGCCGCCACCAGATACCGCCGTCGGGACGGATCGGCGTGCCCTCGTACATGACTGTCGTGAGACCGGCGATCAGCGGCGCGTAGACGATGTAGCTGTGACCGACGACCCAGCCGACGTCGGAGGCGGTGAACATCGTGTCGGCCGGCTTGCCCTGGAAGATGTATTCCATCGACGCCGCGAGCGCCACGGCATAGCCGCCGACGTCGCGCTGCACGCCTTTCGGCTTGCCCGTCGTGCCCGACGTATAGAGCACATACGAAGGTTCCGTCGATTCCAGCCATTCGCATTGCACGTGGACATCGAAGAACTGCTCGCGCAGTGGCTCGTACGCGACGAGATACGGCGCGTTCAGACGCTCGGGCGTCAGTTGCCGGTCGATCAGCAGCACGTGCGGCGTCTTGTGCGTCGCGCGCGACATCGCTTCATCGACGAGCGGTGTGTAGTCGATTACTTTGCCTGCGCGCGCCCCCGCGTCGGCGGTGACGATCAGCACGGGCTTCGCGTCGTCGATGCGCGCGGCAAGGTTCGGCGCGGCAAAGCCGCCGAACACGACTGAGTGAATTGCGCCGAGCCGCGCGCACGCGAGCATCGCGAACACGGCTTCGGGGATCATGGGCAGGTAGATCAGCACGCGGTCGCTGCGCTTGACGCCGAGCGAGCGCATCACGGCTGCCATCCGGTTCACTTCCGCGTGAAGTTCGGCGTAGGTATATTGCCGCTCGATGCCCGTTTCCGTCGACACATAGATGAGCGCGTTCTGCTGCGCGCGTTCCGCGAGGTGCCGGTCGACGGCGTTATGGCAGAGATTCGTCCTGCCGCCGACGAACCAGCGTGAAAATGGCGGATTCGAGCGGTCGAGAACGGTTTCGAATCTGGTTTCCCAATGGATCCGGTTGGCCTGTTCGCGCCAGAAGTCTTCCGGGGATTCGATCGACCGGCGGTGGAACTCGCGGTAGGTGGTCATCGGAGGATGTCCTTTCACGGGTGCGGCTTTTTGCAGTTCCTGCGGTTTTGCTGTGGTTCTTTTTTCGCTTACGCGAGAGGACAGCATAGAGCACCGCCTGTGGGGCGGGCAACGCGGGTTCACCATGACCTTTTTTTGTCTGCAGCGCCGTTCTGGTTTTTTGCTGGCGAGCGCGTTTCTTTCGCTGGCAAAAGCCAACACGCGGATGCAAGCAGAAACCAAAACCACAACCGGGCAACCCTGCGCCGCAGGCAAAAACATCATGCGTTGAAGCGCTTCCCTTCAATATCCGGCAGGAAAACAGTCAAAACCCCCAGCAACGGCAAGAACGAGCAAACCTTGTAGACGTAAGGAATGCTGGTGGCATCGGCCAGTTGCCCAAGCACGGCAGCACCAATGCCTCCAAGCCCGAACGCGAACCCGAAGAACAGACCGGCCACCATCCCGACCTTCCCCGGAATCAATTCCTGCGCATACACGAGAATCGCCGAGAAAGCCGAAGCCAGCACAATCCCGATGATCACCGTCAGTACGCCCGTCCAGAACAGGTTCGCATATGGCAACAGCAGCGTGAACGGCGCCACGCCAAGAATCGATACCCAGATCACGTACTTGCGGCCGATCCGGTCGCCCACCGGCCCGCCGATCACCGTGCCCGCCGCCACCGCCGCCAGGAACACGAACAGATGCACTTGCGCAGCCTGCACGGGCAGATGGAACTTGTCGATCAGATAGAACGTGAAGTAGCTGTTGATGCTCGTCAGGTAGAAGTACTTCGAGAAAACCAGCAGAACCAGAATGCTCATCGCGAATGCCACCTTGCCGCGCGACAGCGTCATGTGCGCAGACTGCGCCGCACGCGCCTTCCTGGTCGCCGGATGGTGCTTGTACCAGCGGCTGATGTGCGTCAGCACCATGATGCCAACGAGCGCCGCCGCCGAGAACCACGCGATGCTGCGCTGCCCATGCGGAATCACAATGAGCGCGGCAAGCAGCGGTCCAAGCGACGAACCCGCGTTGCCGCCCACCTGAAACAGCGACTGCGCCAGACCATGCTTGCCGCCCGACGCCATGCGCGCGACACGCGACGACTCCGGGTGAAATACCGACGACCCGCAGCCGACCAGCGCCGCCGCAATCAGCAGCACGCCGAAGCTCGGCGCGACCGACATGAGCAGCAACCCCGACAACGTGAAGCCCATGCCGACGGGTAGGGAGTACGGCTTCGGATGCTTGTCGGTGTAAAAGCCGACGAGCGGCTGCAGCAGCGACGCCGTGATCTGGTACGTCAGCGTGATCAGCCCGATCTGTCCGAACGACAGCGAAAAATTAGCTTTCAGCATCGGATAGATCGCGAGGATCAACGACTGGATCATGTCGTTCATCAGATGCGAAAAGCTGATCGCGCCAAGAATCGAATAAACGGTCTTCGCTTGCGGCTTGGCGGAAGCCGAAGCAGCGGCGCCAGCCAGGGCGCCTTTGTCGAGGCTGGTTTCCATGTGGTCGGTCAGGAGAGAGTGGTTCGGACGCACGCGCCAGCAGTTGCGGCAAACCGTGGCGGCGACAATGTTTTTAGCGTTCGTTGAAGTGTAGTTTGTCTCACATCAATTGTCCGGCCAAGTTTTGTCGCATTCCGGACACCGACCCGCCGGCTCAGCGGGCGGTTGCGACTGTTTCCTGTGGCAACCTGCACACCGCCTGGACGCGGTGCGCCAGTCGCTGGCAGTGCGTCATCGCCACTCCGCCGTCAAAACGTGGGAAAACGTGCCCAACGATTTTTGGCCAATGTATAAATCCCGGCGGCGCACTGCTCATGAGGCGGCGCGCGAAGGACCGGGGAAATCGCTGGACGGACGGCCTCAAGAACGTCACCGGCGATGCCGTCATCCGGAGAGAAAAGCAGCGATGCCGGAACCGACCTTTCCGGCAGTGGCAATACGAGTGGGGACGACAACATGAAAGCAGTTACGCTGGGTGGCCAGCCGGGCGCGGGGTTCGTACCGGATGGCAAAGCGGCCGGGGGGCCGGCGAGTCCGGGCAAGCGGCGCGTCAAGCTGCGCGGCCGGTCCGTGAAGACGACCTTGCGGCTCGCGTTTGCGGTATTGCTGGTGGGGACGTTGGCAGTCGGCGTGTTTTCGCTGGCGCAGATCAGCCGCCTGAACGGGCAGATGCGCTCGATCTATGAGCAAGGCCATGTCGCGAGCCGGGCCGCCGAGGAAGCGCGCGGCTATCTTCTGCGCGCGAGCCGCGCCCAGAAGATGCTATTGACGGCGACGACCGCCAAGGAGCGCGACGAACTCGGCGCCGATATCGACAAGGGGCTGACCGGTCTGTCGGCCGAACTGAATACGCTTCAGCAATATGCGGACTCTGCAGAAGCCGGCGCGCAGCAGAAGAAGTTCGCTGACGCGATCGGCGTGTGGAGCGCCCATCTGCGCGATTTCGTGACGCTCGTGAAGGCGCAGCCGCTCGACCTGTCGCAGATGAACTGGCAGGTCGGCACGACGGATGTGTCGTTGCTCGTCGAAACGGGCAAGCTCGAAAAGCTGGTTGATGAACTCGTCGCGCAACGCGGCAAGGCGGCGAAAGCGACCATCGACGCGTCGTCGTTCATTTATCAATCGTCGTTCGTGATGATGGCTGTGATGACCGTCGCGCTGATCGTGCTTGCGTTCGTGATCAGCGAGTGGGTCGTGCGGCGCCTCGCGCGTCAGCTCGGCGGAGAGCCTGTGTACGCGAAGGAAATCGCGAGCCGCATCGCGGCTGGCGATCTGTCGAACGACATCGTGCTCGGCGAACGCGACAACTCGAGCATGCTGTCGGCGCTGCGGGACATGCAGAACGGTCTGTCGTCGACGGTCGCGCATATCGCATCGAGTGCCGAGGCGATCGCGGCAGCCTCTGGGCAGATATCGATGGGCAATCTCGATCTGTCGCAACGTACCGAACAGCAGGCGATGGCGCTCGAACGCACGGCGAGCAGCATGGAAGAACTCACCTCGACGGTGCGTCAGAACGCGGACAATGCGAAGCAGGCGCGCACGCTGGCCGACAATGCGTCGGCGATCGCGGAGAAGGGCGGCGACGTGGTGGGCCGCGTGGTCGCGACGATGGGCGAGATCAACGACAGCGCGAAGAGCATCGGCGACATCATCGGGGTGATCGAGGGGATTGCGTTCCAGACCAACATTCTTGCGCTGAATGCGGCCGTCGAAGCGGCGCGCGCAGGCGAGGAGGGGCGCGGTTTCTCGGTGGTGGCGGGTGAGGTGCGCAACCTGGCGCAGCGCAGCGCGTCGGCTGCGAAGGAGATCAAGGGATTGATCAGCGCGTCGGTGGAGCGTGCTAGCAACGGCTCGCAGCTGGCGCAGGACGCGGGGCAGACGATGGACGAAGTCGTCAAGGCCGTAAAGCGCGTGACGGATATCATGGGAGAGATCTCGGCTGCTTCCGCCGAGCAGAGTTCGGGCATCGAAGAGATCAATCTCGCTGTATCGCAGATGGATGCTGGTACCCAGCAGAATGCGGCTCTCGTCGAGCAGGCGACTGCCGCTGCTCGGGCGCTTGATGATCAGGCTCACGCCTTGAAGGCTGCTGTCGCCAAATTTTCTTTACGGTAGGCCGTTTTGCGGACCGCCGGCATTCGCTTCTGGTTGGCTGGCGTTGCCCCGCATAGGGGCAACACCAGCCAACCGGAAACACAACGCGGATGCCAGCAAAAGCAAAAGCAAAAAACCAAAACCGGCAACACCGCGTCGCAGACAAAAAACGTCAGGATGGCGTAACAACCACAGTACACGTCGTGCCAGCGGACAACAGTACACCGTCAGGCACAGAATCGATCTTCACCCGCACCGGCACGCGCTGCGCCAACCGCACCCAGTTGAAAGTCGGATTCACATCAGCAAGCAACTCACGGCTCTGCGGATTATCGCGATCATAAATCCCGCGAGAAATACTCTCGACGTGCCCCTTCAGCGTGCCGCCGCTCATCAGCCGGATATCGGCCTTGTCGCCGACCTTCACATGTGGCAGTTTCGTCTCTTCAAAGTAGCCATAAACCCAGAACGAATTGCTGTCGACGACTGCCAGCTTCGCCGATCCGGCAATCGCATAATCGCCGCGATATACGTTCAGGTTCGTCACGTAGCCGTCGACAGGCGCCACGACCCGCGTGCGCTCGAGGTTCAGCTTCGCGGCATCCAGAGCGGCCAGCGCCTGCTGGTATTGCGCTTCGGCAGCCGACGCCGTATGCGTTGCGTTCTCTCGGCTCTCCTTCGACACCACGAGGCTGTCCATGTCCGCGCGCCGCTGCGCATCGTCGCGCCGCATCTGCAACTCCGACTTGCGCGCGGCGACAGCAGCCTGCGCCTGCTCGACGGCGATCTGGTAGTGCGACGGATCGATCTGCATCAGCAGGTCGCCCTTGTGCACGAACTGGTTGTCGCGCACAGGCAGTGCAACCACCGCGCCCGATACGTCCGGCGCAATGTTGACGACTTCGGCGCGCACGCGGCCATCGCGCGTCCATGGCTCGTCCATGTAGTGCACCCACAGCGCACGCCCGATCAGGATCGCGACGACGAACACGATGGCCGTCGCGATAAATCCGATGATGTTTCTGATAGTCATGATTCGATTCGACTCGTTCAACGATAAACCCCGAGGCCCAGTACGCCGCACACACACACGAGCAGGCTTGCACGGAACAGGGATGGATGCCACACGACGCGATACAGGCCCGTCCAGGCCATCGCGCGGTCGAGCACCCAGGTGATCGCGGTGCCCGCGATAAACAGCAGCACGATGGCGGGAACGTACGCGTCGAGAACGGCAATCTCACGTGGCATGGCGAACTCCTTGTGGCGTGTCGCTGTTCGTGCCGCCAGCACCGCCGAGTTGCCCCAACGGCGATTGCGGATCGAGCAGCGCGCTCCGGATGAAATGCAGATGACTCAAAATGCGTTGCAACTGGTGACGCTCGTCGCGCGGCGGCGTGAACGTCGCGAGCGTCTGCTGAACGGCGGCGATCGCGTCGGCCGTCGCAGCAAGCGCAGCGTCGAGACGCTCGGCGCGCGGCCGCTCGAACAGACGGCTCACGGCCGAACAGGTCGCACGCAGACCGACGCGCCACGCCATCGACGGCGCATAGCGCGCATCGCGCGGCAGCGTCGCGACTTCGCTGCGCAGATCGATCACGGCATTGCCGACCTCCAGCACCGCGAACGTCCAGCGCATGGTCTCGCGCCTCACCTCGGCTTCGCTCGCTGCCAGCGCGTTGATCTGATGCATCAGGTCGCGCGCGCCGCTCTCGAAGCGCGTGCGCAGCCGCCATAGCCGTCCAATGCGGCCGCGGCACGCCAGCACCACCTGCGCGCGAAGATCGGCCAACAGCCGGTTGCGCAGCCACGGCGTCGACGGCGGCAACAGCACGGCGAATGCGATCGACGCAACCAGCATCGAGAGCACGAGCGCCATCGCGTCGTTGATGAAGCTGCTCGGGTCGTAGCGAATCAGGTTGTCCGGACCCGCGAGGAAGCAGAAGAAGATGCAGTAGCCGACGCCGTACCCCGCTAACTTCGGGCGCGTCGTCAACCACACGCCGAGCGCGAGGAACGGCGTGAGCGCGGCGCACAGCAGCGCAAAGCCATCGATATGCGGGTAGATGCCGAACGTCAGGCACATGGCGAGCGCCGATGACAGGATCGTGCCCGCTGCCATTTGCGATGCGGTGCGCGTCGGATTCGGCGACGACGAGGCAAGCGCGCACACGGCGGCCGCGTTCAACGTCAGTGTCGAGCCGCTCGGCCATGCAGTCGCGATCCAGAACGCGCCGAGGATCGTCATCACGATCGCCGCGCGCAAGCCCGCGACACCCGCCGCGATGCCGTTCGTCTTCGGCTGGTAGCGCGCAATCCAGCGTTCGCGCTCGTGCGTCGCGACCGCGAGCGACGCGTAGGTCGCGGCATACGCGTGCAGATCGTCGACGAAGCGGTAAAGCAGTTCGGCGCCTGTGTCGAAGTCGAGCAGCGGCGCGTCAGCGCGACGCTCGAGTACCTTGCGCGTCGCGCACACGCGCCTCGGCAAGTCGGCCTTGAACGCTTCAAGCTGCGCCGCCGCATGCGCAGCGTCGGCGGCCGTCAGCACGGGCTCGCCCGACTTGCTCAGCAACGGCGAAATCTCGCGGAAATACGGTACGAGCGCGTCGACGGCTGCCGTCGCGCCCGCCGTGTCCGATACGCGCAGGCGGTTCATCAACTGATGCAGCGCGTGAAAGCGCGTCGATACCGTCATGAACTCGCTATTCAGACGCGACAGCCGGCCGTTGCGCATCCGCGAGTCCGGGCTGTCGAACGCGGCGACGCTGCGCACCGCCTCGAAGCCGACCACATCGGCGACGAACTTCGCGTTGGTGTCCTCGATGCGCGCGCGATCCACCTCGCCCGAGAGCGCCGCGCGCACATAGTCGACGAACGACGAGAAGCGCGCCCGCACGGTGCTGCGCATCTGCTCGCCCGCGTGCTGCGGAAACACGAGCGCGCTCACCGCGCCCGAGCACAGAATGCCGACCACGACTTCCGCGACCCGCGTGAGCGCCGTCATGAACGCGCCGTCGGGATGCTGCGAGGCGGGGATGCCGATCAGCGCGGCCGTGTAGCCCGCCAGCACGAAGCCATACGAGCGGAAATTGCGGTTGCGCGCGGCGCCCGCTGTGCAAATGCCAACCCAGATCGCCGTCGAGATGATGAACAGCTCGGGCTGCTGCGAAAACAGACCGATCAGCGCCATCATCACGACGAGGCCGATCAGCGTCCCGCAGATCCGGTAAAAGCTCTTCGCGAACACCATGCCGCTCTGCGGCTGCATCACGATGAACACGGTCGTCATCGCGGTGCGCGGCTGCGGCAGGTCGAGCTTCATCGCGACGCCCAGCGCAAGAAAGCATGCGGCGAGCGCCTTGAGCAGATAGATCCAGGTGCGGCCATCGGTGCGCGCCCAGTCGAGCAAGGCGGCGTAGAACGCGCGCGGCGTCGGCGTCGTCGGCGTGCGGAAGGCGGGAGAGTTCGTGGACATCGGCTGCCCTCCTGTCAATGAGCGGCGGGCGCGCCCGTCGAAGCGGTCGCAGAGGCGTCCGCTTTCGAGCCCTTGCCCTTGCCGTGCGCGGGCAGCACATCCTTTTGCGAAGGGCCGTCGGCGGGATCGATCACGCCGCCGCCCAGCGCCGTCACGAGCGTCGCATGAGCCTGCAGCTGTCCGGCCTGGACCTTCGCGACGCCTTCCTGCGCGTGCAGCAGCTGCGTCTGCGCGATCAGCACGTTCACATAGTCGGTCAAGCCGCGGCGATACCCTTCGCGTGCCAGCTGATAGGTCTTGTTCGCCGTCGCGACGGAGCGCTGCGCATCGTTCAGCTGCGTATCGAGCGAACGCATCCGCACGACTTCGTCGGCGATTTCCTTCAACGCATTGACGATCGACTGGTTGTATTGCTCGACGGCCACGTCATAGCCCGCCGATGCCGCACCCAGTTGCGCGCGCAGACGTCCGCCCGTGAAGATGGGCAGCGACAGCGCCGGGCCCGCCGTCCAGCCGCCCGCCTGCGACTTCAGGAAGCCAAACAGCGGCCCCATCGCCGCATAGCCGCCGACGGACGCGAGCAGATCGATATTCGGATAGAAGTCGGCCTTGGCGACGTCGATGCCGCGCGCTTGCGCCGCGACCGTCCAGCGCGCCGCGACGATATCCGGACGATGGCCGATCAGTTCTGCGGGCATCCTCGACGGCAGTCCCGCGAAACCGGACAGCGCGAGCTGCGGACGCGTGATCGAATCGCCCGCGCCGGGGCCTTTGCCCGCGAGTGCCGCCAGCTGATTGCGGCCGAGTGCGATCGATTCCTCGATTGCGTCGATCTGGCGTTCGTATTCGGGCAGCGGCGTTTCCGCCTGCGCGACTTCCAGCTGCGTGCCGATGCCGCCTTTCAACCGCCGGTTCGCGAGCGCCGCGACCTGTTGCTGCTGCTCGAGCGTCGACTTCGCGATGTCGAGCAGCGCGTAGTTCAGCGACATCTGGATATAGGCGCGCACGATGTTCGCTTCGAGTTCGAGCTGCGCGGCGCGGTAATCGGCGGCGCGCGCGTGCGCGAGGTCGAGCGCTTCCTCGGTGGCGTTCTTGTCCTTGCCCCACAGATCGAGGTGATAGGAGAGGCCGAGTTCGGCCGTGTTGTTCCACGACTGCTGGCCAGCCAGTTCGCCCGGACCATAAAAGACGTTGTTCGGCCACTGCTTGCGCTGGATCTGCATGCTGCCGGCGACTTGCGGCAATTCAGCCGATTTCGCGACGCCGGCGATCGACTGCGCTTCGCGCACGCGCGCCTGCGCAGCCGCGAGCGACGGACTGCCCGCCTGCGCCTGCTCGATCCATGCGTTCAGCTGCGGATCGTGATAGGCGCGCCACCAGTCGGCAGCGGGCCATTGCGCGTCGGTATTGGCGGCACGGATCGCGGCGCCGACATCGAGCGAGGCGGGTTCCGTGCCCGTCGATTGAGGCGCAATGTGTCCCGTGCTCGCGCAACCGGCGATTATCAACGAGATCGTAAGAACCGACACTGCGGCGATCCCTTTTTTTACCGGAAACTGCACGATTGACTCCCCAAATGGCGATAGACGCTTGTGGAGGATTATATTTTTCGACCATTTAGCGAATAACCAGCAAGGGTGTAACGCATACTTACCGAAAATGAGATAATCGTCTTTCCAAATCGTGCAACAATCCTTCCCATACCGAAAGATTGATTGGATGTAGATCATGGATACGCTTCAGAACATGCGCGTATTTGTCCGCGTCGTCGAAGCGGGCAGCTTTACGGGCGCGGCGCAGCATCTCAATACGACGACGGCTTATGCGTCGCGCGCCGTGTCCGATCTCGAAGCGCATCTGCGCACGCGTCTCCTGAACCGCACGACGCGCCGCATCGCGCTAACGGAAGCGGGCGAGCGCTATCTGCAGCGCTGCGAGCAGATTCTTGCGTATGTCGACCAGGCGGAAGCCGAGGCCAGCGACGCGCATGCGCGCCCGTCGGGCAAGCTGAAAGTTCACGCGATGACGAGCTTCGGCCAGCACTACGTGGTGCCCGCCGTGGGCCGATATCAGCAGCGTTATCCCGATGTCCATCTCGAACTGACGCTCGCGCAACGTATGCCAGACCTGCTGGACGAAGGGTACGACGTCGCGCTCGTGCTCGCGCAGAGCCTGCCGGACTCCGGGCTGGTGTCGCAGCGTCTGGGCAGTGCGTTCAGCATCGCGTGCGCTTCGCCCGATTATCTGGAGCGCAATGGCGTGCCGCAGACGCTGTCCGATCTGCGCGGCCACACGTGTCTGCAGATGATCACGCCCGTGATGCCCGCCGACGAGTGGACCTTCGACGGCCCGAACGGCCAGGAAACGCTGCATCTGGGTGCGTCGACGTTCCAGATCAACGTCGCCGAGGCGATGGCTGTGGCAGTGCGCGAAGGCATGGGGGTCGCCGTGCTGCCTATCTATTCCGCGATTGCCGGTCTGCGTAGCGGCGAACTCGTGTGGATTCTGCCGGAGTACATCTCGCAGGAGATGAACGTCTACGCGCTGTATCCGTCGCGGCAGTATCTGGATGCGAAGATCCGCACGTGGGTCGAGTTCCTGCGCGACGAACTTCCCGCGACGCTCGCCACCGACCAGGCCGAACTGCGCCAGTTCGCGCGGACTTGAAATACGTGCCCGGTGGCACGATATCCGTAAAACAGCCTTGACGGACTGTTACATCCCGCTGTCGCGCCGCAACACTTGCTTACTTTCCTGCGGCATCGGGTTTGCTAACGTTTCATCAAGGCCGGCATCTCCGGCACGCAAGCACATCTGGAATCAAAGAGGAAAACATGGATACGCATCTTCTGATGATCGGCGTCGCCGTCATGGCCGGACTGATTGGAATTGCCGCGTCGCGCGATCTGCTGCGGCGTTTGCGGCCGCAGCCGCGGCTGGTGCCCGTGCGGATCGCGCGGCCCGTGCGCCGCTCGCGCGACCACAGCAACATGTGATCTGAAAGGTTCGGCTGCGTCAGATTTCGACCACCTTGTCCCACGCGAACGCGGCGTTTTCGAGCGCGCGTGTGCGCCGGTCGAGATAACCACGCGGGTTGCATATCACACGCGTGCCGTTTTCCACGTAATCGAATGCCGTGTGCGTATGGCCGTGCACCCACAGCGCCACGGGCTCGCGAACGAGCGACGGCAGATGATTGACGAAGCCCGCTGACACAGGATCGTCCGCAAAACGCTCGGCGAGACTGCGCCGATGCGGCGCGTGATGCGTAACCACGATCGTCTTTCCCGCGAACGGTTTCGCCAGTTCTGCTTCAAGCCACGTGCGCGCGTGGCGATGCATCGCGAGCGTATCGGCGGGTGTCAGATTGCGCGGCGTGTTGTCTTGCAGTCCGCCTGATTTGCCCGGACGATTTCCATCGTTGCCCGCCGTCCACGTCACCTGAATCAGCCCGCGATAGTCGAGCATCGCACGCTCGGCGGCGGCAATCGATTTCGCCCGCGTCTTTTCATCCGTACCGTACAGATCGAAGTCGGTCCATAGCGTCGTGCCGAGCACGCGCCACTGTCCGCGCGGCTCGACGAGCACCGCGTTGTTCAGGTAGTGCACGTTGTCGATGCTCGCCGCGGCATCTTGCATCGCGGCCTCCAGCGCGCCGAACTCGCCGTCGTAATATTCGTGATTGCCGGGCACATAGACGACGGGCACCGCGCCGTCGAACGTTTCGGCTGCCCAGCGCAAACCTTCGGCGTGGTTGTGGATGTCGCCTGCAAGCACGACGAGATCGGCGTCCGCATGCGGGATGATTTCCGGCGCGTCGTTTTCCAAATGAAGATCGGACAGCACGCGAATTTTCATGGACGCCTCTCGTCGATTCGGAATCGGTTTCGTATCAAGCTAGCGTAGCACCTTGCCGGGATTCATCAGGTTCAGCGGATCGAACGCCGCTTTCAGCGTCTTCATCAGACGCACTTCGACGTCCGACTTGTAGTGCGCCGCTTCGTCGATCTTCAACTGACCCACGCCGTGTTCCGCGCTGACGCTGCCGCGATGCCGATGCACGCTGTCGTAGACGATCCGGTTCATCGCGCTTTGGTATTGCGCGAGAAACGGTTTCGCATCGACGCCTTCGGGCGCCTGCACGTTGTAATGCAGATTGCCGTCGCCGAGATGGCCGAACGTGACCATGCGCGCGCCCGGCACGGCCTTCGCGATTGCCGCGTCCGTTTCCTCGATGAAGTGGCCGATGCGTGAAATCGGCACCGCGATATCGTGCTTGATGTTCAGCCCTTCCTCCGCCTGCGCGAGCGGAATGTGTTCGCGCAGATTCCAGAACCCCCGCGATTGCGCGAGATTTTCCGCGACCACGGCATCTTCGACGAGACCATCTTCGAGCGCCGTCTCCATCAGCCGTTCGAAGAGGGCGCGCGCGTGCTCCTCGCTCTCGCTGTCCGACAGCTCGAGCAGCACGATCTGCGCGTGCGGCTCGGCGAACGGATAGCGCATCTGCGGGAAATGGCGGTTCACGAGCCGCAGGCAGAAATCCGACATCAGTTCGAAGCCCGTCAGCAACGGTCCGGTGTGACGCTGCGCGAGCGACAGGAAATCGAGCGCGGCATGCGGCGACGGCAGCGCGGCGAGGGCCGTCACCTGCGCGGCCGGCTGCGGATGCAGTTTCATGACGGCAGCCGTGATGATGCCGAGCGTGCCTTCCGCGCCGATGAAAAGATCGCGCAGATCGTAGCCCGTGTTGTCCTTGCGCAATCCGCGCAGTCCGTCCCACACCTCGCCCTGCGGCGTCACGACTTCGAGCCCGAGACACAGTTCGCGCGTGTTGCCGTAGCGCAGCACGCCCGTGCCGCCCGCGTTGGTCGACAGATTGCCGCCGATCGTGCAACTGCCTTGCGCCGCGAGGCTCAGCGGGAAGAGGCGTCCCGCGGCAGCGGCGCGCGCCTGCACCTCGGCCAGCACGACGCCCGCTTCGACGGTGATCGTGTTGTTGTGCGGATCGACGTCGCGCACGCGATTCAGGCGCTTGAGACTCAGCACGGCTTGCGCGCCGCTTTCATCCGGTGTGGCGCCGCCCGCAAGGCCCGTGTTGCCGCCTTGAGGCACGAGTGCGATACGGTGCTGGTTGGCAATGCGCACGAGCGCGGCGACTTCTTCGGCCGTCGACGGACACAGTACCGCGCACGCGTTGCCCGTGTAGCGGCGGCGCCAGTCGGTCAGATAGGGGGCGGTGTCGTGCGGATCGGTGAGGACATGCGCAGCGCCGATGGCGTCGGTGCATGCGACGAGGAAGGACGATGGAGCAACGGAATTCATGTTGGTCGGTCAGGGCGGTGAAACGTGTTTCGGCTTGGACGTGAGGCGACGTTTGCGGTTGGTGCGGTGAGGCGCGGGGCGGCCCGGCTGGCGCCGCATCGCGGCGGACAATCAGACGGCGCCGTCAGCTGGCCCGTTTTCATGGACCGTCCGGCGTTTGGCCGCGCGCTTGAACGGCGCGACATAGACGAGCGCGCAGACGAAGAACGCGGCGGCGAGCCATGTTTCGCACCAGCCGAGCCGTGCGCTCAGGCCGCGATCGGACATCGCGCGCACGATGCCTTCCATCAGATAAAGCAGGCTCAGCATCGACGCCCATTGCAGCGTGTAAAGCCGTTTGCGCCATACGCCGGGCAGCGCGAGCAGCAGCGGCGCGGCCTTGAGCACGAGCAGCGAGCCGCCCGCGCGCAACGGCGCAAGCCACCATTCCCAGGCGACACTCAGCGCGATCAGTGCGACGAGCGCAAGCAGCGCGCCCGATGCGGCAGTCCGGTTGCCTTGCGTGCCACGGATCGAGGCGGCGGCGTCGCGCGGCATGCTCAGGGCCGCTCGGTCATCGACGCGGCCGTGCGCGCGATCCGCGCACCGAGCGCGATGGCGAGCGTCTTCTCTTCGGCAGAAATGCCGTTGCCAGCCGAGTCCGCGCGTGCGAAGTGAGACGCGCCGTACGGCGTGCCGCCCGTTTGCGTCGTCGTCAGCGTGCTTTCGGTGTACGGAATGCCGACGATCAGCATGCCGTGATGCAGAAGCGGCAGCATCATCGACAGAAGTGTCGATTCCTGGCCGCCGTGCAGGCTGCCCGTCGACGTGAACACGCAGGCCGGCTTGCCCGCGAGCGCGCCCGAGAGCCACTGTGGCGTCGTGCCGTCGAGGAAATATTTGAGCGACGCGGCCATGTTGCCGAAGCGGGTCGGCGAGCCGAGCGCGAGTCCCGCGCATTCTTCGAGGTCGCGCAGCTCCGCGTAGGGTGGACCTTCTGCGGGAATGTCGGGCTGCGTCGCTTCGCAGACCGTCGAGACGGCAGGCACGGTACGCATGCGCGCTTGCATGCCGGGAACGCTGTCGACGCCGTGCGCGATGGCCAGCGCGAGTTCGCGCGTGGCGCCGTGACGGCTGTAGTAAAGCACGAGGATGTCTTTCATAGGCATAGGCAGTGAACGGGTATTATAGGGGTGGGTTCGCCGACAGTGCCGCGAGTTCGTCCCGCGTTTTTGCGCACGTCTTGCGGCCCGATGGGCAGTCCGTGAATTCGCCCGATGCCGCGCCCCGCGAGATTGCTGCCCGGCATAGACCATATCGAAGCGCGTGCACTGAAGTGGAGGAGGTCGGTTTGTTGTCCAGGTTGCGTCTCGATCTCGACACGCTCAAGCGGCTCGCGGAGTTCGCCGCGAAGCGCAGCGGCGAGGATCGCATTCCGCAGGTGGCGGGCAGTCTCACGTTCACGACGATGCTGTCGCTGGTGCCGCTCGCGACAGTCGCGTTCGCGCTCTTTACCGCGTTTCCGATCTTTGCCCAGTTCCAGGTGTCGCTGCAGACTTTTCTCGCCGAGCATCTGATGCCCGACCAGGTCAGCAGCCAGATCTTCCGATATCTGAACCAGTTCGCATCGAAGGCGAAGGGGCTGACCACGCTCGGCATGATCATTCTGTTCGTCACGTCGGTCATGACGATGATGACAGTCGAATCGGCGTTCAACGTGATCTGGCGGGTGCGCAAGGCGCGGCCTTTCGCGCAGCGCGTGCTGGCCTACTGGGCGATCCTGACGCTCGGTCCTATCCTGATCGGCGTTAGTCTGTCGATCTCTTCCTACCTGTTCACGCAGTCGATGACCTACACGGCCGCGCAGCGCATCACGCCGCTGATCGAATGGGCGCTCGCGGGCGCGACGCTGCCGTTGACGGTGCTCGCGTTCACGATGCTCTATGTGTTTCTGCCGAACTGCCGGGTGGAATGGCGCGACGCCATCGTCGGCGGCGTGACGGCCGCGATCGCGTTCGAACTGGCCAAGCGCGGCTTCGGCTTTTATATCCGGCGCATTCCGACGTATACGGCCGTGTACGGCGCGTTCGCCGTGGTGCCGCTCTTCCTGCTGTGGATGTACCTGAGCTGGTTCATCACGCTGGCAGGCGCGATGATCGCGTCGGCGCTGCCCGCTATCCGCACGGGCCAATTCCACCGTCCGGACTTTCCGGGCAGCGATCTGCTCGACTCGCTCGAACTGCTCGCACGCCTCGTCGAAGCGCGCGAAGCGGGCACGCATGGCTACACGGTGCCGGAACTCGCCCGCGCGTTGCGCCGCGATATGGAAACGACGGTGCGCCTGTTGCAGCAGCTTGAAGGGATCGACTGGATCGTGCAGCTCGACGAAAACGGCCACCGTCCGCGTTTTCTGCTGGTCGCGAACCCGAACCAGATCACCGTCGAGCGGCTCTTCGATCTGTTCGTTGTCGACCGGGCGGAACTGGCGTATCAGCTGAATCTGGACTCGACGCGCGTGGATAGCGCGACATTGCTTGGCGCGCTCGATAACGAAGGTCTCAAAGTGAGCCTTGCGAACCTGCTGGCGGCGCGTGCCGTTGCGCGTGGCGCCGCGCAGCAGAGCCCCGGAGGCATGGACGGGGCGGCGGCCTTGCCGCGCCAGACGGCATGAGCGCGGCTTGAGCGTTTTGCGGGGCGGCGACGCCGATGCGCACTAAAGCGAAATGCGCCCCGTGCAGATGTCCTTGAACATCACCCAGTCGCCCATCAGGCTGTAAATGGGATGCCGGAAGGTTGCGGGCCGGTTCTTCTCGAAGATGAAATGGCCGACCCACGCAAAACCGTAGCCGCACACCACGGCGGCCGGCAGCCACAGCCAGTCGCCCGTCGCGAGCGCCATCGCGGCGCAGCCGATCACGCCCAGCGATCCGATGAAATGCAGCCGCCGCGACACGGTGTTGCGATGCTCGCTCAGATAGTAGGGATAGAACTGCGAAAAGTTCGCGAAGTGTTCGTCGTGCGTTGTCTGATGGCTCATGATCGCCTCCACTGCGTACCTGCTGAACGGCCGGGGAACGCCCGTGGCCCGAACCGCATACATATCGATTCATTCTGCTGCTATCGTCAGATGCGTGCAAGCTGGCCATTCGGCCAATGGCAGGCGCTGCTCAGGACGGTTATTGTGCGGGTTGCGGCCGGCCGGCCGTGCTTGCCGTTGCAAACGCGAAGAGCACGTCGAGCGTGCCGTCGGGCTGCTCGGACATCAGCGCGTGGCCGGCGTCGAGCGTGACGGTGTCGACGGGCACGTTCGCAGCGCGCAGCGCGTCGGCGAGTGCTTTGGCAGCGCGCGGCGGCGTCATCATGTCGCGCTTGCCGACGAGCAGGCGCGTGGCACACGTCACTTGCGCAGCGCGCGCGAGGCCGTCCGTGTAGGTGTTGCAGGCGTTGAAATCGGTGTGGAAGAGCAACGGCTCTCCTGTCGCCGAGACGCGCTGCATCAGGCGGGCGTTCATGCCGTGCAGCCAGAAGCCAGGCGCGGGGCAGGACGGCTTGGCGGCGAAGGTCGAATGCGACCACGCGTTGACCATCGCGATCGCATCCGGCTCGCGTTCGCGGGCGGCATCGAGCAGCGCGTCGGAGACGGCCATCGGCACGGCTGTCGCGACCAGCGCAAGATGGGTCGCGCGCGACGGGTAACGGGCCGCGAAGTCGAGCGCAACCAGCGAGCCCATGCTGTGCCCGGCGACGAATGCGCGTGACACGCCCAGGGCATCGAGCAGGGCAGCCAGCCAGTCGGCCATGTCGCCGATGGTTTTCAACGCGGGGCCGGCGCTGCGATGGTGGCCGGGCAGGTCGACGGCCAGCACGCCGAAGCCGTGATGCGCGAAGTAGCGTGTCTGCAACGCCCAGACGCTGTGATCATGCTCGGCGCCATGAATGAAGACGGCGGTGGGCAACGCGGCGTCGAACGCCTTGCCGCCCGTATAGACATAGGCGGATTTGCCGTTGACGTCCACGATCATGCGGACTCCTTGCGCGGGGCGGCGGGTGACGGCGTGGAACGCTCGCCGGATTTTTGCGCGGCCTTGAGCGCGCGCTTGAGATCGTCGATCAGGTCGTCCGGGTCTTCGAGGCCGATCGACAGCCGTATGGTGCCTTCCGCGATGCCCGCCATGGCGAGCGCGGCGGCATCCATGCGAAAGTGCGTCGTCGATGCAGGATGAATGACGAGCGAGCGCGCATCGCCGACATTCGCGAGATGCGAGAACAGCGACAGCGCTTCGATGAACGCGCGGCCGGCGGCACGGTCCCCGCGCAGATCGAAACTGAACACGGCGCCTGCGCCGCGCGGCAGCAGGCGCTGGGCGAGCGCGTGATCGGGGTGCGTCGGCAGCTCCGGGTACGCGACCGATTCGACGGCGGCATGCGCGGCGAGGAATTCGACCACCTTGCGCGTATTCGCGACATGGCGTTCCATGCGTAGCGGCAGCGTCTCGACGCCCTGAAGCAGCTGCCACGCGGCTTGCGGATGCAGGCACGCGCCGAAGTCGCGGAGTCCTTCGCGCCGGGCGCGCAACAGGAACGGCGCGACGGTGCTTTCCTCGGCGAACACCATGCCGTGAAAGCCCTCATAGGGCTCGGTGAGTTCGGGGAAGCGCCCGGACGCTTCGAAGTCGAAGGTGCCGCCGTCGACGAGCACGCCGCCGATCGTCGTGCCGTGACCGCCGAGGAATTTGGTCGCGGAGTGGTAGACGAAGTCGGCGCCGTGGTCGAACGGCTTGAGCAGGTACGGCGTGGTGAAAGTGGAATCGACCAGCAGCGGCACGCGGTGGTCGTGCGCGATCTGGGCGACTGTCTCGCTATCGAGCACATCGAGGCCGGGATTGCCGAGCGTCTCGCCGAACAGGAGCTTCGTGTTCGGGCGCAGCGCCGCGCGCCATGCGTCAATGTCGCCGGGTTTGACGAAGGTCGTCTCGATACCGAAGCGCCGCAGCGTGTAGTTGAGCAGATTGTGCGAGCCGCCATACAGCGCGCTCGACGCGACGATATGCGAGCCCGCGCCCATCAGCGTCGCAATCGCCAGATGCAGCGCGGCCTGGCCGCTTGCCGTGCCGATCGCGCCCGCGCCGTTTTCGAGCGCGGCGACGCGCTCTTCGAACACGGCGACGGTCGGGTTCGAGATCCGCGAATAGACGTGGCCGGCGCGTTCCATGTTGAAGAGTGCGGCAGCGTGGTCGGTATCGCGGAACGTGAACGAGGTGGTCTGGTAGATGGGCGTCGCGCGCGCGCCCGTTGCAGGATCGGGGGCGGCGCCCGCGTGCAGCGCGAGTGTGTCGAAACGGTTGGCGGGCATCGTGGGCGGCCGGGCCTCGACAGCCCGGCGAAGGTGAGCGTGGAGGCCATCGTATCACCGTGCCGCGCGCGAACCACTCGGTTGTCGCCCGAAGTGCGGCCGCGTGCCTACATGCGCGGATGCGGTGCACGGCAGGTTTGCCGCAGCCGCGGGCAGGCCCGTGCGTCCCGCCCGCCGGACGTGCGCTGGCGCGCTGTCGGCGGGGGCGTCCGCTTCCTTTTTGCAGACCTTTCCGCTAGGATCGAAAGTCAGTCATGCCTTTTCATGCTTCTGAAGGCTTCATCCGCAACCACGTTGCACGGGACCGGGGTAGGGCGCCACCGCGCTGACGCCCGTCGACAACTATGTATGGGGCGGGAGCGGGCGGCGCAATGCCGGCTTCCGTCGACAGGAGACGAATCATGCGCGTCAGCGACATTCTCAAGGTCAAGGGCAATACGCTTTTCACGGTCACGCCCGATACGGAAGTCAACGAAGCCGTCACGACGATGGCCGAACACGATATCGGCTCGCTGGTCGTCATGGAGTATGGCGACCTCGTCGGCATGCTGACGTTCCGCGAGATTATCCTGGTGCTAAGCCGTAACGGCGGGAGTGTCGGCAGCACCACGATCCGCAAGATCATGGACGATCACCCGCTCACCTGCACGCCGGAAACGGACGTCAATGAAGTGCGCCGCATGATGCTCGAGCATCACGTGCGTTATCTGCCCGTCATGGAAAGCCGCAAGCTCATGGGGGTGATTTCGTTCTACGACGTCGCGAAGGCCGTCGTCGAAGAGCAGGGCTTCGAAAACCGGATGCTGAAGGCGTACATCCGCGACTGGCCCGCCGAAGACGAGCCGCAGCAGGAGCAGCCGTCGCGCTGAAGAGCACGGCGCCGCGTCGGTGCGAAGCCTGCTGACATGGCACTCTCGCATGCCTGCATCATCCTGAAGCGCGCGTGATCCGCGCGCTTTTTTGTGTCCGCCGTTCGGGCAAAGCGGCTGTGAAACCGGGCGAACCTTGCCCTCCATCGACCACTTCATGAGCGATCGTCCGTTATCCACCGTCCAACGCGCAAAGCGCGGCGCGCGCGAGCACGGCTCGCAGTTCCGTCTGTTGCGCGAGCGCCGTTTCGCGCCCTTCTTCTGGACGCAGTTTCTCGGCGCGATGAACGACAACGTGTTCAAGATCGGCTTCACGTCGCTTGTCACGTATCAGGCCGCGCGCTTCGCCGGCGTCCATGCGGACACCGCAGCGTTTCTGATTTCCGCGATCTTCATTCTGCCGTTCGTCCTGTTCTCGGCTACCTCCGGTCAGATTGCCGACAAGTACGACAAGTCGATGCTCACACGCTTCGTGAAGACTTTCGAGATCGCCGTGATGCTGGTGGGCGGCGCGGGATTCTGGCTGCACAATGCCGTGCTGCTGTACCTGTGTACGTTCCTGATGGGCGTCCATTCGACGGTGTTCGGCCCCGTCAAGTACGCCTATCTCCCGCAGCATCTGGAGCAGTCGGAACTGGTCGGCGGCAACGGCATGGTCGAGATGGGCACCTTCGTCGCGATTTTGCTGGGCACGATCATGGGTGGCGCGGCGGCCGGCTCGGACGTGCATGGCGCAGCGATTCTGGCGTTCGGCTGCGTCGCGATCGCGGTGATAGGACGTGTCGCGTCGAGCTTCGTGCCGCCGTCGACGCCGTCTCAACCGGAACTGCGCATCAACTGGAATCCGATTAGCGAAACCTGGCGCAATCTGAAACTCGCACGCCAGAACCGGACGGTCTTTCTGAGTCTGCTCGGGATTTCCTGGTTGTGGTTCGTCGGCGCGACGTTTCTGTCGTCGTTCTTCCGCTTTGCGAAGGACGTGCTGTCCGCGAATCCCGACGTGGTCACCGTGCTGCTCGCGACGTTTTCGATCGGCATCGGCACGGGCTCGCTGCTGTGCGAGCGGCTGTCGAAGAAGCGCATCGAGATTGGCCTGGTGCCGCTTGGCTCGATCGGCATCAGCGCATTCGCGATCGACCTGTTCTTCGCGAGCCACGCGTTGCCTGCCGCCGGGCATTTGCTGACGGTGGGCGAATTCATGATGCTGCCCGCGCATTGGCGCGTGCTCGCCGATCTGTTCCTGCTGGCGATGTTCGGCGGCTTCTACAGCGTGCCGCTCTACGCGCTGATCCAGAGCCGCAGCCAGCCGAGCCATCGCGCGCGGATCATCGCGGCGAACAATATCCTCAACTCACTATTCATGATCGTGTCGGCGCTGATGGCCGTTGCGCTGACGTCGGCGGGCGTGGGCATTGCTGGGCTGTTCCTCGTGACGGCGCTGCTCAACGTGGTTGTTGCGATCTACATCTATTCGCTCGTGCCCGAGTTCCTGTTGCGCTTCGTCGCGTGGCTGCTCGTGCACACGTTCTACCGGATTCGCCTCGTTCACGCAGAGCGCATTCCGCGTGAGGGGGCAGCCGTGCTCGTGTGCAATCACGTGAGCTATGTCGATGCCATCGTCATCATGGCCGAAAGCCCGCGGCCGATCCGCTTCGTGATGGATCACCGGATATTCCGAACGCCCTTCGTCGGCTGGTTGTTCAGACACGCCAAGGCCATTCCGATTGCGCCCGCGCACGAAGACCCCGCACTGCTGGCGCGTGCCTACGAAGCCTGCGCGAAAGTGCTCGAAGAGGGCGATCTCGTCTGTATTTTTCCCGAAGGCAAGCTGACCAAAACGGGTGACATGAATCCGTTTCGGCACGGCGTCACGGAAATTTTGCGGCGCCAGCCCGTGACCGTCGTGCCGATTGCGCTACGCGGCCTGTGGGGCAGCGTCTGGTCACGCAGCCTGGATGCGCGCTTTCCGCGGCCGATTCACAAGGGCGTGATGAGCCGGCTGACGCTGGCTGTCGGCGAGCCGCTCGAACCGGCTGACGCGACGCCGGAACGCCTGCAGCAGATCGTGACGGAACTGCGCGGCGCGCGAAAGTGATCGTGGACGTCGCAGACGCTTGAAAGATCGTCTTCGCGCAGGTGCAACACTCGTCCATTTGTCCTATCCCACTGGACGGACCGCTGCGCGCTACGGCAGCGCGTCGGGACTGGCATAATATCGCTCTCCCCGCATTTCTTTGGACGACGCTCATGTCCGGCAATACCCTCGGTACGCTCTTCACCGTCACGACCTTCGGCGAATCGCACGGCCCGGCTATCGGCTGTGTAATCGACGGCTGCCCACCGGGTATGTCGCTCGCCGAAGCCGACATCCAGCTTGAACTCGACCGCCGCAAGCCGGGCACGTCGCGCCATGTGACGCAGCGCCAGGAAGAAGACAAGGTCGAGATTCTCTCCGGCGTCTTCGAGGGCAAGACGACGGGCGCGCCGATTGCACTGCTGATCCGCAATACGGACCAGCGCAGCAAGGACTACGGCAATATCGCCGACACGTTCCGCCCCGGCCACGCCGACTACACCTACTGGCAGAAATTCGGCATACGCGACTATCGCGGCGGCGGCCGTTCGTCCGCGCGCCTGACGGCGCCGACGGTGGCAGCGGGCGCAGTCGCGAAGAAGTGGCTGCGCGAGAAGTTCGGCACGGAGATTCGCGGCTACATGGCGGCGCTCGGCGAGATCGACGTGCCGTTCATCGACTGGCAGTTCGTGCGCGAGAACCCGTTCTTCGTGCCGAACGCGGATGTCGTGCCGCAACTCGAAGCGTACATGGACGCGTTGCGCAAGGACGGCGATTCGATCGGCGCGCGCATCAACGTGGTTGCGTCGGGCGTGCCCGTCGGACTTGGTGAGCCGCTGTTCGACCGCCTCGACGCCGACATCGCGCATGCAATGATGGGCATCAACGCGGTGAAGGGCGTCGAAATCGGCGCGGGATTCGCGAGCGTGGCGCAGCGCGGCTCCGTGCATGGTGACGAGCTGACGCCGGAAGGCTTCGTCGGCAATCACGCGGGCGGCGTGCTCGGCGGTATTTCGACGGGGCAGGACATCACGGTCTCGATCGCGATCAAGCCGACGTCGAGCATCCGCACGCCGCGCCGCTCGATCGACAAGAACGGGCAGCCCGCCGTCGTCGAAACGTTCGGCCGCCACGACCCCTGTGTCGGCATTCGTGCCACGCCGATCGCCGAAGCCATGCTCGCCCTCGTGCTGATCGACCATGCGTTGCGGCACCGCGCGCAATGCGGCGACGTGGTGGTCGGTACGCCGAAGATCGCCGCCAGCGCGCCGTAACGCCGGCTCGATCCGGCAGGCTTGACGGTTTCTGACGGGCGTCAACATGCGCGATAACGATCTCACAATGGCCGACCCGCTCGAGCCCCTGCGGGCGCGTACGGCTTTGCCTGACGCCGTCGCGGCCGACTGGGTCGCGCTCGGCAACGCGCTGCTCCACCATGCGAATGGCGACAGAGCCGGTTTGCGCGAGGCCGTCGACGCACTCGTGCGGGCTTACCGGCTGGACGCGAATTGCGATCCCCGCCTGTTGCACAACGTCGCACAGACGGCTTTCATTTTGCGCGACTGGCCGCTCGTCGAATCCTCCACAGCGCTGTTGCTGACGCGTGACGCGAATGACGCGAACGCTCTCGTCTGGCGCGCGGCCGCCGTTGAGGCACGCGACGATTTCGCCGAAGCGCAGCGCCTGCTTCATGAGGCCGCGCGCGCCGCGCCCGGCAATCACATCGTGTTGCACAAGCTCGCGTTGTGCATCAAGGAACAGGGCCGCTTCGGGGAAGCGGAAGCGCTGCTGCATCGCGTGCTGGAAATGACCCCGAACAACGCGCACGCGCTGTTTGATCTGTCGGAACTCGAAGTGCGTGCGGGACGCTACGCGCAGGGCTGGCTCGACTACGAAGCGCGTGTAGCCTTCGCGCACGATGCGAACGCCGCTAAAGATGCGCTGGCTGCCATCAGCGCGAACTGGCGCGGCGAATCGCTGACGGGCAAGACGCTCGTCGTCTATGGCGAGCAGGGCAATGGCGACTGCCTGTGGGCCGTACGCTTTCTGCCGCTGCTGGCCGAACGCGCGCAGCGCGAAGGCGGCCGCGTGGTGTTTGGCTACGCAGGGGCGATGCAACAGCTGTTCGAACGCATGCTGCCCGACGGCATCGCGATTGAAACGAGCCTCCGCACGAAGCCCGACTTTCACTGCGGTCTGATGAGCCTGCCGTTGCGGCTCGGCATCAACGATCCTTCCACCTGGGGGCGACCGTATCTCAGCGCCGACCCGGCGCGCGTCGAACTCTGGCGCGAGCGTGTGTCAGCCGCGACGGCGGCGGAGAATCGCAAGGTCGGCATCGTGTGGAACGGCAATCCCGATCACATCCGCGACAGGCGCCGCTCGATCGGCGCTCACGAGTTCGCCCGGTTGCTCGATGTGCCCGGCGTGAGCTTTTTTGCCGTTTCGCCGGGGCGCGAGCAGACGGTCGGACAGTGGCGGTCGCAGGGTGGGGATGTGATCGACCTGACGCCGCAGTTTGAAGCAGGCTTCGACGACGTGGCCGCGTTGCTTATGAATCTCGATGTGCTCGTGACCATCGACAGCGGGCCGGCGCATCTGGCAGGCGCGCTCGGTGTGCCGACCTGGCTCATGCTCGACCGCGTTTCGGCATGGTTCTGGGGCGATGAGACGGAGCGGACGCCCTGGTATCAGACGGCCGAGCTGTTTCGTCAACCCTCCGTGGGTGCGTGGCGGCCGGTGCTCGAACAGGTACGTGCGCGGCTCGAAGCACTGGTGGCGTGAGCCGTGGTTTGACCGCGCCATGACGCAAAAACGCCGCTCGTCGAGCGGCGTTTTTTGTCGAACTCACATGTTCGGATAGTTCGGACCGCCGCCGCCTTCAGGCGTGACCCACACGATATTCTGCGTCGGATCCTTGATGTCGCAGGTCTTGCAGTGCACGCAGTTCTGCGCATTGATGACGAGCCGTTCGCTGCCGTCGTCGTTGTTCACGAACTCGTAAACGGCAGCCGGGCAGTAGCGGCTTTCCGGACCGGCGTACGTCTGCAGGTTCACCTTCACGGGCACGCTTGCGTCCTTGAGCGTCAGGTGCGCGGGCTGGTTCTCTTCGTGGTTGGTGTTCGAGATGAATACCGACGACAGACGGTCGAATGTCAGCTTGCCGTCCGGCTTCGGATACTCGATCGGCTTGCACTGCGACGCCGGCTTCAACATTTCGTGATCCCAGTGCTGATGATGCAGCGTCCACGGCACGTTGCCGCCCATCAGCTTCTGTTCGATGCCGACCATCAAGGTGCCAAGGTACAGGCCCTTGCTCATCCACTGCTTGAAGTTGCGCGCCCGATAGAGCTCGGTGTGCAGCCACGAGCTCTTGAACGACTCGGGGTAGGCCGCGAGTTCGTCGCTCTGGCGTCCCGCTTGCACGGCATCGAATGCGGCGTCGGCGGCGAGCATGCCCGTCTTGATTGCGGCGTGCGAGCCCTTGATCCGCGAAGCGTTCAGGAAACCGGCGTCGTCGCCAACCAGCGCGCCGCCCGGGAACACGAGTTTCGGCAGCGACAGCAGGCCGCCCGCCGTAATCGCACGTGCTCCGTACGACACGCGCTTGCCGCCTTCGAGGAACTTGCGGATTTCCGGATGCGTCTTGTAGCGCTGGAACTCTTCGAACGGCGACAGGTACGGGTTCGAATAGCCGAGTCCCACCACGAAGCCCACCATCACCTGGTTGTTGTCGATGTGATAGAGGAACGAGCCGCCGTAGGTCTGCGAATCGAGCGGCCAGCCGGCCGTGTGGATCACCAGACCCGGCTTGTGTTTCGCCGGATCGATTTCCCATAGTTCCTTGATGCCGATCCCGTAGACCTGCGGATCGGCGCCGTCGCGCAGCCGGAACCTGTCGGACAGCTGGCGTCCCAGATGCCCGCGCGCGCCTTCGCAGAAAAGCGTGTACTTCGCGTGCAGCTCCA
The DNA here is from genome assembly GCF_000020045.1 of Paraburkholderia phymatum STM815. Taxonomy (GTDB): domain Bacteria; phylum Pseudomonadota; class Gammaproteobacteria; order Burkholderiales; family Burkholderiaceae; genus Paraburkholderia; species Paraburkholderia phymatum. The sequence continues at coordinate 1,775,067 of NC_010622.1, read as the reverse complement.
TGCCGAGCTGGAAGTTTTCGGTCGGCTCGCCGTCTTTGCCAATGCCCAGGTTGCCCGTCGCGACGCCCTTCACCGAGCCGTCGTCGTTGTACAGCACCTCAGCCGCAGCGAAACCGGGGAAGATTTCGACGCCGAGCGCCTCGGCCTGCTGGCCCAGCCAGCGCGTAACATTCCCGAGGCTGATCACGTAGTTGCCGTGATTCTTGAAATTGTCGGGCAATGCCCAGTTCGGCACCGATTTCGCGCCCGTTTCATTCAGGAACAGAAAGCGGTCTTCCGTCACTTCGACGTCCAGCGGCGCACCCTTTTCCTTCCAGTCCGGAATCAGTTCATTTAGCGCCCGCGGGTCCATCACCGCGCCCGAGAGGATGTGCGCCCCGACTTCCGAGCCCTTTTCGAGCACGCAGACGCCAATTTCGACCCCCTTTTCGGCGGCGCGCTGCTTCAGGCGAATGGCCGCGGACAGGCCCGCCGGGCCGCCGCCGACGATCACCACGTCATATTCCATCGACTCGCGCGGGCCATACTGCTCGATCAGACTTGCGGGGGTCATTGATGCTCCTCTTACCGTTAGAATGCTTTTTTCGGGATCGTATTGTCATTGAACGATCCCTACGCTGCAACACAATGAGGCAAGATTAGCACGATCGTTCTATTATTGTGAATTGGGGTTGACCCATGCCCGTGCGGCGCGCCGGTTTATCGCCCCCTTCACATCCACGTTCCAAGGAAAAACACAATGGGCCGTTCGATCAATCTGGAAGGCAAGGTGGCGCTGGTTACGGGCGCGTCGAGTGGACTGGGCAAGCGGTTTGCGATGGTGTTGTCGCAGGCTGGCGCAAAGGTCGTGCTGGCAAGCCGACGTATCGAACGCCTGAAGGAATTGCGCGCTGAGATCGAAGCGTCGGGCGGCGCTGCGGCTGTCGTTTCTCTCGACGTGACCGACTATCAGAGCATCAAGTCCGCCGTTGCGCATGCCGAAACGGAAGCGGGCACAATCGACATTCTGGTCAACAATTCGGGTGTGTCGACGACGCAGAAGCTGACGGACGTGACGCCTGCCGATTTCGAATACGTGTTCGACACGAACACACGCGGCGCGTTTTTCGTCGCGCAGGAAGTGGCCAAGCGGATGATCATGCGCGGCGGCGGAACGAACAAGCCGCCGTACCGGATCATCAACATCGCATCGGTGGCGGGTTTGCGGGTGCTGCCGCAGATCGGGCTCTATTCGATGAGCAAGGCGGCCGTCGTGCATATGACGAAGGCGATGGCGCAGGAGTGGGGCCGCCACGGCATCAATGTGAACGCGATCTGCCCCGGCTATATCGATACCGAGATCAACCACCATCACTGGTCGACCGAGCAAGGGCAGAAGCTGGTGTCGATGTTGCCGAGGCATCGTGTGGGCAAGCCGGAAGATCTCGATGGGCTGTTGCTGCTGCTCTGCGCCGACGAATCGCAGTTCATCAACGGTTCGGTGATTGCCGCCGACGACGGCTTCGGCCTGTCGTGACGGGCGCCTCGCGTTTCGCACGACTCGCAGCACGAACATGCGAAACGCGCGATCATTGACGCCCGTGCGCGATGGTCGCGACCTCGGCCCGGTGCGGCAGGTTGCGTACTGCACCGTCGCCGCCGCGACGTGGACGCGTGACACAAGCAGTTCCTTTTGCAGTGCCTTTTTTTCTTCACACCCGAATCAAACCTGATCCAACCCGTAGAAGTGCAATGAGCGATTACCACCCCGTTTTTGAGATGTCTATGCCGATCCGCTGGGGCGATATGGACGCGTTCGGCCATGTGAACAACACGGTCTATTTCCGCTACATGGAGCAGGTGCGGATTTCCTGGTTCGAGCAGCTCGGCATCGCGGGCGGCAATGGCGAAGGGCAGGGGCCCGTGATAGTCAATGCATCGATGGAGTTTCTGAAGCAACTGCACTATCCGGGCGATGTAATCGGCCGCATGACGGTCGGCGCGCCGGGGCGCAGCAGCTTCGATACGGGCTTCGAACTGTATCGCGCGGATGATCCGAACACGCTGTATGCACGCGGCTCCGCCAAATGCGTGTGGATCGACTACGCGGCTGGCAAATCAGTGCCGCTGCCGGATCTGCTGCGCTCGACGATCGAACACGCTCAACTCGTGAAGGTCTGAGCCTCTTCACAGTCCACGCGCGCCCGCGGTTCAGCGTGGGCGCCCCATCCAGACGAAAGTCAGTTCCCGAGCAGACGCTGCAGCAGTTCCGTCGCGTTGCCCGTGCCGTACTTGCGCATCAGGCGCGCGCGGTAAACGTCGACGGTTCGCGAACTGATGTCGAGAATCCGTCCAATCTGCTTGCTGGTTTTTCCCGTCACCAGTTGCGCGGCGATCTCGCGTTCACGCGGCGTCAGCTCCACCGCGACGCGCCGCGTGGCGCTCAAGTCTTCGAACGTCCAGACGCCCGCCGCATGCGGGACCGACAGATCGAGCGAGCGCCCCGTCACGTGGCACCAGAAGAGTTCGCCGTTCGCGCGCTTCATGATGCGGTCGTCGGCGTAACTGCCTTGCGCCGTCATGATGGGCGGTATGCGCTCGCCGATACGCTCGAACTCGTCGGACGATGGATAGAGCACCGCGAACGACTGCCCGAGCAGCGACTCGCGCGTACGGCCGAAAATCGCGGCAAGCTGTTCGTTGCAGTCTTCGATGATCCGGTCGCGCGCCAGCACGAGGCCGATCGGCGCAAGGTGAAAAGCGGTTTGATAATCCAGAGCGGGCATGTAATCGGCGAGGGATGCGGTACGAATACTTATGTATTTTTGCGTATTGTGCCGCAAGGCCGCCGCATCGTACGCTTTCGGCACATCACAAGATGCGTCGCAGACGCGCCGGATGGGACGTGGCGGACGGCGGAACGCAGCTTTGTCCGTATCACGCCACCGTTCGCCGCAGATGACTAGAATGGCATGTCGGGCCAACCCCGCCGCGCCAGTCCAATAAGAAACGGCGTCGCATCGATCCGGATTTCGGTATCCAATCAAGGAAGGGACACACTGATGAATAAAGTCTACGCAAGCGCGGCAGCCGCGCTCGAAGGCATCGTCAAGGACGGCCAGACGTTCGCCGTCGGCGGCTTTGGATTGTGCGGCATTCCCGAGGCGCTGATCGCGGCCCTGCGCGACTCGGGCGTCAAGGGCATCACCTGCATCAGCAATAACGCGGGTGTCGACGGCTTCGGCCTCGGCCTGCTGCTGGAAACGCGCCAGATCAGGAAGATGATCTCGTCGTACGTCGGTGAGAACAAGGAGTTCGAGCGTCAGTATCTGGCGGGCGAACTCGAGCTGGAATTCACGCCGCAAGGCACGCTGGCCGAAAAGCTGCGCGCCGGCGGCTCGGGCATCCCGGCGTTCTTCACCAACACCGGCTTCGGCACGGTCATCGCGGAAGGCAAGGAAACGCGCCAGTTCGGCGAGAACCATTACGTGCTCGAGCATTCGCTGACGGCCGACGTCGCGCTCGTCAAGGCATGGAAGGCCGACAAGTCGGGCAACCTGATCTATCGCCGCACGGCGCGCAACTTCAACCCGATGTGCGCGATGGCCGGCAAGATCACGGTCGCGGAAGTCGAAGAGATCGTCGAGACGGGCGAGCTCGATCCGGATGCGATCCACACGCCGGGCATCTTCGTGCAGCGCCTCGTGCTGAATGCCCACCCGGAAAAACGCATTGAACAACGCATCGTCCGCGCGAAAGGAGAGTAACCATGGCTTGGAATCGTGACCAGATGGCCGCGCGCGCGGCGCAGGAACTGCAAGACGGCTTCTACGTGAACCTCGGCATCGGCCTGCCGACGCTCGTCGCCAACCACGTGCCCGCAGGCATGGAAGTGTGGCTGCAATCGGAAAACGGCCTGCTCGGCATCGGCCCATCGCCCTATGAAGACGAAGTCGACCCGGACCTCATCAACGCCGGCAAGCAGACTGTGACGACGCTGCCCGGTTCGTCGATTTTCTCGTCGGCCGATTCGTTCGCGATGATTCGCGGCGGCCACATCAATCTTGCCATTCTGGGCGCGATGCAGATCAGCAAGAAGGGCGATCTGGCGAACTGGATGATCCCCGGCAAGATGATCAAGGGCATGGGCGGCGCGATGGATCTCGTTGCCGGCGTGAAGAGAGTCGTCGTGCTGATGGAGCACGTCGCGAAGGGCGACCAGCACAAGATCCTCGAAGAATGCACGCTGCCGCTGACGGGCGTGGGCGTGGTCGATCGCATCATCACCGACCTCGGTGTGATCGACGTCGTCGACGGCGGCCTGAAGCTGGTCGAACTGGCTGACGGCGTCACGGTCGATGAGATCAGGGCGAAGACGGGCGCGCCGCTCGACACGAGCGCCGTGCAATAAGGTCTCACCCGGTCTTGCGCCGGGTGCGGTTGCCGCAAAGCGGGCGCGACGCAGGTCGCGCCCGCTCTTCTTTTGGGCGCTCCTCTTTAACGTTTCGTGCATTCGTCCTATGCCGTTGCACCGATGAGCGCACGACGCGAAGCAGTTTAGAATCGATCATGTGCCTTGCGCCTTTTCGCGCAACTATCGTTCGATCGAGGGAAATCCTGATGACCGCTACGCCCGTCTCCGTTTCGCCTCCAGTCGACTCCGTCGCGCCCCGCCAGCGCTATGTGCAATGCGCGAGTCCCGCGGGTCTGCATCGCGTTGCGTACACCGAATGGGGCGCACCGGACAATCCGCGGCTGCTGGTCTGCGTGCATGGCCTCACGCGTTCGGGGCGCGACTTCGACCGGCTCGCGGCGGCGCTGTCGTCCGTGTATCGCGTGGTGTGTCCAGACGTGGTCGGTCGCGGCTTGTCGTCGTGGCTTGCCAACCCCGCTTACTACGGCATCCCGCAGTATGTCGGCGACATGGTCACGCTAGTTGCGCGGCTAGGCGTGGAGTCGGTGGACTGGTTTGGCACGTCGATGGGCGGACTGATCGGTATGGCCTACGCCGGACTCAAAGACTCGCCGATTCGCAAGATCATCGTCAACGACGTCGGGCCGCATGTGGAGCCGGCGTCGATCGAGCGTATCGGCAGCTATCTTGGGCAGCCGGTGTCGTTCGCCACGCGGCAGGAGGCGATTGATCACGCGGCGGTGCTCGCCGAGTCATTCGGCCCGTTGACGCCCGACGAATGGCGCGAGATCAACATACCGCTGGTGCACGAGCAGGACGGGGCCTGGCGCTTCCGCTACGATCCGCGCATCGCGGAACCGTTCAGGCAGACCACGCCCGAACTGGCGGCGCTGGGCGAGGCGGCGCTGTGGCACTCGTTCGCGGCAATCGAAGGCCCCGTGCTCGTCGTGCGCGGCGAGCAGTCGGACCTGCTGTCGCGTGAAACCGTTGCGCAGATGGTCGAGAAGGGACGCAATGTGTCCACCGTCGAAATCCCCGGTGTCGGCCATGCGCCTGCGTTTCTTTCCGCCGATCAGATCGATCTCGCGAAACGGTTCTTTCTCGGGGACGCCGCCGACGCGTCATAATATGAGATTGGCGCGGCGACGTTGACCGGTCTCGACCGAGCGGTTTTACGCATCGCGCATCGCGTGCGTCGCCGTCTTTCATTTTCAACGGACAGGACATTTCATGGCAGTCATTCGTCATCACGTCGGCAAGCGCCTTTCGGAAACCGCCGTTCACAACGGTACGGTGTATCTGGCTGGCCAGATCGCCGAAGACACCGACCAGGACATCGTCGGTCAAACGCGCGAAGTGCTCGGCCACATCGACCGGCTGCTCGGTGAAGTCAATAGCGACAAGGCGCATTTGCTGTCGGTGCAGATTTATATCTCGGACATGGTGCACTTTGCCGGCATGAACGCCGTGTGGGATGAATGGGTCGCACAAGGCAACACGCCGCCGCGCGCAACCGTCGAAGCGAAGCTCGCCAATCCCAAGTGCCTCGTCGAAGTGGTGGTCGTCGCCGCCCAGCGCAGCTAATCACGAATCGCTTCAAGCATCAGACTGACCCGTCCGCGCATGCCGCGGCCGCCGCATCATGAACACCGACATCGCCACGACCGCTACCAATCCGACGCCTTCTTTCGAGGACGCGCTCGCGTTCGTGCGCGACCATGCGGGCGAGGCGCGCCTGTCGTCGGGCGAGCCGCTCGCCGAGCATGCGGCGGGCACGGCGGCCATCATGCGTACGCTCAACGTCGATCCGCCTGCGGTGCTGGCGGCAGCGCTGTTCTCGCTGACGCCGCATTTGCAGAACCCGGAGCAGACCATTGCCGACAACTTCGGCGAGGAAGTCGCGCAACTGGTGAGCGACGTGCGCAAGCTGTTGCGGCTCGGCACCGTGAGCATGCGCGCGGCGCAGAACGCGATGCCCGAAGCAGGTCGCGACGCGCAGGCCGCGCGGCGCGTGCAGGTTGAGGCGCTGCGCAAGATGCTGCTTGCCTTTGCGCAGGACATCCGTGTGGTGCTGATCCGGCTCGCTTCACGATTGCAGTCGCTGCGCTATTACGCCGCGGCGAAGATCACGCCTTCGCCCGACGTCGCGCGCGAGACGCTGGACATTTACGCACCGCTCGCTAACCGGCTCGGTATCTGGCAACTGAAGTGGGAACTGGAAGATCTCGCGTTCCGCTTCGAAGAGCCGCAAACCTACAAGCGCATCGCGAAGCTGCTGGACGAGAAGCGCGTCGAACGCGAGACCTATGTGGCCGAAGCAATCGCGCGGCTGCAGCGGGAGCTTGCCGCCGCGCATATCAAGGCCGAAGTGAGCGGTCGGCCCAAGCACATTTACAGCATCTGGCGGAAGATGCGCGGCAAGCAGCTCGATTTTTCCGAGCTCTACGATGTGCGTGCTTTTCGTGTCATCGTGCCGGACATCAAGGATTGCTACACGGTGCTCGGCATCGTGCATAACCTGTGGCAGCCGGTGCCGAGGGAATTCGACGACTACATCTCGCGGCCCAAGCCGAATGGCTACAAATCGCTGCACACGGTGGTGATCGGTGACGATGGCCGTGCGTTCGAAGTGCAGATCCGCACGCAGGAGATGCATCGGTTCGCCGAATACGGCGTAGCGGCGCACTGGCGCTACAAGGAAGCGGGCACGCGCGGTTATGGCGGCCAGTTCAGTGCCAGCGAGAAGTACGACGAGAAGATCGCGTGGCTGCGTCAGCTGCTTGCATGGAAAGACGACGTATCCGAGGGCAAGCCGGGCGAACAGGGCGCGGTGAAGCCGTGGGAGCAGCTTCGCCAGGCGACGCTCGACGACGATCACATTTATACACTCACGCCGCAGGCTCGCGTGATTCCGCTGCCGCAAGGCGCGACGCCGCTCGACTTTGCGTATCACCTGCACAGCGAATTGGGGCATCGTTGCCGCGGCGCGCGGGTGGACGGCGCGATGGTGCCGCTGAACACGCCGCTGCAGAACGGGCAGACGGTCGAGATCATCGCGGTGAAAGAGGGTGGTCCGTCGCGAGACTGGCTCAACCCGCAGCTTGGCTATCTGCAAAGCCATCGCGCGCGCCAGAAGGTGCGCGCATGGTTCAACGCAGTCGAGGTGCAGGAGAACATCGCAGCGGGTCGGGCAATGGTCGAAAAGACCTTGCAGCGCGAGGGCAAGACGTCAGTCAATCTCGATCAACTGGCCGCGAAGCTTGGGTTCAAGTCCACCGACGATCTATTTTCGGTCGTCGGCAAGGAAGAGTTCAGCCTGCGGCTGGTCGAGCAGGCGCTCAGCGACGCGCCGCCTGCCGAGCCCGCCGTTGAAGCGCCGGAGCAGTTCGAGAAGCGCAGCAGCGGTGCGAGCGTCGCGCATGGCGCGTCGACGGGTGTGCTCGTGGTCGGCGTCGATGCGTTGCTGACCCAACTGGCGCGTTGCTGCCGTCCGGCTCCGCCGGATGACATTGCGGGTTTCGTCACGCGCGGCAAGGGCATGTCGATTCATCGAAGCGATTGCCCGACGTTCCTGCGCATGGCAGAGCGCGCACCGGAGCGCGTGTTGCAAACGGCGTGGTCAGCGGACGTGATGAGCGGACGCGGCAGGTCGGTCTATCCCGTCGATCTGTCAATCGAAGCGACTGACAGGCAAGGTCTGCTGCGTGACATCTCCGAAGTCTTCGCGCGCGAGAAAATGAACGTTGTCGGCGTGAAGACGCAGTCGCGGCGCAACGCGGCGTTCATGCAGTTCACGGTGGAGGTGTCGAGTGCAGCGCAGATCCAGCGTGCGTGCGCGATGCTGGGAGAAGTGGCGGGCGTCGTAAGAGCGACGCGCAAGTGAATGATGTCGCCGAATTGCGTGATGTGGGCACAAGAGAATTTTGATGTCGCTGCATAAAAACGCTTGCCAACTTTCTCCATGCTCCATATAATCTCGTTTCTCTAGGCTCGTAGCTCAGCTGGTTAGAGCACCACCTTGACATGGTGGGGGTCGTTGGTTCGAGTCCAATCGAGCCTACCAACGAATCCGAAACTTCGGTTTGCCGAGGTTTCGCAAACGCAAGTTGCAATGAGCGCTTCGGCGCAAATGGCGAACAAAGCGAACATGGTTATGACACCGCGAACGTTGACCGGAACTGTTTCGGAGCGACGCTAGTCGAGGACCACTTTCGCCCTTGTGTTTGCAGTACGCAGAAACGTGAATGCGGCCCCTCGAAAGCGGGGCCGCATTTTTTTTGTCCCGGTTTTGTCTTTAAGTCTTGGTGCCTGTGCCGCCGGCCGGCATTACGGAGAACGCAATGGTTTCGATACGACTGCCTGATGGTTCTGTTCGACAATACGAGCATCCCGTGACGGTCGCCGAAGTGGCGGCCTCGATCGGCCCCGGTCTCGCGAAGGCGGCGCTCGGCGGCAAGATCGACGGTGAACTGGTGGACACGTCCGCGCTGATCGATCACGACGTCGCACTTGCGATCGTGACGGACAAGGACGCCGACGGCCTCGACATCATTCGCCATTCGACGGCGCACCTGCTCGCGTACGCCGTCAAGGATCTGTTTCCCGAAGCGCAGGTAACGATCGGGCCGGTGATCGACAACGGCTTCTATTACGACTTCTCGTACAGCCGTCCCTTCACGCCCGAGGATCTCGAGAAGATCGAAAAGCGCATGCAGGAGCTCGCAAAGAAGGACGAGCCGGTATCGCGCCGCGTGGTGTCGCGCGACGAGGCCGCCGACTATTTCAAGAGCATTGGCGAAAAGTACAAGGCCGAGATCATCGAGTCGATTCCCGCCAGCGACGACATCAAGCTGTATTCGCATGGCGGCTTCACCGATCTGTGCCGTGGCCCGCACGTGCCGTCGACGGGCAAGCTGAAGGTCTTCAAGCTGATGAAGGTCGCGGGCGCGTATTGGCGCGGCGACTCGAAGAACGAGCAGTTGCAGCGTATTTACGGCACGGCGTGGACGAAGAAAGAAGACCAGGACGCCTACCTGCACATGCTCGAAGAGGCGGAAAAGCGCGACCACCGCAAGCTCGGCAAACAACTCGACCTGTTCCACATGCAGGACGAGTCGCCGGGCATGGTGTTCTGGCATCCGCGCGGCTGGACGCTGTGGCAGCAGGTCGAGCAGTACATGCGCCGTCGCGTGAACGAGGCTGGCTACCTCGAAATCAAGACGCCGATGATCATGGACCGCTCGCTGTGGGAGGCATCGGGTCACTGGCAGAACTATCGTGACAACATGTTCACGACGGAGTCGGAAAAGCGCGACTACGCGATCAAGCCGATGAACTGCCCGGGTCACGTGCAGGTGTTCAATCACGGCCTGCGTTCGTATCGCGACCTGCCACTGCGTTATGCCGAGTTCGGTTCTTGCCATCGCAACGAATCGTCAGGCGCGCTGCATGGTTTGATGCGCGTGCGCGGCTTCGTGCAGGACGATGCGCACATTTTCTGTACGGAAGACCAGTTCATCAGCGAGTCGATCGCGTTCAACACGCTGGCGATGAGCGTCTACAAGGACTTCGGGTTCGATAACGTGGAGATCAAGCTGTCATTGCGTCCGGACGCGCGTGCCGGCACGGACGAAATCTGGGATCGCGCCGAGCAGGGGCTGCGCGACGCGCTGACGGCCTGTGGCGTGACGTGGGAAGAATTGCCGGGCGAGGGTGCGTTCTACGGGCCGAAGGTGGAATACCACATCAAGGATGCGCTCGGCCGTTCATGGCAGTGCGGCACGCTGCAGCTCGATATGGTGCTGCCGGAGCGCCTCGGCGCCGAATTCGTCGCGGAAGACAACAGCCGTCGCAGGCCGATCATGCTGCATCGTGCAATCGTCGGATCAATGGAGCGTTTCCTCGGCATTCTGATCGAGCACCATGCCGGTGCGATGCCTGCGTGGCTGGCGCCGATGCAGGTTGTGGTGATGAATATCGCGGAAAGTCAGGCGGAATACGCACAATCTCTAGCTCAATCGTTGCAAAAACAAGGGGTTAGAGTGGAGGCCGATTTGCGCAACGAGAAGATTAGCTATAAAATACGCGAGCACACGCTCGAAAAGGTCCCGTATCTGCTGGTTGTCGGCGACAAGGAGCGTGATGCACAAACGGTAGCCGTGCGTGCCCGTGGCGGCATCGATCTGGGCGTGATGCCCGTTGATGCCTTCAGCGAGCGTCTGCGCCAGGATGTGCAGACGTTCAACTAAGCCACCCAGGCAGCGCGGCTCGTTTTTTTAATTTTTAGAGGAAACGTAACATCGCTACTGATAAGTCGTCGCATCGCATAAACGGTGAAATTACTGCACCTGAAGTGCGTCTGGTCGGAGTCGACAACGAACCGCTCGGCATCGTAAAACTCGCTGAAGCTTTCCGCCTGTCGGAGCAGCAGGACGTGGATCTGGTTGAAATCGCGCCGCAAGCGGTTCCGCCTGTCTGCCGCCTGATGGACTACGGCAAGTTCAAGTACCAGGAAGCGAAGAAGCAGCACGAGGCCAAGCTCAAGCAGAAGGTCATCCAGGTTAAGGAAGTCAAGTTCCGGCCGGGCACGGATGACGGTGACTACAATGTCAAGCTGCGCAATCTCGTCCGCTTCCTCGAAGATGGCGACAAGACGAAGATCACGTTGCGTTTCCGTGGCCGCGAAATGGCTCACCAGGAAATCGGTATGCGCATGCTTGAACGCCTGCGCACCGACTTGGACGAAGTCGGTCAGGTCGAGCAAATGCCGAAGATGGAAGGCCGCCAGATGATCATGGTGCTGGCGCCGAAGAAAAAGAAGTAAGCAGACGCCCGCTGTGCATCTCAAGCATGCGCGGCGTTCGTCGGAAAGTTTCAGTGTGCGTCGTCTTGAAGGCGACGTGTACGACGCAGGTTTCGGAGCGGCATGCGAAGGTTTGTATTGTGCGTGCCGTTCCCGAAAAGCAGCGGCCAGCAGCTTAGGTCGTCTGCATACCAAGTGGAGTGGGTTTCGAAGGGCGGGAGAGGGCTTTCTGAGCCAACCGCACACCCATGTCCATCAAATAATGGAGTTGTCTGTCATGCCGAAGATGAAGACCAAGAAGAGCGCTGCGAAGCGCTTCGTGGTTCGTCCGGGCGGTACCGTCAAGCGCGGTCAAGCCTTCAAGCGCCACATTCTTACCAAGAAGACCACCAAGAACAAGCGTCACCTGCGCGGCGCCACGGCTGTTCATGATTCCGATCTGAACTCCGTACGCGCAATGCTGCCGTTCGCCTAACCCTTAACCGACACTCACAGGAGCGAAACATGCCTCGAGTCAAACGTGGGGTTACCGCACGGGCCCGCCACAAGAAAATCATCAACCTGGCCAAGGGTTACCGCGGCCGCCGCAATAACGTCTATCGCATCGCCAAGCAGGCGGTCATGCGCGCTGGCCAATATGCCTACCGCGATCGCCGCAACAAGAAGCGTGTGTTCCGCGCACTGTGGATCACGCGTATCAACGCGGCGGTGCGTCAGCACGACATGACGTACAGCGTGTTCATCAACGGCCTGAAGAAGGCGTCGATCGAACTCGACCGCAAGGTGCTGGCCGACATGGCTGTGTTCGACAAGGCTGCTTTTGCTGCGATCGTCAAGCAGGTGAAAGCCGCCGTTGCAGCCTGAGTGCGCTGTTAGCATCTAGTACTGCGTGGTTCGTTGCAGCGAACATCCGGTTGTCTCGGTGACGCTGCAACAAAAACGGGGCTCCTCACCGAGCCCCTTTTTTGTTGGTCGAGCCAGTTTTACTTCGATTGAATACTGACGTTGAAAAGATGGGATCAATGGATCTGGACCAGATTGTCGCCGACGCACAAAGCGCCTTTGAACAAGCCTCTGACGTCACCACGCTCGAAAACGAGAAAGCACGCTTTCTCGGCAAGTCGGGCGTACTGACGGAACTGTTGAAGGGGCTGGGGAAGCTCGATCCCGACGCGCGCAAGACGGAAGGTGCGCGGATCAACATCGCCAAGCAGCAAGTCGAAGCCGCATTGACGGCGCGCCGCCAGGCGCTCGCCGAGGCGCTGCTGAACCAGCGCCTCGCCGCCGAGGCCATCGACGTCACGCTTCCCGGCCGCGGCGCGGGCACGGGCAGTCTGCACCCGGTCATGCACACGTGGGAGCGCGTCGAACAGATTTTCCGCACGATCGGCTTCGACGTGGCCGACGGTCCCGAGATTGAAACCGACTGGTACAACTTCACGTCGCTGAACAGCCCGGAAAACCATCCGGCGCGTTCGATGCAGGACACGTTCTACGTCGACGGCAAGGACGCCGAAGGCCGTCCGCTGCTGCTGCGCACGCACACCAGTCCAATGCAGGTCCGCTACGCGCGCACCAACACGCCGCCCATAAAGGTGATCGTGCCGGGCCGCACGTACCGCGTGGACAGCGATGCGACGCACTCGCCGATGTTCAATCAGGTCGAAGGCCTGTGGATCGACGAGAACATCAGCTTCGCCGACCTGAAGGGCGTCTACACCGACTTCCTCAAGAAATTCTTTGAGCGCGACGACATTCTTGTGCGCTTCCGTCCGTCGTATTTCCCGTTCACGGAACCGTCAGCCGAGATCGACATGATGTTCGAGCACGGCAAGAACGCCGGTAAATGGCTCGAAATCTCGGGCTCGGGCCAGGTGCACCCCACGGTGATCCGCAACATGGGCCTCGACCCAGAGCGCTACATCGGCTTTGCATTCGGCAGCGGCCTCGAGCGTCTGACGATGCTGCGCTATGGCGTTCAGGACCTGCGTCTGTTCTTTGAAAACGACCTGCGTTTCCTGCGCCAGTTCGCTTGAGCGAGCAGGCTTTAAGCATGCGCGGAGCCCGGCAGTCGGCAACCTGACTGTCGCGCCGCAAACAGCGCCTCCGGCTTGGTGCCGACGTATCGGCCGGACGCGGACACAACCTGTTTAGAACGTACAGAACCATGCAATTCCCGGAATCCTGGCTCAGAACCTTTGTCGATCCGCAACTGACGACAGCTGAACTGTCGCACGCACTGACGATGGCCGGTCTCGAAGTAGAAGACCTGCGCCCCGCTGCGCCGCCGACGTCGAAGATCGTCGTGGGCCGCGTGCTCGAAGTCGTCAAGCACCCGGACGCGGACAAGCTCAACGTGTGTCAGGTCGACGCCGGCACGGGCGCGACCCTGAATATCGTGTGCGGCGCGCCAAATGTGGCGCCCGGCATCAAGGTGCCCGTCGCGCTGGTGGGCGCGCAGTTGCCGCCCGCCGAAGAAGGCGGTGCGCCGTTCGCGATCAAGCTCTCGAAGCTGCGCGGCGTGCAAAGCGAAGGCATGCTGTGCTCCGCGCGCGAACTGAAGCTGTCGGAAGATCATAGCGGCCTGCTGATCCTGCCGGAAGATACGCCGATCGGCCAGGACATCCGAGAAACGTTGAACCTCGACGACACCATCTTCGAAATCAAGCTGACGCCCAACAAAGCTGATTGCCTGTCGGTGTTTGGCGTCGCGCGTGAGACGGCCGCGATCACGGGCGCGCCGCTGCGCCCGCTCGAAATCAAACCCGTCGAAGTCAAGCTCAACGAAACGCTGCCCGTGAAGATCTCGGCACCGGACTTGTGCGGACGTTTCTCGGGCCGCGTGATTCGCGGCGTCAACGCGCGCGCGAAATCCCCGGCGTGGATGATCGAACGTCTGGAACGTTCCGGTCAACGAAGCATTTCGGCGCTGGTCGACATCTCGAACTACGTGATGCTCGAACTCGGCCGTCCGTCGCACGTGTTCGACCTTGACAAGATCCACGGCAGCATGGACGTGCGCTGGGGCAAGCGCGGGGAATCGCTGAAGCTGCTGAACGGCAACACGGTTGAAGTCGACGAGACAGTCGGCGTGATCGCCGACGATCGGCATATCGAAAGCCTGGCGGGCATCATGGGCGGCGACAGCACGGCCGTGACGCTCGATACGACCAACATCTATCTTGAAGCGGCATTCTGGTGGCCCGATAGTATTCGTGGCCGCTCGCGCCGCTATAACTTCTCGACGGACGCGGGTCATCGCTTCGAACGCGGCGTCGACTATTCGACGACCGTCGAGCACATTGAGCGCATCACGCAGCTGATCCTCGACATCTGCGGAGGCGAAGCAGGTCCCGTCGACGATCAGGTCGTCAACGTGCCGAAGCGCGAGCCGGTGAAGATGCGTGTCGCGCGCGCGAACCGGATCATCGGCGTGGCAATCGGCGGGGACGAGATCGCGCAGATCTTCGCGCGCCTCGGCTTGCCATTTGAACGCGCCGGCGATGACTTCCTGGTGACGCCGCCACCGTATCGCTTCGATATCGAGATTGAAGAAGATCTGATCGAAGAAGTCGCGCGCATTTACGGCTTTGAGAGAATTCCTGCGCGTCCGCCGATTGCTCGCAGCGAAATGCGCCGCACGAACGAAACGCAACGTTCGATTCACATGCTGCGCCACGCACTCGCCGCGCGCGACTATGCGGAAACGGTGAACTTCAGTTTCGTCGACGCCGAGTGGGAGCAGGACTTCGCAGGTAACGACAGGCCCGTGCGCCTGTTGAACCCGATCGCGAGCCAGCTCTCGGTGATGCGGACCACGCTGTTCGGCAGCCTGATCAACGTGCTGCGCCATAACCTGAACCGCCGCGCGGATCGTATTCGGGTGTTCGAAGCAGGACGAGTGTTCCTGCACGACCCGTCGGTCAAGGCGGGCGAACTCGCTGTCGAAGGCTTGGCGCAGCCCAAGATGATTGGCGCGCTGGCGTATGGTCCCGTGATCGAAGAGCAATGGGGCGCGGCGACGCGTGCCGTCGATTTCTTCGACGTGAAGGGCGATCTCGAAGCGCTGTTTGCGCCTTCCGACGCGCGTTTCGTGAAGGCTGAGCATCCGGCGCTGCATCCGGGACGTAGCGCGCGCATCGAACTCGATGGCCGCGCGATCGGCTGGATCGGGGAGCTGCATCCGCGCTGGATGCAGAAGTACGACCTGCCGCATGCGCCCATTCTGTTCGAGGTCGAAGCGGAAGCGCTGATGCAGCGTGCGTTGCCCACGCCGACGGAAGTGTCGAAATTCCCGCCCGTGCGGCGCGATATCGCGATCGTCGTCGACCAGAAAATCGAGGTTCAGGCGCTCTTCGACGAGATGCAAAAGGCGCTGTCGGAAGAGGCGTGCAAGACCATTCAAAGGGTTGCGCTTTTCGATGAATTTCGTGCAAAATCAAATACTTCCGGCGGGCTGGCGGCGCACGAGAAAAGCCTTGCGTTCCGTGTAACCTTGCAAGATACTGGTGGAACCCTTCAGGATGAAACGGTGGATCTGGCCATTCAGACTGTGGTGGATCGTCTTGCTCGAGTGTATGGCGCCCGGTTGCGAGGATAACCTTCAACGGCTGTTCCGCAAGTTCCGTTCTGGTTGACGCGCCATTTGACAGATATGAATGAAATGAACTCGAGTGATTTCGAAGCCCTTCTTTCGGCGCAACGTAGCGCCATGATCCGCGATATTCCTACCTCGACCTCCAGCGCGTCGGCGGAAGCACCGACGCTCACCAAGGCGGAGCTTGCCGAGCTGCTGTTCGACAATGTCGGGCTCAACAAGCGGGAAGCGAAGGACATGGTCGAAGCGTTCTTCGAAGTGATTCGCGACGCGCTGGAGAGCGGCGACAGCGTCAAGCTGTCCGGCTTCGGCAACTTCCAGTTGCGCGACAAGCCGCAGCGTCCTGGCAGAAATCCGAAAACGGGCGAGGCGATTCCCATCGCTGCTCGCCGCGTCGTGACGTTTCACGCAAGTCAAAAGCTGAAGGCGCTGGTCGAGAACGGCGCTGAAGAGAGCTTCGCGCGCTGATCGATTCGCGCGCCCGCGCAACTACTACGACGGTCAACCGACCGCTAACTGACGATGACAGCGACGATCGAAAAAGTCGTCTTGCCTCCGATTCCCGCGAAGCGCTACTTCACGATCGGTGAAGTCAGCGAGCTATGCGGTGTCAAGCCGCATGTGTTGCGGTACTGGGAGCAGGAGTTCACGCAGTTGCGTCCGGTCAAGCGACGTGGCAATCGCCGCTACTATCAGCATCATGAGGTGCTACTGATCCGGCGGATTCGCGAATTGCTGTACGAGCAGGGTTTCACGATCAACGGCGCGCGCAACCGGCTCGATTCGCATGGCGCCGGGCAGGGTGTGGAAGGCGAAGGTGATGCGGCCGAAGGTACGGTCGTGCAGCCGACCGCCGCGACGGTCGACGTCGATCAACTGCGCAAGGAGTTGTTGCAAGTGATCGACCTGCTCGGTCATTGAACGATTTGTTGTATCGAGATTGATTGTTGCAGTTCTATTCGCGTGAAGTGTCTGTTATAATTTCATGCTTTCGGGGCGTAGCGCAGCCTGGTAGCGTACCTGCATGGGGTGCAGGTGGTCGGAGGTTCAAATCCTCTCGCCCCGACCAGATGGACAAAAAAGGACTTACGGTGAAAGCCGTAAGTCCTTTTTAACTGCGCGGGCGGTTTCCGCATCGTGCGGCAACTGCGGCAACTGCGTCGTCATCCTGATTAATATGCGTGCGCTCGAAAAGCAGAGCCCGCCGCCGGCCCATCGCGCCATTCCTTCACTTCCCAGCCTGATAAGCGCCAAGCGCCGCCCCAAGTTCTTCATCCGACAAAGCAGGCGCTACCCTGAACGTGAACAGGTCGCCCCATTGCAGCACCCATGCGGCCATCGGCGCCGTGTTATCGGACTCGACGATCGCGAATCCGCTCAACTCGCCGATCGAATGCCACCGTCCAAGCAACTTGACGCCGTCGGGCGGCAATGCGCCGCCCGTTTTCATGAAGCGCTCGACAGCTGATTGCTGTGCCGTCGGCTGCCCGTTCCACTGAACAATGAACTTCATTGCGCACCTCCACTTCCGTCGCCGCGATGCCGGCCGGTGGCAAGCCGTCACCGGGACGGGCGCCGCAAGTCGCGGCGCTCGGGAGCCTGCACCGCGTGCGGAGCCTTCTTTTCGGATCCGCAACCCGATGCCGCCACCTCGGCGTTTTCAAGAATGATAGGTAGAGCCGGTCAAACTGCCATCGACGACGCGGTCTATGTGCGGATTTTCTGCGCGAGGCACCGCATTCGATTTACACGATCGGCAAGCTTTAAGTTTCTGTTAAGGCTGCGCTCATACATTGTTTCGGCATTCGGACGATGCGAGAAGTGCTGCGAGGAATTGTTCGTCGCTTCGTGGTCCGCCGGGGGAGAACCAGACGAAGACTATCGTCGATGCGCGTTCGACCGCCGCAAGACGACAGATGGCGTGAGGTAAGCGGCCGCTCAGCCTTCGTCCGAGGGCTGTGGGGACGGCCATTCGAACCCGGTTCTCCACCGGGTTTTTCTTTTTCAGCGCCAGCACCAAGCACACGCCAGCATTGATGCATTCCCTCTGAACCAACGCTGGGCCGCTGACGTCGTACACTGTTCATCTGCCTTACCCCCTGTGCCGCTAGATTAGCGGGCAGTCGGCGTGCAAAACTGTATAAACATACAGTATAGTATTCACCTATCCGGCGCTCCGACCTTCGTCGAAGCAGGCTCCGCGCGCCGTGCGAACCTCGCCGCATCGGCAGGCGTGGCCGCTTTCCGGCCGCCCTCATGCCCCGGCCAACTCATTCAGACGGACAGGCAAATTGTCATCTAACGGAACGATCCGAATTCGTGGCGCACGCCAGCACAACCTGAAAAACGTCGACCTCGACCTTCGCACGGGCGAAATGACGGTGGTTACAGGGCCGTCGGGCTCGGGTAAATCGAGCCTCGTGTTCGACACGTTGTATGCAGAGGGGCAGCGGCGCTACGTCGAAACTTTCAGCGCGTACGCGCGGCAGTTTCTAGACCGGATGGACCGGCCGCAGGTCGACCGCGTCGACGGCGTGCCCCCCGCCATCGCCATCGACCAGACCAACCCTGTGCGCAGTTCGCGTTCTACCGTCGGCACGATGACGGAGCTGAACGACCATCTGAAGCTCCTCTACGCGCGTGCTGCCGAACTGTTCGACCGCAAGAATGCGCAGGCCGTCCGGCACGACACGCCCGAAACCATTTACGCGGAACTGGATGCCCGCACGGCCACCGACGACCCGCGTATCGTTTTGACGTTCCCGGTCGAACTGCCAGACACGACGAGCGAAGCGGAAGTCGAGCAATGGCTCTCCGCGAGTGGCTATACGCGCGTCCAGGCGCAGCGCGAAATCGCGTCGCCGACAGGCATGCGCAAGGTGCTCGATGTCGTCGCCGACCGGTTTCGGCTGCATCAGGTCGAAAAGTCGCGCGTCGTCGAGGCAATCGAAGCGTCGCTCAAGCGCGGCGGCGGCCGCGTCAACGTCTACGTGCTGGCGCAGGCGCAAGATGGCGAAGAGGCCGAGCCGCAGATCTGGCGTTTCTCCACGGGGCTGCACAATCCCGACAGCGACTTGCGCTATGCCGATCCGCAGCCTGCGTTGTTCTCCTTCAATTCGGCCTACGGCGCGTGTGACACGTGCCGGGGCTTCGGGCGCGTGATCGGCGTCGATCTCGGTCTCGTGATTCCCGATGAGCGCAAGACGCTTCGCGGCGGCGCGATCAAGCCCATGCAAACGCCTGCATGGAAGGAATGCCAGGACGACCTGATGCGCTATGCGGCGAAGGCCAACATCCGCCGTGACACGCGCTGGTCAGAACTCACGGAAGAGGAGCGCGACTGGGTCATCAACGGCTCGCCGGACTGGGACGGTGAGTGGCAGAAACAGTGGTACGGCGTGAAGCGTTTCTTCGGCTATCTTGAGTCGAAAGCATACAAGATGCACATCCGTGTGCTGCTGTCGAAGTACCGCAGCTACACGCCCTGTGAAACATGCGGCGGTGCGCGGCTGAAAACAGAATCGCTGCTGTGGCGTCTGGGCTCGAGAAAGAACGCGGACGCCGTGCTCGAACCGGCGCGGCGCTTCATGCCGCGCGGGGTGGACTGGAACCGTACGCAGCTCGAAGCATTGCCGGGCCTGACGGTGCACGATCTGATGCTGCTGCCCATCGAGCGCATCCGGCGCTTCTTCGACGAGATCGCACTGCCCAGCGCGCTGCTGGACGACGCGCTGAAGCTGCTGCTCGCCGAAGTACGCACACGCCTCAAGTATCTGTGTGACGTGGGCCTCGGTTACCTGACGCTCGACCGTCAGAGCCGCACGCTGTCAGGCGGCGAGGTCCAGCGTATCAACCTGACGACGGCGCTTGGCACGTCGCTGACCAAGACGCTGTTCGTGCTCGATGAACCGAGCATCGGTCTGCATCCGCGTGATCTGAACCGGATCGTCGAGGCGATGCAGCGTCTGCGTGACGCGGGCAATACGCTCGTCGTGGTCGAACACGATCCGTCCGTGATGCTCGCCGCCGATCGCCTGATCGACATGGGGCCCGGTCCGGGCGAACGCGGTGGCACAATCATTTACGACGGCACACCCGGGGCAATCCGTTCGGCGGGGACGCTGACGGGCGAATATCTGGGCGGGCGCAAGCATGTCGCCGACGCGGCGCACTGGGCGCGTCGGCGCGTGGACGCCAGCACACCGCGCATCACGCTCGAAGGCGCACGCCAGCACAACCTGCGCGACGTGACGGTGGAGATTCCGTTGCAACGGCTCGTCTGCGTGACGGGGGTGTCGGGTTCCGGCAAGTCGACGCTGATCCAGGACGTGCTGTATCCCGCGCTGTCGCGGCAGCTCGGCAAGGCGACGGAAGCGCCGGGCGCGCACCGCAGTCTGTCGGGCGTCGAGCTGATCAGCGACGCCATCTTCGTCGACCAGTCCCCGATCGGCAAGACCACTCGCTCGAACCCGGCAAGCTACGTCGGGGCTTTCGACGAGATTCGCAAACTGTTCGCGAAGGCGCCGCTCGCGTTGCAACGTGGCTATGGCGCGGGCGTGTTCAGCTTCAACTCGGGCGACGGACGGTGCCCGACGTGCGGCGGCTCGGGCTTCGAACATATCGAAATGCAGTTCCTGAGCGACGTCTATCTGCGTTGCCCGGATTGCGACGGCAGCCGCTACCGGCCCGAAGTACTCGAGGTGAAGATCGAGCGCGATGAGCGCGTGCTGAGCATTGCAGATGTCCTCGAACTGACCGTGCATGAGGCGGTCGGCGTGTTCGCGGGCGACGGCGAAGTGCTGCGCGTGCTGCAGCCTATCGTCGATGTCGGTCTCGAATACGTGAAGCTGGGCCAACCGGTGCCGACACTGTCGGGCGGCGAAGCGCAGCGTCTCAAACTCGCGGGTTTTCTTGCGGAAACTGCGCAGGCGCGCACGGCACGCGGTGGCGCGAAGCAGACGCCAGCGCGTCTGTTCATGTTCGACGAGCCGACCACGGGTCTTCACTTCGACGATATTGCCAAGCTGATGCAGGCTTTTGGCAAGCTGCTCGCGGGCGGTCATTCGTTGATCGTGATCGAGCACAATCTCGACGTGATCCGCGCGGCCGACTGGCTGATCGATCTCGGTCCCGAAGGCGGCGACGCAGGCGGTCTGGTGGTATGCGCGGGTACGCCAGATGAGGTCAAGCAGTGCCGCGATTCCCACACGGGTGAGGCACTCGTGATATACGACGGCGCGATGGGTCAGGCCATCGAGCCAACTGAAGCCGCCGAGAAGGCAGAAGCTGCTGCACACGGCATGCCGCTTCAGACGGCGCTGAACGCTGCACGCGCAAGGCGTGCCGTGGAAGGCGAGGACGTCGTGCGCATCGTGAACGCGCGCGAGCACAACCTGAAAGCGCTGGACGTCGACATTCCGCACGGCAAGTTCAACGTCATCACGGGCGTTTCGGGTTCAGGCAAGTCGACGCTCGCGTTCGACATCCTGTTCCATGAAGGACAACGCCGGTACCTCGAGTCGCTGAATGCCTATGCACGCTCGATCGTGCAACCCGCGGGCCGTCCCGAAGTCGATGCCGTGTATGGCATCCCGCCTACCGTCGCGATCGAACAGCGCTTGTCGCGCGGCGGACGCAAGAGTACGGTGGCGACGACATCGGAGGTGTGGCACTTCCTGCGTCTCCTCTATGTGAAGCTCGGCGTCCAACACTGCATTCATGACGGCGCGCCCGTGACATCGCAGAGCGTCGAGTCGATCCTCGCGCAGCTCATGCGCGACCACAAAGGCCAGCACATCGGCTTGCTCGCGCCGCTGGTCGTGAATCGCAAGGGCGTCTATACCGACCTCGCGAAATGGGCGAAGGCGCGTGGCAATACACATCTGCGCGTCGACGGCGAATTCGTCCCCGTCGATCCATGGCCGAAGCTCGATCGCTTCCGTGAGCATACGATCGAGTTGCCAGTCGGCGACATCGTAGTATCGGCGGACATGGAAGCCGAACTGCGTCGACTGCTCGACGAAACGCTCGAAGCGGGTAAGGGCGTGATGCATCTGCTCGCGCCGCTCGACGGCCTCGAACACGCAATGACGCGTAATGGTCCCACCGCCCATGTCGGCGAAGTGAAGGTGTTGTCGGTGAAGCGCGCGTGCCCTGTGTGCGGCGTCAGTTACGCGGAGCTCGACCCGCGCATGTTCTCGTACAACAGCAAACACGGCTGGTGCACGACCTGTGTCGGTACGGGTCTCGCGCTGACGCGCGAACAGCGGGCTGCGTACGACGACACCGTGCTCGTCGAGGACAATCGCGGCCGCGAGCAGACCTTGCCGTCGGATGAACAGGAGCCGGAAGGTGTGGGCGAAGAGCCATGTCCGGATTGCCACGGCACGCGCCTGAATCCGTCCGCTCGCGCCGTGACGTTCGACGAAACCTCGATCGTGGACGTCGCGCAATGGACGGTGTCGGACACGCGGCGCTGGATCGACGGGCTCGAACTCGTTGGTCGCGACGCGGAAATTGCGCGCGACGTGATCAGCGAAATCGGCAGCCGTTTGCAGTTCCTCGAAGAAGTCGGCCTCGGTTATCTGAGCCTCGATCGTGCTGCGCCGAGCCTGTCTGGCGGTGAAGCGCAACGCATTCGCCTCGCCGCGCAGCTTGGCAGCAACCTGCAGGGCGTGTGTTATGTGCTCGACGAGCCGACCATCGGTCTGCATCCGCGCGATAACCAGATTCTTCTGAATGCGCTGCGCAAACTCGGCGACAAGGGCAACACACTGGTCGTTGTCGAGCACGATGAAGACACGATCCGCCGCGCGGATCACATCATCGACATCGGTCCGGGGGCTGGCAAGCGCGGCGGTACGCTGGTCGCGCAAGGGCGTGTCGGCGATCTGTCTGCGCGGTCCGATTCTCTGACGGGACAATTCCTCGCGAAGCCGATCCTGCACCCGTTGCAGGAGCGGCGTCCCGTTTCTCTTGCAACGAAGCGTGCGCCGGCCGTCCCTGAAAACTGGCTGACCGTGCACGGCGCGACGCTGCACAACTTGCGCGACGTGACGGTCGGCATTCCCCTCGGACGTCTCGTCGCCGTGACGGGTGTGAGCGGATCCGGTAAATCGACGCTCGCGCGCGACGTGCTGATGACGAATCTGCTCGATGCCGTCGGCCGGTCCGTGTTGTCGTCGCCTGCTGCGCGCCGTGCACGCAAGGCCGCGCAAGCCGACGACGCCCCTGCCGCGAACCGTCGCTCGAGCGTGCTCGCACGCAGTGCGCCACGGCCGTCGCTGAACGTCGCGTATGCATGGCAAGGCTGCGAATCGATCAGCGGCTTCGAGTCGATCGACCGTGTGCTCGAGGTCGACCAGACGCCGATCGGCAAGACGCCGCGCTCGTGTCCGGCCACGTATATCGGTGTATGGGACACCATCAGACGTCTCTTCGCCGACACGCTCGAAGCGCGAGCGCGCGGCTACACGGCATCGCGCTTCTCGTTCAACACGGGCGACGGACGCTGTCCCGCATGTGAAGGGCAAGGCGTGCGCACGATCGGCATGAGTTTCCTGCCTGATGTAAAGGTGCCGTGCGATGTCTGTCACGGTCAGCGCTTCAATCCAGAAACGCTTGCCGTGACGTGGCGCGGCAAGAACATCGGCGACGTGCTAACCATGGAAATCGACGAAGCCGTCGACTTCTTCGCGTCGATGTCGAATATCGCGCATCCGTTGCAACTGATGAAGGATGTGGGGCTCGGCTATCTGACCCTCGGTCAGCCGTCGCCGACGCTGTCGGGCGGCGAGGCGCAGCGCATCAAGCTGGTGACTGAACTGAGCAAGGTGCGCGACGACATCACACGGCGCGGTCAAAAGGCGCCGCACACGCTGTATGTACTCGACGAACCGACCGTCGGCCTGCATATGGCCGACGTCGCGAAGCTGATTCGCGTGCTGCATCGGCTCGCGAATGCTGGGCATAGCGTCGTCGTGATTGAACACGACCTCGATGTGATCGCGGAAGCGGACTGGATCATCGATCTCGGACCGGAGGGTGGTGTAGGCGGTGGGACGATCGTTGCGTCGACTCATCCGGAAGGCTTGGTGCGCGTCGCGGCGAGCCATACGGGGCGCGCGCTCGAACCCGTGCTCGCGCGTGCCGCGGGCGAGTCCGATGAGACCGTGGCGGGCGAGCGGGTCAGCGCGGGTTGAGACGAGTCGACAAAAAAAGCTCAGCATGAATACACGTCATAGCGCGGCCTTCACGGCCATTCTCGCAGCGGCGCTCTTCGGCGCGACGACGCCGTTCGCCAAGGCGCTGCTCGGGGCACTGTCGCCGTTCCTGGTGGCGGGCCTGTTCTACCTCGGCAGCGGGTGCGGGCTTGCCATGGCGATGCTCGTTCGACGTTGGCGGCAAAAGCCGGAGGCGAGCGAGCAGGCGGCACTCGCCATGCCGCTCGACGAACTGCCGTGGCTGATAGGCGCAATCATCGCAGGCGGTATCGCGGGGCCTGCGCTGCTGATGTTCGGGCTCAGCACGACGCCGGCCGCGACCACCTCGTTGCTGCTGAATCTCGAAGGCGTGTTCACGGCGCTGATCGCCTGGTTCGTGTTTCGTGAGAACGTCGATACGCAGGTCTTCCTCGGCATGATGGCGATCGTCGCCGGCGGCGCACTGCTGTCGTGGCAGCCCGGCGAGGGCGGTGCGGGTATCGGCGCGCTGCTGGTCGCCGGCGCGTGTCTGTGCTGGGCCATCGACAACAATCTGACGCGCAAGGTGTCGAACAACGACGCGATGTTCATCGCCTGCGTCAAAGGGCTGGTGGCCGGCGTCGTGAATACGGGCATCGCGCTGTGGCTGCAAGCACCTGTTCCGGAGCCCGTGCTGATCGGCGCGTCGATGTTCGCGGGTCTGGCTGGTTACGGCGTGAGCCTCGTGCTGTTCGTCGTCGCGCTGCGTCATCTGGGAAGTGCGCGCACGGGTGCGTATTTTTCCGTGGCCCCATTATTTGGCGTCGCGATCTCGTTTGCGCTGTGGCCCGAACAACCGCCGCTGTCGTTCTGGATCGCGACGGTGCTGATGGCGCTCGGCGTCTGGCTGCATCTGCGTGAGCGTCACGTGCACGAGCACACGCACGAGCCGCTCGAACACAATCATCGGCACCGACATGATGAACATCATCAACACGCACACGATTTCGAGTGGGACGGAGTAGAGCCACATGTTCACCCGCATCGGCATGCGCCCATCACGCACACGCACGCGCACTTTCCCGATATCCACCACCGGCATCGGCACCGGCACTGACGGCCGTTCACTTAGTCGCACCGGCCGTTCGGCCGCGAGCAAAGTCCGCTCAACCCGTCTATATTGGCCCCTGTTGACCGACATCTACTGACAAGGATCTTTCATGCCTGACCCATCCGTTTTCCCGATCGCGAGAAAGTGGCCCGCCGCACACCCCGAGCGCATTCAACTCTATTCGCTGCCGACCCCGAACGGCGTCAAGGTGTCGATCATGCTGGAAGAAACGGGTCTCGCGTACGAGCCGCATCTGGTCCGCTTCGATTCGAACGATCAGCTCTCGCCGGAATTTGTGTCGCTCAACCCAAACAACAAAATTCCCGCGATCATCGATCCGAATGGGCCAGATGGCGAGCCGCTGCCGCTCTTCGAATCAGGCGCGATCCTGATCTATCTCGCCGACAAGACGGGGCAACTGATGCCGCAGCGCGCGTCTGCTCGCTACGAGACGATTCAATGGGTGATGTTTCAGATGGGCGGCATCGGTCCGATGTTCGGCCAGGTTGGCTTCTTTCACAAGTTCGCCGGCAAGGACTACGAGGACAAGCGTCCGCGCGACCGCTACATTAACGAATCGAAGCGCCTGCTCAACGTGCTGAACGAGCGGCTCGCCACCCGCAAATGGATCATGGGCGACGACTACACGATCGCGGACATCGCGACGTTTCCGTGGGTGCGCAATCTGGTGGGCTTTTATGAGGCGGGCGATCTCGTCGGCTTCGACAACTATCCGCATGTGAAGCGAACCCTCGACGCGTTTCTGGCGCGTCCTGCTGTCGTCAGAGGGTTGGACATTCCGCAGCGCGGATAAGCATGTCGCTGCTTCCGGAGTGACGCGTAGGAAAAGCCCGTACCGTCGACGACGATACGGGCTTTTGCTCATCGTTCCAACAAGGCGGCGTTACGCGCCCAGCGCCGGATCGCTCATGCTCGGCTTGCCCGTCTCGACGTGACCTGCAATACGGCGCGTGAACGACGGATCGGTATCGACGGTGATGGTCAGGTCGTACCAGCCATAAACCTTGCGCAGATCGAGATAGACGGTATCGCTATCGCCGCCGCGCACCGAACGGATGAGCGGCGTGCCCGAGTCGTAGGCATTGACGATCTTGAACTGACAGCGCGTGTTGCCGTCATTCTTCAGGCGCAGTTGCAGATTGCCGTTTGCCACGTCGTAGCCTTCCGCAACTTCTGGACTCGCGCGGTCGCGGCTGTTCCAGAAGTACCCGGAAGTCTGCTTGCCGGCAAAACGACGCAGGAACCCGTTCGGTCCATGCACCGTGAAGTCGTAGGAACCGTCCGCCTTGACAGGCAGTTGATCGACGAGACGCTTGCCCGCTTCGACCGTGTACGTGCGTGGCGCATCGGCGCTGAGCGCTTCGAACACAAGGAAGTTCGCGCCGGCGTCACCCGTGTTGACGAAGCGCATGGACACTTTGCCACTGCTGTTGTCGTCGATGCGCACAAACAACTCGTACGGCAGCGCGCGCGCCGGACGCACTCCCGATTCCTGTTTCGGCACGGAACCGACCAGCGGCGGCACGGGCTTGTAGTCGGGATGGCGTTGCTGATCCTGCGGCTTGTACGACGCGGTGGAGGGGAGTGTCGGGAACGCATCGTTCGGATTCTTGAAGTTGAACGCGGACGTCAGGTCGCCGCACACGGTACGGCGCCACGGCGTGATGTTCGGCTCCGACAGCTTGTGGCCGTGCCCGAAACGCGCCTCGATAAGGCGGATCACCGACGTGTGATCGAACACCTCGGAGCATACCCAGCCGCCCTTCGACCAAGGGGACACGACGAGCATCGGCACACGCGGCCCGAGCCCATACGGGCCGGCGCCATATTGACCGTTATTGCCGCCCGGATAGATTTCATTGGTCGTGTCGACGGTAGACAGCCCGTTCGCATTCGACGACGGCGCAAACGGCGGCGACATGTGATCGAAGAAGCCGTCGTTCTCGTCGTAGTTGATGAGGAGCGCGGTCTTGCTCCACACCTCGGGGTTCGACGTCAGAATCTGCAACACCTGATCGATATACCACGCTCCGTAATTCGCGGGCCAGTTCGGATGCTCGGAGTACGCTTCTGGCGCGACGATCCACGACACCTGCGGCAACTGGTTGCTCTGCACGTCCTTGCGCAGAATGTCGAAGTACGTGTCGCCCGCCGACACGTTCGTGCCCGTGCGCGCTTTGTCGTACAGCGGGTTGCCCGGCTGCGCATTGCGATACTGGTTGAAGTACAGCAGCGCGTTGTCGCCGTAATTGCCGATGTAGGGATTGCTGGTCCAGCCCCACGATCCGTTTGCATCGAGACCGGTGCCGATGTCCTGATAGATCTTCCATGAAATGCCCGCGGCTTCCAGCACTTCCGGATACGTCGACCAGCCGTAACCCGCTTCGGAGTTGTCGACGACCGGGCCGCCGCCCGAGCCGTCGTTGCCGACCCAGCCCGTCCACATGTAGTAGCGGTTCGGATCGGTCGCGCCCATCAGCGAGCAGTGGTATGCGTCGCAGATTGTGAACGAGTCGGCGAGCTGGTAGTGGAAAGGAATGTCGTCGCGTGTGAGGTACGCCATTGTCGTCGTGCCTTTTTTCGGCACCCACTGATCGTAGCGACCGCCGTTCCATGCGCCGTGCGTCGTCGGCCAGTCGTGCGGCAGATCCTCCAGGAATTGCAGGCCGAGGTCCGGCGCTGTCGGACGGAATGGCAACACTTCGCCGATGCCGCCCAGTCCGGGCTGATGCCACACCGACTTGCCGCTCGGCAGGTTGATCGCTCGCGTATCGCCGAACCCGCGCACGCCCCTCAGTGTGCCGAAGTAATGGTCGAACGAACGGTTTTCCTGCATCAGCACGACAATATGTTCGATGTCGCGGACGCTGCCCGTCCTGTTGTTCGCGGGAATCGCGAGCGCGTTGCGGATGCCCACGGGAAGCATCGTCAATGCGGTAGCAGAGCCGGCTGCCTGGGCGGCTGTGCGCAAGAAATCACGGCGGTTTGTTGAGGTCATGTTGGCTTCGATCGTGAGGAAAGAAACGGTAAGGTGAACTTCCACGCGGGGGCATGGAGGCTGGCGGGACGAACTCAATCGACGGTGTGAATCACGGGTGGTGCGAGAACGACGGAATCCGTTGCGCTGGCGTCGGTGGGCGAGACGGCGCGCAGCTGAACTGCGGAAGATTGCGGAGGCAGAAGTGTGGCGTCGGCCGTGGCCGACGATTGCGCAGCGCCGGCATTGAACGTCGTCGCAAGGGTGGGGTGCTGCGCCTGTCGCGCCTGATTCTGCGCACGTTCTTGCGAGCCGGCCCCGCTAGATGCGTCGTCTCCGCACGCGGCCACAGCCACCGACGCTGCGATGACGGCGAATGTCAAACGCAAACGGTTGCGTCGCGGCCTACATGCAGTTTCGTGCACAGCGTGCATCGTCATCCTCCGGCGTCATGCTTGAGAGACGCGAAAGGATAGCCAGCGTGTGTGTAGCTAATGTGAAGCGTGAGCTGAGAAAAGCATGACCAGGCGATGCGCAGCACAATGCTCGACCGGTGCATGCACTTGAAAAGCCGAGTACATGAAGCGCACTGCGTGCGATGCAGTGCCTATTCCCTGTGACGCTTCAATGACTTGGCTGCGTTATCGGCAGATTGTCCACAGGGTTGGCCACGGATTCTGTGGAGAACTTGCGACGCCCGGTCTAGATCCCGGCAGAAGCGTTGTGCTTCCCGATAAACGCGACGATTGCATCATTGAGCGCGTCCGGGGCATCCCGATGAGGCGAATGACCGCAACGATCGAGCTTTGCCAGCTCGGTTTGTGAAGCGCGTTGCGCGATTGTGTCGATCTGGGCCATCGAGCCGTAGTGATCGTCGTACCCTTGCACGGCGAGTAACGGGCAACGAATGCAGTCGAGTTCATCGACGATGTTCCACGACCGGAACGCGTCACTCAGCCAGACATCGT
This sequence comes from Paraburkholderia phymatum STM815, assembly GCF_000020045.1. Lineage (GTDB taxonomy): Bacteria > Pseudomonadota > Gammaproteobacteria > Burkholderiales > Burkholderiaceae > Paraburkholderia > Paraburkholderia phymatum. The sequence goes on along the minus strand of NC_010622.1, from coordinate 1,746,018 downwards.
TCCAGCCATAGAAGGCCGAATCAACATCGTCGTGATGACGCGCAAGCTTGGCGCGCAGATCGGACTCTTCATAGGCCGTCTTCGCTTCGGCGATGCTTGCGACGGAAATGTCCTCGACGAAAACATGCGGCGCAATGGCCACCGCACCGGCCAGTGAATTGGGAAAAGCGGCAGCATAAAGCAGCGTAATCGATCCGCCGTCGCTGTGACCGATCAACCACATGCGTTTTCGTTCTGCTGCGTTCACTTCGAGTGCATCGAGCAGCGCGGGGAGAACGTCGCGCGCCTGCACCGACATGAAATCGACGGCGAGCTTCGCGTCATGCGGACGGGGCGTCGAACGTCCGTAGCCCGGGCGCGAATACACGAGACCGCGCATGCCGAGCCGGTCGCACAAGGTCTGCGGCCAATCCTTCCACATCGCGACGGAACCGAGCCCTTCGTGCAGAAAAACCGCAAGCGGCGCGTCGGCGAAGCGGGGATTGAGCCAGCGATATTCGATCGTCAACGCGCCGCGTTGGTCGTTCGCCGGCAATGCAATCGATGCGCTCTGGGACGCATCGCGCAAGGTGGTCACAGGTTCGGCCATTCCGTTCTTCAGCTAGTGAGCTGTTCTCGCAATTTGAAGCGTTGAATCTTACCCGTTGCCGTCTTCGGCAGATCGTCGACGAAGACGATATCGCGAGGATACTTGTGCGGCGCGAGCTTGCCCTTGACGAACGACTTCAGGTCATCGGCGAGTGTGTCGCATGCATCGGCAGTTTGCTTCAGCACGACGAACGCACGCGTTTTCACGAGACCGCCATGATCGACGCCGACAACCGCGGCCTCCAGCACGGCAGTATGTTGCACGAGCGCCATTTCCACTTCGACGGGCGACACATACTGGCCGCTTACCTTCAACATGTCGTCGCTGCGCCCTGCGTATTGATAGCAGCCGTTCGGCAGGCGGCAATACTTGTCGCCACTACGAATCCATTCGCCCAGAAAGGTCGCTCGCGATTTCTCGCGGTTGCTCCAGTACATCAGGGCGGCGCTGGGTCCCTTGATGAACAGATCGCCGACCTCGCCGTCCGGCACCGTGCGACCCGCTTCATCGCGCAACTCCACTTCATATCCAGGCACCGGACGGCCCGTCGTTCCGTACTCGACTTCGCCTGCGCGGTTCGACAGGAAGATATGCAGCATTTCGGTCGAACCGATGCCGTCGAGAATCTCACATCCGAAATGCGCGGTGAACCGTTCGCCGATTTCTCGTGGCAATGCTTCGCCCGCCGACGCACAGATGCGCATCGCCACCTGCTCGCGCGGCGGCAGGTTCGGCGACACCAGCATGCTCGCGTACAGCGTCGGTACGCCGTAGAAGATCGTCGGCCGATGCTCGACGAGCCGCCTGAAAACCGCGTCCGGTGTCGGACGTTCGGCCATCAATACCGTCGTTGCGCCGACCGTCAATGGGAATGTCAGCGCGTTGCCGAGCCCATAGGCAAAGAACAGCTTGGCTGCGGAGAACACGACGTCGCGCTCATTGATGCCGAGTATCGGCTTCGCGTAAAGCTCTGCAGTCCAGTACAGGTTCGCGTGCGTATGGACGGTGCCTTTCGGCTTGCCCGTGGAACCCGATGAATACAACCAGAATGCAATATCGTCGCCGCTACTTGCATTCGGTTTCAGCAGAGGCTCGGCACCGTCGATCAGCCGGCTCAGCACATGCATCGGCGGCGGATCGAAGTGCACCGGCTGCGACACGATCAGCAGGCAGCCGTCTTGTTCCGCTTCGCTCAACGCTTGCTCGACCGTCGGCACCAGTGGACCCGAAGCGATCACCGCGCGTGCGTGGCTGTGCGTGAGCATGTACCGATAGTCGGTCGCCGTCAGCAGCGTGTTCGCCACGACGGGCACGACACCCGCATACAGCGCGCCGAGAAACGCGACGGGCAATTCCGCCGTGTCGAGCATCACGAGCAGGATCCGTTCTTCGGCATGCACACCCAGCGAGCGCAAAGCGGAAGCGAAGCGGCGCGAGCGGTGCTCGAGTTGCGCATACGACGTGACGCCTGCATCGTCGATGTAGGCGGGCTTGTCTGCCCGCACGTCGTTCAGCCGAAACAGATGGGACGCGAAGTTGAACTGCGCGGGCGGCGGCTCGACTGTCGGTGCAGGCTCGCGTGGCGGCGATTCCGGCAAGGCTTGCATGTGTCCTCCGGCGAAGTGGCGGTCTGCGTGGAACGGAAATGCAGGATGAGAGCGATACGCGCCGTGACGTCACACAGTGGTCGCGTCCCGTGTGAATTCGATTGCACCTTGCGGCAGCAGATACAGCACGAGCGCCCGACCCTGCGCAACCGTCGGCCGATGCGCGCTGCCGGGACCGTAGACGCACCAGCCGGCGGGATGCCCGTCGAAGGTCGCGCCGTCCGAGAGCGGCATGATCAGGTCAATTTCTCCGTGCGGGTGCAGATGATACGGACCGGCCATGTCCTGCATGTCGACGACGTCAACGGAAAAACCATGCGTGTCGGGGGAGGGCTTAATGATGCGACCGAAGCGGAGCCCGCCATGCTCGCGATTGCACAGCCAGCCTTCGGCGACACCCGTACGGCATGCGTCGGCCAGTGCGTCATACATCGCGCTGCCGGCCGGCCAGGTCGCATTCAGCCAGGCGCCGAGCGATCCATCGAGCGGGTGGCCGTCCAGTTGTGCCGTTACGCCGGCAATCAGACGCTGAAAGTCTTGAGGGGACATGCTTGCCTCCTGTCGGCCCGGCGCGTCGGCGCGACAGCGTTCCGTTGCCTTGGCTTCCTGCAAGATAGATATTGCCGGCCGGCACGCACCTTAGTTCATGTGCGCCGCTGCCGAACGTCTCCGATTTTGCCTATGCCATCCATCCGAGGGCTGGCGGCGTTGTTATTGCGTCGATATGCGGCGAAAATTAACCGTTCACGTTGAGCATGTCAAGCACTATAGTACACATACATAGGCAATGAGGTTGTCTGATATGAACCAAACTTACTCCGCGGATGCGTCTTTGGCTCAGCGCGCCAACGAAGAAGCGCCGAAAGCCGAGCGCGAAGAACGCGATCCCTTTCTCACCGCGATGGGCGAGCGTGTGCGCTTGCTGCGGGCGCGACGCGGCATGACGCGCAAGACGCTGGCGTCGGAGACGGGCCTGTCGGAGCGACACCTCGCGAATCTTGAATCGGGCGTGGGCAATGCCTCGGTGCTGGTGCTGCGCCAGATCGCGGCGACGCTGAACTGTCCGCTCGCCGAAGTGATCGGAGACGAAACCACGTCGTCGGCCGAGTGGCTGCTGATTCGCGAACTGTTGCACGGCCGCGATCAGGCCGCGCTGCAGCGTGCGCGGGTTGCGTTGTCCGAGATGTTCGCGCAGGCGCCGCGCGACCCGCATCGCAAGGACCGGATCGCGCTGATCGGCTTGCGCGGCGCGGGCAAGTCGACGCTTGGACGCATGCTCGCACAGGAGCGCAAGGTGCCGTTCATCGAGATCACGAAAGTGATCCAGCAGATGGCGGGCTGTCCGCCGTCGGAAATTCATTCGCTGTATGGCGCGAGCGCCTATCGACGTTACGAGCAGCGCGCGCTGGAGGCGGTGATCGGCGAGCACGAGCGGGCGGTCATCGCGTCGCCGGGCGGGCTGGTGTCCGAACCCGCTACGTTCAACGCATTGCTCGCGCACTGTTTCACCGTGTGGCTCCAGGCCAGTCCGGAAGAGCACATGCGCCGCGTAGTCGCGCAGGGCGATTTGCGGCCGATGTCGGGCAACAAGGAGGCGATGGAAGATCTGAAGCGCATCCTCGCGGGACGCGGCGAACTCTACAACCGCGCTGACATGATTTTCGACACGAGCGAGCGCACCCTCGCCGACGCCTATCTCCAGTTGCGCGATCGACTTGCCGCACGGTTAGCCGCCGAACTTGGCGACGAAACGTAATGCATGCGGCGGGACGGGCAGCACACTTCCTACGATAGGGGATAACCCCGCAACATGAAGTAAAGTGCTTTACATGGGTGGATGGATGCATTATTGTTCGCTAAAACAAACTGCATCGTTCCAGGAGACGCCTCATGTCCGCAGTCATGTCCCCGGCACACGCCGCCGCCGCGCGCGTCGACTACCGCACGGATCCCGCGCACTACAAGCACTGGAAGCTCTCGTTCGACGGCGCCGTTGCGACGCTCGGCATCGATATCGCCGAAGACGGCGGCATCCGTGACGGCTACAAGCTGAAGCTCAATTCATACGACCTCGGCGTCGACATCGAACTTCACGATGCACTTCAGCGCATCCGCTTCGAGCATCCCGAAGTGCGCACGGTCGTCGTCACGAGTCTGAAGGATCGTGTGTTCTGCTCGGGTGCAAACATCTTCATGCTGGGTCTGTCGTCGCATGCATGGAAGGTCAACTTCTGCAAATTCACGAACGAGACTCGCAACGGCATCGAGGACTCGTCGCTTCACTCGGGCCTGAAGTTTCTTGCAGCCGTAAATGGTTCATGTGCAGGCGGCGGATATGAACTGGCGCTCGCCTGCGACGAAATCTATCTGGTCGACGACCGCTCGTCGTCGGTGGCGCTGCCGGAAGTGCCGCTACTCGGTGTGCTGCCTGGCACGGGCGGCCTCACGCGCGTCACGGACAAGCGCAAGGTGCGGCACGATCGCGCCGACATATTCTGCACGGTGGTCGAAGGCATTCGCGGCACGCGTGCGAAAGAATGGCGTCTTGTCGATGAAGTCGTAAAGCCGAACGGGTTCGAACAGGCGATCGCTGCGCGCGCGCTGGAACTCGCTGCGCTAAGCGACCGACCGGCGAATGCACGAGGCGTGACGCTGACGCGCATTGAACGCATGGATCGCGAAGACGGCATCACGTATGCGACGCTCGACGTGACGATCGACCGCGCGAAGCGCACGGCCACGTTCACGGCCAAAGCGCCGTCGACGGCGCAACCTTTGGATATCGATGCCGTCGTCGCGATGGGCGCGAGCTGGTGGCCGCTGCAATTTGCGCGCGAACTCGACGACGCGATCCTGTCGATGCGCACCAACGAACTCGATGTCGGCACGTGGATTCTAAAGACGCAAGGCGACGCGCGTGGCGTGCTCGCCGCCGACGCCACGCTGCTGCAGCACAAGGACCACTGGTTCGTGCGCGAAACGATCGGTCTGCTGCGCCGCACGCTCGCGCGCATCGACGTCTCGTCGCGTTCGCTGTTTGCCCTGATCGAGCCGGGCTCGTGTTTCGCGGGTACGCTCGCCGAGTTCGCGTTTGCCGCCGACCGCACTTACATGGCCGCGCTGCCCGCGAACGAAGATGAAGAGCCCGCGATCACGCTGTCGGAGGTCAATTTCGGTCTCTATCCGATGGTCACGCATCAGTCGCGGCTTGCGCGGCGCTTCTACGAAGAGACGGAGCCACTCGACGCCGCGCGCGCGAAAACCGGCCAGCCAGTGAAAGCGGCGGAAGCGGAGCGGCTCGGCCTCGTGACGGCGTCGCTGGACGATATCGATTGGGCCGATGAGATTCGCATCGCCCTCGAGGAACGCGCGGCGATGTCGCCGGATGCGCTGACGGGCATGGAAGCGAATTTGCGTTTCAATGGCCGCGAGACGATGGAGACGCGTATCTTCGGGCGGCTGACGGCCTGGCAGAACTGGATTTTCAACCGGCCGAATGCGGTGGGCGAGAAGGGCGCGCTCAAGGTGTACGGCAAGGGCAGCAAGGCGCAATTCGACGTCTCGCGTGTCTGACCCACGCACGCGCATCTACATCGTGAACCTGCATCGCGCTCAAGGAACCGACATGTCCACCATCGACTACAGCGACAAGATTCCGAACAACGTCAACCTCGCCGACGACCGCACGCTGCAACGCGCGCTCGAACAATGGCAACCGAATTTCCTGTCGTGGTGGGGTGACATGGGCCCCGACGGCTCGCACAACTACGACGTGTATCTGCGCACGGCAACGAGCGTCGACCCCGGCGGTTGGGCGCATTTCGACTACGTGAAGATGCCCGATTATCGCTGGGGCATCTTTCTCGCGCCGGGCGACCCGGAACGCAAGATCAACTTCGGCGAGCATAAGGGCGAAGCGGCCTGGCAGGACGTGCCAGGAGAGCATCGCGCGAATCTGCGTCGCATCATCGTCACCCAGGGCGACACCGAGCCGGCTTCCGTCGAACAGCAGCGTCATCTGGGACTGACCGCGCCGTCGATGTACGACCTGCGCAACCTGTTCCAGGTGAATGTCGAAGAAGGGCGGCACCTGTGGGCGATGGTGTATCTGCTGCATCGTTACTTCGGCCGCGACGGGCGCGAAGAAGCGCAAGCATTGCTAGGGCGCCGGTCGGGCGACGACGACAATCCGCGCATTCTCGGCGCGTTCAACGAAAAAACGCCTGACTGGCTCGCGTTCTACATGTTCACGTACTTCACCGATCGCGACGGCAAGTTTCAGCTGAGCGCGCTTGCCGAGTCCGGTTTCGACCCGCTCGCGCGCACGACGAAGTTCATGCTGACGGAAGAAGCGCATCATATGTTCGTCGGCGAGTCCGGTGTGTCGCGTGTCGTTCAGCGCACCGCGCAAGTGATGAACGAACTTGGAACGGACGACGTGAACAGGATTCGCGCGGCTGGCGTGATCGATCTGCCGACCATCCAGCGCTATCTGAACTTCCACTATTCGGTCACGATCGACCTGTTCGGCGCGGATCAGTCGTCGAATGCGGCGACGTTTTACAACTCGGGTCTCAAGGGCCGCTACGAAGAAACGAAGCGCGACGACGACCATCAGTTGAACGGGCAAAGCTACAAGCTGCTCGATGTCGAGGACGGCAAGCTCGTCGAACGCGAAGTGCCCATGCTCAATGCGATGAACGAAGTGCTGCGCGACGACTACATCAAGGATTCCGTTGCTGGCGTCGGACGCTGGAACAAGGTACTGGAGAAGGCGGGTATCGATTGTCGTCTGACCGTGCCGCACAAGGCGTTCAACCGTCAGATCGGCACTTTCGCGGGCACTCGTGTGTCGCCCGATGGACGTGTCATTGGCGAAGCAGAGTGGGCCGCGAACGAAGCGAACTGGCTGCCGGGCCCGGAAGACCGCGCTTACGTCGCATCGCTGATGGGCCGCGTCGTCGAAGCCGGCCGGTTCGCGAACTGGATCGCGCCGCCCGCGATGGGCATCAACCGTCAGCCCGTCGATTTCGAATACGTGCGCTTCAACTGAGCATCGCGCGCGACGGCGAGGAAAAGCAGAGGCAGGGAGACATTCATGAACGCGCCTGTATCGATCGAAGTCCTCAAGCAGCATCTGATCGATCCGGAGATCTGCATTCGCTGCAACACATGCGAAGAGACCTGCCCGATCGATGCGATCCAGCACGACGACACGAACTACGTCGTGATGCCGGACGTCTGCAACGGTTGCATGGCGTGCGTGCCGCCGTGTCCGACGGGCGCGATCGACAACTGGCGCACCGTGCTGAAGGCCGACGCATGGAGCGTCGACGAACAGTACACGTGGGACGTGTTGCCCGAACAGGGAACAATGGCATTGCCCGCGACAGCCGGGCCCGCGACCGGCGCCATGACCGGCGGCAGTGATGGTGACGGTGAAGCACAGGGCATCGAGGTCGACACGGTGCGCGGTGCGGTGGTGCCACCGTGGTCCGCCGCGCGTCCGTATGTGAATCTCTACACACACAGGAACCCGACGAAGGCGACTGTCGTCGGCAACTACCGGCTGACAGACGAAGGGACGGAAAGCGACATACATCACATCGTGCTCGATTTCGGCTCGCTGCCGTTTCCTGTGCTGGAAGGGCAGTCGATCGGCATTCTGCCGCCGGGCAGCGCCGCCGATGGCCGCGCCCATCATGCGCGCCAGTATTCGATCGCCAGTCCGCGCGACGGCGAGCGGCCCGGCTACAACAACGTGTCGCTGACCGTGAAGCGCGTCACGCAGGACTATCGCGGCAATGCGGCGAGCGGCGTGTGCTCGAACTATCTGTGCGATCTGAAAAAGGGCGACGTAGTCAATGTGATCGGCCCGTTCGGCAGCACGTTCCTGATGCCCAATCATCCGGATTCGCATCTGCTGATGATCTGCACGGGCACGGGGTCCGCGCCGATGCGCGCGATGACCGAGTATCGCCGGCGACGCAGGCTCAAGGGGGCGACGGGCAAACTGATGCTGTTCTTCGGTGCGCGCACGAAAGCAGAGCTGCCGTACTTCGGTCCGCTGACGAATCTGCCGAAAGACTTCATCGACACGAATCTGGCGTTTTCGCGCACGCCCGGCGAACGGAAGCGCTACGTGCAGGACGCCATGCGCGAGCGTGCCGTCGATGTCGCGCAACTGCTTCGCGACGACGGCACGTACATCTACGTGTGCGGGTTGAAGGGCATGGAAGACGGGGTGCTGCAGTCGCTCAAGGACATTGCCGATCAGCATGGCCTCGAATGGAACGCGCTATGGCAGAGGCTCAAGCGCGAAGGACGTCTGCATCTGGAAACGTACTGAACGCGAGCGGGCGTTACGTCTTCGCAGCCGGCGATTTCGCCCCGCACGCGCGAATCACGAGTTGCACGACCTGATCCGTCGTTGCGTCGAAAGCCTTTTGTGACAATGCACGTTTGCCGCCGAGTGCGCGTATCTGCGCATCGAAATCCGCATAGTGCTGGGTCGTTGCCCAGATCATGTACAGCAGCGTTTGCGCATCGACGTTCGCGAGCAGTCCGCGCGCGATCCAGTCGTCGATCACGGTCACGCGCGTATCGAGCCACGGCTTCACGCGTTGTTCGAGAATATCGGCCATGTGTACCGCGCCGTGAATGATCTCGTTCGCCCACACCTTCGAGCCGAGCGGCCGCCGTCGCGACAATTCCATTTTCGCGCGCACATAGCCGCCGATCGCTTCGACGGGGTCGTCGCTGCCCTCAAACGTATTGGCCGCGCGATGCCAGTCTTCGAACAGATCTTCGAGCACGCGGCGATAGAGCGCGAGCTTCGTTGGGAAGTAGTAATGGACGTTGGCTTTCGGTAAGCCCGCGCGTTCCGCGATCATCGCCGTGCTCGCGCCTTCGAAGCCCCGCTCCGCAAAAACGGCCTCCGCGCATGCGAGCAGATGCGCTTCGTTGCTCTCGCGGATGTGAGCCTTGCGCCGCCGCAAAGGTGCGGGCGCGTCGTCATTGTTCATGCCGCTCACTGCCGTTTCTTCCACTGGCTTGTCGTGTCTCATCGCTGGCCTCGCGCGGCCTGTGTGCCGCGTCGCGCTTCATTCTAGCCGCTCGCCTTGCAATCGGCCGGAATCCGCGTTCGCGGTCTTTCTGCGCACACCGGGCGATGCTGCATCGCAATGGCATGCTTCTCGCTCTCTTTGCGATCTGTATCGGCTCGCACAAAAGACATTGCTTTAAAGATTTTAGTCGGCTACAACCTGTCCATTCGGACAGGATTCACAAAGCGCGCGAGGCCCAGGGTTTACCGCGACGGGGAGTGCCTGGCGATCGGTGCACGCCGCGCGTGCACCGATGCCCCAAAGCGAACCCGATGCACCCGTTTCACGTCGTCGCGAGAAGCGCCAACTCACTCGCGGTTGAACGGCAAAGCGTGTTGATCGAGAGGAGCAAGACGAATGAATGCGGTAACCGAAGCGTTGAAACAAGGGCTCGATACGTCGATCACGGTCAACGGCAAGCGTCTGTGGGATAGCCTGATGACGATGGCGAAGATCGGTGCGACGCAGAAGGGTGGCGTCTGCCGTCTCGCGCTCACCGATCTCGACAAGCAGGGGCGCGACCTGATCGTCAGCTGGGCGAGGGACGCGGGCTGCGCGGTGAGTGTCGATCAGATGGGCAACGTGTTCATGCGGCGCGCGGGCACGAACCCGAATGCGTTGCCCGTGGTGACGGGTTCGCACGCGGACTCGCAGCCGACGGGCGGCCGCTTCGACGGCATCTACGGCGTGCTGGGCGGCCTCGAAGTGATCCGCAGCCTGAACGACCGCAAGATCGAAACGGAGCATCCCGTCGAAGTCGTGATCTGGACCAACGAGGAAGGCTCGCGCTTCGCGCCCGCGATGGTGGCGTCGGGCGTGTTCGCGGGCGTGTTCACGCTCGACTACGGGCTCTCGCGCAAGGATGTGGACGGCAAGACGATCGGCGAGGAACTCAAGCGCATTGGCTACGCAGGCGACGTGCCGTGCGGCGGCCGTCCGTTGCATGCGGCGTTCGAGTTGCACATCGAACAGGGGCCGATACTCGAAGCCGAGAACAAGACGATCGGCGTCGTGACGGATGCGCAGGGGCAGCGCTGGTACGAAATCACGCTGACGGGTCAGGAAGCGCATGCGGGTCCGACACCGATGCCGCGCCGCAAGGATGCGCTGCTCGGCGCGGCGCGCGTCGTCGACCTCGTGAACCGCATCGGCCTCGATCATGCGCCGCTCGCATGCGCGACGGTCGGCATGATGCAGGTGCATCCGAACTCGCGCAACGTGATTCCCGGGCGTGTGTTTTTCACCGTCGATTTCCGTCATCCCGACGATGCCGTGCTTGCGAAGATGGACGCTGCGTTGCGCGACGGCGTCGCGAAGATCGCGGGCGGCATCGGTCTCGAAACGCAACTCGAACAGATCTTTTACTATGCGCCCGTCAAATTCGACGAGGCGTGCGTGAAGTCCGTGCGTGCCGCCGCCGAGCGTTTCGGTTACGCGCATCGCGACATGGTGTCGGGTGCGGGACATGACGCGTGCTATCTGTCGCAGGTCGCGCCGACATCGATGGTGTTCGTGCCGTGCGTGGACGGTATCAGTCACAACGAAATCGAAGACGCGACCCCCGAGTGGATCGAGGCGGGCGCGAACGTGTTGCTGCACGCGATGCTCGAGCGTGCCTGCGAACCCGCATCGTAAGCACTCGAAGACACTTCGAGGCTTCAACGCTGCACCCCTGCAATACGGCGCCCCGGCTTCGTTCGAGCGAAGCCGGCAGGCACGGCTACGTCCTCACTTCGTCGAAGGAAAGTATATGGCCATCAAGCAAACAGGCGACATCGCCGCGCATCGTCTGTCGCCCGACCAGCTTTCGTGTGAATTCGCCGACATTGCGCCGCTGCTCGATTCCACCGCAGCGGCCGCTGCCGCGAGCCGCTGTCACTACTGCTATGACGCGCCTTGCGTGCAGGCCTGTCCCACGCAAATCGACATCCCCAGCTTCATCCGCAAGATTGGCAACGGCAATCTGAAGGGCGCCGCAACCGACATCCTGTCCGCGAACCCATTGGGCGGCATGTGTTCGCGTGTCTGCCCGACGGAGATTCTTTGCGAAGGCGCATGCGTGCGCAATCATCAGGACGCACAGCCCGTCGCGATCGGCGCGTTGCAGCGTCATGCGACGGATTGGGCGATGGCGCACGATGCCGTGCAGTGGCAGCGTGCGCCCGACAGCGGACGTCATGTCGCCGTCGTCGGCGCGGGACCGGCGGGGCTCGCCTGTGCGCATCGCCTGGCGGTGGCGGGGCATCGCGTGACGATTTACGACGCCCGCGACAAGGGCGGCGGACTCAACGAATATGGCATCGCCGCGTACAAGACGGTCGACGGCTTCGCGCAGCGCGAAGTGCAATGGCTGCTGGCGGTGGGCGGGATCGACCTGAAAACAGGTGTTGCGCTCGGCCGTGACGTGACGCTCGATGCGCTGCGCCAGCAGCACGATGCCGTGTTTCTCGCGCTCGGTCTGACGGGCGTGCGCGCGCTCGAACTCGATGGGGAAGCGTTGGGCGGCGTGCTTGACGCCGTCGATTTCATCGAGCAGGTGCGTGAGGCGTCAGACCTCGCGACGGTTGCCGTTGGCCGCCGCGTGGTAGTGATCGGCGGCGGCAATACGGCTATCGATGCCGCGGTGCAAAGCCGCAAACTCGGCGCGACGAGCGTGACGATGGTGTACCGGCGCGGTGTCGAATCGATGAGCGCGACCTGGACCGAGCGCGAATTCGCGCAGACGCAGGGCGTGACGCTCGTCACGCATGCGAAGCCCGTGCGATTGATAGGCACCGACGGCATGGTGAGCGCAGTCGAATTCGAACGCACTGCTCGCGATGGCGCCACGGAGCGCTTCACGCTCGAGGCCGACATGGTGCTCAAGGCCATCGGCCAGACGCTGGTCGCCGTCGGCCTCGATCGCGCGCTGCTGACGTTCGATCAACACCGCATCGCAGTCGACGCGGACATGCGCACGTCACTGGACAACGTGTGGGCGGGCGGCGATTGCGCGGCGTCGGGCGGCATCGACCTGACCGTGCAAGCGGTGCAGGACGGCAAGCTCGCAGCGGCATCGATCGACGCGGCGTTCGCATTGGCCGCAGTGAAGGCGGCCTGAACGCGCCGCCCGATATCCAAGGATAAAACCGAACCCCACGGAGCCGAACATGGCCGATCTACGCTGCACGATAGCCGGCATCACGTCGCCGAATCCTTTCTGGCTCGCATCCGCGCCGCCCACTGACAAAGCCTATAACGTGAACCGCGCATTCGAAGCGGGCTGGGGCGGCGTCGTGTGGAAGACGCTCGGGCTGGATCCGCATGTGGTCAACGTCAGCTCGCGTTACGGCGCGGTGCAATGGAACGGCCAACGCATCGCAGGGCTGAACAATATCGAACTGATCACCGACCGGCCGCTCGACGTCAATCTGCGCGAGATCGCCCAGGTCAAGCGCGACTGGCCCGATCGCGCGTTGATCGTATCGCTGATGGTGCCTTGCAACGAACGCGACTGGAAATGGATCCTGCCGCTCGTCGAAGACACGGGTGCCGATGCCGTCGAACTGAACTTTGGTTGTCCGCATGGCATGAGCGAGCGCGGTATGGGCTCGGCTGTCGGCCAGGTCCCGGAATACGTGGAGATGGTCACGCGCTGGGTGAAGGAAGGCACGAAGCTGCCATGCCTCGTGAAGCTCACGCCCAACATCAGCGACATCCGCATGGGGTCGCGCGCCGCCTGGAAGGGCGGCGCGGACGGCGTGTCGCTGATCAACACGATCAATTCGATCGTCGCCGTCGATCTCGATCAGATGGCGCCGATGCCAACTGTCGACGGCAAGGGCACGCATGGCGGCTACTGCGGTCCCGCTGTGAAGCCGATCGCGCTGAACATGGTCGCCGAAATCGCGCGCGATCCGGAAACGCCGGGTCTGCCGATCTCCGGCATCGGCGGCATTTCGTCGTGGCGCGACGCCGCCGAGTTCATGGTGCTCGGCGCGGGCAGTGTACAGGTCTGCACGGCGGCCATGCATTACGGCTTTCGCATCGTGTCCGACATGGCGGACGGCCTGTCGAACTGGATGGATGAGAAGGGCTATGCGACGCTCGAGGATATCCGTGGCCGTGCCGTGCCGAACGTCACGGACTGGAAATACCTGAACCTGAAGTACGACATCAAGGCACGCATCGATCAGCACAAGTGCATTCAATGCGGCCTCTGCCATATTGCCTGTGAGGACACTTCGCATCAGGCCATCACACGCGAGAAGGACGGCAAGCGCCACTTTGAAGTGATCGATGCGCAATGCGTCGGGTGCAATCTTTGCATGCATGTGTGTCCCGTTGAGCAATGCATCACGATGGAGCGCGTCGATAGCGGCGAGTACGCGAACTGGACCACCCATCCGAACAATCCCGCACGTGTCGTGGCGGACGCGCCTGAAACGGCAGACGCACGGCACCCCGCCAAGGCAGCCTGAAAAAAGCACGCTGATAAGGGCACCCCAGTCAACGAGCGGTCAAGTGGAGAACCATCGATGAAGCAGACAGCGCAATCCGCCGACGCGTCTTACGCGGCCGGCGCGCACGGCAGCAGTCTCTATAACGACGACCTTGCGCCGACTGGCCCGGCGCAGCGCACGTGGAAGTGGTATCACTTCGCCGCGCTTTGGGTCGGCATGGTGATGAACATCGCGTCGTACATGCTCGCGGCAGGGCTGACGGAAGAGGGCATGTCGCCGTGGCAGGCGGTGTTGACCGTGCTGCTCGGGAACATGATCGTGCTGGTTCCGATGCTGCTGATCGGTCATGCGGGCGCGAAGCACGGCATTCCGTACGCGGTGCTCGTGCGTTCGTCATTCGGCACGCAGGGCGCGAAACTGCCCGCGATGTTGCGCGCGATCGTCGCGTGCGGCTGGTACGGCATCCAGACGTGGCTCGGTGGCAGCGCGATCTATACGCTGCTCAACATCCTGACGGGCAATGCGCTGCACGGCGCGGCGCTGCCGTTTCTCGACATCTCGATTGGGCAGTTCGCGTGCTTTCTCGCGTTCTGGGCGTTGCAGATTTATTTCATCGTGCATGGCACCGATTCGATTCGCTGGCTCGAAAGCTGGTCCGCGCCGATCAAGGTGGTGATGTGCATCGCGCTCGTGTGGTGGGCGACGTCCAGGGCGGGCGGCGTCGGGTCGATGCTCTCGGCGCCTTCGCAGTTCGTGCCGGGCGGCAAGAAGGAGGGCCTGTTTTGGCTCACGTTCTGGCCCGGGCTTACGGCAATGGTTGGCTTCTGGGCGACGCTTGCGTTGAATATCCCTGACTTCACGCGTTTCGCCAGGACGCAGCGGGATCAGATCGTCGGGCAGTCGATCGGCTTGCCGGTGCCGATGGCTTTGCTGTCGGTGATCTCCGTGGTCGTCACGTCGGCGACGGTTGTGATCTACGGCAAGGCGATCTGGGACCCGATCGATCTGACGAGCCGCATGACGGGTGTCGGCGTCGGCGTTGCACTCATCATCCTCACGCTCGATACGATGTGCTGCAATCTCGCGGCGAATCTTGTGGGTCCCGCGTATGATTTTTCGAGCCTCTGGCCTAAGGGAATATCGTACCGCACGGGCGGGCTGATGACGGCGGTCATTGCGATCGTGATGATGCCGTGGAAGATTCTCGCGACCACCCAAGGCTATATCTTTACGTGGCTCGTGGGTTACTCGGCGTTGCTTGGACCTGTCGCAGGCATCCTGATGGTCGATTACTTCCTCATTCGCGGCACGCGGCTCGACTCGCACGAACTTTTCGACGAACACGGCGAATACAGCTATACGGGCGGCTGGAACCTGGCAGCCGTCGCCGCGCTGGTGATCGGCGTGGTTCCGAATCTGCCCGGCTTTTTGCATACGGCGTTTCCCGCATCGTTTCCGAACGTGCCCGCATTCTTCAATACGCTCTATACCTATGCATGGTTCGTCGGACTGGCGTTGGCATCCATTGTGTATGGCACGTGGATGAAGCTGCGCCGCAATCCCGGCGCGAGCATGGCGAGTGCGTGATGTGATTCGATGTTTGACCGAGGAGGCAAGCGATGACAACTCTTATTCGCGGCGGCACGGTGATCGATGCCGACCGCACGCATAGAGCCGACGTATTGATTGCGGACCCGCAGGACGGCGGCACGATCCTGCAGGTCGATCGCACGATCGAGCCGCCCGCGGGTGCGCGCATCGTTGACGCTCACGATCAGTATGTGATGCCGGGCGGCATCGATCCGCACACGCACATGGAACTGCCTTTCATGGGCACGACGGCGAGCGACGACTTCTACACGGGCACGGCGGCGGGGCTGTCGGGCGGCACGACGAGCATCATCGACTTCGTGATTCCGAGCCCGAAGCAGCCGCTGATGGACGCATTTAATGAATGGCGCGGCTGGGCGGAAAAGGCATCGGCCGATTATGGCTTTCATGTGGCTGTGACGTGGTGGGACGACTCCGTGTATCGCGACATGGGCACGCTCGTCAACGAGCATGGCGTGTCGAGCTTCAAGCACTTCATGGCCTACAAGAACGCGATCATGGCTGACGACGAAGTGCTCGTGAACAGCTTCTCGCGTTCGCTAGAACTCGGTGCGCTGCCGACTGTGCATGCGGAAAACGGCGAGCTCGTATTCCAGTTGCAGAAGCAGCTATTGGCGAAGGGTTTCAGGGGGCCGGAGGCGCATCCGCTGTCGCGTCCGCCCGAAGTGGAGGGCGAGGCCGCGAATCGCGCGATCCGCATTGCGCAAGTGCTCGGCGTGCCCGTGTACATCGTGCATGTGTCATCGAGAGAAGCGGTCGAAGCGATTTCACGCGCGCGCAACGAAGGCCAGCGCGTATTTGGGGAGGTGCTGCCGGGGCATCTTGTGATCGACGAAAGCGTATATCGCGATCCCGACTGGACGCGTGCCGCCGCGCACGTGATGAGTCCGCCGTTTCGCACGCGCGAGCATCGCGAGGCGCTATGGCGCGGCTTGCAAGCGGGCCAGTTGCATACGACGGCCACCGATCATTGTGTGTTCTGCGCGTCCCAGAAGGCGATGGGGCGCGAGGATTTCACGAAGATTCCGAACGGGTGCGGTGGGATTGAAGACCGGATGTCGGTGTTGTGGCATGAGGGCGTGAATCAAGGGCGCGTTACACCGAATGAGTTCGTTCGTATTACGTCTGCGAATGCTGCCCAGATTTTCAATCTTTATCCCCGCAAGGGCGCTGTGCAGGCCGGTGCGGACGCGGATCTTGTTATCTGGGATCCGGCTGCGACGAAGACCATTTCTGTGAAGACGCATCATCAGAAGGTCGACTTCAATGTGTTCGAAGGGATGACGGTGCAAGGCGCGGCCATGCATACCTTTGCGCGTGGGGCGCACGTGTGGGCCGATGGCGATCTTCGCGCACAGCGCGGCGCTGGGCAGTATTTGAGGCGTCCGCCCAATGCAGCTTATTACGACGCCGTGCGTGTCGTTAATCGGCTTAGGGAGCCGCATCCCGTAGAGCGGTAACGTTTGTGCTTGACGGCGGCTGCTTGATGCTTTTTTGTCTGCGACGTAGTGGCCGCGCCTGGTTTTTTGTTGGCATCCGCGATTTGCCTTCGTTGTTCAGGCGTTGCCCCGCACGGGGGCAACGCTAGAAAAACCAGAAGCAAACCGCGGATGCCAGCGAGCAGGAAGCCGGCCACACACACCGCGCACGCCAGCGCAAATAGCCAACCGGCAAGGCGCCGCCAGCGGAAACCGGAACCCTACGACAGCGGAAACCCGAATCCCACGACTAAAAGCACCCCCATCCACAACCCCGTATACTTACGTATTTCGTCCCGGCATATTCCCCCGCAGCATATTCATAAAGCTTGAAATGCGTTGTGGAAATAAAGCCCGTTTGCTACAGTCCGCCGACGCAACCGGACGCATAGTCCGGGAGAACCGGACGCACAGCCCCTGGAACACCGGACAAACACATAACGAACCTCGGAGCCCACCCTTATGAAGTCGATTCGATCCCTTCTGCTGATTGGCCTGCTGCAGGTCGCGACGGCGACGGCCGCGTTCGCCGCCGACGACCTCGCGAAGATCAAGTCCGCCGGCGCCCTCAAGATCGGCACGGAAGGCACCTACGCGCCGTTCACATACCACGACGCGTCCAACCAGCTCACGGGCTTCGACGTCGAGATCGGCCGTGCGATCGCGCAAAAGCTGGGTGTCAAGGCCGAGTTCATCGAAGGCAAGTGGGACGGCCTTATCGCCGGTCTCGACGCTAACCGCTACGACGCCGTGATCAACGAAGTGGCCGTCACCGACGCGCGCAAGCAGAAGTACGACTTCTCGGAGCCGTACATCGTGTCGCACGCAGCGCTGATCGTGCGCTCGGACAACAGCTCGATCAAGGGTTTCGACGACCTGAAGGGCAAGAAGTCGGCCAACACGCTGACCAGCAACTTCGGCAAGATCGCGGCCGCACACGGCGCAGAAGTGGTCCCTGTGCAGGGCTTCAACGAATCGATCGACCTGCTGACCTCGGGCCGCGTCGACGCAACGGTCAACGACTCGCTGTCGTTCCTCGACTTCAAGAAGCACAAGCCGGACGCGAAGGTGAAGATCGCCGCGGTCGAAACGGCATCGGATAGCTCCGACCACTCGGCCGTGCTGATCCGCAAGGGCAACCCTGAACTGCAGGCCGCCATCAACAAGGCGCTGGCAGAAATCAAGGCCGACGGTACGTACGCGAAGATCTCCGAGAAGTACTTCGGCAAAGACGTTTCCAAGTAAGCACGAAGGCGAGCCTGAATCATGCCTGCCTGGTTGCATCTGATGGGTGAATCGCTGTGGCCGCTGCTTTATGCGGGCCTGGTGTTCACCGTGCCGTTGACGCTCGTGTCGTTTGGAATCGGGATCGCGCTCGCGTTCATCGTCGCCCTGATCCGGCTGTTCGGACCAAACTGGTCCGTGGCGATCGTGCGCTTCTACGTGTGGCTGTTTCGCGGCTCGCCGCTGCTGGTCCAGCTGTTCGTCATCTTCTATGGGTTGCCGAATGTCGGGATCGTGCTCGACCCGCTGACGGCCGCGATCATCGGCTTTTCGTTGAATGTCGGTGCGTACAATTCCGAAGTGATTCGCGGGGTGATCGAATCGATTCCGAAGGGACAGTGGGAAGCCGCGTATTCGATGGGCATGACGCGCGCGCAGGCGCTACGCCGCGCGATCCTGCCGCAGGCGGCGCGCGTCGCATTGCCGCCGCTGTCGAACTCGTTCATCGCGCTCGTGAAAGATACGTCGCTTGCCGCTGTGCTGACGGTGCCGGAGATTTTTCAGGCCGCGCAGCGCATTGCATCGGTGACGTACGAGCCGCTCATTCTCTACACGGAAGCCGCGCTGATCTATCTGGTGTTCAGCTCGGTGCTGTCGTCCGCGCAGGTGCGCCTGGAGCGCCGCTTCGGCCGTCACGCGCTTTTCACGTCGGGTAACTGAACGATGATCCGCCTCGAAAAAATCGAAAAGTATTTCGGCGATCATCGCGTGCTGAACAGCGTCGATCTCAGGCTCGAACAGGGCAACGTGACCGCGCTGATCGGACCGTCGGGCAGTGGCAAGAGCACGCTGCTGCGTTGTGTGAACCTGCTCGAAATACCCGAAGCCGGATCGCTGGAACTTGGCGATCAGGGAATCCGGTTCAGCCGCGTGGAAAAGCCGTCGAAGGAAGCCGTGCTCGCGATCCGCCGCCGCACGGGGATGGTGTTCCAGAATTTCCAGTTGTTCCCGCATCGTACGGTGATCGAGAACGTGATGGAAGGGCTCATCACCGTGCAGAAGTGGGACCGCGAACGCGCCCGCGTGCGCGCGCTCGAACTGCTGGAGAAGGTCGGTATCGCGCACAAGGCCGATGCGTGGCCCGTCACGCTGTCGGGCGGGCAGCAGCAGCGCGTCGCAATTGCACGCGCGCTCGCGCCTTCGCCGGAAGTGCTGCTGTGTGACGAGCCGACGTCCGCGCTCGATCCCGGCCTCGCCGCCGAAGTGGTCGAAGTGCTGCGCCAACTCGCGAAAGAAGGCATGACCATGCTGATGGCGACGCATGACTTGCGGCTCGCGGCGTCGATCGCGCGCAATGTGGTGTTTCTGAGCAACGGCTCGATCGTCGAGCAAGGCCACTCGCGCGACATCTTCACGCGGCCGCGCCAGCCGGAAACGGCGAGCTTCGTGTCGACACTCACGCACAGCTTGCCGGATAGCTGGGAAGACTGATCGCACTTCGCGTATGAGTCGCTTCGAGGGCGCCCCCGGGCGGCCTTTGCTTTGCGCGTCGCCAAGCGCCCCTGCTCGCGGCTGCGAGCCAGGCTACAATGGCCGTCGCCCAGAATTCCGGAACATCGATGAAGACCCGCACTCCTGTTATCGCATGCTGCTTGCTCGCCGCCGCCTTGTCCGCGGGATGCGCGGCCGTGTACAAGGACCCGGGTGCGTGCGAGCAGACGATGCGGGAGTCGGCGAAGGAACTCTCCGCTGAGGACACGCTGAAGGTGCTGCACACGGGCACGTCGATTCACGGCAGCCGGGTCGTCGTCGAAGGCACGCTGGAGCATCCGCAGACCGCGTCCGAAGCGGCCGTCGCCAAGGCGCCGAATACCAACATCCTCGAAGCGGGCCTGCTTGCACCCGTCACGGCAGCGATCGAAAAGTCCAGGCCGCACAAGACGGTGGTGGCCGCGGCAGTCGAGTGCACGTACGACGCGAACGGCCAGACCGGCTTCCGCTGGCTCGCGCCCGCGCGCCTCGTGAAAGACTCGACGAAGAGCGACGAAACGCCTTCCGACGAATGATCTGAGCGGTGCCGCAACGCGCGGCGCCTTACCGGTGCGATGATGCAGCACGCATGCTGCAACGCACGGGCAGCCCGACAACCCTCATGCTAGGATTTCTGCGTGCAACGCAGAGGTCAGGAGGGCAGCATGGACGGCTTCGTCAGACATCAGATCGAAGGCGCATCCGTCGATATCGACGTGGTCCCTGTCACGCCACGCGGCTACTGCGCACGCTTTCGCATTTTCCGCAACGCCGCCGACAAGCCGGAATGGCACCAGGTCCACGTATCCGGCAGTGTGTTCGATACCCCCGAGCAAGCCGAGGAGGCCGCGCGTTCGATGGCGCTCGAACAGGTGCTCGCCGGCGGCGGATCGTAGCACTGTGGCCTGGCGCAGCCGCAGGAACGTGCTGCGCGTGGCTCTGTCCGTCGGTGCCCTCGCCCCTGAATCGCGCTTTTCTCCCATCCACTTTCTCGTTGCCCGACACCGCGTGTCGGCGCGCATGCTGAGCCGCGCTCGCTAATCGAACGATCCCGACTTTGGGAGTTTTCTTGTATTGACGGCCGCGTCGTCTCCGTAGGATTTGCCTGTCGTAACCGACATCGAAGAAGTGACGGTACGTAGGAGGCATCCCCGCGGGACGTGGGCGCCGTCGTGCATCGAATACCGCGTCCAATATGATTCGGTATACGAAGCAATGGCTCTCTAAGCCGGGCGGTGCCGCGTTTTGGGGAGAGCAGTGGTTTTCGTATCAAGGTTTTCGATGAGCAATTTGCAGAGCGGACTGGCGGTCAAGCGTGGGCGGACGTTTTCGTCATATGGTCGCCGTGACGGGCGGCCAATGCATAATGGGTGCGTCGGCATGGCCGTCGCCGTCAGTCTTGGGGCAATAGCATGGTCGCCGGCCGCACTCGCGGCTTCCGTCACCGACTACATTGCAGTGAGCACTAACGTCATGGCGGGTACGCCGACACAGGTTTCGAACGACCTCAACGCGATGGCCATCGGCCCGTCTGCGAACGCGTCGGGCAGCAATGCGCTCTCAGTCGGGGCGGGTGCTGCCGCGAGCCGCATGGGATCGACGGCGGTGGGCTCGCGTACCGCGGCATTGGGCATCAATTCGACGGTGATCGGTTACAGCGCGTCGACGGGTTTCAATGCGGACCGGGCGGTGTCGATTGGTTACATGGCGTCTGCTGACGGAGCGGATTCGCTCGCGTTCGGCTCGATGTCGATGGCGGGCGGCCAACGTTCCCTCGCGATCGGGGTCAACGCATTCACGAGCACGGCCGGCGCGGACGGACTGGCGCTCGGGTCCGGCAGCCAGGTGGTCGCGAATGGCGCCGTCGCATTGGGCGCGGGCGCGAAGGCTGACCGCGCGAACACGGTGTCGGTGGGCAATGCGACGCAGCAGCGCCAGATCGTCAATGTTGCAGCGGGAACGGCCGATACGGACGCCGTCAACGTCAGCCAGTTGCGCGGTGCCGTGTCTTCCGGGCTGGCGGACGCGGTGATGTACGACTCGTCGGCGCATGACAGCGTGACGCTGGGCGGTGCGACAGCGGGCGCGGCTGTACACCTCGGCAACGTGGCCAATGGCGCCGTCGATGCTGCCAGCCACGACGCGATCAACGGCAGTCAACTGCATGGCCTCAGCACGAGCGTGGCTTCGGCGCTCGGTGGCGGTGCATCGGTCGCGGCGGACGGCACGGTCGTCGCACCGAGCTATCGGGTGGGCGGCAGTGTGTTTCGCAATGTCGGCGACGCGCTCGGTAATCTCGACGGCCGGGTCGCGAGCAACACCAGCGCGATCAACGACCTGAACGTCGCGCTCGGCAATGTGATCAGCAACGGCATTGAGCCGCGCTTCTTCCGTGCCAATTCAACGCTTGCCGATTCGCTTGCGACGGGCGCGGATTCCGTTGCGATCGGCGGCGGCGCGCAAGCTGCGTTTTCGAATTCGGTCGCGCTCGGCGCCAACGCGGTGGCCGATCGGGCCAATGCAGTATCGGTCGGCTCGGCGGGGAGCGAGCGGCAGATCACGCATGTTGCCGCGGGCACGGCCGACACCGACGCCGTCAACGTTGCGCAGTTGAAGCAGTCTGGACTGATCGACGGCAATGGTCAGGTAGCGAGCGCAGTGGTGTATGACAGCGCGAGCGGACAGGTTGATTACACGAGCGTGACGTTAGGACACGGCGTCGCGGGCGGCACGGCGATCCACAATCTTGCTGATGGCGTACTGGCGAGCGACGCAGTCAACCTCGGGCAGTTGACGGATGCGATCAATCAGGTCACTAACGCGCAGGTTCCGGGTGTGCCTACGCCATTCGTAAGCGCGAACGGGGACGCGACGGCGGAAGCGGCGTCTGCAACGGGCACGCACGCGACCGCAGTTGGGCCGGCCGCGGTCGCACACGGCGATCAGGCGACGGCGCTCGGCGGCGGTGCGCAGGCCAGCGCTACGGCAGCGACCGCCATCGGCTCGCTGGCTGCCGCGAACGGCGCCAACACGACGGCATTAGGCGCGGGCAGCCAGGCGCTTGCCAATGGCGCAGTCGCATTAGGTGCAGGCTCGGTCGCAGACCGTGCGAATACAGTATCGGTCGGTCAGGCAGGCAGCGAGCGGCAGATCGTTAACGTTGCGCCGGGTACACATGGCACGGATGCCGTCAACCTGAACCAGTTGAACGCCGCCGTCGATCAGACCTATCAGTCGATTCATGATCTGGACAGAAGCACGCGCAAGGGCATCGCGTCCGCTTCGGCTTTGCAGATCGTTACGCCCTATTTGCCGGGACGTACGACACTCAATGCCGGTGTCGCCGGTTACCGCGGGCAGGCGGCATTCGGGTTGGGCGTATCGCGCTGGAATGAGAAGGGGACGATCAATCTCAATGCGGGCGTAGCGTCGTCTGGCAGCAACAGCACGGTTGTGCGTGCAGGGATCGGTATCGTGCTTGGCAACTGATCACGGCTGGAAAGCTGGCGTGGTGTCTCGGGATAGCACGCCAGCGTTCGTAGGAAGACCGATCGGAAGCGCGTGTTAATTTCCGTGCATGCTCAAAACGCGTAATACGGTCCCCGGCCAGCGGATGTCTGCCGCGATTCGATCGCAGTGTAGACGCGGCGGCCGAAGAAGAACGGCAGTCCCCAGTCGAACGCGCTTGAAGGTCCGCCAAGGTTATCGAACGCGTAGTTTTGTGTCGCGAACAGGGTTTGCGCATTGGCGATCGAAAAAGCCCGCGATGCCGATGCACCGTCGGTCCCCGTTAGCGTTGCCGTCAGCATTTGCGTCGACGTGGGGCACCACCAGAAACCGCAACGCGTGAGCGTCGTACTCGGGAAGAACAGGCCATTGGACCCGCTATCGATAAAGCTCTGCGAATTCAGCTGCCCATCGAGAGCCGTTGTCACGTAGCCCGTGATGCTGTTGGCTTTCAGGACAGTCGCGTTGCCAAGCATGTTGTTGGCCTGCGTGCCAATGCCGAAAATCATCGATCCATTGACGGTCGCCGCGCCGTTTGGTCCGACGGCGGGCAGGTCGATTACGACGCCGTTGTTGTCGAGCGCAAATCGGCTGACGGGATTGGTCACCTGTTGACCGAGCGGCTGGGTGGTCGACGTGCATCCGCCGGTGATGTCGCACGCGTAGTACCAACGAGGCACGGCCGACGCGGTGCAGGCACCGCCGCAATCAGCCGAGAACAGGCCGATGCCGAGAATGCCGTTCACGCGCAGCGCGCTGGGTGTCATCATCGGCAGGCCAGACGCGGCGCAGTCGGACGGGACGGTGGGAGTCGTCAAATCGCCGATCACCTGGATCGAAATGCCGGCGGCAAGCTGGCCAGCCATGCGGACATCGGCGGTGCGGACGGCGCCCCACGTGAAGCCGGTACCGAACACGCTGCATTCGGCGCTGATCGTATTTGTCGTTCCCGCAGGCGTGGCGGCGGAGACGGCCGGTAAAGCAACACTGGCGGGCAGTTGCGATGCGAGTACGCGTAAGCCCTGCGAGCCGGTGTCCACCTGCACGTTATCGATCGTGACGCAATTGGTGGAGGCGGGCGCGCAGATCGTCACGCTCGTCGTGAGCAAGTTCCGGGTCTGCGTGGGCGTCGAGGCGACTGTTATCGCGTGGACGTTCGGGGTCGTCGATTGCGGCACCGTCGCGGCGGTCGCGCTGTCGGCTACGGGTGCGCTGGCCGTGGGCGTGCCGCTGGCGGCGGGTGACGCGGGTGTTGTTGGAGACGAAGTTCCGGCGCTACTCGATGTGTCCGATGAGTTGCCGCCGCCGCATCCCTCCAGCGCAAGGGGCACAGCGAGCACGATGAGCGCCATCAAGATGTGCTGCGCCAATCGGACTGCGTATGTCGGAGCGTGGGTCATCGTGGTCTCGTCAGCGCAGATCGGCGAGCGAAAAGCCGCTCGGAACGGCGGCGGGCAGCCACGCGCGGCCTACATAGCTACGCATCTGTCCGCCCGACTCGACGACGATGTCCGGCTGATCGACCCGCGAGGCGTGAAGATAGCCGAATGCGCCGAGTTGCGTTGCCGCTTTCGCCCGATATCGCTCTGCATACCGACCCAGCAATCGCGCGAGGTCGGGCATGGTCGGGCCTTGCCATGCGTAGGCGAAGACGTAGCCATCGCAGGTGGCGTACTCCCTGATGGTCGTGCCGCCTGCATCGACCGTTGCTCTTATCCTGACCGTGCCGGATGGCACCGCACGCTGTGTGCAATTTTCATTGACTGGCAGGGTGGTCACCGTGCCGCCGAGTTCTGCACGTGCATCACGCGCAGTCAGCGCATTTGCGCACAACACAAATGCGGCCGAAGTAGCGATAACGACAATGCGATGCGGGTCGATCAGTGTCATGCTGCGCCTCTCAGAAGGCTCTCGAACGTTTTTGAGATCGTTTTTTCAAGATATCACCGGGGTTTTGAGACACCATTCGTCGAACCGCAATGTGCGGGAAGTTATCTCAAAAGAGAAAAGCCGTTTTGGTGCGATTATTCGATCAAACTCAATGAGTTAAGTGCCTAACAATTGCCCTTTCGGAGAATTGGGAAAACGTGGCCAATCGTTAATTTTTCGGTCGATAGATGGCCTGAAATGCCAGCGTGCCGATTCATTGTGAGATGATGCGGGCGGTTTTTGCGGCGCGGGGCCGGCATGCGCCGAAGTCGTTATTCGAACTCAGGCGGCGAGACGCGGATCGGCATAATCAGCGCGGACCACGAGAAGGCCACGAGCAGGGCGAGCCGCGATGAAGCCGGGAGCGATGGGACCGGCCCGCGATCACGGCGGGGTCGATGTCGCGAGAAGGCAGCGTAATCCCCGCTTTTTGCACTTGGCGTCGCCAGGCCGGTAAAATGATGGGTTAGTCCACGGACTTGCCGTGGCGTAGCGGAAGGATTTCCAGAACATGACTGAACTTCGTCTCACCAAGCGGTTCGCAGCATTGCTGATGGCAGGCGGTCTGGTCGCCGGCTGCAGCACGTCGTCGCCGACCAAAATCGACTATAAGAGCGACTCGAAATCGAAGGAAGTGTCACTCGCTGTTCCGCCGAACATGCTCGAGGAAACCGCGGACCAGCGGTCGCTGCCGCCGCAAAGCGGTCAGACGTCGTTGTCCACGCTGCAGCAGGTGCAGAGCGAGGCGCCCGCCACGGCGGCCGTCGCACCCGTCGTCAATGGCATGCATATCCAGCGCGACGGCACGGAAAGCTGGCTGGTGCTCGATCACCAGAGCCCCGAACAGGCGTGGCCGCAAATCCGCCGTTTCTGGCAGGAGCAGGGCTTTCTGCTCGTCGTCGACCAGCGCGACAAGGGCGTGATGGAGACGGACTGGAACGAAACGCACCCATCCATCAACGACGGCCTGATCCGCAGCACGCTGTCCAAGGCGATGGGCAATTCGTACGTGACGGCTGAGCGCAACAAATACCGTACGCGTCTTGAACCGGCGCCGAATGGCGGCACCTACGTGTTCATCAGCCAAAAAGGCCTGCGCGAAGCGCTCAGCGGCGCGAACAACGACACGAGCAAGTGGGAACCCAAGCCGAACGATCCCGCGCTCGAAACCGAATACCTGAAGCGTCTGATGGCGACGCTGGCGAAGAACGACACGAGCACGCGCACCGCCAATGCGGCGGCCGTCGCGCCTGTGTCGCCCGCGGGGTCGCAAACCGCGCCGAACGCTGCTGCGGGCGCCAAGTCAGCGGCGGCAGCGACGGCAGCGCAGAACGTCGCGCTGGCCGCTGAAACTCCCACGCGCGATCCTTCGTCGGCAGCGGCAGAGACCTCGGCGCAGTTGTCGTCCACGGAACTGACGCTCGGCGAGCCGTATGACCGCGCGTGGCTACGCGTGGGCCTCGCGCTCGATCGCAGCAACTTCACCGTCGACGATCGCGATCGCACGCGTGGCCTGTACTTCGTGCGCTACGTCGATCCGAAGGACATGTCGTCGGCGGAGCAAGGCTTCTGGAGCCAGGTGTTCCACGGCCGCAAGGAAAAGGTCGCGAAGCAGTATCGCGTGAACGTGCGCGCAGTGACGCCGAATCAGACGCGAGTCGCCGTCGTCGACGACAAGGGCGATATCGATTCGTCGTCGCAAGCGAAGCAGATCATGTCGCTGATGGTCGATCAGCTGCACTGACAGTCGCGGCCGCGCGTCTGCCGCAGCCGTCTAAAAAGCCCGCGTGACGGATTGCGTTACGCGGGCTTTTTTGTTGCCTGCCTGTCCTGTCAAGAGTGAAGCCCGTGCACGCGGCTTGCTACAACGTCGAACGAACCAGCCATCGCGAGGAGACGGGCCATGTTCGACGTCATACCGTACTGGATGTGGGTTGTGAGCCTGATCGCGCTCGCCGTGGTGTGCGGCGCGATGCTGTCGTTCGGCGGGTCGGGGCGACGCGCCGTGCCGCGCGTTCGGCGAAGTCAACCCGGCTCGCGCAAATTCCGCTGATCGCAGTAGGGACCGGCCGTCGATCCGCACCGGCCCGCGCTCCACGTGACGTAACGTCGACGACAGGTCGTGGGAGAAGCCTGTTTCTTCACTATTTTCAGGTCGAACAAAGATCGACGGACCCTCAGCCGCAAAACACGTTTGCCGCCTGCTTTGCGGTGAATATGCGGCGAATATGCGGCGAATATGCGGCGAATCGCATAGGAGGGAAAGTCCCGCGCTTGCCCATGATCGAAGCGCGAGCTCTTTGTTTTGCGCTGCCGCGGCGTTTGGCGCCCACCGCAAACCGGCAGGCACGCGGCTCAGCAGCGCTCGCTGACGCGTCGTCCGCCGAAGCCCGGAATACGCTTGACGATGCCCGTCGCGAGCGCCGTGCCGACGAGAATCACTGAGCAGCCCTCGATCATGCCGATCGACACGCGTTCGCCGAGAAACAGCGCGCCCCACAGGATGCCGAAGATCGGGATGACGAACGTCACGGTAATCGCCCGCGCCGGACCCGCGACCGCGATCAGGTGAAAGAACAGCATATACGCGATGCCCGTGCACGCGACCCCCAGCGCGATCACCGAACCCCATGCCGGCATAGACGGCGCTGTCGCCGGCCATGACGTAATGGCGAGCGGCAAGAGCACGATGGTTGCGCCGATCATCGTGCCTGTCGCGACCGTCAGTGCGTCGACGCCCATCAGATGCTTTTTCGTGTAGCTGGCGGCGACACCGTAGAGCAGCGTCGCCCCGAGCGCGGCGGCCGCCGCGAGCGCCGTCGTCGCGGGCGAAATATTGGTGCCGCTCGGCGCGGCGATCTGATCCCAGACGAGCATCAGCACGCCCGCGAAGCCGACCACGAGGCCGATGCTGCGCAGCGCGCTCAGCCGGTCCTTGAGCCACACGAAAGCCACGAGCGCGCCCCACAGCGGCGTGGTTGCGTTGATCACGGAAGTCACGCCCGCTGACAGCGTGATTTCTGCATACGCGAACAGACAGAACGGCGCAGCCGAATTGAGAATGCCGACTACGAGCAGCGGCAACGCACGCGCGCGCAGCGTCGCGGTCGACTCGCGCAGCGGACGGCGCGCGAGGAGCACGACCAGCAGGAACAGCGCGCCGATGCCGACACGCAGCGCCATCAGTGGCGCGACGCCGAAGTCGCCCACGCCGACGCGGATGAACAGGAACGACGCGCCCCAGAGCGCGGCGAGGATCAGAAGCTGGAAGACGTTGACTGGATTCATCGTGGATGTGTCGCGCGCAGTTGAGTCGCGATGCGTACGCATGCTAACACCGGCCCTGCGCGCATCGTTTCACGATGGAATGAAATAGCAAGAACCGGCAACCGGCCGGCGGGGATGCGGTTTATCGCGCATGCGCGTCGCGCGCACGTACGTACAGCGAAGCGGGCGTGCGTGGATCGCGCCCGCTTCGGCAGTGCTCGTCAATGCGGAATCATCCATTGCAGCACGTTCTGCTGCAGCCACACGAGAATGCCGAGCAGGACGGTCAGCAGGATCGAATGCTTGAAGGTCTTCGCGAACACATAGCCTTCCTTGCCTTTGAGATCGGTTGTCGCGACGCCCGTCGAGATGTTCTGCGGTGAGATCATCTTGCCCATTACGCCGCCCGACGAGTTCGTCGCGGCCATCAGCACGGGGTTCAGGTTCAGCTGATTGGCGGCCACCACCTGCAGATTGCCGAACAGTGCGTTACCCGACGTGTCGCTCCCCGACAGGAATACGGCCACCCAGCCGAGGAACGCCGACACCAGCGGAAAGAGCGCCCCGACGGACGCCACGCCGAGCCCCAGCGTGTAATTCATCCCTGAGTAATTCATCAGGTACGCGAGGCCGACAATGGTGGCCACCGTGAGAATGGCGATGCGCGTCTGCACCCAGGTATCGACGATCGCGCGCCCGAAGTCGGCTACTGACAGCTTCACGACGAGTGCCGTGATAATCGCCGCTACGAGGATCGCCGTGCCTGTCGCGAGCGGCTGGAAGTCCCAGATCGCGCCGTACGGTGTGTTGTACAGCGTGATGTAGACGGCTTTGTCGAGACCCGGCCACGGCACCTTCACGTCGCCGATCATGAAGATCTTCGCAATCGTCCAGACGATCACGACGGCGGACACGATCAGCCACGGATACCAGCCCTGCGTGCCCGTGATCTTGCCGCGCGTCTCGTTCACGCGATCGACGTTGATCGCGAACGCGGGATCGACGGCGGGGCGCCAGACGCGCAGGAAGGCGATGGTCAGGATCAGCGACACCAGCGACGACAGCACGTCCGTCAGGCTGTAGTTGATGAAGTTGGACGTGACGAACTGTGTGAGCGCGAAGCTGCCGCCCGACACGAGCAGCACGGGCCACACACGCAGCATATTGCGAAAGCCCGCGTATACGCCGATCACGTAGAACGGCAGCATCAGCGCGAAGAACGGCAACTGCCGGCCGACCATCTTGGCGAGGGCATCGGTGGGCAGGTGCGTGACTGCGCCGAGCACCGTGATAGGCACGCCGAGCGCCCCAAACGCGACGGGCGCCGTGTTGAAGATCAGCGTGAAGGTCAGCGCTTCGAGAGCGGGGAAACCGAGCAGGATCAGCAGAGAACTGGTGATCGCGATCGGCGTGCCGAAGCCGGAGATGCCTTCGAACAGCGCGCCGAACGAAAAGCCGATTACGACCAATACGATGCGCCGGTCGTTCGGCAGATTGTCGATCATCCACATGCGGAAGGCCGCGAAGCGTCCCGAATACTGCGCGATGTTGTAGAGCAGGATCGCCGTCACGACGATCCACATCACGGGCCAGCACGCGAACACGGCGCCGGCAGCGACGGAATTGAGCGCGAGACCAATGGGGAAGTGCCAGCCGAAAATCGCGATCAGCAGGCCGACTGCAAGACCCGCGAGCGAGGCCTGCCATGCCGGGCGCCGCGCCCACCCAAGCAGCACGAGCACGACGATGATAGGCAAGGCGGCAACGATGAACGACGGCAACAGCGAGTTGCCGATGGGCGTCAATAACTGGTGAAACATCACGTCTCCTTCGTTGTTGTTCGATTCGACGCGAAGACTGCGCCTACGCGGCGAAGCGGCAGGGCTGGACGGATGAAGGCTGTGGCCGCCGCGCAGCGGAAACGCCGGGGCGGGGGCTCGCGCAATTAAACAGTTGTTGCACTCGCAACCGCCAGCATAGAGCGCTGGCGATTTCCGTCAAGAGGGAAAACGAATGAATCTGTTGCGGGAATAGAAGCGGGCGCCGGTTCGTAGCATCGGGCGACGAACCGCGCGCCTTGCCCGATCGTTCAATGCGAGCGGCCGTGGCCGCCCCCGGCCCAGGTCGTGCCACCGCTCCATCCGGCGTGGCTGCCACCCCAGGAACCATGACCGCCGCCCCAGGTGCCGTGGCCACCAGCCCAGGTGCCGTGGCCACCGCCCCAGTAGCCGTGACCGCCCCAGTAGCCGTGATGCCCGTAGTAGCCGTAGTGACCGGCGCAGCATCCGCTCCAATAGCCGAAACTCAGCGATACCGACGGCCCCCACCAGCCGGGCCATCCGTAGTAGTAGGGGTAGCCATACGGATAGGCGGGATATGGCGGATACGCGACAGGATAGTAGGCGGGCGCGGCATACACGGGCGCGCTGTCGTAGGCGGGCGGCGCCATGCCGGACGCAGGATCGGCGGGCATCGTGAATGACGCTTGCGCGGAGGGCTGCTCCGGGTCGCCGGGTGCGACGGGCATGGCCTGCTGGGTCGCCGTTGCCGGCACGACGGGGTAGGCGGGATAGTACCCGTAGCCGGGATAGTAGGCGTACGGCGGGTAGTAGTAACAGCCGGACAGCGCGCCCGACAATGCGAGCGCTGCAACGGCGCTGGCGGTGCGCAACGTTGCATCGAGCGGGTTCATGACGTACTCCTCGTTAGCTCGCAGCGCTGACCTGGATCGCTCCGTTCGAGCGATTTCACGCGCGCTACGTCATCTATTGAGAGTACGTCAGCGTCCCGGCGGATACGTCATAAAGTGGTAACGGGGTATTTCAGGCGTATTTCAGTGGTATTGCGAGGGCATTTCGTGCGCGGTTCGCGCGCGAGATCACCCGTAAAGGACATGTCCGGCGCGTACGTGCGCGCCGGACTCTGCCCATCTCCCTTCGGCGTTCGACATCTGACGTCCGCAGCATCGCGGGCCCCAGAGTTCGCGGCCGTTTGCCTGCATCGCCTTCGACGGCGATTTGTCGTATCTCGCCTGACGCGCGGCCGCATGACCGGAAGATCGCGCGTCAGTCACCCTACCTTGCTGCGTTACTTGCCGACCTGGTTGCCGATCACCCCGCCGACAGCCGCGCCGCCCAGCGTCGACAGCGCATTGCCGCCGATCGCGGCGCCCGCCGCGCCGCCGACGCCTGCGCCGATTGCGGTATCGCGTTGTCGTCGGGTCATGCCGTCGCAGGCGGAGAGACTGGCTACCACGGCCACGAGCGTGGCCAGCGCACCGATTCGATGGAAGGTTTTCATGATTCGACTCCCTGATGTCTCTATCGACGGGATTCGCAAATTGCGCTCCCGATCGGGTGATTCGATGGTATCCGCCGGGTCCCGTTTCTGTTTGTATGGGCTTGTCAGCAAAGTGTCGGTTTGGTAATCAAATGTTTCGCCGCGTCGAATAATCACGATGAGATGTACAAAGAACCTGTGCCATTGCAGTGCAATGCGGTAAAAACGCGCAAAAAAGCCCGCCATGAACAACTGGCGGGCTTCGCTTTCCGGGCACGTTGCAACGACGGGCGCGTCACTGGCGCTGATAGATCTCCGCGCCGCTCTTGATGAACTCGACGGCCTTCACTTCCATCCCTTTCTTCAGCGCGTCGGCGTCGCTCATGCCTTCCTTCGCAGCGTAGTCGCGCACGTCCTGCGTGATCTTCATCGAGCAGAAGTGCGGGCCGCACATCGAGCAGAAATGCGCGACCTTTGCTGAGTCCTTCGGCAGCGTTTCGTCGTGGAATTCGCGCGCCTTGTCGGGATCGAGGCCCAGGTTGAACTGGTCTTCCCAGCGGAACTCGAAGCGCGCTTTCGACAGCGCGTTGTCGCGCACCTGCGCGCCCGGATGGCCCTTCGCCAGATCGGCGGCGTGCGCGGCAAGCTTGTACGTGATGATGCCCGTCTTCACGTCGTCCTTGTTCGGCAGACCGAGGTGTTCCTTCGGCGTCACGTAGCAGAGCATCGCCGTGCCGAACCAGCCGATCATCGCCGCGCCGATGCCCGACGTGATGTGGTCATAGCCTGGCGCGATGTCCGTCGTCAGCGGTCCGAGCGTGTAGAACGGCGCTTCGTCGCACCATTCCAGCTGCAGGTCCATGTTCTCCTTGATCAGCTGCATCGGCACGTGGCCGGGGCCTTCGATCATCACCTGCACGTCGTGCTTCCACGCGATCTGCGTGAGTTCGCCGAGCGTCTTCAGTTCGCCGAGCTGCGCTTCGTCGTTCGCGTCGTAGATCGAGCCGGGGCGCAGGCCGTCGCCGAGCGAGAAGCTCACGTCGTACGCCTTCATGATTTCGCAGATGTCTTCGAAGTGCTCGTACAGGAAGCTTTCCTTGTGATGCGCAAGGCACCACTTCGCCATGATCGAGCCGCCGCGCGACACGATGCCCGTCATCCGGTTCGCGGTGAGCGGCACATATTGCAGGCGCACGCCGGCGTGAATCGTGAAGTAGTCGACGCCTTGCTCGGCCTGTTCGATCAGCGTGTCGCGGAAGATCTCCCACGTCAGGTCTTCGGCTTTGCCATTGACCTTTTCGAGCGCCTGATAGATCGGCACCGTGCCGATGGGAACAGGCGAATTGCGGATGATCCATTCGCGCGTCTCATGAATGTGCTTGCCGGTGGACAGATCCATCACGGTGTCGCCGCCCCAGCGGATTGCCCACGTCATTTTGTCGACTTCCTCGCCGATCGACGACGTCACAGCCGAATTGCCGATGTTCGCGTTGATCTTCACGAGGAAGTTGCGGCCGATGATCATCGGCTCGCTTTCCGGGTGATTGATGTTCGCGGGGATGATTGCGCGGCCGCGCGCGACTTCTTCGCGCACGAACTCGGGCGTGATCTCCTGCAGCCCGTTCGGACCGAATGCTGTCGCGCCGAACGCCTGGCCCGGATGCTGGCGGCCCATCATCGCGGCGAGCTTCGCGCCGTTCGGACCGCTGGCCTTCAGGCTTTCCAGATACTCGGCGCGGCGCTGGTTTTCGCGGATCGCGATGTATTCCATTTCCGGCGTGATGATGCCTTGCTTCGCGTAGTGCATCTGCGACACGTTCTTGCCGGGCTGCGCGCGGCGCGGCGTGCGGTGCAGGCCGGGAAAGCGCAGTTCCGCGGTGGCGGGATCGGCGGCGCGCTCGCGGCCGTATTCGCTCGATAGTCCCTGCAGGGACTCCGTGTCGCCGCGCGCCTCGATCCAGCGCTGGCGCAGCGCGGGCAGGCCGGCGCGGATGTCGATTTTGGCGTCGGGATCGGTGTACGGGCCCGACGTGTCGTACACGTAGATGGGCGGATTCTTTTCGCCGCCGAACCCCGTCGGCGTGTCGGCTTGCGTGATTTCACGCATCGGCACGCGGATGTCGGGTTGCGAACCGGTCACGTAGACCTTGCGCGAGTTCGGCAGCGGCGCGACGGCGGCCTCGTCGACGTGCGCGTTCGCGGAAATGAATTTCGGATTGGCGTTCATGCGTGTCTCCATGCAATTGTGGGGCGTTACAGCTACGCAGGAGAACGAGACGGAGGGGAAGTGGACCGGGTTCGCGAGGAGACTTAAACGGTGCGGCAGGTGAAGCGGCGAGCCCGAACGCTTCCCTGCGCTGGCATTATCCAGATCAGGTTCAAAGGGTATTTCTCACCCACGCCGTGCAGTGCCGTCTCGCTTCCCGGCGACGCACAACGCAGGACCCCCGCGTTAGCAGCGCACACAATAACCTGGCGGGGCGGGGTTTGGCAACCCGTCTCGAAATTGTGGCGATAGCGGCGGACGCGGATCCTGCTGACTGGCGCGGGAGAAGCACGTCGGCTGGCTTTCAGGGAGGTTGCAGCGCCGCCGTCCGCTTACTGCGATTCAGGCCGCTCTCTCATGAATGCCCGGCACGTCGCACCGGTTTCGTCCGACGGGTTCGTCCGCTGCCGCCGTTACCCTTTACCGCGCCGGCGCATTAATCAGTCAACCTAAGAAAGTGCCGCGCAACGACGGGACCGGCCCGCGTTTGCCGATCGCCTCCCATTGCCGCAGTTTCGTCTCGCTTGCAACGAAAGTTACGATTCTCTTGCCGAAGCATTGTCCAGATATTGCATAATGCTCGGCGGCGCGGAGAACGCGCCAGTTGGTCGCTGTTGTTGCATTCTGCATCAAGAAAGCCATCAATTCGCGCCACGGATCTGGTGCTTCCCTTGCCGTCCGGCAACCGTTCGACCGTCGTCTACCGCTCTACTGCCATGCCAGCCCGCTTTGCTCTTCATGCCGTGTCGTCGACACGGCGTCTGCCGTCCTGTTCACGGGTTTTCAGCGGGGCTGCGGCGCCATTGACGGCACGGGCGGGCTAACGTGGCGTTCAATCTTCCCGGCCGTTTCCCGTTCCGCCTGCCGCAATCGCATGGCGGACAGATTGCGCTCGCGCTCGGGGTCGTCTATCTCGTTTGGGGCTCGACCTATCTCGCCGTGCACGTCGCGCTCGGCTCGTTCCCGCCGCTCCTGATGTCGGGGCTGCGCAATTTCTTCGCGGGCGTCGGGCTGTTCGTCTTTGCGATGCGCCGCAAGCCCGTCTGGCCGCCACTCACGGAAATCCGCAATGCCGGGCTGGTCGGCACGATGCTCGTGGGCTTGTCGAGCGGCATGCTCGCATACGGGATGCGCACCGTCGGCACGGGTACGGCAGCCGTGATGGTGGCCACCGTGCCGCTCTTTGCGACCGTCATCGCGGCCATTGCGGGACGCAAGATCGCCCGGGGCGAATGGTTTGCCGTCGGGCTCGGGCTGGCCGGCATTGCGATTCTCAGCCACGGCGACCAGACGCAAGGCTCGGCGGGCGGCAGTCTCGCGATCCTTTGCGGCGCGCTGTTCTGGGCGGGCGGCGCGCACCTCGCGTCGCGCCTGAAGCTGCCGTCGGATCTGTTTTTGTCTACGTCATTGCAGATCGGGCTGGGCGGCGCGATGTCGACGATGGTCGCGTGGGTGTCGGGCGAGCGGATGATGGAGATGCACTTCCTGCCGATGCTCGCGTTCCTGTATCTGATGTTGATCGGCACGATGGCTGCCTATGTCGCGTACGGTTTTCTGATCCGGCACACGAGTCCGATCATCGCGAGTTCGTGCATGTACGTGAATCCCGTCGTCGCAGTGGCGCTGGGCGCGCTGCTGCTCGGCGAGCCCGTGACGCGCTCGACCGTGATCGCGACAGGCGTGATTCTGACGAGCGTCGGATTGTCATTCTGGTTCGATTACCGGCGGCGCGGCAACCCCGCGTGAGCGGGAGCGCGGCGCCGCGATGACGGGCTACAGCTGCGCGGCCAGTTCTGCACCTTCGCGGATCGCACGCTTTGCATCGAGTTCCGCCGCTTCCGACGCGCCGCCGATTACGTGAAAGCGCGGCCCGCCGGCAGCGGGCGTGGCACCCGGGCGGGACGAAGCAGCGGACGTAGCAGGGTAGAGATCGCGCAGCGACTCCTGTCCCGCGCACACCACGATCGTCTCGACGTCGAGCCATTGCTCGCTGCCCCCACGCTCGATCAACAACCCGCGCCTGGCGATCTGCCGATACGACACGCCATCCAGCATCTTCACCTGATTGCGGACGAGCGCCGCGCGATGCACCCAGCCCGAGGTCTTGCCGAGGCTTGCGCCCAGCTTGCCGGCCTTGCGCTGCAACAGCCAGATTTCGCGTTCGGGAACGCACACGGCCGGCGTCTTCAGACCGCCGCGTTCGCTGACGGACAGATCGACGCCCCATTCGTCCATCCACGCGGTCCGCGAAAGCGGCAGCGGCTCGCCTGCGCGATGCAGCAGGAATGCGCTGACGTCGAAGCCGATGCCGCCCGCACCGATCAGCGCGACACGCCGCCCGACGGGCGCGCCGCGCAGCACGTCGACGTACGACAGCACGTTCGCTGCGTCGATGCCCGGAATCGCCGGGCGGCGCGGCACGATGCCCGTTGCGACGATCACGTCGTCGAAGGGCGTGGCGGCGAGCAGCGCGGCATCGACGCGCGTGCCCAGACGCACGTCGACGCGATGTCTGTGCAGCTGGCTGCAGAAGTAGCGGATCGTCTCGCTGAATTCTTCCTTGCCGGGCACGCGCATCGCGAGATTGAACTGGCCGCCGATCGCGTCGGCCGCATCGAACAGCGTCACACGATGGCCGCGCGCGGCCGCCACCGTCGCCGCCGACAATCCCGCCGGTCCCGCGCCGATCACGGCGACGGCGCGCGGCTTACGATGCCCGCCGAGCGGCGTGTAGACGAGTTCCGTCTCGCGGCCCGCGCGCGGATTGACGAGGCAGGTCGCGCGCTGGTTTTGAAACGTGTGATCGAGGCAGGCCTGATTGCACGCAATGCACGTGTTGATTTCATCCGCGCGGCCTGCGGCGGCTTTCGCGACGAAGTCCGGGTCGGCGAGCAGCGGGCGCGCCATCGACACCAGATCGCCCGCGCCTTGTGCAAGCAGCTCCTCCGCGACCTCCGGCGTGTTGATGCGGTTCGAGACGATCACGGGCACCTTCACCACTGTCTTCAGGCGCGCCGTCAACGGCGCGAACGCGGCGCGCGGCACGGATGTGACGATGGTCGGCACGCGCGCCTCGTGCCAGCCGATGCCCGTGTTGAACATCGTGACGCCCGCCGCTTCGAGCGCGCGAGCGACCTGCACTGTCTCATCCCACGTATTGCCGCCTTCGACGAGATCGATCAGCGACAGCCTGTACACGACGATGAAGCGCTCGCCGCACGCGGCACGCACGGCCTCGACGATTTCGCGCGCAAGCCGCATCCGGTTGTCGAGCGTGCCGCCATATGCATCGTTGCGCCGGTTCGTGCGCGGACACAGAAACTGGTTCAGCAGATAGCCTTCGCTGCCCATGATCTCGACGCCGTCGTAACCCGCGCGTTGCGCGAGCCGCGCGCAGCGGGCGTAGGCGCGCACCGTCTTCGCGATGCCGGCCGTGGTCAGTGCGCGGGGCTTGAACATCGAGATAGGCGACTTCAACGCGGACGCCGACACGACAAACGGTTGATAGCCGTAGCGCCCGGCATGCAGGATCTGCAGCGCGATCTTGCCGCCTTCGGCGTGCACGGCATGCGTCAGTTTGCGGTGATTGCGCAGATCGAAGACGGAGTTCAGCGTGCCGCCGAACGGCAGCAGCCAGCCCTCGCGATTCGGCGAGATGCCGCCTGTGATGATGAGTCCCACGCCGCCTTTCGCACGTTCTCTGAAGTACGCGGCGAGCTTCGAATAGTGCCAGAAGCGGTCCTCCATGCCCGTGTGCATCGAACCCATCACGACGCGGTTGCGCAGGCGCGTAAAGCCCAGATCGAGTTCAGACAAGAGCTGCGGGTAAGACATGCAAGGCACCATGTAAAGTCGGACGCGCTCGAACGATACACGCTGGCGCACGCAAAACCTCCGAGGAAAAATTCTAATGGCTTTCAACCCCGCAGTCGCGACGCGCTTGATTCGCGTGTCGGCGCGAGAGCCAGCCCCGGCACGGGGATTGCTGTCCGCAATCGTCCAATCGATGCGGGCAACACCGATCGCTCGAACGCTGACCGACTCGTGGACGCATGAAAGGCGCGTCGCCAGACGAATGCGCCGGCGCGCCGGCTCGGCGGAAAACGACACCATAACGTCGACGACGAACAGGCCGCCCGCGCAGGTGACACGCCTGCAGATCAACGGGCTTCGGCCCATCAGGGAGAGGTGGCAAATGAAAACGATCAGAACGATCGCGGTGCTCGTCGGAGCAGCCGCGCTGGTATCGGCTTGCGGCGGGGGTTCGAATGACGTTGGCAAAGAGCTTGGCTTGCAGAATCCGTTGATCCATTTCGTGCACGCGATTCCAAGCGGCCCCACGGTCGACTTCCTCGTCAACGGCAGCGCCTTGCAGAAGAACATCGCATATAAGAACGTGACCAACTTCGCGAACATCAACACGGGTGCGACGTCGGTTTCGTATGCGCCCGCAGGAACGACGACGGCGCTCGCGAGCGGCTCGTTCCCGAACGTCGCGAAGGGGCATGAATATACGGTGATCGCGGTGCCGTCCGCATCGGGCGACGACATCGGCCTGATCGACGATCCATTCGACAAGGGGCTGCTGTCGGGCAGCGCGCGCGTGCGCGGATTCAATGCGTCGTTGAACGCGTCGAACCTCGACCTGTATCTCGTGCCGTCGAACAACACGAATATCTCGAACGCGAGCCCGACGCTGGCGGGCGTATCGTACAAGAACGCCGTGCCCGCGAGCGGCCAGGATTCCGTTTATGTATCGGGTGGCACCTACGTGCTGATCGCGACGGCGGCGGGCAGCAAGACGCCGATCTTCCAATCGAATTCGTTCGATCTCGCGAACAACGCAGACTGGCTGGTGACGTCGGTGCCGATCGGCGGCGTACTCACGCAACTGCTGCCCAACCAGATTCACCTGCTGGTCGCGCAGGGCGGCAACACCTCGCAGCCGGCGCTCGAATTGACGAATACGCTGAACGGGCAATAAGGACGAGAGACGACAAGCTCGATAAGACGCAGTAGCACGGGGAAACGGCGCGGCGGCTCATGCGGATGAGCCGCCGTTGTGTTTGGCGTCGACATGAAAAAGCCGCTGCGTCAGACGCGGCGGCTTGCAGTACGTGATGAACGGGATGCGATCGGCGCAGTGAATGCGGGTTCAGTCCGAGTGCTTCTCGGCCGAGTTCGTGATGGCGTGGCCGCCCTTCGAGATGTCCTGGCCCGCGCCGGCCACCGTGTTGCAGGCGGCGATCAGCGTCGTGCCCGCAAGCAGCAGGAGTGCGATGAATCGTGTCATGAGTTCTCTCCCTTTTCGCGAATATTCGAAGGAATATTCCACGTATGCTTCGATCGATTTGCGCATGCCAGCGGGTTCATTGTCCGTTCGCCATCGTCCGGCGTGCGCGTCCTGTTGTCCGATCGGGGCAATGCGCCAGCCGATCCGGTCTGATTTCATGGTAAAAGACGCGTTGCCGCGATGCTGTCGGAGACGCGACGATTTTCCTGTCGGTGCAGTCCTACGCGGCGCGTCGAAGGCTTCATGGGTCTCATGAAACGCGTCCGACGGGTGTCCGTCCGACGGACCTGTCGCGCTCAGGCGCGACGATGCCGTCTGGCGCGGCATCGGTTGATTCGCCGCGTGGCTCGCTCGGGTCTGGTTCGTTTCCTGGTTCTTCTATCAGGCCGACGGTCGGCACGGGCAGCACCACGCGAATCTCTGTGCCGTGCAACTCCCCGCGCCGGACATCGAATCGGCCACCGCGCGCGGCCACGCGCTGGCGCATGCCCATCAGCCCGTGCGTATGCGTGCGCGTCAGGTCGCCGGGCATGATGCCGATGCCGTTATCGGCGATGTGCAGCGTCACTTCGCCGTGGCCCGCGCTCAACGCGATCATGATTTGCGTTGCACGTGCGTATTTCGCTGCATTGGTCAGCGATTCCTGCGCGACGCGAAACAGCGCGATCTCGACCTGCTCATCCAGATGCAGTTCGTCGTCGGGCAGATGCAGGTCGAGCGCCCAGCCGTTGCGTTGCGCGGCTTCGTCGCCGAGCGTGCGCAGCGCGGTGACGAGGCCGAAGTTCGCGAGCACGGTCGGCCGCATGTCTTCGATGATGCGGCGCTTGAGCGCGATGCCCTGATCGAGCGTCGCCAGCGCGCGCGTCAGTTTCTCGGCGACGACGGGCTCGGCCTCCTGCAGTTTGCGGCGCGCCCACGCGACGTCCATCTTGCTCGCTGTGAGAATCGCGCCGAGTTCGTCGTGCAGTTCGCGCGCGAGCTGGGTCTTTTCGTTTTCGCTGACGGCCTGCAGGTGCCAGCCCAACGCTTCGAGTTGCCGCGTGCGCTCGTTGACCAGCCGATCGAGTTCCTCCTGCTGCGTGATCAACTGTTTTTGCACGCGCGCCTGACTGTCCAGCTGGATGCCCAGGTTGCGGAACAGCAGAATGAACAACACGATATTGAGCGCGGACAGGCCCGCCGCGACCAGCGTCGATACGCGCTGGTCGGCGCGGCTCGCATCAAGCGCGCGTTGCGCGCGGCGCTCTTCGTTGTCGCGCAGCAAAGCGAGCGTGCTCGTCACGAGCGAAGCATCGACGCCGCTTTTCTGCATTGCGCTGCCGCACGCGCCGAGATCGAGCGGATGGGGCGAAGCCTGTTGCAACGCCTGTGCGCCGCTGGCGATGCGCGCCTCGATCAGCGCGGCGATTTGCGTGAAGCTGGCCAGTTCGGCATTGTCGGCGGCGCGTCGGAAATACGCGTCGAGCGAGCGGATGCCGCGATGGATTTGCGCGGCACGCGCGCAAAAGCCGTGGGCATCGGCGTCGTCCTTCGTCAGCAGAAAGCGGCTTTCGTGCGCCTGCAACCGCGCGAGATGCCCGTCCAGTTCGCCCAGCTGCATGCTCACGCCGCGCGCTTCGAGCGCCGCTTCGTATTCCGATGCGATACGCTGCCGCGCCGTTTCGAGAATGACGAGGCCGCCGCACGTGATGACGATCGCGACCGTCATCGCGATTGCCCAGCTGCGCTGGTGCATCCAGTTGGCCAGCCTGGTCGCGAGTCTTGCGTCGGCCCCCGCTCGTGTGTCACCGGACACCGCCGTCTCCATGCGATGAAGTCATCGACAGTGTAGCGTCATGCGGCGCGCTTGCGTTCGCGCGGGCGCGGCGGATGGCTGGCCGAAAGCGGGTGTCGGCGGATTCCCACATGAAAAACAGCGGGCGCCCGAATGCAGGTACGCAAACTGCTCCCTACGATGAAGGTGAGCGATTCGCTTGCAACACCGATCCATTAGCCACATTTCGGCCAGGGAGGTTGCCATCATGCTCAAGTGGGCATTGTTCTTTGCCGTGATCGCGCTGATCGCGGGGCTGCTCGGATTTACGGGCATTGCGGCAGGCGCAGCGGCTATCGCGAAGTTCCTGTTCGTGCTGTTCCTGATCTTGTGCGTCGTCTTTCTCGTACTCGGCTTCGTCGTGACGAAAAAGATAGTCGATTAGCGACGCCCGACAGGCACGCCGGGAGCGGACGCTCACGCGCCCGCGCACGCACATCGCACCCGCACATCGCACCTACAGGGAGGAACGTCGTGATGCTGCACTACGCACTCGTGTTCTTCGTGATCGCGATCATCGCCGCCGTGTTCGGCTTCACCGGCATTGCCGCCGGCGCCGCCGAAATAGCGAAGATTCTGTTCTACATCTTTCTGGTCGTGTTCGTCGTCACGCTGCTGCTCGGCGTGTTCCGGACATAGCGCAGTCACCACGCCGAGGCGCGCGCCGATACGCCGCGCGGCATAGCCGGCTGCAGCGTGCGCATTTCCCACACTACCGGTACAAGGAGTCAGTCAATGTCGAAGTTATCGAAAGGCGAGTTCGTGATGGATCTCGAACGCATCCGTGAACGGGCCCGCAAGGATATGGGCGAAGGTCCCGTCACGTCGACCTACGGCGCAGATCGCGACACCGTGCTCAAGCTGCTCAACGGCGCGCTCGCCACCGAGCTGGTGTGCACGCTGCGCTACAAGCGCCACTACTTCATGGCGAAAGGCATCAATTCCGAAGCCGTCGCACAAGAGTTT
Organism: Paraburkholderia phymatum STM815; assembly: GCF_000020045.1. Lineage (GTDB taxonomy): Bacteria > Pseudomonadota > Gammaproteobacteria > Burkholderiales > Burkholderiaceae > Paraburkholderia > Paraburkholderia phymatum. The sequence continues at coordinate 1,704,111 of NC_010622.1, read as the reverse complement.
CTCGAGCACGCAAACGAAGAGCAGCAGCACGCCGATACGCTCGCTGCGCGCATCGTGCAGCTGGGCGGCGAACCCGATTTCGCGCCGAACAGTCTGACGGCGCGTTCGCATTCCGAATACAAGGAAGGCAACGGGCTAACCGACATGATTCGCGAGAACCTGATCGCGGAGCGCATCGCAATCGATACGTACCGCGAAATCATCCGTTATCTCGGTGATGGCGATGTGACGACGCGGCGTATCTTCGAAGAGATTCTGGCCGTCGAGGAAGAACACGCGGACGACATGGCCGATCTGTTGACGGGCCGCGAATAAGCGGCTGATTGATGCCTGGCGCGAACGCTGCGAGCGGCATGCATGTGTGCCGCTGCACGTTCGGCCGTCAGCGCGTTCCTGCTTTTTCACTGCGTTGAGCCACGAACGATGATTCGAGTGCTGATAGCGGACGATCACGCGATAGTCCGGGGCGGATTCAGGCAGTTCGTCGCCGACGAGCCGGATATGTGCGTCGCGGCGGAAGCGGCGACGGGCGACGAGACGATACGCCTCGTGCGCGAGCAGGCGGACAGCGAGCCGTTCGACGTGGTGCTGCTCGATATCGCGATGCCCGACAAGAACGGCATCGACACGCTGCGCGTGATCCGCCAGTTGCGTCCGGAGCAGAACGTGCTGATCCTGTCCGGCTACCCGGAGAGCCAGTACGCGATCAATCTGCTGCGCGCGGGCGCGAACGGCTATCTGAACAAGGATTGCGAGCCCGGCGAGATCGTGCGCGCGATCCGCTCGGTGGCGCGCGGGCATCGCTATCTGTCGGAGGCCGTTGCCGATACGCTCGCGAACAGTCTCGACAGGCCCGCGTCTTCGCATCCGCACGAGTTGCTGTCGGAGCGCGAATTCCAGATTTTCTGCAAGCTCGCGTCCGGGCAGATTCCCACCGACATCGCGGACGAACTGCATTTGTCGGTGAAGACGGTCAGCACCTATCGCGCGCGCGTGCTGGAGAAAATGCACATGACGAACAACGCGGACATCACGTACTACGCGATCAAGAACGGCTTGATCGAATGACGGTTTGACAACCCGCGCATGGAACGCCACCGATGACCCCCGACTCCGCCACCGCACACGACGACGCCCGCCGCGCGCCGCTGCGTGTACTGCTGATCGAGGATTCGCCGCTGATCCGGCGCAGCATCGTCGAGGCGATCGATGCGTCGGGTGTGATGCAGGTGTCCGCGCAGGCCGAGTCCGCGGACGAGGCGATCGCCCTGCTGGATGGCGAAGCGTTCGATGCCGTGATCGTCGATCTGCAACTGAAGGGCGGATCGAGCGTGCCCGTGCTCGCATACATGCAAAAGGAAGGTCTGATCGAGTCGACGTTTGCTGCCGTGCTGACCAACCATGCGCTGCCCGCCTATCGCGAGTGCTGTCGGCAATACGGCGTGCGGCACTTCTACGACAAGTCGTTCGAGTTCGATCGGGTGCTCGACGCGCTGCACGACTATGCGCAGGCGCGTCTGGATGAGCGATAAACCGGGACGAACGGTTCGATCGTGTGCTTGAGTGGGACATGAGCGGCACATGAGCGCCATACCGGCGGCATTCAGTTCGCAGCGCCCGCCGCCTTGTGCGGCTCTGGACGTCCGCGCAGGTGATTGAATCCCGCGAGCATTGTGAACCCGAGGCCCGCGATGCTCACGCCGAGCCAGCCGAACACGGGCCACACGAGCGCGCCGACAGCCGACCCTGCCGCGCCGCCGATGAAATAGCAGACCATGAACACCGTGTTCACGCGGCTGCGCGCTTCGGGTTTCAACGCGTAGATGCGCGACTGGTTCGAGATCTGCGCGGCCTGCACGCCGACGTCGAGCACGATCACGCCGATCACGAGGCCGATGAGGCTCGTGCCCGACACGGCGAACACGACGAACGCGATCGCCGCCAGCACGATCGACAGTGAGACGATCGTGCGCGGTCCGCGCCGGTCGGCGAACTTGCCCGCGATGGGGGCGGCCATCGCCCCGCCTGCGCCGACGATGCCGAATAGCCCCGCCGCTTGCGGCCCGTAGTGGAACGGCGCCCCCGCGAGCAGGAGCGCGAGTGTCGACCAGAACAGGCTGAACGCGGCGAACAGCGCTGCGCCCGTCAGCGACGCTTCGCGCAGTCCGCGCAATTCGACGGCGAGATGCCACATCGAACCGATCAGGCTGCCGTAGCCGAGCGTCGAGGTCGGCTTGCTGCGCGGCAGCTTCGACGGGATGACGGCGGCGAGCAGGATCAGCGCAAGAATCGACGAGCCGAACACGGCTCGCCAGCCGAGGTACTGGCCGACGAAGCCGGCCGCCGTGCGCGCGAGCAGGATGCCGAGCAGCAGTCCGCTCATCACGGTGCCGACGGCATGACCGCGTTGCGACGGCGGCGCGAGTTCGGCGGAGAAGGGCACGGCCTGTTGCGCGATGGTCGCGAGCACGCCGATTGCGAGACTGGCGACGACGAGCACGGAGAGATTCGGCGCGGCGGCGGCGCACAGCAGCGCGATGCAGAGTCCCGCGATCTGCAACAGAATGAGCCTGCGGCGGTCGAAGCGGTCGCCGAGCGGCGCGAGCAGCAGCATGCCCGCTGCGTAGCCGAGCTGCGTCATCGATGGCACCACGCCGATCCACGACGCACTCTGCGCAAACGACTGGCGGAAGTCGTCAAGCAGCGGCTGGTTGTAATAGATGTTCGCGACGGACACGCCTGCGATGGTCGCGAGCAGCAGCAGAAGGCCGCGTAACGACCGGTCAGACGCGGCGGGGCGGGAGCCGGGTGTGGACATGAGGCGCAGCGGCCGGCGCGATACCGGCGGGGCAGGGGCGAGCCTGCCGATGATACCGGAGCGGGGCGGATCGTGCTGGACGCTGCTGCCGCGCCCGTCTTGCCGACGCGGCGCGCCCGCGCCGACTCAATCGATCAGCGTGCCTTCCGGTTCGTAGAACGGATAGGGGCCATCGGCCGCTTCGACATATCCGTGATGCGTAATCAGGCCGTTGACGCTGTCATAGCGATGCAGCGCGAACCCGGGCGGCTCCATGACGAAGGCGGACGGCGCGTCGTCGCGCAGATCGAGCGCGACCTGATGCGCGGGCGCGGGCACGGCAGACGCGATCGTGCCGCCGAAGCGCACGAACATCGGCCGATGCACATGCCCGCAGATCACGCGTTCGACGTTCGGATGCCGCGCGATGATTGCCGCCATTTTGTCGGCCGACGCGGGTTCGAGCCGCAGTTCATCCATGTGGCCGATACCGGACACGAATGGCGGATGATGCAGCGCGACGATCACGGGCTGGTGGCGGGCCTTGTCGAGTTGCTGTTCGAGCCAGGCGAGGCGTGCGTCGCAGAGCAGGCCGGCGCTTTGCCCGGGCACCAACGAATCGAGCGCGATCAGGCGCAGCGGGCCGATGTCGATGGCGTACTGGATGAAGTCGCCTCCCGTGTGGAGTTCTTCCCGGTCGGGGAACGCTGCGCGCAAATGGGTGCGGTCGTCGTGGTTGCCCGCTAGCAGGTAGTAGGGGATGGCTAGCGGCGCCAGCAGTGCCTTGAGGTGTTCGTATTGGTCCGGGGTTCCCTGATCGACGAGGTCGCCCGTGATGACGAGGGCGGCCGGCCGTGGGTCCAGCTGGTTCAGGCGGTCCACGCAGCGTTTCAGGTACGGGGCCGTGTCGACACGGCGGTAGGCTAGCGCGCCTGGGCCTTTGATGTGGAGATCGCTGATCTGGGCGATTAACATAGGGGTGTCCTTTTATGTCTGCGACACAGTCGCCATTCCGGTTTTTTCGCTGGCGAGCGCCTGGTTTTCGCTGGCATCCGGGGTTTCACGAGGATGCCATCAAAATCGGAAGACCACGCGCCGTCGACGTAAAAAACTAGGCGAGCGCAATCAAGCCATCCGCGGCGACACAAACCCCGACAGCCGCCCCACGAGCAAGCTCGACCCGCCCAGGCACGTCGATGATCAAAACATCAGGCGCGGCATCGCGAATAGTGAGCCGCGTTCGCTCGCCGAGAAAAGCAGCACCATCGACCACCCCTCGCAACTGGGCATTCTCAGGCTCCGCCAGCCGCGCGTCCTCGGGCCGGAAAAATACTTCATCTCCATGTGACATCACCCGGATGGCATGCGTCGGCGGCAAAGGAATGGCACCGCCAGTCGTGGACAGCACCCCATCTCGCGCCTGCCCCGACACGCGATTGATCGAGCCGACGAACTGCGCGACCCGCCGGTTCGCCGGGCGATAGTAAATGTCCCGCGGCGTGCCGATCTGCTCGATCCGCCCCGCGCTCATCACGACGATGCGGTCGCCAAGCTCCATCGCTTCCGCCTGATCGTGCGTCACGTACACCGTGGTAATGCCGAGCTCGCGCAACAGCGTATTCATCTCGCTGCGCAGCGTGTCGCGCAAACGCGCATCGAGGGCAGTCAACGGTTCGTCGAGCAGCAGCACGCGCGGCTGCGGCGCCAGCGCGCGCGCCAGTGCAACGCGCTGACGCTGGCCGCCCGAGAGTTGGTCGATGGGTTTGTCGGCGTGCTCGGTGAGGCGCATCATCGCGAGCAGTTCGTCGACGCGCTGTCGCGCCACGTTCGCTTCCACGCGCTTGATCTTCAGCCCATAGTTGATGTTTCCGCGCACGGTCAAGTTGGGAAACAGCGCGTAGCTCTGGAACACCATGCCGACCTGGCGTTTTTCGATCGGCAGCGCAGTAACGTCGTCGTCGCCGAATGCGACGCGTCCGCCCGCGTCCGGTTGCTCGAGGCCCGCGATCATGCGCAGGGTCGTCGTCTTGCCGCAGCCCGAAGGCCCGAGCAGGACCAGCGTTTCGCCCGCGCCGATCGTCAGGTCGAGCGGTTCGAGCACGCGCGTGCCGCGAAACGTTTTCGCGCAGCGCGTCAGCGTGATAGGAATGGAGGCGAGCTTCATGACTGGTCTTCCTGTGCGGGCGATGGCGTACCGGTGACGCGTGCCTTCTTCTGCCGCACGTTGCGCTGGCCCGTCGCGTCGACGCCGAGCCATTGCATCGCGACGAGCAGCGGCATCGTCATGATGAAAAAGAGAATCGTGTAGGCGCTGCCGATCTCGATGCGCAGCGACGCATACGTATCCGCGAGACCGACGGGCAGCGTCTTCGTGTCAGGCGTGTGCAGCATCCACGTCAGATTGAATTCGCCGATCGACAGCGTGACCACGGCCAGCGCGCCCGCGACAATGCCCGGCCGCACGTTCGGCAGCACGATCGTGACGAAGCGCTGAAAGAAGCCCGCGCCGAGACTGGCCGCACCTTCCTCGAGCGTGCGCAATCCGGAACTCGCGCACACGGCAGCGACGGCTCGCACCATGAACGGCAGCGTGAACACCACGTGGCCGACGACGATGAACGCGACGCTCGTGCGAAACATCGTGAAGCCGCCGTACACGACGAGCAGCGCGAGTGCGGACGCAAGGCCCGGCAACGCGATGGGCAGCACGAGCAATTCTTCGATGACGCGCGACAGACGGGTCTCGCTGCGCGCGAGCACGTAGCCCGCGGGCACGCCTGTCAGCAGCGTGATGACAAGCGTCGCGAGCGCGACCTCGAGCGACAGGAACACGGAGTCGTGGTACTGCGTCCACACTTCAGCGAGCCAGCGCAGCGTGAGGCCACTCGCGATGCCCTGAAAGTAGTTCGCCGTCAGTCCAGCGAGAATCGACATTACGACGGGCACGATCAGAAACGCGCACAGCAGCAGCGTGACGAGCCATTGAGCCGCCGCGAGCCAGGCGCGGGGCGAGGGCAGGACGGGCGCGCGTCTGCGTCGCAGGTCGGGCGCGCGGGTGGAATGAGCAACGAAGTTCATGTGGGTAGGGTCATTTGCCATCGAGGTTACGCCGTCGCCGCCACGGCCGAGCCGCTGACGCTGCGCGCGACATACAGCACAACCCATGTGACGATGCCGAGCACGATCGACAATCCCGCCGCCGTCACCATGTTCGCGTTGAGTGTGAACTCGGTGTAGATGGTCATCGGCAGCACATCGATGTCGGTAGCCAGCGTGAACGCGGTGCCGAACGCGCCCATTGCCGTCGCGAAGCACACCGCGCCCGCCGCGATCAATCCGGGCGTCAGCGCGGGCAGCACGATGTCGCGCATGATCCGCCACGGCGATGCGCCGAGCGAGCGCGCGGCCTCTTCGAGCGATGCATCGAGCTTGGTCGCGGACGCCATCACGGTGACGATCACGCGCGGGATCGAAAAGTACAGATAGCCGAGAAAGAGGCCAGTCATCGAATACGCGAACACCCACTTGTCGCCCGTGAGCTTTAGCGACAGCGCGCCGATCAAGCCCTGGCGGCCCGCGAGCATGATCACCATGAAGCCGACGACGACGCCGGGAAACGCCAGCGGAAACGTCAGCAGCGCGAGCAGCGTGCGCTTGCCGGGAAAGTCCCGGCGCGCGAGATGCAGGCCCGAGATCACGGCGAGCGCAAGCGTCGCGGCCGTCACGGCTGCCGACAGCGCGACCGTGGCGAACAGGCTCTTCATGTAGCGCGTATTCGCGAGCATCGCGCCGTAGGTCTGCAGCAGATGACCGTCGGCACTGACCTGCACGAGCGTGGTCATCGGCAGCAGCCAGAACGCGATGAACACCGCGAGCGCCGGCGCGATCAACGCGATGCGCCAGCGCAGCGGAAAAGTGATGTCGTTCAATGCATCACCTGCAGATACTGCTCGCCGAATGCCTGCTGCTTGTCGGCCATCTTCCCGAAGTCGACGGGACGCGCGCGCGCATAGTCGCTGGCCGGCAGGAATTTCGCGGCGGCATCGGCACTCATCGCGTTCGAACGCACCGGGCGCAGATACGCATTGGCCCACAGCTTCTGGCCTTCGTCCGACAGCACGAAATCGAGCACCTTCCTGCCGTTCGCATCGTGCGGCGCGCCCTTCACGAGACTCATCACGTACGGCACTTCGATCGTGCCTTCCTTCGGAATCACGAACTCGACGTTCGCGTGATCCTTGTACTTCGCGCGGTACGCATCGAAGTCGTAATCGAGCAGGATGGGAATTTCGCCTGACAGCACGCGCGCGTAGGCCGTCTGCTTCGGCACGATCGGCTGGTTGGCCTTGAGCTTGGTGAACCAGTCGAGACCTGGCTTGAAGTTGTCGAAGCTGCCGCCCAGCGCCTGGTTGACGGCGACCGCGCCCGCATAGCCGACGAACGCGCTCGACGGATCGAGGTAGCCGATCATGCCCTTGTATTCGGGCTTGAGCAGGTCGGCCCACGAGCGCGGCACCGGCTTGCCTTCGAGCGCGTCCTTGTTGACGAAGAAGCCCAGCGTGCCCGAGTGGATCGCGAACCAGTAGCCTTGCGGGTCTTTCAGATTCGACGGGATGTCGTCCCAGTGCGCGGGCTTGTACGGCGCGATCACGCCCTTGTCCTTCGCCTGGAAGGCCGACGACACGCCGAGGTACACGACGTCCGCGACCGGGCTCTTCTGCTCGGCCATCAGCTGCGCGATGGACTGGCCGGAATTCTTGTTGTCGAACGGCACGCGGATGCCCGTCTTCTGCTGGATGGCCTTGATCTGGCTGGCCCAGTCGGCCCATTCGGGCGGGCAGTTGTAGCAGATCGCGGTTTCGTCGGCGTGTGCGACGTGCGCGGCGCCGAGCGTGAGCACGAAAGACGATGCTACCAGCGCCGCGCGCGCGACGCGCACGGCTGCGATACCGATGGAGGAACGGCGAATCACGACAGGTCTCCGGAAGGTTGAGAAGGATGGTTGGCGGCCTTGAAACGGGTTCTATGACTTCAGGCGAGCGTGCGCACAATGCGGTTCGACGGGGCGCCCGCGATGTCGCAGATCGCGGCGATCGTCGCGCCCTCGCGCAGCGTGTGCGGCAAGGTCAGCGACAGCGAGGGTGCACGCAGCGCGTCGTCGAAGTCCAACCGCTGCGTGCCGTCGACGCGCTCGATCAGCCGACGCCACGCGGCGCAGCCGATCTCGCGGTTCGGCGCGCAGACGCTCGCGAGCGGCGGCGACAGCAGTTCGCCCATCGCGAGGCCGTCGAAGCCGAGAATCGACATGTCGCCGGGCATCTCGAAGCGTGCGCGGCGCAGGCCGCGCATGACGACCATCGCGAGCAGATCGTTCGAGCAGAAGAGGGCCGTCGGACGATTCGCGCCCGTGGTCAGATGATTGAGCACGGAGGGCGCGAGCTCGTCGGCGTTGAAGTCGATTTCGAGCGCGGGCGCGGGCGTGAGGCCCGCCTGCTGCATCGCCTGGGTGTAGCCGAGATGGCGCAGCCGCGCGCGGTCCGATGCGGCGAGCGTGCCCGCGAGCATCAGGATGCGCCGATGACCGTGCGCGATCAGCATGCGCACGCCGTCGTACGCGGCCTGGCGGTTGTCGACGGATACCGACGGACGGCGCACGGTGTCGTTGTGCATCAGTACGTACAGCATGCCGTCGCGGTCGAGGTCGTCGAGCAGCGGATGTGTGTCGGCGTCGGCGACCGTCAGGATCAGGCCTTCCACGCGCTGTTCGCGCAGCGTTTCGATCGCGCGGCGCTCACGGTCGGCGTCGTATTGCGTCGTCATCAGCATCAGACGATAGCCTTGCGCGGATGCGAGTTCGTCGATGCCTTGCAGGCATTCGGCGAACACGGGATTGGCGAGCGTCGGCAGCACGACGCCGATCAGGCGCGAACGCTCACCGCGCAGCTGGCGGCCGAGCGGGCTCGGACGGAAGTTGAGCGCGTCGATCGATTGACGCACTTTTTCGAGGGTCACGGGGTTGACCGTGTGCGGCGCGTTGATCGCGCGCGAGACGGTCGCAATCGAAAAGCCCGCGTGGGCAGCGACATCCTTGATCGTGGGCGTCATCGTTGGGTTTCCCGTCAGCCTGTGCCGAGCGGCGTTGCCGCCGCGCGGTGTTGTAAACGTTTTCGCAGGCCGGATTATCGGGAACGTTTGTGACGGGTCGATGAATGCGCGGCGATCGCTGGACGGGACAACTGGGGTTCGCGCCGGTTTGGTCAGGACGTGGCGCGATGGTAGAATCGCGTCCGCCCTGCCGGGGTGATGAAATTGGTAAACATAGCGGACTTAAAGCATTGAGTGCCCAGCCGGAAACGGCCGGTGCAGAACCCTTCAAATTCGGCGAAACCCCTGAACGCGCGCGCTCGACGCCGTGCGCGCCGAGGCAACGCCGAGCCAAGCCCGTTTTCTTTCCTGCCGACGCGGGGGGGAAGGCGCGGAAGGTGTAGAGACTAGACGGGGGGCGCCTAAGGCGATGTGCGATACGCGTATCGTGATGGCGAAGGCATAGTCCAGCGCACGAACGTTTGCTGCCTCGCGTGTCGTGGCAGACGGCGTCGAAAGACGTAGTGTGACGAAAATCCGCCGCTTAACAGCTTGCCGGTTCGAGTCCGGTCCCCGGCACCAACAACCTTCAAAACGATTACGAAGATTCGCCATGCACCCCGCCAGGTAACGCTGAGCGGGATTTTTATCTGGCTATCGTCCCCAATGGTTCAACACACGGTGCCGCCCTCGATCGACCTGGGGCTGGTCAGATCGACACCGCGGAAGGCGTCGGTTAGATAGACCGTTCCCCAACTATTAAAATCCGTGGTTGCTGCTGCGCCGCTTACCTCATCTTTCTTAATGATGATCTTCGGCAAGGCGATCCTTGATAGACGAAGCGCAGTCGAAAGCCCCCAGGTTTTGCTGATTCCAAATGCGGTGTAAGTGTACTTGTGAGACGTCCCGTCCCTATCTCTACGGGCAAACATACCTGTTTCTGCGTTGAATGCGCCGAATCCCGCCGACGCTCCCGCACTGGTGTCAAATATCCAGTGACTATGCCTCAGAATCATTACTGTGCATCTCCCTTAAAGGGTCGTCCGCGCAGACCCCGAACCAGAAACGTGAAAATCGAACGGCGCGATGGCCACGCCAGCCACGCGTCGCTGTGCGCGGCCAATACAAGCTCGTCGGCCCGCGCAAGCTCGATCAGGCGGCCCGCCTTCTCTTCATATTCAACCAGGCGCGACAGGGCCGCGTAGTGTTCCTTCAGGAATACCATCTCTGCCCGCGGCAGCATGCCCTCCAAGGCGGCAATATCGTCCTGCCGCGCTATCTGGCTCGATGGGCATCCCGCCATCGCTCATCGCCGCGTTTGTTGCGCTGATCAGTGCGGGCCATGACGCGGCTTTCATAAGCGTGCGCCGGTTCGGTTTGCGCCAGCCCGAGCCGATCAGCGAGGCAACGATGCGTCCATCGTTGCCACGCACCAGCGCGCCAATTCGTCTACAGTATTTCGAACTGACCACCTTCGACGGGAGAAGCGCGATGCAACTGATCGGCATGATGGATTCACCGTATGTACGGCGCGTCGCCATTTCGCTCAGGGCGCTCGGTCTGCCGTTCGAGCATCACAGCGTGTCGGTCTTCCGGCATTTCGAAGCGTTTGCGGCGATCAATCCCGTGGTGAAAGCGCCGACCTTCATCGCCGACGATGGCACGATGCTGATCGATTCGTCGCTGATCCTCGACTATCTGGATCATCGGAGTCCGCCGGAGCGGCGCCTGATGCCCGCTGACACCGCCGAGCGGATGCAGGCGCTGAGCCTGATCGGCTTCGCGCTCGCCGCCTGCGAAAAGACGATGCAAAACGTCTACGAAGTGAATCTGCGGCCTGCCGAGCGTCAGCATCAGCCGTGGATCGAACGCGTTCAGACGCAATTGTTCGCCGCGTACGATCATCTGGAGAACGCGATCGCGGGCCGCGAAGGAAACGCCTGGCTGTTCGGCGACCGGTTGATGCAGCCTGACATCACGCTCGCCGTCGTGTGGCGTTTCCAGCAGTTCATGCTGCCCGATCTCGTCGATTCGACGCGTTACCCCGCGCTCGCCGCGTTCTCGAAGCGCGCCGAAGCGCTGCCCGAGTTCGTTGCCGCGCCGCTCGAATGATCGTTCGCCTGCTGCAGGAATGGCCGCGCGCCCCGTGCAAACGCTGAGGCAGCCGTGAAAAGACGGGCCGAAAAACGCCCGCGCCAGCCGTCGATCCGTCCAGAAGCCCCGAGCCGCAAGGCGTTCACGGATTGTTCTGTTCAGTCGACAACTATCTTCGCGTTTAGCTCATTTATCCCTGACACGCCGCTCCCTACAATCCCTCCATCGAAACTTGTATCTGGATGGGCGCCGTGCCCGATACACGGCGCCATGCGACTGGGGGCGGCCATGCGAGCGATCATCGAAAGACAGCTTTATCACCCGGCAGTGGTGCTGCCGATGGTCTCGCTCATCCAGATCATGGTGCAAGTGGACTTCAATCTGAGTCAGGCGGGATTCGTGGTCGCGACGAGTGGTGCGCGCGCGGCGCTGCAACGCTCGCGTGAACTGATCTGTTCGCTGCATCATTGCGACGCGTAATTCGCTCGATCTGAGCGGCCGGATGGCGTTCAAAAGATCCACGACTCACCGCTGAGGCTCATCACTTCGGGAAACATCGGGCTGGCGTAAGATGACCGACTCGCACACGCGCTTCGGGAGATTGGCCATGCCACAGCATTTCGACGCCATCGTGATCGGCACCGGACAGGGCGGTTCGCCGCTCGCCGTGCGTCTTGCGGAGCAAGGCCGCAAGACGGCGGTGATCGAACGCGACAAGTTCGGCGGAACCTGCGTGAACGTCGGTTGCACGCCCACCAAGGCGTATGTGGCGAGCGCGCGCACCGCGCATGTCGCGCGCCGAGCGCTCGACTATGGTGTGCATGTGGCGGGCGGTGTGAGCGTAGACCTCGCGAAAGTGAAGGCGCGCAAGGATCAGATCATCGGCCAGTCGCGCGACGGCGTAGAAAAATGGCTGCGCAACACGGATAACGTCACCGTTTTCAACGGCCATGCGCGCTTTACTGGCGCGCATACGCTGAGCGTGACGGAGCCCGACAGCGCTAATGTGCTGGCCGAACTGCAAGCCGACGACATCTTCATCAACACGGGCACGCGGGCCGTCATTCCACAACTCGAAGGCATCGAGCGCATCCGCTATCACACCAATTCGACACTGCTCGAACTGACCGACTTGCCCGCGCATCTGGCGATCGTCGGCGGCAGCTATATTGCGCTCGAATTCGCGCAGGTGTTCCGCCGTTTCGGCAGCCGCGTGACGGTGATCGTGCGCGGCGAGCGGGTGCTCGCGCGCGAGGACGAAGACTTCGCCCGCAACGTGCAGACCGTGCTCGCGCGTGAAGGCGTCGAATTCCGCTTTGGCGGCGAGCCGTCGCGCGTCGAGCCGTTGCAGCACGACGGCGACGGCGTGCGGATTTTCTTCGGCAGCGAGGGCGCGCCGCTCGACGCGTCGCATTTGCTGTTCGCCACGGGCCGCAGCCCGAACACGGACGATCTCGGCCTCGACGCAGCCGGCATCGAGGTCGAGCGCCACGGCACGATTCCCGTCGACGGGCAGCTGCGCACGAACGTGCCCGGTGTGTGGGCGATCGGCGACGTCAACGGACGCGGTGCCTTTACGCACACGTCCTACGACGATTTCCAGATCGTCGCGACGAATCTGTTCGACGGCGGCAAGCGCAGCGTCGATGACCGGATCATCGCGTATGCGGTGTTCGTCGATCCGCCGCTGGCGCGCGTCGGCCTGTCCGAGCAGGACGTGCGCAAGAGCGGGCGCGACGCGTTGATCGCGACGATGCCGATGACGCGCGTGGGCCGCGCACGTGAGAAAGGCGAAACGGACGGCTTCATGAAAGTGCTCGTCGACCCGTCGTCGAAGCAGATACTCGGCGCGACGATTTACGGCGTCGATGGCGACGAAGCAATCCACACTTTCGTCGACATCATGACGGCGCGAGCGCCGTACACGACGCTGCAATACGCGATGCATATCCATCCGACGATCAGCGAACTGGTGCCGACGTTGCTCGCCGGTCTCGCCCCGATGCAGTGAGCGATGAGCAGAGGTGACGACATGCAACTGCAAACGGGCAACCTGTTCAGCGGCGAAGCGAAGCGCGACGATGAAGAGCGGATCGACATGCTCGTCGCGGGGCAGCGTCTGAATGTGGAGCGGATTGTGTCGATGGGCCATACGAGCCCGCCCGGCTTCTGGTACGACGACTCGCGTGCGGAGTGGGTCGTGCTGCTGTCGGGCGCCGCCGTGCTCGAATTCGAGGAGGACGCGGCGCTGCACGACATGCGTCCCGGCGATTATGTGCTGATCGAGCCGCACTGCCGTCATCGCGTTGCGTGGACACAGGATAACGAGCGGACCGTCTGGCTCGCGATCTACTACGAACCTTGAGCAGTCCCGTGCCCATCATCGACAGCCTTGCCTCCGATCGCGGATAATCGGCAGCGGCAGCGCCGGCCTGTGCCGGCGTGGATGAACAACGATAACGGCAACGGGAAACAGGCAGATGGGTAAAGGACGAGTCGAAGCCTTCAGCGACGGCGTGATCGCGATCATCATCACAATCATGGTGCTCGAACTCAAAGTGCCGGAGGGCTTCGACCTCGAAGCGCTGCGCCCCATGATCCCCGTCTTTCTCGCGTACGTGCTGAGCTTTCTGTATGTCGGCATCTACTGGAACAACCATCATCACATGTTCCATGCCGTGCAGAAGGTGACGGGCGGCGTGTTGTGGGCGAATCTGCATCTGCTCTTCTGGCTCTCGTTGATGCCCGCCACCACACACTGGATCGGCGAAAGCCATCTGGCCGCGTGGCCGACGGCGTTGTACGGCCTCGATCTGTTCATGTGTGCCATTGCGTACTTCATCCTCGCGCACGTGCTGATCCGTCATCATGGACCGGACTCGACGATTGCGCGTGCGCTCGGCCGCGACTTCAAGGGCAAGATTTCCGCTGTGATCTATCTGGTGGGCGCGGGGTTCGCGTTCATCGCGCCGTGGGTCTCGGTCATGCTCTATACGCTGTGCGCGTTTATGTGGCTCGTACCGGACCGCCGCATCGAAGTGCTCGTCAAGGAATAGCCGATGCTTGCGCTCAAGCTCGCGCTGGTTCCCGGCTTTCTCGCTGCGCTGACCTTGGCGGGACGCGTGTGGGGCCCGTCGGTGGCAGGCTGGCTGGCGGGATTGCCCGTCGTCGCCGGGCCGATCGTGCTGCTGCTCGCACTGGAGCGCGGAACCGCGTTTGCGGTGCATGTGTCGGTGGCGTCGATTGCGGCCATCGCCGCGTCGGAAGCGTTCAACTTCGCGTACGCGTGGACATGCCGCGCGAACTGCTGGTGGGTCGCGCTGCTCGTGGGACTGGTCGCGTGGGCGGTGGTCGCCGTGTTGCTCACGCATCTGCCGCTGAGCCTCGCATGGTCGGGTGCGGTGGCGTGCGTGGCCGTCGCCGTCTCGCAAGCCGGCTTGCCGCGCGTCGAAGGCGTGATGCCCGCCGCGCGCGTGCCGTTCGCCGATCTTGCGTTGCGCATGCTCGCGGGGACGTTGCTGACGCTCGCGGTGACGACGTTGTCCGCGTCGATGGGCCCAGCGTGGAGCGGCGTGCTGTCCGTGTTTCCGCTGCTCGGCAGCGTGCTCGCCGTCTCGGCGCAGCGCGCGCACGGTGCGCCTTTTGTCGCGTTGCTGATGCGCGGCATGGTGATCGGGCGCGCGTCGTTTGCGGCGTTCTTCCTGGTCGCCGCGTCGACGCTGCCGACGCTCGGCGTACTGCCCGCTTTCGCGTGCGGCGCGGTCGTGTCCGTGCTCGTGCAGGGTGCGACGAAGCGGCTGGTCGAGATGTCGCACAAGCCGCGCGCGCCGCTCGCCGCGCTCGATTGAATTTCTGGAACACACGATGGTCAAGCGGCGCACACAGCCATCCCGCATCGGTTTGATTTCGGACACGCATAATCTCGTGCGGCCGGAAGCGCTCGCATGGCTCGCGCGTTGCGACGCGATCATCCACGCGGGCGACATCTGCAATCGGGCGGTGCTCGATGCGCTTGAACCGATCGCGCCGCTGACTGTCGTGTGCGGCAACAACGACATGGGCGACTGGGCCGCGTCCATTCCGCTGCACGCGACGCTCGACGTGCAGCAGGTCAGGATATTTGTCGTTCACGATATCGCCGATGTGCCGCGCGATCTGCACGACGCAGGCGTGCGCGTGGTCGTGACGGGACATTCGCACAAGCCGCTGATCGTCGAGCGCGACGGAGTGCTATTCGTCAATCCCGGCAGCGCGGGACCGCGCCGTTTCAAGCTGCCGGTTTCGGTGGGCATGTTGACGATCGACGGTGCAAGCGTCGAAGCCACGTTGCATACGCTGACGCCATAAAAAACGGATCAGCCGAAGCTGACCCGTTTCAGTCCTGTGCGAGACGTGTGGCTCGCTTATGCACGCACCGTTGCGGTAGCCGCATACGCTTCTTCGATTTCCGCAGCTTCACGTTCGCCACGCAGCACGGCGTGCGCTTCCGCACGCGTCGCGACGCACGGGCCTGAGCCGGGCAGCGGCTTGCGGGCCGTCTCGCGCAGCGCGAGCACGGAGACGATACCGATGATCGACGCGCCCATCAGGTAGTACGCGGGCATCATCGCGTTGCCGGTGCGGTCGACCAGCCACGCGGCGACCAGCGGCGTCGTGCCGCCGAACAGCGACACCGACACGTTGAAGCCGATTGCGAGCGCGCCGTAGCGGATCTTCGTCGGAAAGAGGGCGGGCAGCGACGACGGCATCACGCCCGTGAAGGTCGACAGCAGTGCACCGAGGATCAGCAGACCGCCGAACACGGGCAGCACGGCGCCCGTGCGGATCAACAGCAGAGCAGGAATTGACAGCGCGAACAGACCCACGCAGCCGAGCAGCATGACGGGCTTGCGGCCGATCGTGTCCGACAGGTGGCCTGCGTACAGCGTCATCGGCATCATCAGCACCATCACGGCCAGCACGAGGAACAGGCCGTGCGATTCGTTGAAGTGCAGCGTCGCCGACAGATAGCTGGGCAGATACGACAGCGCCATGTAGTCGGTCACGTTGAAGATCAGCACGAGGCCAACGCATTGCAGCAGCGGCTTCCATTGCTGCGCGAGCAGTTCCATGAAGCTCTGCTTCGGGCGCGACTTCTCGTCGGCCTCGCGCGCTTCGGCTTCCTTCCTGAAGGCAGGCGTTTCCTCGAGCTTCATCCGGATGTACAGGCCGACGAGGCCCAGCGGACCCGCGATGAAGAACGGCACACGCCAGCCCCACGACAGCAGCGCTTCCTGGGACAGCGACGCGGTCAGCACGGCCACCGTGCCCGCGCCGAAGATATAGCCGACCAGCGTGCCGAATTCGAGGAAGCTGCCCGCGAAGCCGCGGCGGCGGTCGGTTGCGAACTCGGCGATGAAGGTCGCCGCGCCGCCATATTCGCCGCCCGTCGAGAAGCCCTGCACGAGACGCGCGAGCAGCAGCAAGGCGGGCGCGAGAATGCCGATCGAGCCGTAATCCGGAATCAGGCCGATCGCGAACGTGCCGACGGCCATCATGATCATCGTCATCGCGAGCACGCGCTGACGGCCGATGCGGTCGCCGAGCGGCCCGAACACCATGCCGCCGATCGGGCGCACGACGAACGCGGCGGCGAACGTGCCGAACGTGGCGATCAGCTGGGCTGACGGACTGCTCGACGGGAAGAACACTTTGCCGAGGGTCACGGCGATGTAGCTGTACACGCCGAAATCGAACCATTCCATCGCGTTGCCGAGCGCCATCGCGCCGACAGCACGCTTGAGAAGAGCGTTGTCGACGACCGTGATGTCGTCGAGTGTGAGGCTGTTGTCGTTGTTGTTTTGTCGCCAGAAGCCGTTGCTGGAAGCGGTCAAGGTGAATGCTCCTATGACTGCGGCCGAACGCGAAGCGTTCCGCCACGGATTGCTGGAAAGTGCAGTTTCGCGAGCGGTCAAAGGCGTGGCAGAAGCCGGCTGCCTGGCACGGACCGCGCAAAGGCGTACTGCGCAACGTTCAGGACATTTGCGCAGAAAAAGTCACGCCCGTGCATCGCGAAGGTCGTCGCGAAAATGCACTCATCGGTTGCTGCTAAACGTTGGTATCCGCGTGGCCTTGCAGGGGGGGCAGATACCGGAGGACACCCGCGCACGTTATGCGCTGGCGCCGCTTGAAAAGGCTTGAAACGAAAAAGGCCGGCGAGGCGTCGCTCTGGATCGCGCCAACCAGGCTGGCGCAACTTGCAACGAAACAACCGACAAGCCTTCTTGTATAAAAACAATTCAACTTCTATCCGGACCAAACTCGGCGAACGACGCCGGGCCGGAATGAGCTGAACGCGAATGAAGGGTTAATGCAGTTAGTACGAAGAACATGATAGCACGATCGGCGAGGTTCGTGCAAATCGCCCGTCGGGCGGGCTTTTGCTCAACGCGCGCAATCCCTTGTGTGGCAGGGGATGGCGGGAATTCGGCGGGTGCCGAAAAGGCGGCTTCCGATTAACGGTTTCGTTCAATTTCCTGCGCGGGCGGCGGGCCGACGCGCATGGAATGCACACGAAAAAAATCCGCGCATCGAGCGCGGATGGTTGGGATTCGAGACACATGCCCGCGGGGCAGATCAGCCTTGTGCAGGCGGCACGTAGCCCGAAGCCTGATCGGCGCCTTCGCCAAAAAAGAACTTCTCCGTCTGCTTCATCAGGTACTGACGCGCGCGCGGATCGGCCATATTGAGCCGGTTTTCGTTGATCAGCATGGTCTGCTGCTTGAGCCACTGCTGCCATGCTTCCTTCGAAATGCTCTCGTAGATCCGTTTGCCGAGTTCGCCCGGCAGCGGCGGAAAATCGAGACCTTCGGCTTCCTTGCCGAGCTTCGTGCATTGAACCATGCGAGTCATGCTGTGCTTCTCCTGTAATCGATATGTAACGGCGTCGCGGCGTTATTGTGCGCGCTCAGAGCTGTTTCATCAGCACGAGCGACTTGCGCTGCCAGTTGTAGAGGCGGCGGCGGTCTTCGGGAAGATCGTCGACCGTGACCTTCACGAAGCCGCGCTTGAGGAACCAGTGCTCGGTGCGCGTCGTCAGCACGAAGATACGGGCGAGTCCGCGAGCCCGCGCGCGCTGCTCGATACGCTTGAGCAGCCGCTCGCCGTCGCCCGAACCCTGTGCTTCCGGTGCGACCGTCAGGCAGGCCATCTCGCCGATGCGCTCCTGCGGATACGGATACAGCGCTGCGCAGCCGAATAGCACGCCATCGTGCTCGATCACCGAGAAATGGTCGATGTCGCGCTCGATCTGGTGGCGCCCGCGCCGCACGAGCGTGCCGTCGCTTTCCAGTGGCTCGATCAGCGTGAGAATGCCGCCGACGTCGTCCGGCGAGGCTTCGCGCAGGCTTTCGAGGTTCTCGTACGAAATCATCGTGCCCACGCCGTCGTGCAAGAACAGTTCCAGCAGCAGGCTGCCGTCGAGCGCGTATGGAATGATGTGCGCCCGCGCGACGCCGCCGCGGCATGCGCGAATAGAGTGCTTCAGATAGAAGCCGGCGTCGCCCGTTACAGCACCGCTTTCATGCAGGCGGTAAGCGTCGTCAAGCGACAGTTCGCGCAGCAGCGCGCCTTCTTCGTCGAGCAGACCTTCCGTTTCGGTCAGAAACACGATCTTGTCGGCGCGCAGCGCGATCGCGGCAGCCGACGCGACGTCTTCCATCGCCAGATTGAACGCTTCGCCCGTCGGCGAAAAGCCGAGCGGCGAGAGCAGCACGATCTTGCCGCTCGCAAGCGATTGACGGATCGACTCGGCATCGATCTTGCGCACGACACCCGTGTGCTGGAAATCGACCCCGTCGAGAATGCCGACCGGGCGCGCCGTCACGAAGTTGCCCGACACGACGCTGATGTGCGCGTGCGCCATGGGCGTGTTCGGCAGACCCTGGCTGATCGCGGCCTCGATGTCGAGACGCACTTCGCCTGCGGCTTCCTTCGCGGATTCGAGCGCGCGCGCATTGGTGATGCGCATGCCGTGCGAAAACTCGGACTCGACGCCGTGCAGGCTCATCTGCTCTTCCACTTGCGGACGCGAGCCATGCACGAGCACGATCTGGATACCCATTGCCTGTAACAGCGCGATGTCGGAGACGAGCGCGTTGAGCAGACCCTGATGCACGACCTCGCCGCCGAACCCGACGACAAACGTCTTGTTTCGGAACGCGTGGATATACGGCGCGACCGATCGCATCCAGTCGACGAATTGCGCGTGCTGCAACAGGGTTTCCGCGTCGCCGGACGGTGCCGGTGCTGAGGCGGGCGAGGGGACGAGGTCGGTTTGGGAATTCATGCCCCGGATTATAATGCGCCCCCATGTCGAATGTACCCAAAAGCTCCGCTGGAGCCGATACGAAAAACGCTCCGTCCGATAACGCGAAAGACGCCGCGAACCCCGTGCCGCGCGGCCATCGGCACGAGAAACACGAGGCGCGCGGCAACGCACCTCGCAGTGACGTTTCCGTGAATGCTGCGAATGCGCCCCTGACGGGCGCTTCCACGCACGGCGAAGCAAACACACGCGAAAGCGCGGGCGCGGCGAAGAGTGGCGCGCGGGAGGCGCAGAATCGCGCGGAGAACCGCGCGCAGAACGCGCGGCAGGACCGGCAGGGCAAGCGTAGCGGACCGAATCCGGCAGGCGGCACGGCGCGGCAGCAGACGCGTCCGGAAGACCGTGCACGCGCGGGTAATCAGTCCGGCGCCGACAAGCCGCGCAATGCGCCGCGCGAGCCGCAGAAGCCCGCTCGCGTCGTCGAACCCAACCCCATTCCGCCAATCACGTTCCCCGAAGCGTTGCCGGTGTCGGGCCGCCGCGAGGAAATCGCGCGAGCGATTGAAGGACATCAGGTCGTGATCGTCAGCGGCGAGACGGGCTCGGGCAAGACGACACAGTTGCCGAAAATCTGTCTCGCGCTCGGACGCGGACTCGGCGCGGGGGGCGGCGGGCTGATCGGTCATACGCAGCCGCGCCGCATCGCGGCCTCGGCGACGGGCCGGCGCATCGCCGAGGAACTCGGCACGCCGTTCGGCGAAGTGGTCGGCTACAAGGTGCGCTTCACCGACAATCTCTCGCCCGGCGCGTCCGTCAAGCTGATGACGGACGGCATTTTGCTCGCGGAAACGCAGACCGATCCGCTGCTGAAGGCGTACGACACGCTGATCATCGACGAAGCGCACGAGCGCAGCCTGAACATCGATTTTCTGCTCGGCTATCTGAAAGAGATTCTGCCGAAGCGTCCCGATCTGAAGCTGATTGTGACCTCGGCGACCATCGACGCCGATCGTTTCGCGCGTCATTTCGGCAGCGAAGAAAAGCCCGCGCCCGTGATCGAAGTGAGCGGGCGGCTGTATCCCGTCGAGGTGCGCTATCGGCCCGTCGCCGACGATTCGCCGGCAGTGAAGGCGGCTGAGGGCAACTCCGGCCGCGAACATCGGCCGGATCGTCCGAAAACGCAGCGCGAGACCGATCGCGACCTGATGGACGCGATCGTCGAAGCCGCCGACGAACTGTGCCGCGAAGGTCCCGGCGACGTGCTCGTGTTTCTGCCCGGCGAGCGCGAAATTCGCGACGCGGCGGAAGCGCTGCGTAAGCACCATCCACCGCACACGGAAATCCTGCCGCTGTTCGCACGGTTGTCGGCGGCCGAGCAGGAGCGCGTGTTCCGGCCATCGAACGCGCGGCGCATCGTGCTCGCGACCAACGTCGCGGAAACCTCGCTGACAGTGCCGGGCATCCGCTACGTGATCGACACGGGCCTCGCGCGCGTGAAGCGCTACTCGTATCGCAACAAGGTCGAGCAGTTGCAGGTCGAGGCGATTTCGCAAGCGGCCGCGAACCAGCGCGCGGGGCGCTGCGGCCGCGTTGCCGACGGCATCTGCATCCGTCTGTACGAAGAAGCCGATTTCCAGGCGCGTGTGCGCTTCACGGATCCGGAAATTCTGCGTTCGTCACTGGCGGCCGTCATTTTGCGGATGAAGTCGCTGCATCTGACGGCGATCGAAACGTTTCCATTCATCGAACCGCCGCCCGGCCGCGCGATCGCCGACGGCTATCAGTTGCTCAACGAGCTCGGTGCCGTCGACGACGACAACGCGCTCACGCCGCTCGGCCGTGAACTGGCACGTCTGCCGCTCGATCCACGCGTCGGGCGGATGATTCTCGCCGCGCGTGACCAGCTCGCGCTGCGCGAGGTACTGATCATCGCGAGCGCGCTGTCCGTGCAGGACCCGCGCGACCGCCCGATCGACGCACAGGAGCAAGCCGATCAGGCACACCGCAAGTTCGCCGACGAGCGCTCCGAGTTTCTGCAATGGCTGAAAATCTGGACGTGGTTCGAAGAGGCGGTTGCGCACAAGAAATCGAACAGGCAGCTGACCGACGCTTGCCGGCAGAATTTCCTCTCGCATCTGCGTCTGCGCGAATGGCGCGACGTGCATTCGCAACTGCTCACCGTGGTGCGCGAGCACGGCTGGCGTCTGAACGAGAGCGAAGCAACCTTCGAGCAGATCCATCTCGCGCTGCTGACGGGCCTCCTTGGCAACATCGGTCTCAAAGCCGACGACGAGCCGTACTATCTCGGCGCGCGCGGGATCAAGTTCTATTTGTGGCCGGGTTCGGCGCTCGTGAAGAAAGCGGGCAAATGGGTGATGGCGGCCGAACTTATCGAAACGAGCCGCCTGTACGCGCGCTGTATCGCGAAGATCGAGCCGGAATGGGTCGAGCGCGTCGGCGCGCATCTGTTGAAGAAGTCGCTGTCCGAACCGCACTGGGAAAAGCGCGCCGCGCAGGTGACGGCATTCGAGCGCGCGATGCTATATGGTCTGCCTGTCTATCACCGGCGGCGCGTCAGCTTCGGCAAGCAGGATCCCGCGCGCGCGCGGGAATTGTTCATCCGTGGCGCGCTCGTGGAAGGGGAGTTCGACACGAAGCTCGCGTTCTTCGCGCACAACCGCAAGCTGCTCGCCGATATCGAACAGCTCGAACACAAGTCGCGCCGTCAGGACGTGCTGGTCGACGACGAACTGATCTACGCGTTCTACGATCAGGCAATTCCGAACGGCATCCATACGGGCGCCGCGTTCGAGCGCTGGTATCGCGACGAAGTGAAGAAGAGCGGGCAGCAGGAAGACAAGCTGCGGCTGCTGTACCTGTCGCGCGACGATCTGATGCGCCATGAGGCTGCTGGCGTCACGACGGATCTGTTCCCAAAGCGGATGACGATGGCGGGCGTCGACATGGCGTTGACTTATCACTTCGAGCCGGGCTCGCCGCGCGATGGCGTGACGCTTGCCGTGCCGCTGTATGCGCTGAATCAAGTGGATACGCGGCGCGTCGAGTGGCTCGTGCCCGGAATGCTCAGGGAAAAGACGCAATTGCTGCTCAAGTCGCTGCCGCAAAAGCTGCGCCGCCACGTCGTGCCGTTGCCGGAATATGCGGCGGGATTCGTCGAACGGCACAGCGGGCCGCCCTTTGGCGCTGGCGGCCTGCTCGATACGGTGATCGCCGACGTGCGGGAGCAGACGCAAGTCGCGACGAAGCAGTCGGACTACAAGCTCGAGACGCTCGCGCCGCATCTGTTCATGAACTTCAAGGTCATCGACGAGCATGGACGGCAGCTCGCGATGGGCCGCAACCTCGCGCAATTGCGCGCGGAGCTGGGCGGTCAGGCGCAGCAGCAGTTCCAGAAGATCGCGACGAGCGCGGCGGGCGCAGCGCTCGCGAATGTGGGTTCCGGCGGCGACGCGTCTGCGCGTGCTGCTGCGTCCGGCGCCGCCGCAGGCGCTGGACGTGGCGCGTCCGCCGCGCCTCGCACGCCGACGGCAGGCGAAGCTGCCGCCGCGCCCGCCACCGCGCTCTACGAAAACCTGACGACGTGGAACTTCGGCAAGCTGCCCGAGTTGCTCGAAATCCGGCGGGGCGGGCAGACGCTGTTCGGTTATCCCGCGCTCGTCGATCGCGGCACGCATTGTGACGTCGAAGTGTTCGATTCGCCCGACGAGGCGGCGCGGATTCATCGCGCGGGCTTGCGGCGGCTTTTCGCACTGCAGTTACGAGAGCCGATCAAGTACCTCGAAAAGAATCTGCCGGGACTGCGCGAAATGGCGATGCAGTTCATGCCGCGCGGCACGCAGGAGGAATTGCGCGATCAGCTTATCGATACGGCCCTCGACCGCGCGTGCCTGCAAGAACCGCTGCCTGACGACGACGCCAGCTTTCACGCCCGCAAGGACGAAGGCCGAAGCAGGCTCACGTTACTGGCGCAAGAGATTGCCCGGCTCGTCGGGCAGATTCTTGGCGAGTATTCGGCCGTCCTCAAAAAGCTCGCGCAGGCCAAGCCGTTCGCCGCCGCGTACGCCGACATGCACGCTCAGCTCGATGCGCTGATCGGCAAACGCTTCGTCGTCGATACGCCGTATGCGCAGCTGTCGCATTTCCCGCGCTATCTGAAGGGCATTGCACTGCGCATCGACAAGCTGAAAGCGGACCCGGCACGCGATGCTCGCCAGTTCGCCGAATTGCAGCCGCTCGCGCAGCATTACCAGCGTGCGCTCGGGCAGCGCGGCGGCGTGCCGGATGTGCGGCTCGCCGAGTTCCGCTGGCTGCTGGAGGAACTGCGCGTGTCGTTGTTCGCGCAGGAGCTGCGCACGCCGATGCCCGTCTCTGTCAAGCGGCTCTATAAGGTCTGGGAGTCGATGCAGCGCTGATCGGCGTGGGCGCGCGTACTTGCGCGCCAGGTCGTGCAGCGGGCGACGCCTGCAACGCCGCCGCCCGCTGCCGACGCGAACGCTCGCGGTGAGCGGCATCACCAGTGCATGCCGGCTCCGATCGACGCACCAAGCTCGCCGCGTGTGCTCGCCGTGCCTTGCAGCTTGTAGGCCCATTTGCCCGAGTCGGACAATTGCGACACGCCGAGCGCCATCGCCGACTGGCCGCCGTACGTGCCGGCCGCGAGCGCGACCATGCCGCGGCCCGGTAGCACCGCTTGCGGCAGGCCTGCCATTGCGATTGCCGCCGCGGCGCCGCCATAGCTGTCTTTGCGCGCCGAACGGACCTGGTCGTCGGTATAGGCTTTGGCCTCGCCGACCGCGTTGCCCATGCTCTGGTTCAGCTGGTTCAGGTTGACGGCATCCGTGCCCTGAACGCCCGCCGCGACGTTCGCGATCTGCCGCTCCTGTCCTGCAGCACCGACGGAGACCGTGTTCGCGCGATCCGCGACCGAGCCTTGGCCGAGCGCCACAGCGTTGTCTGCGCTCGCGTTTGCACCTGCGCCCAGCGCGACGGCGTTCGTGCCGCTCGCCTGCGCATTCGCGCCCGCCGCGATCGAATGCGTGCCCGTTGCCAGTGCGGGCTCGCTGACGGGCGCCCCTTCGGCGCTGAACATCGGATTCGCCGTATTGACGGTGATGTTGCTGACCGCGTTGCCGACCATCGCTCCAAGCTGGCCGAGGTTCACAGCATCCTGGCTGCCGACGGCATTCGCGACGTTGTGAAGCTGCGTGCCACCGCCGGCGGGGTCGCCCTGCAGCGTGATGCTGTCGCGGTTGACGGAGCCGTCGGCATTGCGGTCGTACATTACCGCGCCGTCGAGCCGCTTCTGCAGCGCGGTCACGTCGCCGTCGAGCTTGCCCGCGACAGCTTTCAGTTGCGCCACGTTGACGGCGTCCTGATCGGCACGCCCGGGGGCCATGCTGCTGATCGTGCGGTTGCCGACGTTGACTTCGCCCGACGACGTTTGCGGCGCGCCGAGTCCGAACGCCGTGTAGCCGATCTGCGCGCCGAACAGCGTCACGGAGCCGGAACCGAGCGCAATGCTAATGAACGTCGCCATCGAGTTCGCGCCGATCGCCAGCGACTGGAACGCGTTCGCCTGTGCGGTGTCGCCGATCGCTGTCGACGCGCCCGCCATCGCACGCGCGTGCGCGCCGAGCGCGGTCGTGTAGTTGCCGACGGCCGTCGACGTGTCACCGAGCGCAATTGCATTGACGCCGCCCGAGAACGCGGTCTCGCCGATTGCCACGCCCGTCGGGTCCACCGACACTGCGCCACTGCCTGCAATGACAGCTGCGTGCGCGCCCGTCATCGCCACCATCAGCAATACGCCTGCCAGTGCCCGCCCAGCCGCGCGCCGCCGCGGTTGAGTCGGGCAGCGCTGTGGGTGGGTGCTCGATACGGCACGCCGGTGCGCGATTTGATTCGCGATTATTCCATTCATGTTTTTCATGCCTCAAAAACTCCGGATGAAACAAGGCAGCAAATATCCGGAAACACCAGACGCAGTAAACACCCACACATGGCAAGACCCGCTTGTGTTGGGATGAAAAAGGATGACGCGGGCCTGACCGGCCTGCGCTGGCTGGCGCATCTCCGGCTTGCTGGAAAGCGTCGAAGCGGGAATTGCACGCGCTGATTTTTGCGGCGAGTGGCTGGGCGTCGATATGAGGTAATTCTTAATTAATGACGACCAGAAAATTCGCTCTTAAATTGCTGAATTTGCGCTGTGAATAATCGCGATATGTTCTTCATTGATTATCTGGACGCTGAGTCGCGCTCCGAAATCGATTCGGTTATTCGGAACAATTCGGTTCTCAAAGCGCAGGCGCCTGGAAGGTGCAAGCGCCCCCCGCAAGCGAGCCGGCGCGCGTCTGCGGCAGCGCGCCGCGAGCCCACATTTTTCCTCGACCGAGGTCAACCGTTGCATCGCGCAAACGTTCTACAATGGCGGTCATCCCCTGATGTGAGTCTTCATGCGCAAATTTTCCCTTCCCGGCTTGACTGGCACGTTTGCAGCAGGCGCGGCGTTCGTCGCGGCAGCGAGCTTTTTCTCTCCCGCCGTCCATGCCAACAACGTGATCGTGCTCAATTCCGGCGAAGCGACACTGAGCCTGATCGACGAGGCGACGCACCAGGTGGTCGACACCGTGCCGACGGGCAAGGAACCGCACCACCTGATGCCCACGCCGGACAATGCCTCGCTGATCGTCGCGAACTCGGTGTCGAACAGTCTGATGTTCGTCGATCCAAAGACGGGCAAGCCGCAGCGCTGGGTCGAAAACGTCGAAGACCCGTATCAGATCGGTTTTTCGCCGGATCACAAGTGGCTCGTGACGACGGGGCTGCGCCTCGACCGCCTCGACATCTATCACTACGACGGCCATAACATGACGCTCGCGAGTCGCTTGCCGCTCGCTGTGATGCCGAGCCACATCGCGTTCACGAACGACAGCAAGACGGTGTTCATTACGTTGCAGGTGTCGGGCGAACTCGCTGCCATCGATCTCGCCACGCAGACGGTCAAGTGGAAGATGAAGGTCGGCAAGGTGCCAGCCGGCCTGTGGATGACGCCGGGCGACAAATACCTGCTGATCGGCATGACAGGCGCGGATTACGTCGCCGTGGTCGACTGGCGCACCCAGAAGATCGTGAAGACGATCACGACGGGCAAGGGCGCGCACAATTTCCGTTCGCTCGCGGATGGCAAGCATGTCGCCGTGTCGAACCGGGTGGCGAGCACGATCAGCATCATCGACGAAGACACGCTCACCAACGTCGGCGATATCACGGGCCTGATGCCGGGACCCGACGACATGGAACTTTCCGCCGACAAACGCTATCTGTGGGTAACGTTCCGTTTCGCGAAGCACGTGGGCGTCATCGACCTGAGCACGCGCAAGCTGATCCAGACGATCGCTGTCGGCCGCTCGCCGCACGGCATCTATTTTTTCAACCGCGCGCCCGTCACCGCGCCGAACGGGGCGTAACGCGTAACGCGTGACGCAGCGGCGGCGCGCCTTGCCGGCGCGCCGCACAGTGACGCAGAACATCGACGCATATAGAGCCACATGTTCCACCTGATCGCTTCTAGCCTGGATAGCGTCATTTCGTCGATCCAGACGCTGTTGTATGTCGACGTGGTGCAGCCGCTGCTGTTCCGCCTCGACCTGATGGACTACGACGAAGACACGTACGACAGCCTTTACTGGGTGATCGTCGGCGTGCTGGAAGTGCTCGCGATGTACGCGCTGCTGCGTCCGCTGGAGGCGTTGCGTCCCGTCGAACAATGGAAGGACCGGAAGGCCGTGCGCGTCGACGTGCTCTATACGTGGATCGCGAAACTCGGCATTCTCAACCTGTTTTTCTTCTTCGCGTTGCAGCCGTTTTTCGATTCGGTACAGGGCTGGTTCCGCCTGCACGGCATCGCAAACATCGAACTCGACAACCTCTGGCCGGGCGTGACGACGCAGCCATTCATCACGTTCGTCATGTATCTGCTCGTGCTCGATTTCGCGGGCTACTGGTATCACCGGGGCGAGCACAAGATCGGCGTGTGGTGGGAGTTGCACGCGGTGCATCACAGCCAGCAGCAGATGTCGCTGTGGGCCGACGACCGCAACCATCTGCTCGACGATCTGCTGCAGGCATGCTTCTTCGCGGTAATCGCGCTGTTCATCGGCGTGCCGCCGTCGCAGTTCGTCGCGCTCGTCGCGATCACGAACCTCGCGCAAAGTGTGCAGCACGCGAACATCCGGCTGTATTTCGGCTGGCTCGGCGAGCGCTTGCTCGTCAGCCCGACGTTTCATCGACGCCATCATGCGATCGGCTACGGCCACGAAGGGCTCAAGTACGGCTGCAATTTCGGCGTGCTGTTTCCGTGGTGGGACATTCTGTTCGGCAGCGCGTCGTGGAGCCGCGAAATGGAACCGACGGGCATTCGCGACCAATTGAGCGGACGCCGCTACGGCGAGGGTTTCTGGGCTCAGCATTGGCTCGCGTTCGTGCGCATCGCGGAGCGCATGTCCGGCAAAAAGCAGCGGGGCACGGCGTAAGCGCGCCGGCGCGCATCCCGATCCCTTGTGCGCCAGTCGGGGACGGGCGAGTGTGGCCTCGAAAGCGTTGCGGTGAAGCGCGTGTGAAGACCGCGTGACGCCACTCGCGCTTGCCCGTTCAAACGTCGTTCGCGCTTTCGAACGCCGACGCCCGACGTGGTTTATCCTGTCCACGTTTCCTTCCTTTTCCTGCCTGCTTCCCTCGTCATCGACTACGAATGAATGACCTCTTGCGCTCGTTTGGGCGCGCGCTTTCTTCGGTGCTCCATCCGCGCATGCTATGGCTGACGTTCATGCCGTTCGCAGCAGCCGCGATCGTCTGGGGCGTTGTGCTGTGGTTTTCCTGGCAGACCCTGATCGGCGCGACGCGCGGCTGGCTCGAAAGCTGGCCGCTGACGACGACGCTCTACGGCCTGTTCGACTGGCTCGGCTTTTCGTCGCTGCACGCGGCCGTCGCGCCGTTCATCGTGATCGCCATGGTGATTCCGCTGATCGTCGTCACGGTGCTGCTGCTGATCGCGACGCTGTCGATGCCGGCCGTCATCAGGCATCTGTCGAAGCGGCAGTTCGCGGGTCTGGAGATGCGGCGCGGCGGCACATGGTTCGGCAGTGTGGTGCATTCCATCTGGACAACGCTCGTGTGTCTGCTCGTGCTGGTGATCACGCTGCCGCTCTGGCTGATCCCGCCGTTCTTCGCACTGATTCCGCCGCTGCTGTGGGGCTGGCTGACCTATCGCGTGATGACGTACGACGCGCTGTCACTGCACGCAAGCTACGAGGAGCGACGCGCGCTGGTGCGCCAGCATCGGCTGCCGCTGCTGCTGATCGGCGTGGCGAGCGGTTTGCTAGGTTCGCTGCCGACGCTGATCTGGGCGTCGTCCGTGTGGCTGATCGTGCTGTTCCCTGTGATGACCGCGGTGACCATCTGGATCTATGCTTTCATCCTCGTGTTTACGGCGCTGTGGTTCGGCTATTACTGCCTGCGTGCGCTGCAGCGAATGCGCGCCGACGAGCACGGCGGCAACGGCCATCATCACGGTCCCCACGGACCTCATGGCGCACGCGGCACAGCGCCCGTTTCCTACTGACAAGAGGCAGCAATGGCATTTGGCGTCATCATCATCGGCGATGAAATCCTGTCCGGCAGGCGTGTCGACAAGCATTTGCCGAAGGTCATCCAGCTTCTGAGCGCACGCGGCCTGTCGCTGTCGTGGGCCGAGTACATCGGCGACGATCCGGAGCGCATCACGGCCACGTTGCGCCGCACCTTCGCGACAGGGGACATCGTATTTTCGACGGGCGGCATCGGCGCGACGCCCGACGATCACACGCGTCAATGCGCGGCCGCGGCGCTGGCCGTGCCGCTCGAATTGCATCCCGAGGCGAAGGCGCTGATCCAGGAGCGCATTCGCGACATGCATCCCGCGAATGCGCCGGCGCCCGTCGATTTCAATTCACCGGAGAATCTGCACCGGCTAAATATGGGCACGTATCCGCGCGGCGCGTCGATTATTCCGAACGGATACAACAAGATTCCCGGGTTCTCAGTCGGCGATCACCATTTCGTGCCGGGCTTTCCTGTGATGGCGTGGCCGATGATCGAGTGGGTGCTGGATACGAAATATGAGCATCTGCATCATTCAACGCCGCACGCAGAAAAGTCTCTGCTTGTCTTCGAATTGCCGGAATCGACGCTGACGCCGCTGATGGAAAAGATCGAGCATGACTTTCCGGGCGTTCGCGTATTCAGTCTGCCGAGCGTCGGCGATGCGGAGCGTGGCGGCATCTATACGCGCCGCCATATCGATCTCGGCGTGAAGGGCGAGCCCGAAGCGGTCGCGGCCGCGTTCGTGAAGCTGCGCGAAGGCGTGCATATGCTCGGTGGCGATATCGTCGAACCGGAAGTGGCGGCGCAGGCGCAGCCGCGCGGCTGAGCACCGGCGTATCGGCGGGGCGCGCAACCCGTCGCATCGTTCGCGTGTCACATCGCGCGCCGACGGTTCAATAACAAGGCGGCACACGACATGCTGCGTGCGCCGCCGGTTCGAGACGTATCCTGATGCAGTGCGCCTGACGCAGTGCGGTCGAGGCGCTCAAACGCGTCAGGCACCGATCCACGGCAACCCGCGGAAACACCAGCCCGACACCGTCTTTCGATGCCCTTGGCCGTCCTTGTCGCCTTCGAAGCCTTCCAGCAGATCCAGCGCCTTCGTGAAACCGGCCTGCGTCGCGGCGATGGCGGCCAGCTTCGAGCGTGCGGCGCTCCGGCAGAGCAGTAGCAATGGCGCGTCCGGTGTCACGACCTGGCGCAGCTGGTCGATGAACTCGGCGTTCGGCACGCCGCCAGGATAGCGCGTCCATTCGACGTGCGCATACTGGCCGTCGCCGACGACGGGGCGGCCGACCCAATCGAGTTCGGCGCGCGTACGCACATCGACGAGTCGGGCGCGCGGGTCGAGTTGCAGAAGCTCGAATGCCTCGGCAGGCGTGACGGCGCCTGCGTACGGAAGCTGATTGTCGACACGGCGCTTCTCAGCCTGGCTGTACAACTGTTCGAGCGTACTCATGACAGCAAACCTCCTTGGGGCCAAAAAAACATTTTAGCAAGCCGCCGAATGCCCTTCGATGAAAAGGCATCGTGCTCTAATCTGGTGCGCAAATGGGGCGATGCACCAGAATAGGTTGTTAAACGGTCGCCGGTTTGTCGGATGCCCTGTGATGGTGCAACTCGACCCGGCGATTCCCGCAAACGGTGTGCGTCGATTCCCCGCGAAGGCGCGCGGAGATTAGCTTTGCAGCGAAGTGGCGCAAGTCGGACGGAAACATGGCATGGAAGCTGCTTTATTGGTCCCGATCGAACTGGCGCGGTGCAGTAAGCACTTTTCCTTGTGAGGCCGTACGGGAAGGGTGGACGCATCGAGGCTGGTCAGCTAGATTGGGCGGCGGTTCAACCCGCCGAATTCGTTAATCAGGAGATAGGTTATGAGTAAATCCGTGGCCGACGTCATGCAACTCGTCAAGGACGAGGACGTCAAGTTTGTCGACTTCCGTTTCACCGACACGCGCGGCAAGGAGCAACACGTTTCGGTGCCGGTGTCGGCATTCGACGAAGACAAGTTTGAAAGCGGCCATGCGTTTGACGGTTCTTCGATTGCAGGCTGGAAGGGCATCGAGGCATCGGACATGCTGCTCGTGCCGGACTCGAACACGGCCTTTATCGACCCGTTCTACGAAGAGTCGACCCTCGTGCTGACCTGCGACGTCGTCGAACCGGCTGACGGCAAAGGCTACGAGCGCGACCCGCGCTCGCTCGCCAAGCGCGCGGAAGCGTATCTGAAGAGCACGGGCCTCGGCGACACGGCGTTCTTCGGTCCGGAGCCGGAATTCTTCATTTTCGACTCGGTCCAGTGGAACACGGACCAGTCGGGCTGCTTCGTCAAGATCGGTTCGGAAGAGGCACCGTGGTCGTCGGGCAAGGAATTCGAAGGCGGCAACACGGGGCACCGTCCGGGCACGAAGGGCGGTTACTTCCCGGTCGCGCCCGTCGACACGTTCCAGGACATCCGCTCGGAAATGTGTCTGCTGCTCGAACAGATCGGCATCCCCGTTGAAGTTCACCACCACGAAGTGGCAGGTCAAGGTCAGAACGAGATCGGCACGAAGTTCTCGACGCTGGTGCAGCGCGCCGACTGGACGCAGCAACTGAAGTACATCGTCCACAACGTCGCACACACGTACGGCAAGACGGCGACGTTCATGCCGAAGCCGGTCGTCGGCGACAACGGTTCGGGCATGCACGTTCACCAGTCGATCTGGAAGGACGGCCAGAACATGTTCGCAGGCAACGGCTACGCCGGCCTGTCGGAATTCGCGCTGTTCTACATCGGCGGCATCATCAAGCACGCTCGTGCACTGAACGCGATCACGAACCCGGGTACCAACTCGTACAAGCGTCTCGTGCCGCACTTCGAAGCACCTGTGAAGCTGGCCTACTCGGCACGTAACCGTTCGGCATCGATCCGCATTCCGCACGTTGCGAATCCGAAGGGCCGCCGTATCGAAACGCGCTTCCCGGATCCGCTCGCGAACCCGTACCTGTGCTTCTCGGCACTGATGATGGCAGGTCTCGACGGCGTGCAGAACAAGATCCATCCGGGCGAAGCTGCCGACAAGAACCTGTACGACCTGCCGCCCGAAGAGGATGCAAAGATCCCGACGGTGTGCGCCGGCCTCGACCAGGCACTCGAAGCGCTCGACGCAGATCGCGAGTTCCTGACGCGCGGCGGTGTGTTCACCGACGGCATGATCGACGCGTACCTCGAACTGAAGGAAAGCGAGTTGCAGCGCGTGCGTATGACCACGCATCCGGTCGAATTCGAACTGTACTACTCGCTGTAAGAGGCGCTGCGCTTCGTCCGTGATGAGCGGCGAAGCGTACGCCCCGACGCTGCGATCGGTCATGAAGGGACGGCGGCGCCGTCCCTTTTTCGTTGGATCGAAAGCCGTGACGTTTTTGTGGCAAACCGCTATCGAGACCCGACTGCAAGATGGTATTGAAGAACCTGATCAAGGCCAGAAAAGGGCATGCCGACGCACTGTCGGATGACGCGCAACTCGTCGACTCCGGTTTGCTGCCGGGCTTCGAGGCGTTGCCCACTGTCGTGCTCGTGCTCGACAAGCGGACGCTGCGGGTCGCGTTCGCGAATCCGTCGGCCGAGTCGATGCTCGAAATGTCGCGCCGGCAACTCACGCAAATGGCGTGGCCCGACATCTTCGCGAACGGCGAGGAGCTGACGGCGACTATCGCTGCCATCGCCGCTCACCGTTTTCATGCGACGCATCTCGATGCCGTGCTCGAGCGCCCAGGCCACGAGCCGTTGCATGTGCATGCTGTCGTCGGCTTTCTGGAAAGCGCGCAGGACTACGTGCTGCTCGAACTGTTCGAGAACGAGCGGCATCTGAGATCGGATCGCGAAGAGCGCATTCACGATCTCACGGCAGTCAACAAGCAGTTGATCCGCAATCTCGCGCATGAGATCAAGAATCCGCTCGGCGGCATTCGCGGCGCGGCGCAGTTGCTCGAGTTCGAACTCGGCGAGCGCGAACGCGACGAACTGCGCGAGTACACACAGGTCGTCATCAAGGAATCGGACCGGCTGCAGACGCTCGTCGACCGGCTGCTCGAGCCGCATCGTCATCCGCATATCGTCGGCGACGTGAACATCCACGAAGTGTGCGAACGCGTGCGCGCCGTGATTCTCGCGGAGTTTCCGCGTGGCCTCACGATCGAGCGCGACTACGACGTGAGCGTGCCTGATCTGCGCGGCGACAAGGAGCAGCTGATCCAGGCGCTGCTGAACATCGTGCGCAATGCGGCCGAGGCATTGCGCGAACGCATTTCGCAGGGTGATGCCCGCATCGAGTTGCGCACGCGCGTCGCGCGCAAGGTGACGATCGCGAAACGTCTTTGCAAGCTGGCACTGGACTTGCATATCGTCGACAACGGACCCGGCATTCCCGAGGACATACGCGAACGCATCTTCTATCCGCTCGTATCGGGCCGTGAAGATGGCAGCGGTCTTGGCCTGACGCTCGCGCAGACCTTCGTTCAACAGCACGAGGGGATGATCGAAGTGGAGAGCCGTCCGGGTCATACCGAGTTTCAGATCCTGCTGCCGCTCGACGTCTGACAAACGAGTGCACACACACGCAATACAAGACTTCTGACGGACCTATATGAAGCCGATCTGGATAGTAGACGACGATCAATCGATCCGTTGGGTGCTCGAAAAAGCACTCGCCCGCGAGAACTTTGCGACGCGCAGCTTCGCGAACGTGCGCGAAGCCGCGGGCGCGCTGGAACACGACAGCCCGCAGGTGCTGGTCTCCGACATCAGGATGCCGGGCGGCTCCGGGCTTGAACTGCTGCAGACCGTGCGCGACCGCGTGCCGGGTCTGCCCGTCATCATCATGACGGCGTTCTCGGATCTCGATAGCGCTGTGGCCGCGTTTCAGGGCGGCGCGTTCGAGTACCTCGCGAAGCCGTTCGACGTCGACAAGGCCGTGGAGCTGATTCGCCGTGCCGTCGACGAGAGCATGCGCGGCGAGCAGACGTGGGACGATCGCGTCGCCGAAGCGCCCGAGATGCTCGGCCAGGCGCCCGCGATGCAGGACATGTTTCGCGCGATCGGCCGTCTGTCGCATTCGGCCGCGACCGTGCTCATTACAGGCGAGTCAGGCACCGGTAAGGAGCTTGTCGCGCGCGCCTTGCACCGACATAGCCCACGCGCGAACGGTCCGTTCATCGCATTGAACACGGCAGCGATTCCGAAAGATCTGCTGGAATCCGAACTGTTCGGCCACGAACGCGGCGCGTTCACGGGCGCACAGGCGATGCGACAGGGCCGTTTCGAACAGGCTGAGAACGGCACGTTGTTTCTGGATGAAATCGGCGACATGCCGTTCGATTTGCAGACGCGTCTGTTGCGCGTGCTGTCGGATGGCCAGTTCTATCGCGTCGGCGGACACAACCCGTTGCGCGCGAATGTGCGGGTGATTGCCGCGACACATCAGAATCTCGAATCGCGCGTGCGTCAGGGACTGTTCCGCGAGGACTTGTATCACCGTCTCAATGTGATTCGTCTGCGTCTGCCTGCGTTGCGCGAGCGCAGCGAAGACATTCCGCTGCTCACGCGCCATTTCCTGCAGAAGAGCGCGCGCGACCTCGGCGTCGAGCCGAAGCGGGTATCAGACGAGGCGCTCGTTTATATGACGTCGCTGCCTTTTCCGGGCAACGTGCGGCAACTCGAAAATCTGGCGAACTGGCTGACCGTCATGGCGCCCGCGCAGACGATCGAGATCAAGGACTTGCCGCCCGATCTCGTGTCGACGCAGCAGAGCGGGGCGGAGCACGCGACGTCTGCCGTGTCCATGTCGAGCGAAGCCGCGTCGGGCAACGGCGGCGTGACGAACGGTGTTGCGCCCGCTGTGGGCATGCCCGTCGCGACGGGCGGCGCAGCGATTTCGCCGCCTGTGGCTGCATGGGAAAACGGCTTGCGCACGGAAGTCGCGAAACTCTTGCGCGAGAATGCCGCCGACGTGATGGACGAACTGTCGCGCCGATTCGAGGCGGCGGTGATACGCGAAGCGCTCGATTTCACGCGCGGTCGCAAGGTCGAGGCAGCGGAGCGGCTCGGCATCGGGCGCAATACGATTACGCGCAAGATTCAGGAGTTGAATCTTGAGCCGTAGGGGCGGATGCGAGCGGGCGTGACGCACTTACGCTCACGTGTGGCACAACGAAAGCGGCTCGACGGCGTGATGCGCCATCGAGCCGCTTTGTCTTTGCTGCCTTCGCTTATTCGGTGAGCGCGACGACGGGCGCGTGGTCCGAAGGCTGGTCCCATTTGCGCGGCGTCTTGTCGACATCGCAATGGGTGCAGCTCGCAGCGAGCGGCTTCGACAGCAGGATATGGTCGATGCGTAAGCCCGCGTTGCGGCGGAAGGCGAGCATCCGGTAATCCCACCACGTAAAGGTCTTCTCGGGCTGATCGAAGAGCCGGAACGAATCGACGAGCCCCAGTTCAATCAGACGGTTAAACTGCGCGCGCTCTTCGGGCGACACGAGATTCTGTCCCTCCCATGCCTTCGGATCATGCACGTCGCGGTCTTCGGGCGCGATGTTGTAATCGCCGAGCAGCGCGAGCTTCGGATGCTGCGTCAGTTCGCTCGAGATCCATTCATACATCGCGTCCAGCCAGCGCAGCTTGTAGGCGAACTTGTCGGTGCCGGGCGCCTGGCCGTTCGGAAAGTACGCGCAGACCACGCGCACGCCTTCGACGGTGGCCGCGATCACGCGCTGCTGCGGGTCTTCAAAGCCAGGGATGTTGCGCACGATGCTGCCTTCGTCGACGCTCACCCCGTCGCGCACGAGAATGCCGACGCCGTTGTACGTCTTCTGTCCCGCGAACCAGCTGCGATATCCCTTTTCTGCCAGCTCTGCGCGCGGGAACTTTTCGTCGGGCAGTTTCAGTTCCTGCAGGCAAAGCACGTCGGTCCGGCTGAGCTCGAGCCAGTCGATCACATGCTGCTGGCGAACCTTCAGGGAGTTCACGTTCCACGTGGCTAATTTCATCGCTCTTCTCGTTGCTCGTTTTCGTTGCGTCGTTGCAGGATGGAATCTTACCGCGATCGGGCAGGGCGGCTCAGTACGGCAACATGCATAAGCCAAAAGGCAAAAAGCAAAAAGCAAAAGCCCGCAACGCTTGAGGCGATGCGGGCTTCGGATGCTTGAAGCTGCCGGCTTGAAGCCGATGCTGCTTGAGGCCGTGTGGAGCAGACACGATGCCTGTGAAACCTGGTTGCGGGGGTAGGATTTGAACCTACGACCTTCGGGTTATGAGCCCGACGAGCTGCCAGACTGCTCCACCCCGCGTCAGAGGAACCGAATTGTACGGACACATGCGGCAGGCGTCAAACACTTGATCGAACTTTTTTTATGTTCGTCTGCCAGGTCTCCCAACGACACGCATTTCTTCCTATGCCGTTGCGTTGGTCCACAAGCATTTCTTCCGCCGATAGAATCGATGTCATGCAAAGGGAGCCCCTCATGGATCTGATCATCCGTCGTGCCGCATTGCCGCGCAGCGCCTCGCAACAGCGTGGCCTCGTCGACATTGGCATCGAGGCAGGCCGCATCGTCGCGGTCGAGCCGAAGCTCGCGGCAACTGCGCGTGAGGAAATCGATGCCGACGGTGGGCTCGTCACGCCGCCTTTCGTCGATGCGCATTTCCACATGGACGCGACGCTGTCATATGGTCTGCCGCGTGTGAACGCGTCGGGCACCTTACTCGAAGGCATCGCGCTATGGGGCGAACTGAAGCCGCATCTGACGCAGGAGGCGCTGGTCGAGCGTGCGCTGCAATATTGCGATTGGGCCGTCGCGCGCGGGTTGCTGGCCATCCGCACGCATGTCGACGTGTGCGACGAGCGTCTCTTTGCCGTCGAAGCGCTGCTTGAGGTGAAGCGCCGCGTCGCGCCTTATCTGGTTCTGCAACTGGTTGCGTTTCCGCAAGACGGCCTGCTGCGCAGCGCCGGCGCGTTCGACAACCTCAAGCGCGCGATCGCGATGGGCGTCGACGTGGTCGGTGGCATCCCGCATTTCGAACGAACGATGGCGGACGGCGCCGAGTCGGTGCGGCTGCTCTGCGAGTTCGCCGCGCAGAAGGGCTTGCGCGTCGACATGCATTGCGACGAATCCGACGATCCGATGTCGCGTCACATCGAAACGCTCGCCGCGCAAGCCCATCGGCTAGGCCTGCACGGACGCGTGACGGGTTCGCATCTGACGTCGATGCATTCGATGGACAACTACTACGTCAGCAAGCTGCTGCCGTTGATGCGCGAATCGGGCGTAGCGGCCATTGCGAACCCGCTCATCAACATCACGTTGCAGGGGCGCTCGGACACCTATCCGAAGCGGCGCGGTATGACGCGCGTGCCCGAGATGCTGGAGGCGGGAATCAATGTTGCGTTCGGCCACGACTGCGTGATGGACCCGTGGTACAGCCTCGGCTCAGGCGACATGCTGGAAGTCGCGCATATGGGGTTGCACGTCGCGCAGATGACGGGCATCGACGCGATGCACACGTGCTTCGATGCCGTCACGGTGAACGCGGCGCGTATCCTGGGGTTGGAGCGTTATGGAATTGAGCCGGGATCCGACGCGAATCTTGTCTTGCTCGACGCACGCGACGCCGTCGAAGCGATACGCCTGCGCGCGGCGAGGCGCGCGGTGGTGAGTCGAGGGAAAGTCGTTAGCCGTGCGCCGGCAGCACGCGCGTCGTTATCGCTGGAAGGGCGGCCAACGGAAGTGGACTTCAAGCTGCATCGCGAATGAAAAGGCGAGTTCGGTAAAACCGAGCCCGCTTCGCGTGTGCCCGAACGCCGACCTGATCGAAGCGCCGGAAGATGCAGGCGCTTCGACAGGCGGCGGCTGACGGCGTTAGCGCTGCCTCAATGCGCTGCGCCCGGCGCCGAACCCGGCGCCATGCCGTTGTGACGCAGCAGCGCATCGATGTTCGGCTCGCGGCCGCGAAACGCCTTGAACGATTCCATCGCGGGGCGGCTGCCGCCCACTTCGAGAATCTCCTTGCGATAGCGCGTGCCCGTTGCCGCATCGAGCACACTGCCTTTGCCTGCCTGCGCCGCTTCTTCGAACGCAGCGTACGCATCGGCGGACAAGACTTCGGCCCACTTGTAG
Organism: Paraburkholderia phymatum STM815; assembly: GCF_000020045.1. GTDB lineage: Bacteria > Pseudomonadota > Gammaproteobacteria > Burkholderiales > Burkholderiaceae > Paraburkholderia > Paraburkholderia phymatum. Next base: position 1,666,018 of record NC_010622.1, on the reverse strand, counting down.
CTGTAGTAACCTGCCGCATAGCCGCCCGCGAAGATGTGGCTGAAGGTGTTCGGCCAGCGCGAGAACGCTGCTTGCGGAATCACGTGGAAGCGCTCGTTGATCTCGCGCGCCAGATCGTTCGCGCTTTTCGCACCGGACGTGTCGAAGTCCACATGCAGCGTCATGTCGAACATCGAGAACACGATCTGGCGCAGCGTGCCGAGACCGCTCTGGAAGTTCTTCGCGGCGAGCATCTTGTCGAACAGGTCGCGCGGCAGCGGTTTCGCCGTGTCGACATGCTGCGTCATGCCGCTCAGCACGTCCCACTCCCAGCAGAAGTTCTCCATGAACTGCGACGGCAGTTCGACGGCATCCCATTCGACACCGTTGATGCCCGATACGCCGAGTTCGTCGACGCGAGTCAGCATGTGATGCAGGCCGTGGCCGAATTCGTGGAACAACGTGATCACTTCATCGTGCGTGAAGCAGGCAGGCTTGCCGCCGACGGGCGCGGAGAAGTTGCACGTCAGATACGCGACGGGCGTTTGCACCGCGCCGTTCACGGGCTTGCGGCGTGAGCGCGCATCATCCATCCATGCGCCACCGCGCTTGCCTTCGCGCGCGTACAGGTCGAGATAGAATTGAGCGACCAGGCCGCCGTCCTGATTCTCGACACGGAAGAAGCGTACATCGGGGTGCCAGGTCGCCGCTTCGTCGCGGCGGATCTTCACGCCGAACAGCGTCTCCGTGACCTTGAACAGGCCCTTCAGCACGATGTCTTCCGGAAAGTACTGTTTCACTTCGTTTTCGGAGAACGAGTAGCGCTTCTGGCGCAGCCGCTCGGCGGCAAACGCCATATCCCACGGCTGCAGTTCGCTCAGGCCAAGCTCGCTGGCGGAGAACTCGCGCAGTTCCGCCCAGTCGTGCTCGGCGTGCGGCCGGGCACGAGTCGCGAGGTCTTCGAGGAAGGCCATCACCTGTTCCGGCGACTCCGCCATCTTCGGCGCCAGCGATACCTCCGCGAAATTCCTGTACCCGAGCATGTGCGCTTCTTCTTCGCGCAGCTTCAGGTTCTCCGCGATGTTCGCTGTGTTGTCCCAGTCGGCGTTGCCCTTGCCGTATTGCGGCCCGAGCTCGGACGCACGCGTGACGTAAGCGCGGTACATCGTTTCGCGCATCGCGCGATTTTCCGAGTACTGCATCACCGGGAAGTAGGACGGGAAGTGCAGCGTGAACTTCCACCCGCTCTTGGTTTCGCGCTCGGCTGCTTCGCGCGCTGCCTCGATGACGTCTTCGGGCAGGCCCGCCAGTTCATCCTTGCTCTCGGCAATATACGCATACGCATTCGTCGCATCGAGCACATGATCCGAAAATGCCTTCGACAGCGCGGCCTGACGTTCCTGCAGTTCGGCGAACCGCGGCTTTTGATCTTCGGGCAGTTCGGCGCCCGACAGCCTGAAGTCACGCAGCGAGTTGTTGAGAATCTTCTTGCGCTCGGCTGTGAGCGATTCGAAATCGTTGCTGGCGGCGATCGTCTTGTACTTTTCGTAGAGCGCGAGATTTTGCCCGACGCTCGACCAGAACTCGGTCACGCGCGGCAGGTTTTCGCCGTACACGGCGCGCAACTCGGGCGTGTCGGCGACGGCATTCAGATGGCCGATCACGCCCCATGCGCGCGACAGCGGTTCCGTCGCGCGCTCGACGGGCTCGACGACGTCGGCCCATGATGCGGGCGTCGACGGCTCGGCAGCCCGTTCGACGGCGGCCGTCGCGTTCGCGAGCAGCACATCGAGGGCAGGCGTCACATGTTCGGGGCGGATCTCGCCAAAGCGCGGCAGATCGGAGAAATCGAGGAGCGGATTATCGGATGTCGATTGTGAAGTGGACATGATGCTTCCTGTCTGACGCGGTAAATGGAGCCCCGGAATATATCCGTCCGGGTCTGAAACGGGAGCGGCGCGGCGTGGCAAGCGGCGCGCGGATCATGCCGGCGCCCGGCAGTTGACATATTGGGGCGCCGTTCGCCATTTCCAGTCGCGGCCCGCTTGATCCGTCGATAGCTGTCAATAAGCCAGCCGAATGCGCAACAACTTATCAGAACTGCCGCCCGCGCGCAGTCATGGCGGGCTCGGCTCTATTTGTACCAGAAGCGGAGTGCGGATCAGCGGACGCTGTGAAGGTCGAACGATGATGTCTGCGAGCGTGCGGATGAATGCACATGGCGCGCCCGGATCGTGTTCGCGATCCGGGCGGCGAGCGAAGGCTGTGAGGAAGCCAGCCGGGAACGCGGCGTGACGCGCGTTCAGCGCGTCGATCAGGCGTGGCTGGCGGCGCGCTCGGCCGCTTCGATCGTGTTGACGAGCAGCATCGTGATCGTCATGGGGCCGACGCCGCCCGGCACGGGCGTGATATGGCCGGCCACTTCCTTGACGTTCGCAAAATCGACGTCGCCGCACAGCTTGCCGTTGTCGTCGCGGTTCATGCCGACGTCGATCACGGTTGCGCCCGGCTTGACCATGTCGGCCGTCAGGGTGTTGCGCAGACCCGTTGCGACCACGACGATGTCCGCGTCGCGCGTGAACCCGGCGATATCGCGCGTCTTGCTGTGGCACATCGTGACCGTCGCGTCCGCCTGCAGCAGCAGCATCGCCATCGGCTTGCCGACGATATTCGAGCGACCGATCACGACGGCGTTCGCGCCCTTCAGCGTGATGCCGTAAGCCTCGAACATTTTCATCACGCCATAAGGCGTACACGGACGAAACAGCGGCTTGCCCGTCATTAGCGCGCCGGCGTTCGCAATGTGAAAGCCGTCGACGTCCTTCTCGGGGGCAATCGCCTCGATCACCTTGTGGCTGTCGATGTGCGCAGGCAGTGGCAGTTGCACGAGAATCCCGTGGATATTGGGATCGCGGTTGAGTTCGTCGATCCGCGCGAGCAGATCGGCTTCCGTCATCGTCGCGGCGTAACGGTCATACGACGAGAAGAGGCCATTGTCCTCGCAAGCCTTGATCTTGTTGCGGACGTAGACCTCGCTCGCCGGATTGTCGCCGACGAGTACGACGGCAAGACCCGGCCGATGTCCGCGGGCGGTGAGAGCGGCGGCGCGCGTGGCGACGTCCGCGCGCAGGGTCTTGGAAAGGGCGGTGCCGTCGATCAGTTTGGCTGTCATGGTCGGTCGAGAATGGGCGTGTCGGAATGCGGGCGGGGCGCGCAGCCGCGGGGCGTGTGATCGCGTCGCGGCGCCTGACGCGCGTGATGCCTGCTGCGCATGCGTTTGCGGCGCGCGCCGTGACGGACGCCGAGAATCGCACGGATGGCGCTCTGCGGCTGGAACGGGTCGCATGCCGGAAAGCGCACTGCGCGAAAACCGCGCCGCAGCGAAGGTCGACATTATACCGTCGGGACAACCGAAGGGATGACGACGCGCGCCATTGACCGATAACGCGCGATGCCCGCCGCCTGGTGTAAGGCTGACGCGACACGGCCGCCATCAGGCGCCGCGTGCGCTGTCATTGCCCGTTCAGGGCCGCGTCGCCTGCCAGGAGGAGTCGGGGTTGAACGACGTGATCGCGGCGGCGACGCGCGGCGTCTGCGGCCCAAGATTCTTCTCGTAGACCTGGCCGTTCTGGTTGACGATGAAACTCATCACCCCCGTCTTGCCGTATTCTGCGGGCCACGCGACGAGGCCGAAGCCTTTCGTCAACGTGCCGTCCTGCAGGTAGCTCTGCGCACCGCCGTCGGCGTGGGCTCCCTGCGATGTGAGAATGCGGTAATGGTAGCCATAGTATGCCTCGCCCGGCGCGATCTGACGCGGCATCGTTGCGGCGAGCGGTCCGAGCGGGCTTTCGGGCTCGCCTTCGGCTGTCGGCCAGTACAAGCCGTCGTGCCGACCGGGCGAGCTGATGAACTTCTGCGCGTAATGCTGCATCTGGCTGCGGTAATCATTCTGCGCATCGACATACGCCAGTGAGGTGAGAATCGCCGCGCGCTCGTTTCGGCCGATGCGGCGCGTCAGCATCTCGTCGGTGGCGGCGGGCGTATCGAACTGCCACCCACGCGCCGATTGCACGATCGGGATGGGCAGCGTCCAGTCACCGTCGCCGACAGCGAGGTGCACGCTTTTTCGGCCGTGGCGCGGTGCTGGATCGTCGACGATCCGATGTCCCTTCGCCCACTGTCCGAGGAACGCATAAATGTCGTCTTCGCCGATGTTCGTGGTCGGAATGTAGCGGCCATAATTTTTTCCGAGCACCTTTTCCATCGCCGGATGGTCGCTGGTCGCGACCGCGTCGACGAGTGCGTCGGCGGCGGCCTCGGGCGTCGGGTAGACGGTTTGCGCGGCAACATGTTGCGCGAACGCGAGCAGCGTCGCGGCAGCCACGGCGCCCAGTGCGAGCCGGGCGCGCGTTGCGGGTCGAGTCGGGTTGCGGTTCATGTGAATCTCCTGTCGGCTGGTATCGGGGTGCGTCGAGGCTTTCCCGGGTTACACCAGCCACATGCATGATGAGAGTGTCGAACAGTCGTCTAGCGGCGATGGAATCCGCCGCCTCCGCCGCCGTGGAATCCGCCACCACCGGCGCGCCCGCCGCCGAAGTTGCCACCGCCGCCGCCCTGGAAGCCCCCGGCCTGCCGGCCTTCGAACTGCTGCCCGCCGCCGCCCGCGCCGAGCCGGTTGTTCGCGCCGCCGCTCTGCGCGAGCGACTGCCGGCTCGATTGGCCGCGCTGCAGTTCCTGACGTGATCCTGCGGGGTCGCCGGAACCTCGTAACGCGTTGTCGCGGTTCAGGTTTTGCGCGCTGTTGCGGACGTCGCCGGCGTTCGCGCCGCCCTGATGGATGGTCTGCACGCGCTGGCTCGCATTGCCGCTCAGGTTCTGACCAGTGCGGTTCTGAAGCGTCTGCTGCGCCTGCGCCCGCGACGCGTCGCGCCCGCGGTACTGGTCGCGTTGCGGAGCGAGATTGCTGTTGGTCAGGTTCGCGTTGCTACGGTTGATGTTCGCATTGTTGCGGTTGACGTTTGCGTTCCGGTTCCAGTTCGTCGTAGCCGTGTTCGAGCTGATCCGGTTGTTGACGTTGACGTTGTTGTAGCGATTGACGTTGATGTTGACGTCGTGCGTGTTCCAGTTGAAGCCGCCCCACAGCGAATTGGCGACAGCCACGCCCGCGCCGAACGCAAGGCCCGTCATGAAGCCTGTCGCGATGGCGTAGCCTGGCGGCGGCGGCACATAGACGGGCGGATAGGCGGGATAGGGCCAGGTGCCGTAGACGACAGTCGGGTTGTAGGTCGGTACGTAGACCACCTGCGGATTGGCGGGCTGGATCTGGATCGTGTTCTGCTCGACGATCACCTTCTGCTGCTCGCTCGACTTCAGATTGCCCGCGGATTGCGCCTGCTTGCGCAGCCGCTGCACCGAGTCCATTACGTCGTTGGGTTGGGCGAGAAACGCGTTGCCGAGTTGCGCGACCCAATCGGGTTTCGAAGCCATCGTTGCGAGCGCTTGCGGGAAGGCAACGAGCGACTGAACGCTCGGGTCCCACGGTTCCGAGGCGACGGCCTTGACCGCGTCGTCGCCCTTGTATTGCGAATTCGCTTTCGACCATGCGGCGGCCGCTTCGACATCCTGCGGGAACGTCGACGCCATCAACACCTGAGCGAGCAGCGCGTCGGGATAGAGCGCAATCGGGGCCGTCAGCGCATCGAGCTGTTCATTCGATACTTTCGTGGGCGTTTGCGCGACGACGTCAGCCGGCGCGACGAATTCCGCGGCGAGCGGAAAGCCTGCAAGCGCCGCGCAGACGAGCCAGGTGCGCGGTCGGTAGGGTCCGTAACGTTTCACAATGAAAACCTCCGTGCTGCGTTGCGCGCAGCGGCTGCGGCGCTGTGTTGTGCGATCGCGCGCCGGTCCGGCGCCCGTGTATCGCGACTGATAATGGAACTGGGCGGGACGCGCAAGGGCCGCGTGTATCGCGGGCTCGCGACAATGCGCGATGCATCGTTGCATAAAGCAATTCAGTTTGGAGGGCTAATGAAATGCTTGCGGCGTGCAGGGCGATAGGGGGCGGGCGGGAGGCAGGCGAGGAGGGACGATGCGAGCGCAGCGCCGCGTGATGGTGTCAACGATCTCATGCGCCCGCGCGCGTTGGTGCGCGGGCAAGGATCGCGCCATCACGCGATGACGGCGTCGTGTCTTATTGCGCGGGCTGCGGCTTGTTGGACAACGCGAGACGCAGCAGATCGGCCACCGTGTTCACGTTGAGCTTTTCCATGATGTTCGCGCGATGCGCTTCGACCGTCTTGATGCTGATGCCGAGGTCGTCGGCGATCTGCTTGTTCAGGCGGCCGGCGATGATGCGCTCGAGCACCTGATGCTCGCGTGCCGTGAGCTTGCCGAGGCGCTCGGCGGCGGCGCGCTGCTGCTGCACGCTGCTGCTTTCGCTGCGCGCCTTGTCGAGCATGCGCTCGACCAGCTTGCGCAGTTCGGCTTCGTCGAACGGCTTTTCGATGAAGTCCATCGCGCCCTTCTTCATCGTCGACACGGCCATCGGCACGTCGCCGTGACCCGTCACGAAGATGATCGGCAGCAGCGTGTTGTCGGCGATCAGGCGCTCCTGCAGTTCGAGGCCGCTCATGCCCGACATGCGCACGTCGAGGATCAGGCACGCGATCTGGCCGGGATGCTGATGCGGCTGCCATGCGTCGATGAACTGCTCGGCGCTGGAGAAACACTGCACGCGGTAGCCGTTTGCTTCCAGCAGCCAGCGCAGCGAATCTCGCACCGCTTCGTCGTCGTCGACGACAAACACGGTTTCCTGTGTGGTAACTGGGGTGTTCATAGCTCTCCCGTAACGGTTTGTGGTGTCGGCGCCTCGGACCCGCCGTTGCTCGGGCCGTCAGGCTCTCCAATAGGCAGACTGCAATGGAAAGTGGCACCCGTGATGTGGCCGTCGGACTCGACGTTGTTGACCACCCACAGGCGTCCGCGATGCGATTCGATGATCGAACGGCAAATGTTCAGCCCCATGCCCATGCCGTCGGACTTGGTGCTGTAAAACGGTTCGAAGAGACGTTCGGCCGTGGCTTCGTCGACGCCCGGACCCTGGTCGACGACGCTGATGCACACGAAGCCGGAATCGAGCTTCACGACGACGCGGATGACGGGATCGACGGCGTCGGGGCGCGCGTCGTGCATGGCTTCCGCCGCGTTCTTCAGCAGGTTGACGAGCACCTGTTCGATCAGCACGGGGTCGACGTAGATCACGGGCAGACGCGAGCGCATGTCCGTCACGATGCGGATGCGGCGCTTGCGCGCTTCGATCTCGGCAAGGCCCACGGCGTCCGCGACGATGTCGGAGACCCGGGTGGCCTGGCGTTTCGGTTCGCTGCGTTTCACGAATTCGCGGATGCGCTTGATGATCATGCCGGCCCGCACGGCTTGTTGCGCCGTCTTTTCGAGCACAGGTAGCAGGTTGTCGGGAGTCGTCCGACCAGATTTAACCAGTGCGACGGTTCCAGAGCAATAGTTATTGATGGCCGCAAGAGGCTGGTTTAGTTCGTGCGCGAGCGACGACGCCATTTCGCCCATCGTCATCAGGCGGCTCGTGAACTGCAGCTTCTCGTCCTGCTGGCGCGCCAGTTCCTGCGCCTGCTTGCGGGTGGTGATGTCGGTCGCAATCTGCATCTGCGCGAGATGGCCGTCCACCCACTGGATGTACTGGCGTCGCACTTCGAACCACTTCTGGATCCCCTGCACGTAGACTTCCTGCGCGTCGGCCGTGCTTTCCGTGAGCGCGGTGGCGGGCAGGCCGGCGAACGCGTCGACCATGTCGATCGAATCCGACGAGGCCGCCGAACTGTCGAAGCCGCCGCCTCCCGCGAGTTCGAGATGGCCGTCGGGGCGGATGCCGAACAGGTGGCGGTAATAGCGATTCGCGAACAGCAGCTCGGCTTCGTCGGCGGCGAGCACGGACACGGCGGCATCGAGGCTTTCGAGCACCGTCGTGAAGCGCTCGTGCGCGGCGGCGAGTTCTTCGCGAGCGCGCTTCGGCTCTGTGATGTCCGTCATCGACGACATCCAGCCCGTCTGTCGGCCCGAGCTGTCGATCAGCGGCGACACGTACAGGCGTGCGTGGAACAGGGAGCCGTCCTTGCGGCGCACGCGCAGCTCGAAGCCGGACGAAGGCGCCTTGCCGCGCAAGGTCATGTCGAGCTGACGCTGCATCTCGGGATACGAGTCGCGCGGCCAGTACGGGAACGGTGCATTCTTGCCCACCAGATCGCTTTCGTCCCAGCCCGTCATGCGGCAGAAGGCGGGGTTCACGTGCGTGATGCGCCCATGCATATCGAGCACGCGCATGCCGATCAGCACGGAGTTTTCCATCGCGCGGCGGAAAAACGCTTCCGCGTACAGCGCCTGTTGCGCCTCGAAGCGCTGGCGCGTGTGCTTCCACAGACTCCACAGGCTCCACAGGACAAAACACGACAGACCCGCGACCAGCCACACGAGCGTGTTGTTCGTGAAGTTGGTCATCTGCGGATACGCATAGACGCGCACCGACACGCCCTGGCCGGGCGGGTCGAGGGGCAGGTCGTAGTATGCGTCGCGCGGCAGGCGGGGGCGCGTCGAGGTGGTGGCGAGCTCGCGGTTGTTGATGTCGATGATCGAGATCTTGTACTTCGCGGACAGCTCCGGTGGGATGTCGCGCTTCAGGATCCCTTCGATCGAGAACACGGCCGCGACTGTGCCGAGAAAGTCGCGGTCGCGATAAACGGGTGTTTGCAGGGTGATGTAGCCATTGCCGACGTCGTCGTACATCAGCGGCGAGTAGACCTGGCGGCGCGTGTTCTTCGCTTCGGCGAAGGCCGCCTTGACGGCCTCGTCCATCTGCTGGTCATTGGGCTTGGCAAGGCGCTGGCCCAGCACGGGCAACGCGTTGTTCGGCCAGCGCGGCTGCTGCGCGCTGGTGTACCAGTTCATGTAGAGGATCTCGGGATGCCCCTGCATGATGTCGGCCGTCGACACCTGGAAGGAGTGCGGGTCCGCGCGGCCCGAAACCAGGTCGCGCGCGAGCGCCTGAAGCTGTTCCTGCGCGCCCGTCATCGAGAGGCGGATTTGCTGCTGCGCCCACGCGACGTTGCGATAAAGCGTGTCTTCCTGCTGTTGCTGTTCTCGCCGGTTCAGGCTCCACAGGATCAGGCTCATGACGACCAGGAAGACCAGGATCGACAGCAGCGGCGTCAGCAAATAGGAATTCGACCACCAAGGTCCGTGGTGCCAGCGTGACGGCGACGAATCCGCCGACGGTCCGGCAGAGCGTGCCGAGCGTGCGAAAAGTCGATCGGTCAACATGGCTCGCATTGTAGCGCAGGGGCTGACACGTAATTGCCGCAAAAAAGCGATGAAAGTCACGCAATTCGGCGCAAACTAGCCGACGTACTCGCTGATCGGCAGTCAAACCAGGGTGCGCTGCAGCAATTTTTCGCATTATGAGAAAGACTCTCGTAATCTGAAAATTTCCTTGCGCAGGCGTTGTGGGCCTTATTACAATCGCCCGGAAGCTGCCGCGGTCGCCGTTCGTCCGCGTCGCCTGTTCACAGAGCGTTCCCATATCCAGGAGACGAGCATGTCCGCTGTACCTGACGAAGTGATGAAGTACGTCGCCAACGCCAAAGACGATAGCGACCCGCAAGAAACGGCCGAGTGGCTCGAAGCGCTTGATGGCGTGATTTCTGCTGTCGGACCCGACCGCGCTCACTACCTCATCGAAAAGCAGATCGAATTTGCACGCGTGCATGGCGAGCATCTGCCTTTCTCTGCGAACACCCCGTACATCAATACGATCCCCGTCGCGAATCAGGCGAAGATTCCGGGCGACCAGGACGTCGAACACCGCATCCGCTCGTACACGCGCTGGAACGCGATGGCGATGGTGCTGCGCGCTGGCAAGGACACCAACGTCGGCGGCCACATCGCATCGTTCGCCTCGGCCGCGACGCTGTACGACGTCGGCTTCAACCACTTCTGGCACGCGCCGTCGAAAGATCACGGCGGCGACCTCGTGTTCGTGCAGGGCCACTCGTCGCCGGGCGTCTACTCGCGCGCGTTCCTGCTCGGCCGACTGTCGGAGAACCAGCTCGACAACTTCCGTCAGGAAGTGGGCGGCGAGGGCATCTCGTCGTACCCGCATCCCTGGCTGATGCCGGACTTCTGGCAGTTCCCGACGGTGTCGATGGGTCTCGGCCCGATCATGGCGATCTATCAGGCCCGCTTCATGAAGTACCTGCAGGCGCGCGGCATCGCGAAGACCGACGGCCGCAAAGTGTGGGCGTTCCTCGGCGACGGCGAAACGGATGAACCGGAATCGCTCGGTGCAATCGGCATGGCCGGCCGCGAGCGTCTCGACAACCTCGTGTTCGTCATCAACTGCAACCTGCAGCGCCTCGACGGCCCGGTGCGCGGCAACGGCAAAATCATTCAGGAACTCGAAAGCGAGTTCCGCGGCGCCGGCTGGAACGTCATCAAGGTGGTCTGGGGCAGCCGCTGGGATGCCCTGTTCGCACGCGACAAGTCGGGCGCACTGATGCGCCGGATGATGGAAGTCGTCGACGGCGAATATCAGACGTACAAGTCCGAGTCGGGCGCGTTCGTTCGCGAGCACTTCTTCAACACGCCCGAACTGAAGGCGCTGGTTGCCGACTGGTCCGATGACGATGTGTGGAGCCTGAACCGCGGCGGCCACGATCCGCACAAGATCTACGCGGCGTTCAAGCAGGCGACGCAGGCGCAGGGCCAGCCGACTGTGATACTCGCGAAGACGATCAAGGGCTACGGCATGGGCGAAGCCGGCCAGGCGATGAACATCACCCACCAGCAGAAGAAGATGCAGGTGGAAGCGCTCAAGCATTTCCGCGACCAGTTCCGCCTGCCCATTTCGGACGACGAGATTGCGCACGTGCCGTATCTGAAGTTCGAGGAAGGCTCGAAGGAACTTGAATACATGCGCGCCCGCCGCCAGGAACTGGGCGGCTATCTGCCGGCGCGCCGCCAGAAGGCGGAATCGCTGCCCGTTCCGGGGCTCGACGCATTCGAGCCGCTGCTGAAGGGCACGGGCGAAGGCCGCGAAATTTCCACGACGATGGCGTTCGTGCGGATTCTCAACATCGTGTTGAAGGACAAGGCAATCGGCAAGCGCGTCGTGCCCATCGTGCCGGACGAGTCGCGTACCTTCGGCATGGAAGGTCTGTTCCGCCAGATCGGCATCTGGAATCAGGACGGCCAGAAGTACATCCCGGAAGATTCCGACCAGCTGATGTTCTACCGTGAGTCGGAAACGGGCCAGATCCTGCAGGAAGGCATCAACGAAGCAGGCGGCATGTCGGACTGGATCGCAGCGGCGACGTCGTATTCGACGCACGGCGAGATCATGATCCCGTTCTACATCTTCTACTCGATGTTCGGCATGCAGCGCATCGGCGACCTGGTGTGGGCCGCAGGCGACATGCGTTCGCGCGGCTTCCTGTTGGGCGGCACGGCGGGCCGGACGACGCTCAACGGCGAAGGCCTGCAGCACGAAGACGGCCACTCGCTGCTGTGGGCTGCATCGGTGCCGAACTGCCTGAGCTATGACCCGACGTTTGGCTACGAACTCGCTGTCATCATGCAGGACGGTCTGCGCCGCATGGTGCAGGAACAGGAAGACGTGTTCTATTACATCACGGTGATGAATGAGAACTACGAGCACCCGGCGATCCCGCAGGGCGAGCACGTGGCGAAGGACATCATCAAGGGGATGTACGCGTTCCGCAAGGGCGCCGACAACGCGAAGGCGCCGCGCGTGCAGCTGATGGGCGCGGGCACGATCTTCAACGAAGTGATCGCCGCCGCCGACCTGCTGAAGAACGACTGGGGCGTCGAAGCCGACCTGTGGAGCGTGCCGAGCTTCACGGAACTGGCGCGCGAAGGTCACGAAGTGCAGCGTCAAAACCTGCTGAACCCGCTCGCCGAAAAGAAGCTCTCGCATGTCGAGACGCTGCTGAAGGACGCAAAGGGTCCTGTGATCGCGTCGACCGACTACGTCCGAGCGCTGGTCGACCAGATCCGTGCGTTTGTCCCGCAACGCTTCGTCGTGCTGGGCACCGACGGTTTCGGCCGCTCGGACACGCGCGAAAAGCTGCGTCACTTCTTTGAAGTCGACCGCTACTGGACGACGGTTGCTGCGCTGAATGCGCTGGCCGATGAGGGTACGATTGAGCGCAAGGTGGTGGCCGACGCGCTGAAGAAGTACAACCTCGATCCGTCCAAACCCAACCCGATGACCGTCTAAGGCATCGACCCGCGAGCCCCAATGTGTACCTCGCCGCCCGAAGCGGGCGGCGAGGTGCGCGCGGCCCTGGAGACAGAAAACAATGAGCCAAGCGATCGAAGTCAAGGTGCCGGACATCGGCGATTACAAGGACATTCCTGTAATCGAGGTGCTGGTGAAGGCGGGTGATCCCGTCACGAAAGAGCAGTCGCTCGTCACGCTGGAATCCGACAAGGCGACGATGGATGTGCCGAGCCCCGCGTCGGGCACGGTGAAGGAAGTGAAGGTCAAGCTTGGCGACACCGTGTCGGAAGGCACGCTGATCGTGCTGCTCGACGGCGAAGGCGGCGCTGCGAAGCCCGCGCAAGGCAATGGCGCGGCGGCGCCCGTCCCCGCACCCGCTGCAGCGCCTGCACCGGCGCCCGCACCCGCTGCGAAGTCGGGGGGCGTGCAGGAAGTGAAGGTGCCGGACATCGGCGACTATAAGGATGTGCCCGTCATCGAAGTGGCCGTGAAGGTCGGCGATCGCGTCGAGAAGGAACAGTCGCTCGTGACGCTCGAATCGGACAAGGCGACGATGGATGTGCCGAGCCCCGCGGCCGGCATCGTCAAGGAAGTGAAGGTCAAGGTCGGCGATAACGTGTCGGAAGGCACGCTGATCGTGCTGCTCGAAGGCGAGAGCGGCGGTGCCGCTGCGCCCGCACCGGCTGTTCCGAAGCATGAAGAAATGCCGTCGGACGCACCCGCTGCCCCGTCCCCGGCTCCCGCGCAGCCGTCCGCGCTCGCGCAGGCGCCCGTGATCCCGGCAGGCGAAGGCGGCGCGCATCGCGCAAGCCATGCATCGCCGTCGGTGCGCAAGTTCGCGCGCGAACTGGGCGTCGACGTGTCGCGCGTGCAAGGTACGGGTCCGAAGGGCCGCATTACGCAAGACGACGTCACCGCGTTCGTCAAGGGCGTGATGACGGGCCAGCGCGGCGCACCGGTTGCCGCCGCGCCTGCTGCCGCGGGCGGTGGCGAGCTGGGTCTGCTGCCGTGGCCGAAGGTCGACTTCACGAAGTTCGGTCCGATCGATCCGAAGCCGCTGTCGCGCATCAAGAAGATTTCGGGCGCGAACCTGCACCGTAACTGGGTCATGATCCCGCACGTCACGAACAACGACGAAGCGGACATCACCGACCTTGAAGCGTTGCGCGTGCAACTGAACAAGGAAAACGAGAAGGCTGGCGTCAAGTTCACGATGCTCGCATTCGTGATCAAGGCGGTGGTCGCGGCGCTGAAGAAGTTCCCGACCTTCAACGCCAGCCTCGACGGCGACAACCTGGTGTTCAAGCAGTACTACCACGTGGGTTTCGCCGCCGACACGCCGAATGGTCTCGTCGTGCCCGTGATCCGCGATGCGGACAAGAAGGGTCTCGTCGATATCGCGAAGGAAATGACCGAGCTGTCGAAGCTCGCGCGCGAAGGCAAGCTGAAGCCGGACCAGATGCAAGGCGGCTGTTTCTCGATCTCGTCGCTGGGCGGCATCGGCGGTACGAACTTCACGCCGATCATCAACGCGCCTGAAGTCGCCATTCTCGGCCTGTCGCGCAGCGCTATGAAGCCGGTATGGGACGGCAAGCAGTTCGTGCCGCGCCTGACGCTGCCGCTGTCGCTGTCGTACGACCATCGCGTGATCGACGGCGCCGAGGCGGCGCGTTTCAATGCGTATCTCGGTGCGATTCTTGCCGATTTCCGGCGTGTGATTCTTTGATTGTTGAGGTTGTGTCGCTAGCGCTCGATGATCGGATACGGTCATTCGGGCGCTCTCGTTGAACCTGCTTTGTCGTCTCGCTTCATGCGTCGCCCCTGTGCGGGGCGGCACCTACTTTTCTTTGTCTCGCAAAGAAAAGTAGGCAAAAGAAAGCCGCGTCCCTGGCGGACGGCATTCAGCCTTCGCTTGTTTGCGGCGGGTCTTTGGGGCGAACGGTTTTTCGCGACTCATCTTTCAACACGGTCAATAAGAGAAGGGGACACTAATGAGTCTCGTCGAAGTGAAGGTGCCGGACATCGGCGATTTCAAGGACGTCGATGTCATCGAAGTCAATATCAAACCCGGCGACACGATCGAGAAAGAGCAGTCGCTGCTGACGCTCGAGTCGGACAAGGCCTCGATGGAAGTGCCGAGCGATACGGCCGGCACGGTCAAGGAAGTCCGCATCAAGGCGGGCGAGAAAGTCTCGCAGGGCACCGTGATCGCCGTCGTGGAAACGTCGGGCGAAGCCAAAGCTGTGAAGGAACCTGAGAAAGCTGCGCCTGCTCCCGCTGCCGCCCCGGCTGTAAGCGGCAGTGGCGTGCAGGAAATCAAAGTGCCGGATATCGGCGACTATAAAGACGTGCCCGTGATCGAAGTCGCGGTGAAGGTCGGCGACCGCGTCGAGAAAGAGCAGTCGCTCGTCACGCTCGAATCCGACAAGGCGACGATGGATGTGCCGAGTCCCGCCGCCGGCGTCGTGAAGGAACTGAAGGTCAAGGTCGGCGACAACGTGTCGGAAGGCAGCGTGCTGTTGCTGCTCGAAGGCGAAGGCGCCGCGGCTGCTCCCGCACCGAAGGCGGCTGCGCCTGCGCCGTCGCCCGCTGCGGCACCCACACCCGCGCCGCAAGCCGGCAGCTATTCGGGTTCCACAGACATCGAATGCGACATGCTCGTGCTCGGTGCCGGCCCCGGCGGCTACTCGGCAGCATTCCGCTCGGCCGACCTCGGCATGAAGACGGTGCTGGTCGAACGTTATTCGACGCTCGGCGGCGTGTGTCTGAATGTCGGCTGTATTCCGTCCAAGGCGCTGCTGCACACGGCGCTCGTGATCGACGAAGCGGAAGCGCTCGGTTCGCACGGCATCTCGTTCGGCAAGCCACAGATCGATCTCGACAAACTGCGTGACTTCAAGTCGGGCGTCGTCAAGAAGTTGACAGGTGGTCTTGCCGGCATGGCAAAGGCGCGCAAGGTGGAAGTCGTGACGGGCGTCGGCACGTTCGTCGATCCGTATCACATGGAAGTGCAGGGCGAGAACGGCAAGAAGATCGTCAAGTTCAAGCAGGCGATCATTGCTGCGGGCTCGCAGGCCGTGAAGCTGCCGTTCATCCCGGAAGATCCGCGCGTCGTCGATTCGACGGGGGCGCTGGAGTTGCGTCAACTGCCCAAACGCATGCTGGTGATCGGCGGCGGCATCATCGGCCTGGAAATGGCCACGGTGTACGCGACGCTCGGCGCGCAGATCGATGTGGTCGAAATGCTCGATGGCCTGATGGCCGGCGCAGACCGCGATCTCGTAAAGGTCTGGGAGAAGTTCAACAGCAAGCGTTTCACCAACGTGATGCTGAAGACGAAGACCACGGGCGCGGAAGCGAAGCCGGACGGCATCTATGTGACGTTCGAAGGCGAGAAGGCGCCCGCCGAGCCGCAACGCTACGATCTGGTGCTGGTCGCCGTGGGCCGCAGCCCGAACGGCAAGAAGATCGGCGCGGACAAGGCAGGCGTGGCCGTGACGGACCGCGGCTTCATCGAAGTCGACAAGCAGATGCGCACCAACGTGCCGCACATCTTCGCGATCGGCGACGTGGTCGGTCAGCCGATGCTCGCGCACAAGGCCGTGCACGAAGGCCATGTCGCGGCGGAAGCGGCGCACGGCGAGAAGGCGTACTTCGACGCGATGCAGATTCCGTCGGTGGCTTACACCGATCCGGAAGTGGCGTGGGCGGGCAAGACGGAAGACCAGTGCAAGGCTGAAGGCATCAAGTACGGCAAGGCAGTGTTCCCGTGGGCTGCGTCGGGCCGCGCGATCGCCAATGGCCGCGACGAAGGCTTCACGAAGCTGATCTTCGACGAAGAGACGCATCGTGTGATCGGCGGCGGGATCGTCGGCCTGAATGCCGGCGACCTGATCAGCGAAGTGTGCCTCGCAGTCGAAATGGGCGCGGATGCGACGGATATCGGTAAAACGATCCATCCGCACCCAACGCTCGGCGAGTCGATCGGCATGGCCGCCGAGCTGTACGAAGGCGTCTGCACGGATTTGCCGCCGCAAAAGAAGAAGTAAAGCGCGACCGGGGTGGGCTCACGCCCGTTCCATTCAGTGCATGTGCAAACGGCGCGTCCTTCGGAAGAAGGGCGCGCCGTTTTTCATGGGCGTCGTTGCGGCCGGTGCATGCCGTGGAATGGGCATCCGTACCAAGCGGGCGGGCAAAAAAATCCCGGCCTGAGCCGGGGAAACGATACGCTGTTTAACGTATCGGAGCGTCTGGCCGCCCGATCGCCGAAGTCTCGACCGTGCGGCGCTATTCAGTACCGCCAGTCACTTCGACAGTGCATCTCGCGGCTGCGCGCCGACGGATGATGGGGCATCCGTCAACGCGCAGGTGAAGCCCGATCCGTTGAATCCGTTACGTTTTCGGTGCGCTCTTAGACAGCAGCCTTCTTGGCCGACGCTGCCGTACGCGACGCTTGAGCAGCCGCTTGCGAAGCGGCCTTCGATGCAGCCGTTGCAGCCGCGTTGAAGTTGCTTTCAGCGATTTCGACGGCTTGCTTCGTTGCCTTGTGAACCGTTTCGTACGTCGTGTTCGCAGCCGTGATGGCCGACTTGATCACAGCGACAGCCGTTTCCGAACCAGCCGGCGCGTTCTTTGCGACGTTCTCGACGAGCGCCTGCACCTTCTTGTTCTGTTCTTCGTATTGAGCTTCAGCGACGCGGGCGAACTCAGCTTGCGTGGCCGATGCGATTTCGTACAGGTGACGGCCATACGACAGAACCTTCTCTGCCACCGGCTGCGTCAGGCCCGCTTGCAGCGCGAGCAGTTCTTGCGCGTCCTTCACCGACAGCGCGCGTTGTGCATTTTCCTGGCTTTCAGCGATCGTCGACTTGACGACTTGCAGATTCAGTTCGACCAGCTTTTCGACGCCTTCGAATGCCTTAGAGGTCAGGCCGAACAGCGTTTCGAGATTGGCCTTCTGTGCTGCGGCGAATTGCTCAGGGGTCAGCAGAGTCATGTTTACGCTCCTGGAGTACCGGCTCGTCTATCGCGGACCGGATTGGGTTAACTGCAGAACTATTGGGAATCGCTGGTCCGCAGTCATTTGTGCGTCGCAGCAACGGTTCCCATTTTAGGACGGCTCTGATAGATGTCAAGCATTTTTTTGTGCAACGCACAACGCATAAAAATTACTACTAAAACAATACGTTATGTAGCGTTTATGACAATGCGGTGAAGCGTGTGCACACCAGGGTTTGCACCGATGTGGTGCGGCAAAAAACGTGGTCTCCCAAGCCGGACGGGCTCGCGCGCATTTTAGAAGCCGAGATAGGGACGAAAAGGTAAAATTCCCGAGTAAACCGAAAACCGTTGCGGAACGTTAAATCTCCATCCCGGTCGAATGCGCGTCGTGTAGCTTCGCAGTAGTCGCTTAACAGTCGATGGCTGGACGGCGTTCCGCGGGCGTGCCAGGTGCTGCAGAAAGCGGTGTTCTGGTGCGCTTGAGGCGGATTCGTATCGCCACCGTGGGCAACCGTACTTCTCCCGATCAAGTTTGTGTCGAATATGCCGATATGCTGAACTGAGTGAGAACTGTCAGCGCTATGGGCGGTAGTGACGTTCGCGCACGTCATTGGTATTTTCGATGGACGCCCGCAAGCTATTGCCTTTCTTCAATCGAGCCTGACAACTCGGTTTAAGGACTTTCGATAAGTGCTTAATATTGCTAATTTTTGACTGTTTTACTACACTGGCGGAAACCCTCTCGCCGCTCCAACCAGAACACGAATGAAAACCGACATGTTTTCGTCACTGAAAGTGATGCACGGCGCGGCGCTCAGCACCGCTCTGTCGGTGGCTGCCTCGGTGGTCATCGCAGCGGCATTTGCCGCGCCGGTGGATGCCTTCGCCGCGTCCGCCACGGCCCCCGTCAAGTCCGCGAAAGCCGGCAAAAAGTCGTCGAAGAAGGCGGCTGCCGAGAAAGTCTCCAGCCAGCCGTCGAAGGCCGTGAAAGCGGCCGCAAAGGACGACGACGAACCCCGTACTGTGTCGAAGAAGCGCCGCGCGTCCTACACGTCGAATGGCCGCCATCACTCGGTCGTGCGCCGCGTCGCGTTCGAGCCGCGTCAGCCGTCCGTCGGCACCGCGTTCGGCCTGCACGAAACGCCCGACGCGCTGATGCTCCGTTCGAGCGTCGCCTACGTGGTCGACCAGAACACGTCGGAGTCGCTGTTTGACAAGAACTCGCGCGCGGTCGTACCCATCGCGTCGATCACCAAGCTGATGACGGCGATGGTCGTGCTGGACTCGAAGGCGGCCATGACCGAGCAGATCGAAGTCACGGACGAGGACCGCGACTACGAGAAGAACACGGGCTCGCGTCTGTCCGTCGGCTCGGTGCTCTCGCGTGAAGACATGCTGCACATTGCGCTGATGGCGTCGGAAAACCGTGCGGCGGCTGCGCTGTCGCGCTATTTCCCGGGCGGCCGTCCGGCGTTCATGGCCGCGATGAACGCCAAGGCGAAGGCACTGGGCATGACCGACACGCACTTCGAAAACCCGACGGGCCTGACGAGTCAGAACGTGTCGAGCGCGCGCGACCTGGTGAAGATGGTCAACGCGGCGTATCAGTACCCGTTGATCCGCAAGTTCTCGACGGATCGCAGCTACGAGGTGTATACGGGCAAGCGCTCAATCGCCTACAACAGCACGAACGCGCTGGTGCGCAATCCTTCCTGGGAGATCGGCTTGCAGAAGACGGGCTTCATCAACGAAGCAGGCGAGTGCCTCGTGATGCAGGCGACGATCCACGATCGTCCGATGATCATGGTGCTGCTCGATTCGTCGGGCAAGTACTCGCGTTTCGCCGATGCGCAGCGTCTGCGCACCTGGCTTGACAACGGCGGCGAACAGCGCATCACGAGCGCGGACGCCAACGGCGCCGGGACCTGAGAGGCAACGCGCGTACCCGACGAAAACTAAGAAGCCCCGCATGCGGGGCTTCTTGCATTTATTGCGTGGCTAAGGGGGCGGGTCAGATTGCTTGCGCCGAGGCGCTCATCGGCTGCGCTTGCGGCTGGTAGCCGAGCGATTCGGAGATGACGAGGGCGGTCTTGCTCAACTGGCCCAGCCAGGAGTCCTGCAGACGGTCGGCGGGCGCCGACAGCGAAAGGCCCGCAACGAGCTTGCCTGTATCGTCGTAAATGCCGGCTGCGATACAGCGCACGCCGAGTTCCAGTTCTTCGTTGTCGCGCGCGCACGCCTGCTGGCGCACATGCGACAACTCGCGCTCGAGCTTGCCGAGATCGGTGATGCTGTTCTGCGTGTGTCCCGACAGGCCCGTGCGCGTCGCGTAGGCGCGCACGCGGGTCGATTCGTCGGCGGCGAGGAAGAGCTTGCCGACGGAGGTCAGATGCAGCGGCGCCCGGCCGCCGATCGCACGTACCACCTGCATGCCCGAGCGCTCGGAATAGGCGCGTTCGATGTAGACGATCTCGTCGCCCTGGCGCACCGACAGGTTCACCGTCTGGCCCGTCAGCCGGTGCAGTTCTCGCATCGGCGTCAGCGCCGCGTCGCGCACCGACAGACGCGCCTTGACGAGATTACCCAGTTCCAGCAGCCGCATGCCGAGACGATAGGTGCCAGGGTCCGAGCGGTCCACCAGCCGGCAGGTCACCATGTCGTTCAGGATGCGGTGGGCCGTCGACGGGTGGAGGTCGGTGCGTTGCGCGAGTTCCTTCAGGCTGACCGGGTCGCTATGGGCGGCGAGGGCGTCCAGCAGCCGCATCATGCGCTCGATCACCTGGATCGATGTTTTGTGGTCCGGGTTCGTGTCGCTCATAAGACTAAACGGTTGACGCGTCAAACAGCGGAGAACCGATTGTATCTCGTATTGTGAAAAAAGCGAACGCCGTTCGAAGCGATCGAATCTGAGGTATTCGGCAGTTCATTGCGCAGCGGAGCCGCAGCGCGTTGGTATTACGCGCCAAACAGCGGATAATCGAGGACGTTTCCCCGGAGGAGCACACATGCGAGTCGGTTTATTCGTCACCTGCCTGATCGATCTGATGCGCCCCGAAATCGGCTTTTCGGCGATCAAGCTGATCGAGCGTGCGGGCTTCGAGGTGTTCGTGCCGCCCGCCCAGACCTGCTGCGGACAGCCCGCCTACAACTCCGGCGACCGGCGCATCGCGCGCGATCTCGCCGAAAAGACGCTGCGCGAATTCGAGCAGTACGACTACGTGGTCGTGCCGTCGGGATCGTGCGGCGGGATGATCGGCACGCACTACGGCGATCTGTTTGCTGACGATCCGGAACTGATGGGCCGCTTCGCGCGGCTGCGTCCGAAGGTCTACGAGCTGACCGATTTCCTTGTTCGTGTCGCGAAGATCGAACTGACGCCGGGCGATTTTCACGGGCCGGTGACGTATCACGATTCCTGCTCGGGGCTGCGCGAGCTGGGCGTCAAGCAGCAGCCGCGCGCGTTGCTCGCGCAGGCGGGCGTCACCGTGACCGAGATGAAGGACTGCGAGCACTGCTGCGGCTTCGGCGGCACGTTCGCGCTGAAGTTCGGCGATATTTCGACGGCCATCGTCGACGAGAAGTGCGCGAACATTCGGGCGAGCGGTACGCAAGCGGTGGTGCTGGGCGATCTCGGCTGCATGCTGAACATCGAAGGACGCTTGCGGCGCACAGGCGACACGACCACTCGCGTGCTGCACATCGCGCAGGTTCTTGCGGGCGACGCGTGAATGTTGCTTCGCCAGCCAGGCGGTAGTTAGTCCCTAAAACCGATCCCAAGGCCGTCATGCAAGTCCAAACGATGCAATTCAAGGCGCGCGCGGGTCAGAAACTCGCCGACCAGCGCCTTCAGCAGAACCTCACCAAGCTGTCGACGAAATTCGTGTCGGCGCGAGCGTCGGCGATGACCGCCATCGACTTCCCCGCGACGCGCACGGCGCTGAAGGACCGGCGCAACCGCGCGCTGGAGAACCTCGACGTGTGGCTCGAAACCTTCGAGCGCGAGGCGACGCGGCGCGGCGCGACTGTGCTGTTCGCCGAGACGACGCAGGATGCGGCGAAGCTCGTCGCCGACATCGCGCGCAAGCACGACGTGAAGAAGGTGATCAAGACGAAGTCGATGGTGTCCGAGGAAATGCGCCTGAACGAGGTGCTCGGGCAGATGGGCGTGCAGTCGATCGAAACCGATCTGGGCGAATACATCCTGCAGATCAACGACAACGAGCCGCCGAGCCACATCATTGCGCCCGTCGTTCACAAGGACAAGGAAGAGATCGCCGACCTGTTCGCGAAGACGCACCAGAAGCCGCGTCTCACAGAAATTCCCGAGATGACGCGTGAAGCGCGCGAGATGCTGCGTCCGCATTTCATGACGGCCGACATGGGTGTCACGGGCGGCAACTTCGTCATTGCGGAGACGGGGTCGGTCGCGCTCGTGACCAACGAGGGCAACGAAGGCATGTGTACCGTGATGCCGCGCGTGCACGTCGCGGTGACAGGCATCGAGAAAGTGCTGCCTACGCTCGAAGACCTCGCAACGGCCATGCGCCTCTTGCCGCGCTCGGCGACGGGGCAGGATGTCTCGAACTACTTTTCGGTGCTGACAGGCCCGCGCGGCGTGCACGATCAGGACGGACCGGAGCATATGTATGTGGTGCTCGTCGATGGCGGGCGCACGGGACTGATCGGCGGGGACTTTCAGGAGATGCTGCGCTGCATCCGCTGCGGCGCGTGCATGAATCATTGCCCCGTGTATCAGAAGGTCGGTGGGCACACATACGGATGGGTGTACCCCGGGCCGATGGGATCGGTGCTGACGCCGAGCTACGTCGGCATCGAAAAGGCGCTTGATTTGCCTCAGGCCGCAACGCTGTGCGGCGAGTGCAATAGCGTGTGTCCCGTCGGCATTCCGTTATCCGACCTGTTGCGCAAATTGCGCGAACGGCAGGTAGAACGGCATCTGCGTCCGTGGCAGGAGCGCTTCGGGCTTGCCGTCTGGGGCTATCTGGCGATGCACCCCACAGCGTACGGACTACTCACGAAACTCGCTGTCCGCATTCTCGAGCGTATGGGGGGAAGCGGGAAGTCGATCGCGAAACTGCCGTTGGGCGCAGGCTGGACGAACACGCGCGAGATGCCGGCCCCCGTCGGACGGACGTTCCGCGAACTGTATGCGGCGAGCAAGACGCATATCGGCTAGCGGGCGGAGCCCTCACAAGAGGTCGCTGCTATTGAAAGAGGCTGCATCGCTCGCCCGATGCAGCCTCTTTGTCTTCCGGATCGCCGCCGACAGCCTGACGGGTTGCCCCGTCCCCCTTTTAATGCGGGCGGCCGCCGCCTTCGTTCCAGGCTTCGCCGCCCCGACTGCCGCCGCGATTGCCGCCGCCCTGCTGTTGCCCCGCGCCCGCCTGCACGGGCGGCCGGATGCCATGCATGCCGCCCGAGTTGCCGCCGGGACTCATCGGCGGACCGCCCGCCTGCGGCGGCTGACCGCGGGGCGGCCCGCCATTGCCGCCGCTGTGGCCGTTCCAGTTGCCGTGGTCGTGGTTGTATCCGTGGTCGTACCCACGGCCGCCCCAATAGCCGCGGTCATAGTCGCGCCCCGAATAGCCGCCGAAACCGAGGAACAAGCTGGATTGAACGGGAGGCTCGGCGTAACCGTAGGCAGGCGCGCCGTAGCCGTCATAGTAGCCGTCGTAGTAGCCATAGGCTGGCTGTCCGGCGGGATAGGCGACACATCCGCCGAGCGCGGCAACCGCGCAGACGGCAACGACAGCAGGAGCAAGAGTAGGAATAAGACGTTTCATTTGAGTGTTAAGACAAGCGAGAGACGCGATGTCCGCAGTTCTATTTGTAGCGCCGACTGAGCATTACCTGTGTGTGCTTTTGTAAGGATTTCTTTCGGGAGCCGAAAGATTATCCTGGAGGGCGTTGGGGATCGGCGTCGACGGCACTGTTCATTCAGGCGCAACGCTGTGTTTTGCCGGGGCGGGTTTTTCCGGATTGTGTCCTCGTCTACCATTACGACTGGGCAAAGTGCGTCTATGTACTCCCGCCCGCTCAGAGAGAAACGACATCATGAAAAAGAAAATATCGCTGTACTGGCCGCTGGTTATCGTCGTGCCGCTTGCGGCTGCTGCTTACCTGCACCTGTATGACCGCGTCGTCGTGCAATCGTCGACATCGCCGCTGGCCGCCGACCGCGTGTCCGCGGAACTCGCGCGCACGGTGTCGTACGGGTTCGTCGGCGGCGAGGCTGCGCTCCCCGCCGAGACGCTCCGCGCCACCGCCCGCATGCCCGCGCAGCCGCTGTGAGCGGTACGTTGAGCACGTGCTGACGCGGTGCAGGCGTGATTTTGCACGGCTTTGTATAATCGCGGCACAGTTTCACCACTTATGACACTTGCGGCTGAGCCGCTCAGCCATCGATGAAAACCGTCGCCATCTGCTTCGTGTGCCTTGGGAACATTTGCCGTTCCCCGACTGCGGAAGGCGTGATGCGGCATCAGCTGGCGGAGGCGAAGCTTGCGGATCGCATCATTGTCGATTCGGCGGGTACGGGCGACTGGCATATCGGCGAAGCGCCGGACGAACGCGCGCAGCGCGCCGCGAAAAACCGCGGTTACGATTTGTCGACATTTCGTGGCCGCCAGATCACCATCGCCGATTTTGAGCGCTTCGATCTGATCGTCGCGATGGACGACAAGAACGTCGCGGCGCTCAGGCAGATCTGTCCGCCGGCACAGCGCGACAAGATCCGTCTGCTGATGGAGTTCGCGATGGATGCAGGAATGTCCGAAGCGAGCGGCGCCGCGCAGCGCGCGCCTGATTTCGATCCACGCGAAGTCGTCGATCCGTACTTCGGCGGCGGCGAGGGTTTCGAAATCGTGCTGAACCAGTGCGAAGCCGCCTGCCGCGGCTTGATTGCGGCACTGCGGCCCCAACTGACCCTGTAAGACGAGTTATTCGTTAAGTAAATGACCCAAATCGAGATAGGGATACTTGACTAAATCCGTCATGTATTTATACTTGACCAAACTTGTCGAGAATTGCGGTTCCCACCACATATGAGACTCACCACGAAAGGCCGTTTCGCCGTCACGGCGATGATCGACCTGGCACTGCGCCAGGAGCAGGGCCCGGTGACGCTTGCGGGTATCAGCCAGCGCCAACACATCTCCTTGTCCTACCTCGAGCAGCTGTTCGGCAAGCTGCGCCGGCACGAGATCGTCGAATCCGTGCGCGGGCCGGGCGGCGGCTACAACCTCGCGCGCCGCGCGGAGGACGTGACCGTGGCGGACATCATCATCGCTGTCGACGAACCGCTCGATGCCACCCAGTGCGGCGGCAAGGGTTCGTGCGAAGGCACGAAGCATCACGACGGCCACTGCATGACGCATGAGCTTTGGTCGACGCTGAACCAGAAGATGGTCGAATATCTCGACTCCGTTTCCCTGAAAGACCTGGTCGACCAGCAGCGCTCGCGCGAAGGCGCGACGGCCGTGCTGCGCGACCGGCGCACCGAAGCGCCCGCCGTCGAGCCGCGCGCGGTGCCGAAAGGGCCGAATTCCGTTTTCAACATGGCCGGCTGAAAGAGCGCGCAAGAGACGCGAACGCCAGAACCGAGAAGCCATTAGCACTGATGTCCCCCGGAGCGATTGATGAATAACGACATTCCCCACCTGCCCATTTACATGGACTACAGCGCGACGACCCCGGTCGATCCGCGCGTGGTGGACAAGATGATCCCGTATCTGCGCGAGCAATTCGGCAATCCGGCGTCGCGCAGCCACGCGTATGGCTGGGATGCGGAGCGTGCCGTCGAGGAAGCGCGCGAGAACGTCGCAGCGCTGGTCAACGCCGACCCGCGCGAAATCATCTGGACGTCGGGCGCGACGGAATCGGACAACCTCGCCATCAAGGGCGCGGCGCACTTCTACAAAAGCAAAGGCAAGCACATCGTCACGGTGAAGACCGAGCACAAGGCCGTACTCGACACCACGCGCGAACTGGAGCGCGAAGGCTACGAAGTGACGTACCTCGACGTGAAGGACGACGGCCTGCTCGATCTCGAAGTCTTCAAGGCAGCGCTGCGTCCCGATACGATCCTGGTTTCCGTGATGCACGTGAACAACGAGATCGGTGTCATCCAGGACATCGAGACCATCGGTGAAATCTGCCGCGAAAAGGGCATCATTTTCCACGTCGACGCGGCGCAGGCCACGGGCAAGGTCGAAATCGACCTGCAGAAGCTCAAGGTCGACCTGATGTCGTTTTCGGCGCACAAGACGTATGGCCCCAAGGGCATTGGCGCGCTGTATGTGCGCCGCAAGCCGCGCGTGCGCATCGAAGCGCAGATGCACGGCGGCGGTCACGAGCGCGGCATGCGTTCGGGCACGCTCGCCACGCACCAGATCGTCGGCATGGGCGAAGCGTTCCGTATCGCCCGTGAAGAAATGGCGACCGAAAACGAACGCATCCGCATGCTGCGCGACAAGCTACTGCGCGGCCTGCAGGAAATCGAAGAAACGTACGTGAACGGCGACATGGAGCAGCGCGTCCCGCACAACCTGAACATCAGCTTCAACTTCGTCGAAGGCGAGTCGCTGATCATGGCAGTGAAGGACGTGGCCGTGTCGTCGGGTTCGGCCTGCACGTCGGCTTCGCTGGAGCCGTCATATGTGCTGCGCGCGCTAGGCCGCAACGACGAGCTGGCGCACAGCTCGATCCGCTTCACGGTCGGCCGCTTCACGACGGAGCAGGACGTCGATTACGTCATCAACCTGCTGAAGAGCAAGATTGCGAAGCTGCGCGATCTGTCGCCGCTGTGGGAAATGCACAAGGACGGCATCGATCTGTCGACCATCCAGTGGGCTGCGCACTGAGCGCGCGTCGCGGCGGGTCGAACACGAACGCAGGTTGAATCGAATCAAGGAGTGACAACATGGCATACAGCGATAAGGTCCTGGACCACTACGAAAACCCGCGCAACGTCGGTTCGTTCGCGAAAGACGACGACACGGTCGGCACCGGCATGGTCGGCGCACCGGCTTGCGGCGACGTGATGAAGCTGCAGATCCGCGTCGGTGCGGACGGCGTGATTGAAGACGCGAAGTTCAAGACGTACGGATGCGGTTCGGCCATCGCGTCGAGCTCGCTCGTGACGGAATGGGTGAAGGGCAAGACGCTCGACGAGGCGCTGTCGATCAAGAACACGCAGATTGCCGAAGAACTCGCGCTGCCGCCTGTGAAGATTCACTGCTCGATCCTGGCGGAAGATGCCATCAAGGCAGCCGTCGCCGATTACAAGCAGCGTCACGGTGAAACGGCGAAGGCCGGGCAGTCAGCGTAAGCGACGCGTGACGAACGCGCCGGAGTGGCACGGCGCGGCGCTGGATTCGAGTACTTGAATTCGACGCCCGCCGGAACGATTTGGGAAGCAGGCAGGGTCGTGCGATGCGTCGTGATGAACGGGGCGTCGCGCACATTGAGAAACGCTATGGCAATTACGTTGACCGAAAAGGCAGCACAGCACGTGCAGAAATATCTGACCCGCCGCGGCAAGGGCGTGGGGTTGCGGCTCGGTGTGCGCACGACGGGTTGCTCGGGCCTTGCGTACAAGCTCGAGTATGTCGATGAACTGGCGCCCGAAGACGAGGTCTTCGAGTGCAATGGCGTGAAGATCGTGGTGGACCCGAAGAGCCTCGCCTATATCGACGGCACGGAGCTCGACTTTGCACGTGAAGGGTTGAACGAAGGCTTCAGGTTCAACAACCCGAACGTGAAGGACGAATGCGGCTGCGGCGAATCGTTCCGCGTGTAAGCGCGCGAGTCATGCTGAAAAGGCGGCCTGTGCCGCCTTTTTTCAATTTCGCCGCGTATTCAAACGCGCACATTTTCACGGCGTTGCGCTGCGCGCCCTGGATGGACAAGTAAGCTGATGGCCTCGCTCAACGACAGTCACTTCGCACTCTTCAACTTGCCCGAGCAGTTCGGACTGGACGTGTCCGCGCTCGATCGCGCCTATCGCACGGTGCAGGCGCAGGTGCATCCGGACCGCTTTGCCGCGGCAGGCGACGCGCAAAAGCGCATCGCGATGCAATGGGCGACCCGCACGAACGAGGCGTACCAGACGCTGCACGATCCATTGAAACGCGCGCGCTATCTGTTGTCGCTGCGCGGCATCGACGTCGGCGCTGAAAACAACACAGCGATGGAACCGGCCTTCCTGATGCAGCAGATGGAATGGCGCGAGAGCATCGAGGATGCGTCGGCGGCGAAGAATGTGGACGCGCTCGACGCACTGTTGACCGATCTGCGCGACGAAGAGAAGGTGCGCTTCACGAAGCTGGCCGCGCTGCTCGATAGCGGCTCGAATCAGGCCGCGAGCGAGGCGGTGCGGCAACTGATGTTCATCGAACGCGTGGCCGCGGAGATCGGCACGCAGATCGAGCGGCTAGACAACTAGCGCCCGGCGCTGCCCGAAGCAGCGGCTCACATTCATCACGCGAACAACATGATCAGGACCGGGGCGAAACAGTCCCCGAAGAAGACTCCAGATGGCTTTACTGCAAATCTCTGAACCCGGCATGGCCCCTGCGCCGCATCAGCGGCGTCTTGCCGTCGGCATCGACCTCGGCACCACCAACTCGCTCGTCGCGGCTGTGCGCAGCGGCGTGCCCGACGTGTTGCCCGACGAGGAAGGCCACTATCTGCTGCCGTCCGTCGTGCGGTATCTGGAGAAGGGCGGTCGGCGTATCGGACGCGCCGCGAAAGCGGAGGCCGCCACCGATCCGCGCAACACGATCGTGTCCGTCAAGCGCTTCATGGGGCGCGGCAAGAGCGAGGTCGAGCACGCGGAAAACGCGCCGTACGATTTCGTCGATGCGCCGGGCATGGTGCAGATCCGTACCATCGATGGCGTGAAGAGTCCCGTCGAAGTGTCCGCAGAAATACTCGCGACGCTGCGTTACCGCGCGGAAGATACACTTGGCGATGAACTGGTCGGGGCGGTGATCACGGTGCCCGCCTATTTCGACGAAGCGCAGCGCCAGGCTACCAAAGACGCCGCCCGTCTCGCCGGCCTGAACGTGCTGCGCCTGCTGAACGAGCCGACGGCGGCAGCGATCGCCTACGGCCTCGATAACGGCGCAGAAGGGCTGTACGCGGTCTACGATCTCGGCGGCGGCACATTCGACCTGTCCATCCTGAAGCTCACGAAGGGCGTCTTCGAGGTGCTGGCGGCGGGCGGCGATTCGGCGCTCGGCGGCGACGACTTCGATCACGCGTTGTATCGGCACGTGCTCGACAAGGCGAATGTGACGCCGCAGGCGCTGACGCCCGAAGACGTGCGTCTGCTGCTGGACAGCGTGCGCGTCGCGAAGGAAGCGCTGTCGTCCGCACCGAGTGCAGCCGTTCAGGTGACGCTTGCGAGCGGCGCGAAGATCGATGTCACCGTCGACGAAGCCGCGTTCGAAACGATCACGCAGGCGCTGGTGCAGCGCACGCTCGGCCCGACGAAAAAGGCGCTGCGCGACGCCAAACTGACGGCCGCCGACATCAATGGCGTGGTGCTCGTGGGCGGCGCGACGCGCATGCCCGTGATTCGTCGCGCGGTCGAAAGCTTTTTCGGTCAGCCGCCGCTGACCAATCTCGATCCCGATCAGGTCGTCGCGCTCGGCGCGGCAATCCAGGCCGATCTGCTCGCGGGCAACCGCGGCGCCGACGGAGACGAGTGGCTGCTGCTCGACGTGATTCCGCTGTCCCTCGGCGTCGAAACGATGGGCGGCCTCGCCGAGAAGATCATCCCGCGCAATTCGACCATTCCGATCGCGCGCGCGCAGGAGTTCACGACGTTCAAGGACGGCCAGACGGCGATGGCGATTCACGTCGTCCAGGGCGAGCGCGAACTGGTGTCCGATTGCCGCTCGCTCGCGCGTTTCGAGTTGCGCGGCATTCCGCCGATGGCGGCGGGCGCAGCGCGCATCCGCGTCACGTATCAGGTCGACGCGGACGGCTTGCTGTCCGTGTTCGCACGCGAGCAGCATTCGGGTGTGGAGGCGTCGGTCGTGGTGAAGCCGTCATATGGCCTCGCTGACGACGATGTCGCACGCATGCTCGAAGACAGCTTCAAGACGGCCGAAGTCGACATGCGCGCACGAGCGTTGCGCGAGGCGCAAGTCGAGGCGCAGCGGCTGATCGAAGCGACGCAAGCGGCACTCGCCGCCGACGGCGAACTGCTAGACGCCGACGAACGCGCGACGCTCGAGGGCCTCGTTGCCGCGTTGCGCGGTGTTGCGCCTGGCGACGATGTCGACGCGATAGAAACGGCGACGAAGACGCTCGCCGAAGGCACCGACGAATTCGCGGCGCGCCGGATGGACAAGAGCATTCGACGCGCACTCGCGGGCAAGAAGCTCGACGAGCTCTGATTCACGCGGCGCGTGCCAAAAACGGCCGCGCCACCAGTAAAATGGTACGGTGCCTGAAGGGCGGCGTCCGTGCCCACAGACCAAACGGAATTTGTATGCCTCAAATCGTTGTGCTGCCTCACGTGGAACTATGTCCAGACGGCGCGGTCATCGACGCCGTGCCGGGCAAGAGCATCTGCGACAACCTGCTCGACAACGGCATCGAAATCGAGCATGCGTGCGAGAAGTCGTGCGCGTGCACGACCTGCCACGTCATCGTGCGTGAGGGCTTCAACGCGCTGGAACCGTCGGAAGAGGACGAGGACGATCTGCTCGACAAGGCATGGGGTCTCGAGCGCGAGTCGCGGTTGTCGTGCCAGGCAATCATGCCCGAAGGCGACGACCTGGTGGTCGAGATTCCGCGTTATTCGATCAACCACGCGAAGGAAAATCACTAACAGGAGCATGCAGCCATGAAGTGGACCGACACGCAAGACATCGCGATGGCCTTGACCGACAAGCACCCGGAGATCGATCCGCAACAGGTGCGGTTCACCGATCTTCACCGCTGGGTGATGGAACTGGACGGCTTCGACGACGACCCGAACCGCTCGAACGAGAAGATTCTTGAAGCGATCCAAGCGGCGTGGATCGAGGACGCAGATTATTGAGTCCCTGCAGCAGCTTGAAAAAGAAAGGCGACTTCCGAGGAAGTCGCCTTTCTTCTTGCGGCTCAAAAACGGGTTCAGCCTGCCACAAGCGTGCCATTCTGTACGCGCACGCGTTGGCCTTGCTGGAACGGCGGCGCTTCGTGATAAGTGAAGTAGCGGGTCTTGCCGTTCTCCATATGCACGCGCACCGAGTAGGTCGTCGTGCTGCGCAGATGTTTTTCGACCGAGTTCCCGGCGAGACCGCCACCCAGTGCGCCGAGCAGCGTCATGGCCGTGCGGCCGTTGCCGGCGCCGAACTGGTTGCCCACGACACCGCCCGCCACTGCACCGCCGACTGCGCCGATCCCCGTGCCGTGCCCTTCCTGACGCACGGCGGAGATGGCTTCGACGGTGCCGCAGGTCGAGCAATAGGCCGGCTGCGCCTGTTGTCGTGGTGCGTATTGCTGTTGCGGTTGTTGCGCATACTGCGGCTGTTGCGGGTATTGCTGGTTCGGTGCGGGTGCGCGCGGCGCCTGTTGAGCGGCCAGCGCTTGTTGCGCCGCTGCCTGCTGATCAGCTTGCTGCTGAGCAGCCGTCGTTTGCTGCGCGGGCAGACTGGCCGGTTGGGCCGTATCGACGACAGGCTGCTGCTGTTGGGTCACGGCAGCCGATTGCGTCTGGGGGTTTTCCGCGTCATTGCTTGACGCCCTCGGGAACAGTCCCGTCACCGCTGCTGTCGCGGCGAGACTGGCGACGATGACAGCGCCTGCAGCGACTGCGATCAGTGGATGAAGACGGCGTTGCGTGTCATTCGGATTATTCATGGTGTTTGGCCTCGTCCGGGGAGAGTTGACCGGGTTGAAGACTGCATTGCGTGCGGGGTCACACGCACGTTCTAAGTGTCGGACATCGGAAAAAGGGTAGGGTTTCAGAATGTAACCTGGCGCGCTGGCACTTCAGTTTTCCTGTTCACGCAAAAAAGCGCACGGGAGCGGCTAAGCCGCGCCGGCACCGGGCTTCGGCGAGTTCGAGGGGCGCGGATGCAAGTCGCGACAACGCAGCTTTTACCGATAGTTACAAACCGGTCGGCAACGGGGCAGGGCAAGGGGAGAAGCGCCGTGCACGGCGCCAGCAAACCCTCCGTGCACGCGATTGAAGCCGCGCTTAACGCGGCGGGAGATCAGTCTTCGCGACGCAAATGCGGGAACAGGATAACGTCGCGGATGCTCGGGCTGTCCGTGAGCAGCATCACGAGACGGTCGATGCCGATGCCGCAGCCGCCCGCAGGCGGCATGCCGTACTCGAGCGCGCGGATGTAGTCGGCGTCGTAGTACATCGCTTCCTCGTCGCCCGCGTCTTTCTGGTCGACCTGCTTCTTGAAGCGTGCAGCCTGGTCTTCGGGATCGTTCAGCTCCGAGAAGCCGTTCGCGATCTCGCGGCCCGTAATGAACAGCTCGAAGCGCTCGGTGATGCCGTCGACGCTATCCGACGCGCGCGCCAGCGGCGACACTTCGATCGGATAGTCGATGATGAAAGTCGGCTCCCAGAGTTGCGATTCCGCGGTTTCTTCGAACAGCGCCAGTTGCAGCGCGCCGATGCCCGCGTTCAGGAACGCCGGCTGTGTCGCGTCCACACCGAACTTCTTCAGTTCGGTGCGCAGGAACGCGCCGTCGGCCAGTTGCGCGTCCGAGTATTGCGGCGCGTATTTCTGGATTGCCTGCGTGATTGTCAGACGATGGAACGGCTTCGACAGATCGAGTTCGCGGCCCTGATACGTGATGGCCGCGTTGCCGAGCGCGTCGACGGCGGCCTGACGGATCAGTTGTTCCGTGAAATCCATCAGCCACTTGTAGTCGGTGTACGCAGCGTAGAACTCCATCATCGTGAATTCCGGGTTGTGACGCGGCGACACGCCCTCGTTACGGAAATTCCGGTTGATTTCGAACACGCGCTCGAAGCCGCCGACCACCAGTCGCTTCAGATACAGCTCCGGCGCGATACGCAGGAACATCTGCATGTCGAGCGCATTGTGATGCGTGACGAACGGCTTGGCCGCGGCGCCGCCCGGGATCGGGTGCAGCATCGGCGTTTCGACTTCCATGAAGTCCGCCTCGGCCATGAACTTGCGGATCGACGACACGGCCTTCGTACGTGCGACGAAGGTCTTGCGCGCTTCGTCCGTGACGATCAGGTCGACATAGCGCTGGCGATAGCGCATTTCCTGGTCGGCGAGACCGTGGAACTTGTCCGGCAGCGGACGCAGGGCTTTCGACAGCAGACGCAGTTCCGTGCAGCGCACCGAGAGTTCGCCCTTGTTGGTGCGGAACAGCACGCCCTTCGCGGCCACGATGTCGCCCAGATCCCACTTCTTGAATGCTTCGTAGGTCGCTTCGCCGACATCGGCGGGCGTGATGAAAAACTGGATCTGGCCCGAGCCGTCGCGCACCGTTGCGAAGCTCGCCTTGCCCATCACACGCTTGAGCATCATCCGGCCGGCCAGCGCGACGTGCAGCGCTTTGGTTTCGAGCGCGTCCTTGTCGGCGTCCGCGTATTCCGTTTGCAGATCGGCGGCGTGGTGGGTCGGACGGAAGTCGTTCGGATAGGCGACGCCTTGCTCGCGCAGCGCGCGCAACTTTTCGCGGCGCTCAGCGATGATCTGGTTGTCGTCCAGTTCGACTGCGTTCTGCGGGGCAGCGTTAGGCTGGGTCGGTTCGGTCATGGTGATGATGTTCGGTGTCCGGTGCCTCGTGGGCGCTCGACGATGCGGGCGCACAGGCGGTGAAAAAATGCGGCGCGGCGGAATGTGCCGCGCCGGGTGCGCTGCCCTTAGATGCCCTGTTTCAGGCTCGCGCTGATGAATGCGTCGAGATCGCCGTCGAGCACGCTCTTCGTGTTGCTGATTTCGACGTTGGTGCGCAGGTCCTTGATACGGCTGTTGTCGAGCACGTACGAGCGGATTTGATGACCCCAGCCCACGTCCGACTTGCCTGCTTCGAGCTTGTCCTGCTCCGACTGGCGTTTGCGCATTTCGGCTTCGTACAGGCGCGATTTCAGCATTGCCATCGCTTCGGCGCGATTGCGGTGCTGCGAGCGGTCGTTCTGGCACTGCACGACGATGCCCGACGGGATGTGCGTGATACGCACGGCGGAGTCCGTCTTGTTGATGTGCTGACCGCCCGCGCCCGAAGCGCGGTACGTGTCGATGCGCAGATCGGCCGGATTGACTTCGATCTCGAACGACTCGTCGATTTCCGGATAGACGAACACCGACGAGAACGACGTGTGACGGCCGCCCGACGAGTCGAACGGCGATTTGCGCACGAGGCGGTGAATGCCCGTTTCGGTGCGCAGGAAGCCGTACGCGTATTCGCCTTCGACCTTGATCGTCGCGCTCTTGATGCCGGCGACGTCGCCTTCGGACTCTTCCAGCACTTCCGTCTTGAAGCCCTTGCGTTCGCAATAGCGCAGATACTGGCGCAGCAGCATCGACGCCCAGTCGCACGCTTCCGTACCGCCCGCGCCCGCCTGAATGTCGATGAACGCGTTGTTCGGGTCGGCCGGATTCGAGAACATCCGGCGGAACTCCATGTCTTCGACGCGCGTCGTCAGCTTTGCGACGTCTTCCTCGCACGCGACGAGCGTGTCCTCGTCGTTTTCCTCGCGCGCCATATCGAAGAGGTCCTTCGTGTCGCGCAGGTCGTTATCGAGCGACGACAGCACGTCGACGACGCCTTCGAGCAACTTCTTTTCCTTGCCGAGCGCCTGTGCGTGCTGGGAGTCATTCCAGACGTTCGGGTCTTCGAGTTCCTTGTTGACTTCGATCAGTCGCACCGACTTTGCATCGTAGTCAAAGATACCCCCGGAGCTCGCCTGCGCGTGTGCGCAGGTCCGCCAGAGAGGAGTCAATGGAGTTCAGGCGTTCCGCTTCCATGTCGATCCAGTGAGATAAGTAAGGTTTTTGTCTGCGACGCAGTCAGGGTTACGATTTTGACTTCGGTTTCGTGCTTTGGTTGGCCGCCGCGTGGTGCTGTCGTGGTTCATCCGTTGCCTCTGTACAGGGCGGCAAAGAAAGCCGCTCACACCGCCGAGTCTTGACAGTTAACCACGGGCCCTCAACGTCCCCACACTCCACGCCGCAACGCACGTCTTCAACCTCGTTGCCAGCGCGCCATTCAAATGCCTCACCCGCCTTACGCGCGTCGTGAACCGCATTTGCCCCCGACCATCGCGCGCCCCGATGGCAGACGGTGATCGACCGCGTGCAGGGGCCGTGGATGTTCGACACCGCTGGCTGGGGCACAGAGGTTGAAGTGGGTGAGGCGAGCAAACGGGGCGTTGGCAACGGGGCGATGCGAGCACGACGAGGTGCCAGGCAAGGGGACGTTGGGGGCCCGTGCGTAACAACTGGCACTCGCAGTGTTAGCCGTTTTCTTTGGCCTGCTTTTCTTTGCGGCGGCAAAGAAAGGCAGGTGCCGCCCCGCACGGGGCAACGCCAGCCGACCAACAGCAAAACTCGAATGCCAGCGCAAAAGGCCGAAGGCACAAATCACAACCCGAACCGCTACACCAAAAACCAAAATTATAGCGGATCACCAGACGCGAGGGCCGCGCGCAGACCGGCCTACGACACGGCGTGTTCAACGATGAGCTGCACCCGCGCCACGCCATTCCAGGAATCGGCAGACAGTCGGTACGCAACCGTCGTCCGTGCCGGCAGCGATTCCGTATGATTGAACCAGATTGCATTGAAGCGCTGCCGCCCGCGCATCAGTTGCAGCTTGAGGTGTTTGTCCTTCACCAGCGCTTGCGACATCACATCGAATTCGCCCGAAAAAACGGGCGCGGGAAAGCCCTGTCCCCAGACAGCCGCGTCCAGCATCTCGACGAATTGCGGTGTGAAATACGCGTCTTCGAGTTCGCCGTCCGTCTCCAACGTGCGTGCCAGCACGTCCTGCGTGAGCCACTCTCGGCCGATCTGCTCGAAGGCCGCCGTGAAACGCTGCAGATCGGCGGTCGCGATGGTCAGGCCCGCCGCCATCGCGTGGCCGCCGAACCTGGCGATCAGGCCCGGCTCGCGCTTCGACACCAGATCAAGCGCGTCGCGCAGGTGGAAGCCGGGAATCGAGCGCCCCGAGCCCTTGACCGTCTCGCCACGCTCGTCGGCCAGCGCGAACGTGAATGACGGACGATGGAATTTTTCCTTCAGGCGCCCGGCGACGATGCCGATCACGCCCTGATGCCACGTCGGATTGAACAGCGTGATCGTCGTCGCGCCGGCGGGATCGACGCCCGACAAGTCATCGAGCGCCTGCTGCTGCATGCCCGCTTCGATTTCGCGCCGCTCGCGGTTCATCGCGTCGAGCTGTTGCGCGAGCTCCCACGCGCGTCCGACGTCGTCCGTCGTCAGGCAGTCGATGCCCAGCGACATGTCCGACAAACGTCCCGCCGCGTTCAACCGCGGCCCGAGCGCGAAGCCCAGATCGAAGCCCGACGCGCTGCGCGCATCGCGCCCCGCTGCGCGAAAAAGAGCGGCGATGCCCGGTTGCATGCGCCCATTGCGGATGCGCTGCAAACCCTGCGCAACCAGCACCCGGTTGTTGCCGTCGAGCTTGACGACGTCGGCCACCGTGCCAAGCGCGACGAGGTCGAGCAGGCCGTCGAGGCGCGGCTCCGGACGCGTTTCGCCGAACGCGCCGCGCGTGCGCAGTTCGGCGCGCAACGCGAGCAGCACGTAGAACATCACGCCGACGCCCGCCATGCATTTGCTCGGAAACGAGCATCCCGGCTGGTTCGGATTGACGATCGCGCGCGCGGCGGGTAGTTCGTCGCCGGGCAGGTGATGGTCGGTGACGAGCACATCGATGCCGAGCGCGTTCGCCGCCTCGACTCCGTCGACGCTTGCAATGCCGTTGTCGACGGTGATCAGCAAGTCGGGCTTGCCGCCGGGACGCTGCGCGGCAAGCCCGACGATTTCAGGCGTCAGACCGTAGCCGTACTCGAAGCGATTCGGCACGAGGTAGTCGATCTGCGCGCCGAACATCCGCAGTCCGCGTACGGCGACGGCGCAGGCGGTCGCGCCGTCGCAGTCGTAGTCGGCGACGACCAGCATGCGGCGTTTGCCTTCGATCGCATCGGCGAGCAGCGCGGCGGCCGTGTCGCAGCCTTTGAGCGACGCGGGCGGCGTGAGGCGCGCGAGGCCGGTTTCGACCTCATCGGGCAGGCAGACGCCGCGCGACGCGTACAGACGCGCGAGCACGGGATGCAGGCCGTGGCGGATCAACGCTTCGGCGTCGGCGGGAGAGCAGGGGCGGGTAACGATTCGGGTCATGCGCGGATCGGGCGGAAAACGGTTCATTCAATGAAAAGCGACGCAAACAGACGGCGCCGCCAGAATTTGCGCAGATCGCCGCGCGTGACGCTCAGCGTGACGGAGCCGGTGTCGCCGCACAGCGTCAAACCGAGTTCGCCCAGATCGCCGGCTTGCAGCGCCGTCAGCGCGGGCGCCAGCCAGTCGCGTTCGAGCGCCGCGAACGCGCCGTTCCAGCGGCCCCAGTCCTGTTCGATGAAGGGCGCCGAGAACGGATCGAGTTCGATCAAGGTGGCGTTGCCGTTCGCGCTGTCGTTGCGCCAGGCGTCGAAGGCGGCGGGCGGTGCGCCCGTCGCCGCGTTGGCGGCGAGCGCGAGACCGCGCGTCGCCGCCGCATCGGACAGCACACGTGTGAAGTCGCTGCGCACGGGCTGCGCGGCGCCTTGCGCGTGGAACCAGATCGAATTGACGGCAGGCAGCCCGCGCGCCTCGCGCGCCTCGTTCACGGGATGTTCGAACCACGCCATCTGCACTTCGTTCTGCAGCTTCATCCAGGCGCGCGAGCGCTCACCCGTGTGCGCTTCGTGCGGCAGCCAGATTTCGATGTTGCGGCCGCTCGCACGTAACGGCGACGCGCCCGCAAGCGTGCCGAACGCGTCGCTGGACAGATACCAGCGTGACGGCTGCGGCGCCTCGAGGCGCACGCCCAGCTCTTCGATCAGCGGGCGCGCCACGTCAAGGAGGGCACGCGCGTCGGCGTCGGCGAGTTCCAGCGAGGCGGGATCGATCAGGACCAGATGATCGTGCGCGATCCGCACATGCACTGGCTGCACGCAGGCCCACGTCGCGTCGCCCGGCTGGCCGCCGTCGGCGAGCAGCATGTACGGCGCGAGGGGCGCTTCGTCTTCGGCGGCCTGCCCCGCCGGCACCGCGCCGAAGCTGCGCGCGACCCAGCGCTCGTGCGGCAGCGTGCGCTGGAAGTCTTCGCCGATCACGCGTTCGACGAGCGTCGCGCGGGCGACCAGCTTGTCAAGGGCAGGGATGTCCAGGGAATGCAGCGCGATGGAGGCGTCGGCCGCGGCGGGCAGCGCGAAGGGCAGCAGAAGGTGCAGTCGGTTGGCATTCATGATGCTGCGCATTGTATGGCAAACTTCGCCCCGTTGATCCGCAATGGCGGGGAACGGAGACGGTGACTTGTGCGCCGATGCGTACAATTCACGCAACGATTGCGCGCGCACCGCGCGGTACGCCAAG
Source organism: Paraburkholderia phymatum STM815 (assembly GCF_000020045.1). Lineage (GTDB taxonomy): Bacteria > Pseudomonadota > Gammaproteobacteria > Burkholderiales > Burkholderiaceae > Paraburkholderia > Paraburkholderia phymatum. Next base: position 1,628,095 of record NC_010622.1, on the reverse strand, counting down.
GCGCCGTTGCGCGGGGCCACCGGGCCTGCGCGGGATGACGAAGCCGGCTGCAAGCCGCCGTTCTGGAACCATCGGCCGCAATTCGCGCCCAATCGACACGGCATTCGCGCGCCGGGCCGTCTTCGAACCACGGGCCGCGCGGATGTCCGGTAACTGCAGAACACAGCGCAATCACGCTGAAAAAGGACTCGCTTGAAACTTCCATATGAATGGCAGATCGGCTGGCGCTACACGCGCGCCGGCAAACGCACCACGGGGAACGGCTTCATCTCGTTCATCGCGCTCGTGTCGATGTCGGGCATCGCGCTCGGCGTCGCCGCGCTAATCGTCGTGCTGTCGGTGATGAACGGTTTCCAGAAGGAGGTGCGCGACCGCATGCTGTCGGTGCTCGCGCACGTCGAGATTTTTTCGCCGGCGGGTTCGATGCCGAACTGGCAGTTGACCGCGCAGGAAGCGAAGCAGAATAAGGAAGTGATCGGCGCGGCGCCGTACGTGGAAGCGCAGGCGCTGCTGACTCGCCAGGACGCTGTGAGCGGTGTCGCGCTGCGCGGCGTCGAGCCGTCGCTCGAGCCGGAAGTGTCGGACATCGGCAAGGAAATGAAGGCGGGCAGTCTCAACGACCTGAAGCCGGGCGAATTCGGCATCGTGCTCGGCGCGGATCTTGCCGCTGCGCTCGGCGTCACGACGGGCGACAAGATCACGCTCGTCGCGCCCGAAGGCACGATGACGCCTGCGGGTCTGTTGCCGCGCCTCAAGCAGTTCAACGTGGTCGGCGTCTTCGAATCCGGCCATTACGAATACGACAGCACGCTGGCGCTGATCGACATCCGCGACGCGCAGGCGTTGTTCCGGCTGCCCGCGCCGACTGGCGTGCGGCTGCGTCTGAAGGACATGCAGCGCGCGCCGGAAGTCGCGCATCAGCTTGCGCGCACGCTCTCGGGAGACCTGTATATCCGCGACTGGACGCAGCAGAACAAGACGTGGTTCTCGGCGGTGCAGATCGAGAAGCGGATGATGTTCATCATTCTCACGCTGATCATTGCGGTGGCCGCGTTCAATCTCGTTTCGTCCCTGGTGATGACGGTGACCAACAAACAGGCCGATATCGCGATTCTGCGCACGCTCGGCGCGCAGCCCGGTTCGATCATGAAGATTTTCGTCGTCCAGGGCATGACGATCGGCTTCGTCGGCACAGGGATCGGCGTCGCGCTCGGCTGCCTGATCGCGTGGAGCATTCCGTGGCTCGTGCCGATGATCGAGCATCTGCTACACGTGCAATTCCTGCCGCCGTCGGTGTACTTCATCAGCGAGCTGCCGTCGGAACTCGTGCCCGGCGACGTGATCAAGATCGGCGTGATCGCCTTTCTGCTGTCGTGTCTCGCCACGCTCTATCCGAGCTGGCGCGGCGCAAAGGTGCGTCCGGCGGAGGCGCTGCGTTATGAATGATCGTCCCAACAACACGTCGATGGCTTCTCAAGATTCTGCTCTGCATCCGTACGTGCTCGAAGCGACGGGCATTTCGAAGGCGTTCGTTCAGGGCGGCCTGAACGTGCAAGTGCTGAACAACACGCAACTGCATGTGCGGCGCGGCGAGAAGCTCGCGATCGTCGGCGCGTCCGGCTCCGGCAAGAGCACGCTGCTGCACGTGCTGGGCGGTCTCGACGATCCGAGCACGGGCCACGTCGAGGTGATGGGCAAGCCGTTCACGAAGCTCTCCGAGCGCGAACGCAACGACTTGCGCAACCGCGCGCTCGGCTTCGTCTATCAGTTCCATCATTTGCTGCCCGAATTCAGCGCGCTCGACAACGTCGCGATGCCGCTGCGCATCCGTCGCATGACGACGGAGGATGCGCGCAAGCAGGCACTCGACATGCTGGAACGTGTCGGGCTCGCGCATCGCGCGAAGCATCGTCCCGGCGAGCTGTCGGGCGGCGAGCGTCAGCGCGTCGCGATCGCGCGTGCGCTGGTGACCAAGCCGGCCTGCGTGCTCGCGGACGAGCCGACGGGCAATCTCGACGGCGGCACGGCGGATACGGTGTTCAACCTGATGCTCGAACTGTCGAACACGCTCTCGACCAGCTTCGTGATCGTCACGCACGATCCCGATCTGGCCGCACGTTGCGACCGCATCATGCGTTTGCGCGATGGCGTGCTGTACGAGGAGCCGACGGTCCCCGTTTGAGTACCGTTGATTGCAACCAGAGGAATGCTGCGCGCATGTGGATCGATACGCACTGTCATCTCGACGCGTCGGAATTCGACGCGGACCGCGATACCGTCGCGAGCGCGGCGTTCGACGCGGGCGTGAGCCGGATCGTGATTCCGGGCATTGCGCGCAGCAATTTTTCGACGGTGCGCGAACTGGCGCATCGCGTGGAGGGCGGGGCGTATGCGCTTGGCATTCATCCCCTTTTCACGCCGCAGGCGCAGCCTGCCGATCTTGACGTGCTGCGCATGGAAATCGAGGCGAGTCTTGCTGATCCGCGCTTCGTCGGGCTGGGCGAGATCGGTCTCGACTATTTCGTACAAGGGCTCGATGAGGACGCGCAGCAGTTCTACTACAACGAGCAACTGAAGCTCGCACGCGAATTCGATCTTCCCGTGATTTGCCACGTGCGCAAGTCGCAGGACCAGGTGTTGAAGGGCCTGCGGCGCAACAACGTGCATCGCGGCATCGCGCACGCGTTCAACGGCAGTTTCCAGCAGGCGCAGGCATTCATCGACCACGGCATGCATCTCGGCTTCGGCGGCAATGTGACGTTCGAGCGCGCGCTGCAGATCCGCCGGCTCGCGGCGCAGCTACCGCTCGATGCGCTCGTGGTCGAAACCGATGCGCCCGATATCGCGCCTTCATGGCGTTACAGGCAGCGCAACACGCCGGATCAGATCCCTGCGATCGGCGCGATTCTCGCCGAACAGCGCGGCATCGATCGAAACGAGCTCGCACTAGGCACAACGGCTAATGCGCACGCCGCATTGCCTCGGCTGGCCCTTTACCCTGCATAATCACTCTCTGGCCTGCTTCGTGCATGACCGCTGATATTGATTCGGTATCCTGATGAATATAGCGGCGATGCCGCGCGGGCGTCGGGCGCGGAGGCGGCATGCGGGCGGTGTGGTGTGGATTTGCAGTGGGCGTCGTGTGGCTGCAGCAGCAGCCCGCGTTGCCGGGATGGCTGACGTGGCTCGTATTGGCCGCGAGCGCCTGTGCGCTGGCCGTCGTTGCGCGGCTGTGCTTCCGGCGCGGCACCGGGTGGTTTTCGCGTGCGGGCTGGTTTGCAGTGCTCGTCGCGGCGGCGTGCGCCGGCTTCGGTTACGGGGCGTGGCGCGCGCAGACGCGGCTCGCGTTCGAATTGCCGCGGGAGTGGGAAGGGCGCGACATCGTCGTGCGCGGCTGGGTCAAGGGCCTGCCGACGCGCAGTGCGGACGGCGCGCGCTTCCTGTTCGCCGTTGAAGCCGCGGACGTGCCCGTCGAACGGTTTCCACGTACGCTGCAATTGTCGTGGATCGCGAACGATACGCCGCCGCCCGCGCTCGAGCCGGGTTCGCGCTGGCGCCTGAACGTGCGGCTCAAGCGTCCGCACGGCAACGCGAACTGGGGCGTGCGCGATGCCGAGGCCGCGCTGCTGGCACGCGATATCCGGGCGACGGGTTACGTGAATCTGCCGTTGCATGCACTGCGGCTGCGGGGAAAAGCGAGCGGCGTCGGCGTGACCGTCGACGGCTTGCGGTCGGCGATCCGCAATCGGATTGCCGCCGTGCTGGCCGATGCGCCGCATATGGGCGTCGTCATGGCGTTAGCGATCGGCGCGCAGGACGCCGTGAGTACCGCCGACTGGCAGTTGATGCGGCGCACGGGGACGAGCCATCTCGTCGCGATTTCGGGCTTGCATATCGGCTTCGTCGCGGGGCTTGCAGGCTGGCTGACAGGGATGGCGTGGCGGCGCTCGTTGTTCGTCGGACGCAACTGGCCTTTGCTCGTGCCCGCGCAGAAAGTGTCGATGGCGAGCGGCGCGCTGTTCGCTGCGTTTCACGCGGCCCTTGCGGGCTTCAACGTGCCCGCGCAACGGACTTTGTGGATGGCGGCCATCGCTGCGCTGAGCTATCTCGGCGGACGGCGCGTCGCGCCATCGGTGGTCCTCGCGTGGGCGCTCGGACTCGTGCTGCTGGTCGATCCCTGGGCGGTGGTATCGGCGGGATTCTGGCTGTCGTTCTGCGCGGTCGGCGCGATCCTGTTCGCAATGTCGGGGCACGCGCGTATAGCACGGAACACGTCGCGCGATGCAGGGCTGGAAGAGGGCGAGCGTACTTTCGTCATGCGCTGCGGCGACGCTTTGCGGTTGTGCATCGGCGGGTTGAACGAACGCATACGCAGCGGCGCCCGTGTCCAGCTCGCCGTGACGATCGCGCTCGCACCGCTGACGGTCTGCTTTTTTTCGCAGATACCGTTGATCGGTCCATTCGCGAATGCCTTCGCCATTCCGTGGGTGAGCGTGCTTGTGACGCCTGCCGTGATTGCCGGTGTCGCGTTGCCCGCGCCCTTCGATGCGCTTGCTTTTCGCGCCGCACACCATCTGCTGGAATGCCTGGTGGCCGGTTTGCAACTGTTTTCGAGCGCCGCGTGGACGCTCTGGCCGTTGCCCCAGCCGAGCGCATGGGCGCTGGCGTCGGCGGGCGTGGGTGTCGCATGGTGCCTCGCGCCGCCTGGCTGGCCGTTGCGCTGGGCCGCGCCGCTCACGTGGCTGCCGTTGCTCGCGCCGGCCTCGGGCGCGCCCGCCGAAGGTGCCTTCAGGCTCACAGCGCTCGATATCGGGCAAGGCTCGTCTATCGTCGTCGAGACCGCGCACCACGCATTGCTGTTCGACGCCGGTCCGGGTCCGGAGTCGACGCACGCGGGCGAACGCATCGTCGTGCCGTATCTGCAGGCGGCGGGTATCGACGCGCTCGACACGTTAGTCATCAGCCACGCCGATTCCGATCATTCGGGCGGCGCTTTGGCGGTGCTGGATAGCGTCGAGGTGCGGCAACTGCTCGCCGCTCTGCCGCCCACGCATCCGCTATGGCATGCAGCACGCGGCAAGGGCGCACAGACCGTGCGCTGCGCAGCGGGCCAGCGCTGGCAATGGGACGGCGTCGACTTCGCGATGCTCTGGCCGAGCACGGGTCCGCTGCAAGGCAAGCCTAACGCGCATTGTTGTGTATTGCGAATCGGCGCCGCAGGCGTGTCGCAAAGTCAAGCACAGGTTCGAACGCACATGCAAACGCACACGGCCGAACCACAGCCCGTGATCGCGTTGCTGGCGGCCGACATCGAAGCGCCCGTCGAACGCACGCTGCTCGCACGCGAGCGCGCCGCGTTGCGCGCGCAGATTCTGCTCGTGCCGCATCACGGCAGCAAGACCTCATCGACCGAGCCGTTCCTCGACGCGATCGATCCGTCCATTGCGGTATTTCAGGTAGGCTATCGCAACCGGTTCCATCATCCTTACGCAGGCGTCTATGCGCGTTACCAGGCACGGGGCATCGAGCTGACGCGCAGCGACGACGACGGCGCCGGACGCATCGAAGCGAGTGGTGCAGGGTTGTCACTCGAACGCTATCGGCAGACGCATCGCCGATACTGGATGGATCGATGACGAAAGGCCGGCGGCCCAATCAAGAACAAATCAGAACGGAGGCAAGAGCGCTTGAAGAACATCATCCATTTCTCGCATGCCAACGGATTTCCTGCGTCCGTGTACCGAACGATCTTCGCCGAGCTCGCGGACGACTACGACGTGCGTTTCATCGAGCGGATCGGACACGATGCGCGCTATCCCGTGACGCGCGACTGGCCGCATCTGGTCGAAGAGTTGCTGGATGACATCGGGCGCAATTACGAAAACCCGGTCTGGCTCGTCGGACATTCGCTCGGCGGCTATCTGTCGATGATGGCGGCGCTCAGAAAGCCGCAATGGGTGCGCGGCGTCGTGATGCTCGATTCGCCCCTGATCGCGGGCTGGCGCAGCAACATGCTGCGCGTGTCGCAATGGACGGGGCTCGACGAGCGGTTGTCGCCCGCGGCCGCGACGCGCACGCGCCGCACCCGCTGGGCGAGCCGCGACGAGGCGTGGCGCCACTTTCACGCGAAGCCTGCGTTCGCGCGCTGGGACGAGCGGGTGCTGTCCGACTACATCGACTTCGGCATCCCGCAGGTGGGCAGCGACGGCACGCGCGAGCTGGCTTTCGACCGGCAGACGGAATACCGGATCTACAAGACCTTGCCGCACACCTTCGGCAGCCGCCTGCTGCGCGGCGCGCCCGTGCCCGTCGGCTTCATTGCCGGCACGCGCTCGCGGGAAGTGCAGCAGGCCGGCTTGCACGCGACGCGGCGCGTAGCGGGCGAGCACCTGGAGTGGATCGAAGGCAGCCATCTGTTTCCGATGGAGCGGCCGATCGAGACGGCACGCGCCGTGCAGAGGATGCTGCGCGAACTGGAGTGAAGCGCCGCAATCCGCCGCGCATTGCAGCAGAAAGCACGCCGCGCGGGCGCGCTGAAAAGCACGTTCGATCGGTGCGGACGGGCCGCCCCAGGTATGGGCTGGAAGCACGCGTTCGGGTATAATCCGTTTTTCCCGCGAGCATCCAGCGATGACCAAATATGTTTTCGTCACCGGCGGCGTAGTTTCTTCCCTCGGCAAGGGTATTGCCGCCGCTTCCCTCGCCGCGATCCTCGAATCGCGCGGTCTGAAAGTCACCCTCCTCAAGCTTGATCCTTACATCAACGTCGACCCCGGCACGATGAGTCCGTTTCAACACGGCGAAGTGTTCGTGACGGAAGATGGCGCTGAGACGGACCTCGACCTCGGCCACTACGAGCGCTTCATCAGCACGAAGATGCGCAAGGCCAACAACTTCACCACGGGCCAGATCTACGAATCGGTGATCCGCAAGGAACGCCGTGGCGATTATCTCGGCAAGACGGTCCAGGTCATCCCCCACATCACGAACGAAATCCAGGCATTCGTCGAACGCGGCGCGGCATCCGCGACGTGCGGCGAGCCGGATGTCGCAATCGTCGAAGTGGGCGGCACGGTGGGTGACATCGAATCGCTGCCGTTCCTCGAAGCCGCGCGTCAGATGAGCCTGCGCCTCGGCCGCAACAGCGCGTGTTTCGTGCACCTCACGCTGGTTCCGTTCATCGCCACCGCGGGCGAGCTGAAAACCAAGCCGACGCAGCACAGCGTGCAGAAGCTGCGCGAAATCGGCATCTACCCGAATGTGCTGTTGTGCCGTGCCGACCGCCGCATCCCTGACGACGAGCGCGCGAAGATTTCGATGTTCTCGAACGTGCCGGAAGACGCCGTGATCTCGGTGTGGGACGTCGACAGCATCTACAAGATTCCGCAGATGCTGCACGACCAGGGCCTCGACGAGCTGATCTGCGAAGAGCTGAAGCTCACCGCCAGGCCGGCTGATCTGTCGATCTGGTCGGAAATGGTCGAGAAGCTCGAGAACCCGAAGAGTGAAGTGACGATCGGCATGGTCGGCAAGTACGTCGAACTGACCGAGTCGTACAAGTCGCTGATCGAAGCGCTGCGCCATGCGTCGATCCACACGTCGACGAAGGTCAACATCGAATACATCGACTCGGAAGAGCTGGAAGAGAACGGCGTCGACAGCCTCAAGCATCTGGATGCCGTGCTGGTTCCGGGTGGTTTCGGCCGCCGCGGCACGGAAGGCAAGATCAAGGCCATCCGCTATGCACGCGAAGCAAAGGTGCCGTACCTCGGCATTTGCCTCGGCATGCAGCTGGCGGTGATCGAATTCGCGCGCGACGTCGTCGGCCTCAAGGATGCGAATAGCACGGAATTCGACCAGGACACGCCGAACCGCGTCGTCGCGCTAATCACCGAGTGGTACGACCGCGAAGGTAAGGTCGAGAAGCGCACGGAAGAATCCGATCTGGGCGGCACGATGCGCCTCGGTTCGCAGCGTTGCCCGATCAAGCCGGGCACGATGGCTGAAGAGATCTACGGCAAGGATGTGAACGAGCGTCACCGTCACCGTTATGAAGTCAATAACCGCTTCGTGCCCCAGCTCGAAGGCGGTGGCCTTATCATCAGCGCCCGTACCCCGAGCGAAGATCTGCCGGAAATGATGGAACTGCCGCGTTCGATGCACCCTTGGTTCGTCGGCGTCCAGTTCCACCCCGAATTCACGTCGACGCCTCGTGACGGCCATCCGCTGTTCAAGGCGTTCGTCGAAGCGGCGCGCGCTCACCACGAAGCGAGCGTCGAGGAGAAAGTATGAAACTGGGCGATTTCGAAATCGGCCTCGACAAGCCGTTTTTCCTGATCGCGGGCACCTGTGTCGTCGAATCCGAACAGATGACGATCGACACGGCCGGCAAGCTGAAGGAAATCTGTGCGAAGCTGAAGATTCCGTTCATCTACAAGTCTTCGTACGACAAGGCCAATCGCAGCAGCGGTAAGTCTTTCCGTGGTTTGGGAATGGACGAGGGATTGCGCATCCTCTCCGAAGTGAAGCGTCAGCTGGGCCTTCACGTCTTGACCGACGTGCACAGCGAGCATGAGATCGAGCCGGTTGCATCCGTCGTCGACGTGCTGCAGACGCCGGCGTTCCTATGCCGTCAGACGGACTTCATCCACGCGTGCGCGCGTTCGGGCAAGCCCGTTAACATCAAGAAGGGCCAGTTCCTCGCGCCGCACGACATGAAGAACGTGATCGACAAGGCGCGCGATGCGGCGCGTGAAGCCGGTCTGTCGGAAGACCGCTTCATGGCGTGCGAGCGCGGTGTGTCGTTCGGCTATAACAACCTCGTGTCGGACATGCGTTCGCTCGCGATCATGCGCGAAACGGGCGCGCCCGTCGTGTTCGACGCGACCCACTCGGTTCAATTGCCGGGCGGGCAGGGCACGAGTTCGGGGGGGCAGCGCGAGTTCGTCCCCGTTCTGGCGCGCGCGGCCGTCGCAACGGGTATCGCGGGCCTGTTCATGGAAACGCATCCGAATCCGGCGGAAGCGAAGTCGGACGGTCCGAATGCTGTGCCGCTGCATCGCATGGCCGATCTGCTCGAGACGCTGATGACGCTCGACCAGGCCGTCAAGCGCACACCGTTCCTCGAGAACGATTTCAACTGATGCAATCACGCGTGCGGCGTCGCGGTCCGGCGCTGCACGTGTGCTCCAACCCGATGGTCGTCGAACGCGTCCGGACGCGTGTGGTCGAAGTGGTCCGGACGTCTCATCTTAAGAATTCATCGTCATTTCAGAGGAAACCATGAGTGCTATCGTAGATATCATCGGTCGCGAGATTCTCGATTCGCGAGGCAACCCCACCGTCGAATGCGACGTGCTGCTCGAATCGGGCACGATGGGCCGCGCGGCTGTGCCGTCGGGTGCATCGACGGGCTCGCGTGAAGCGATTGAACTGCGCGACGGCGAAGCCGGCCGCTACGGCGGCAAGGGCGTGCTGAAGGCCGTCGAGCACATCAACACCGAAATCTCCGAAGCGATCATGGGCCTCGACGCTTCCGAGCAGGCTTTCCTCGACAAGACGCTGCTGGAACTCGACGGCACGGACAACAAGTCGCGCCTCGGCGCGAACGCGATGCTGGCCGTATCGATGGCTGTCGCGAAGGCCGCCGCTGAAGAAGCCGGTCTGCCGCTGTACCGCTACTTCGGCGGCTCGGGCGCGATGCAGCTGCCCGTGCCGATGATGAACATCGTCAACGGCGGCGCGCACGCGAACAACAGCTTGGACATCCAGGAATTCATGATCGTCCCCGTCAGCCAGCCGACCTTCCGCGAAGCACTGCGCTGCGGCGCCGAAGTGTTCCACGCGCTGAAGAAGATCCTGTCGGATCGCGGCATGAGCACGGCAGTGGGCGACGAAGGCGGCTTCGCGCCGAACTTCGGCAGCAACGACGAGTGCCTGTCGACCATCCTGCAAGCGATCGAAAAGGCCGGCTACCGCGCCGGTGAAGACGTCCTGCTCGCGCTCGACTGCGCGGCAAGCGAGTTCTACCACGACGGCAAGTACCAGCTGGCGGGTGAAGGCCTGCAACTGTCGTCGGCCGAATTCGCGGACTACCTCGCGACGCTCGCCGACAAGTTTCCGATCGTGTCGATCGAAGACGGCATGCACGAAGGCGACTGGGAAGGCTGGAAGCTACTCACCGACAAGCTCGGCAAGAAGATCCAGCTGGTCGGCGACGACCTGTTCGTGACGAACACGCGCATCCTGAAGGAAGGGATCGAAAAGGGCATCGCGAATTCGATCCTGATCAAGATCAACCAGATCGGCACCCTGACGGAAACCTTCGCAGCGATCGAAATGGCGAAGCGCGCCGGTTACACGGCTGTGATCTCGCACCGTTCGGGCGAAACGGAAGACTCGACGATCGCGGACATCGCGGTGGGCCTGAACGCCGGTCAGATCAAGACGGGCTCGCTGTCGCGCAGCGACCGTATCTCGAAGTACAACCAGCTGCTGCGTATCGAGGAAGATCTCGGCGATATCGCCAGCTATCCGGGCAAGTCGGCGTTCTACAACCTGCGTTGAACGTTCGGTTCATGCTTTTGAGACAGATTGACGCGCAAGAGTGACGCTTGCTGTCAACATTTCGTCTCAATAACCGTTAAACCGGTTATGCTTCGCTACTGATTCACCTTGTCGCCCTGCGTAAAGCGCAGGGCGACGCACATTGAACCCTGCAATTTACTTCATGCGGCTCGTCACCGTTGTTCTGCTCGTCCTACTGGTGCTGATCCAATACCCGCTATGGTGGGGTCATGGCGGCTGGTTGCGTGTCCACGAACTGCAGCAGGAACTAGCGCGGCAACTGCAAAAGAACGCGGACGCAAAGGAGCGCAACGAGCGCATCCAGGGCGAGGTGCAGGATCTGCAGAACGGCACGGCAGCCGTCGAGGAGCGGGCACGTTACGAAATGGGCATGGTCAAGGACAGCGAGGTCTTCGTGCAGTTCGTGTCGCCCAATTCGCCTGCATCGGCGGCGAACGCGCCGCAGTCGACCACATCGACGCGCGGTCAGATCACGGGTGCGCCGCTGCGCGTCGTGCCGAATCCGGAGTCCCGTGTGAAGCCGGATCGCAGGCACGCGAAAAAGGAAGCGAAGGAGAAGAAGCCGGGTTGATGCGCGCTGATAGCGAAGCCGGCGCGACGGCCTTACGAACAAGGCGCGGTTCATGCGAACCGCGCCTTTTGTTTTGGCGAGTTGCTTTCGCGACTCGCGCCATCATGCGCATCACCAGCCCCAACCCCACCCCGGCGCGTAGCCGTAACCGACGCCCGTGCTCCAGCCGTGTCCCCAGCCGCCGCTGGAGTAGCTGCCGAAGACAGAGACGGGCGGCGCCGCGTAGCGCGAATAAGCCTGGGCTGCGGCGTCGGCGGCCATCGCCTGGTTCTGCTCGGCCATCACCTGTCTGTCGATTTCGTCGTAGCGGGCGCGTTCTTCCGGCGTCAGCGGTTGCGCCGTCGCCGCGATGCCGGATTGATCGGCGGGCAAGCGGCTGTAAATCGGCGACGGACCGGGCGGGTCCATCATGCAGCCGGACAGCGCGGAAACACCCGCAGCGAACGCGAGCGTGCGGGCGAGTCGATGTGCGCAATGCAGCAGGGCAGGGGCGAACATGTCGAACTCCATCGGTCGGATACCTAAACAATCGGGCGGCATTGCGCGCGCCCAGTGTCACTAACCGATGATACCGCGTCGCCGTTGCGCCAAAGCGAGACGGGGCGACGCGGGGGCTGCGTCAGTGACGCTGTTCGGCAGCGGGCGCCACGCCTTGTGAGAGCCCGCTCGCGACAAAAAGTTGCGCGACGTCGACGGGGTCGAACTCGTAGCGCTGGTTGCAGAATTCGCAGTGGATTTCGACGTGGCCGCGCTCCTCGATCACGCTATCCACTTCCTCCCGACCCAGCATCTTCAGCATGTTGCCGACTCGCGCACGCGAACACGTGCATTCGAAGCGCGTCCGCGCCGGCTCGAAGTGCTGCACGTTTTCCTGCCAGAAGAGGCGGCGGAACAGCGTGCCCGGCTCTTCGGCCAGCATTTCATCGTGCGACAGGGTGCTGCCCAGTGTGCACAGGCGGTCCCACGTATCGGCATCGATTTCCCCCGGATGCGGGACGATGCCGCCGTCGCCCGGCAGCTTCTGCAGCAGCATGCCGACGGCCCGATCGTCGTTGGCCGCGAGCCACAGGCGCGTATCGAGCTGCTCCGAGTGGCGCATATAGTGCTCGAGCACTTCCGCCATCGACTTGAGCGGCCCGTCCACGCCGGACAACGGCACGATGCCCTGATACGGCTGCTGGCCGGGCACTTTGGTCTTCGGATCGAGCGTGATCACGCAGCGGCCGTGGCCGCCGACGTTGAGGAGATTGACCAGCGAGAGGTCGTCAGAGATCGCGTTCGCGGCGTCACCCGAGAACTTGGCCGTGGCGCGCATCGAGAGGTCTGAGTTGCACTGCACGACGAGCATCTTCACGGGGCCGTCGCCGAAAATCTGCATGATCAGCGTGCCGTCGAACTTCAGATTCGCCGACAGCAGTGCGCACGCGGCCATCATTTCGCCGAGCACGTTCCGCACGGGCGCCGGATAACTCCGGCGCGTCAGTACTTCCTGCCATGTATTGCGCAACGAAACGATTTCGCCACGAACGGGCGCCGCGCTGAACATGAATTTTTGCAACTGGTCACTCACAACTTTTCCTCGGTCGAAACCGCGCGGTGGGAAAGCCGCGCGTGGTGCGCCGTGCGGTCGGCCACTAGCCGATGCGCACGAGCTGCGCCTTGAAATAGTCCCTGCGTTCCACATAAATGTCTGCGGCGCGCTTAAGGCCTTTGATATCTGCTTCAGTCAACTCCCGGACGACCTTCGCGGGCGAGCCGAGAATCAAAGAATTGTCAGGAAAAACCTTGCCTTCGGTAACGACGGCGCCTGCGCCAACCAGACAATTGCGGCCGATTACCGCTCCATTCAAGACCACGGCCTGGATGCCGATTAGCGCGCCTTCCTTGACCGTGCAACCATGCAGCATCGCCTGGTGGCCCACCGTCACGCCCGCTTCCAGCGTCAGCGGAAAGCCAGGATCGGCGTGCAGGACGGCACTCTCCTGTATGTTAGTGCCCTTGCCGATCGTGATCGGCTCGTTGTCGCCGCGAATCGACGCGCCGAACCACACACTGGCATTTTCTTCGAGCGTCACGTCGCCGATGATCGTCGCCGTGTCCGCAACGAACACGCTTTCGTGGATGGTCGGGGCTGCGTCGCCAAGCTTGTAGATTGCCACGGTGTCTCCTCGGGTCTCGGGCGCTGCGCTGCCGTCGAATGGGCAGGCGCAGCGAAGTGCGCGAAATATGGGCATTGCGCGCGGCATGCTCGAATCGCGTATTGTAAACGGTTGTACCAGAAGTCCGTATGAAGCGCGCGCGTGCGCCGCGCCGTGCCAGAATTGCACGTCGTGTGTTTTTTCGTTGCTTGCGTTTGTCGATGTCTGCCGCCGATACCATCCGTCCTGTTCCCTTCCATTGCGCCCGTTCCGACGCGCTCGCCGTCTTGGCGGAACGTGTCCCCGCCGTGAAAGCCGCGGGGGCGCGGGCGCTTTATGCGCGGGCGCTCGAAGGCGCGGCAGTCGTGTCGCCGCAGCGCGTGCTGGATGAGCCGTCGGGATTGCCGGGCCGACCGGAGCTGCCGGAACTGGTCGAGCCGCGCAAGCTCGGACGGCGCGGCATGCAGTCGCCGCAGGGGCGCGCGGTGCTGTTGCATGCGCTTGCGCACATCGAGTTCAACGCCATCAATCTCGCGCTCGACGCCGCGTGGCGTTTCAGCGGTATGCCCGAAGCGTTTTACATCGACTGGCTGAAAGTCGCGTCGGAGGAAGCGCATCACTTTTTGTTGCTGAGCGCGCGGCTGGCGGAATTTGGCCACGCCTACGGCGATTTCCCGGCTCACGATGGCCTGTGGGACATGTGCGAGCGCACCCGAGGCGACGTGCTCGCGCGCATGGCGCTCGTGCCGCGCACGCTCGAGGCGCGTGGGCTCGACGCGTCGCCGCCGATCCGCGCGCGCTTGCAGCAGGCGGGCGATGACGCGTCGGCGGCAATTCTGGACGTGATCCTGCGTGATGAAATTGGCCACGTGCTGATCGGCAATCGCTGGTTCCGCTATCTGTGCGACCTGAGGGGCGCCGACGCGCATCAGACTTATCTGCGTCTTTCTGACGAGTATCGCGCGCCGAAGCTGCGCGGACCGTTCAATTTCGAGGCGCGCCGCGACGCCGGATTCGAAGAGGAAGAGTTGGCCGCGCTGGCGGGCCTTGAAACGCAGCAGCGCGCGGACGGCTGACGCGCGGCGTGGGGTTGTCGTCAGCGGCGGCGCGACTATCTCGATATAATCGAACGATCATTCTTTTATGCTCCGAAACATGGATCGTCCTCTCACGCCTTCCATTTCCGAATTTCTCACCGTGCGCGGCGTACGACTTCATGTGCGCCGCTGGGGCCGTCCGGATGCGCCGACGCTCTTTATGTTGCACGGCTGGATGGACGTCGCCGCGTCGTTTCAATTCGTCGTCGACGCGCTCGCGGGTGACTGGCAGGTGATCGCGCCCGACGCGCGCGGCTTTGGGCTGTCCGACTGGCCCGTCGCGCAACGCGGCGGCGGTCATTACTGGTTCCAGGAGTATCTGGCCGACCTCGACGCGCTGCTCGATCACTACGCGCCGGCAGGCGAAGTGAACCTCGTGGGTCACAGCATGGGCGCGAACGTCGTGTGCCTGTACGCGGGCGTGCGCCCGGAGCGCGTGCGGCGGGTGGTCGATCTGGAAGGCTTCGGGCTCGCGCCAGCGAAGGCGGCACATCTGCCGCGCCGTATGGCGTCATGGCTCGACGAGCTGCGCGAGCCGCCGACGCTGCGTCCCTACGCGTCGCTCGACGACGTTGCTGCACGTCTCATCAGGACCAACGCCCGGCTTGCGCCGCAGCGCGCCCGTTTTCTCGCGCAGCACTGGTCGAAGCCGGACGGGACGGGCGGGTATGTGTTGCTTGCCGATCCGGCGCACAAGATCCGCGGGCCGCTGTTGTATCGGCTCGACGAAATCATGGCCGTCTGGGCCAATGTGCGGGCCGGCGTGCTGCATGTCGAAGCCACCGCGTCGCCGACGCTTGCGGCGCTGGCCGGAAATATTCCGCTCGACGAATTCAAGGCGCGGTTTCAGGCGTTCGCCGACTGGCGCGAGGAATTTATCGAGGATGCGGGACACATGGTTCATCACGATCAGCCGGAGCAGGTCGCGGCGCTTATCGAGGCGTTCTGCGCCTAGTATCTGTCGCGGATTTGCGCCGCCGAATCCTCTGCGTACGCTTACTGCGTTGCAGTAAAATGGGCTGAATCCGCTATCAAGAACATGATGAACGCCGACCTGCATTGCCATTCCACCGTGTCCGACGGCGCATTCGCGCCAGCCGAAGTCGCGCGCCGTGCGCATGCCGGCGGCGTGACGCTGTGGGCGCTCACCGATCATGACGAAATCGGCGGTCAGGTCGAAGCGCGCGAAGCAGCAGAAGCGCTCGGCATGCAGTACCTGAGCGGCGTCGAAATTTCGGTCACGTGGGCGTCGCGCACGATTCATATCGTCGGTCTGCACGTCGATCCCGCCTGCCAGGCGCTCATCGAAGGGCTGGAGCGCACGCGCAACGGCCGGGCCGCCCGCGCCGAAGCGATCGGCGAACAGCTGGAAGCGTTCGGCATTCCCGATGCGTACCAAGGCGCACTGAAGTTCGTATCGAATCCCGACATGATTTCGCGCACGCACTTTGCGCGTTTCATGGTCGAACACGGCTACGCGGACAACACCCAGGACGTGTTCGACCGTTTTCTCGGCGACGGCAAGCCGTGTTGCGTCGCGCATCGCTGGTCGAAGCTCGCCGACGCGGTCAAATGGATCCGGCTTGCGGGCGGCGAAGCGGTGATCGCGCATCCGGGCCGCTACGCATACACGCAGACCGAATTCGACGCGCTGTTCGGCGAGTTCATCGATCTCGGCGGCAAGGCGATCGAAGTCGTCACGGGCAGCCACACGCCCGATCAGTACCGCGAATACGCGGACGTCGCGCGGCGCTTCGGTTTCGAGGCATCGCGCGGGTCCGATTTTCATGCGGCCGGCGAGGGCCGCGTCGAACTCGGCAGTCTGCCGCCGTTGCCGTCCGATCTGAAGCCAGTCTGGGAACGTTGGCTGTAAGCTCTCGTTGTCCGCCGTGCATCGGCGCGCGCTGCATGAGCCGTCGCTGTTCACCGATTTCCTCACCGACATCATGTCCCAATACTTTCGGCTTCATCCCGACAATCCTCAGCCGCGCCTCATCAAACAGGCTGCGCAGATCATCGAGAGCGGCGGCGTGGTTGCGCTGCCGACCGACTCGAGCTACGCGCTCGCGTGCCAGCTGGACAACAGGAATGCCGTCGATCGCGTGCGGCGCATCCGCGGCATCGACGAGCGGCAGCTGCTATCGTTGCTCGTGCGCGATCTGTCGGAGCTGGCGAATTTTGCGCTCGTCGACAACCGTCAGTACCGTCTGATCAAATCCGTGACGCCCGGCCCCTACGTGTTCGTGCTGCAGGCGACCAAGGAAGTGCCGCGCCGGCTGTCGCATCCGTCGCGCAAGACGATCGGCTTGCGCGTGCCCGACCACGCGATCACGCTCGCCATTCTGGAAGAGCTCGGCCAGCCGCTGCTCGGCTCGACGCTGATCCTGCCGGGCGAAACGCAGCCGCTGAACGACCCGGCGGAAATTCGCGAAAGGCTGGAAAAGCAGCTCGATCTGGTGATCGACGGCGGCGCGTGTCCGTGCGAGCCATCGACGGTGATCGACCTGACAGGCGAAGAGCCCGTGCTGGTGAGGCCGGGGCGAGGCTCGCTTGCGCCGTTCGGTCTCGAAGAGACGGCCTAGACGCGACATGAGCGAAAGCCGACAGAGCCGCAAGGCGCCGTTGTTACAATAGAGCGATATGGATTCCTCCCTGATACAGACCATCGTTGTCTACGCGTTGCCTGTCATTTTCGCGATCACGCTGCACGAGGCGGCTCACGGCTATGTCGCGCGCATGCTCGGCGACAACACAGCGTATGTGCTCGGCCGGGTGTCGTTCAATCCGATGCGGCACATCGACCCGATCGGCACCATCCTGATTCCGTTGGTGCTTTACTTCGCGACGAGCGGCGCGTTCATGTTCGGCTACGCGAAGCCGGTGCCCGTCGCGTTCGGCAATCTGCGCAATCCTCGTTGGGGTTCGCTGTGGGTGGCGCTCGCGGGTCCGTTGTGCAATTTCGTGCAGGCGCTGCTCTGGGGCGTGTTCGGCGTGGCGCTGGCCGCGCTCAACGTCGACGAACCATTCTTCACGCGCATGGCGCGCGCCGGTGTGTTCGTGAATCTGGTGCTCGGCGTGCTGAACCTGTTTCCGTTGCCTCCCCTCGACGGCGGGCGCGTGCTGACGGCGCTGTTGCCCGTGCGCCCGGCGATGATGCTCGCGCGCCTCGAACCGTATGGCTTTTTTATCGTGATGGCGCTCGTGATGACGGGCACGCTGACGCGTTTCTGGCTGAGTCCGCTCGTGAATATCGGCTACGCGGCAGTGACGGCTATCCTGACTCCCCTCATTTCGCTTCTATAAATCAAAACCATGTACCCCGACCGTATCTTCTCCGGCATGCGGCCTACCGGCTCGCTGCACCTCGGCCACTATCACGGCGTGCTGAAAAACTGGGTGCGTCTGCAATCCGAGTATCCGTGCTTTTTCTGTGTGGTCGACTGGCACGCGCTGACGACACACTATGAAACGCCGGAGGTAATCGAGAAGAACGTCTGGGATGTGCTGATCGACTGGCTCGCTTCGGGCATCGATCCCGCGCAGGCGACGCTGTTCATCCAGAGCCGCGTGCCCGAGCACGCCGAGCTCGCGCTGCTGCTCGGCATGAGCACGCCGCTCAGCTGGCTCGAACGCGTGCCGACCTACAAGGAGCAGATCGAAAAGCTGCGCGACAAGGACCTCGGCACTTACGGTTTTCTCGGCTACCCGGTGCTGATGGCGGCGGACATCCTGCTGTATCGCGCGTCGCTCGTGCCCGTCGGTGAGGATCAGGTGCCGCACGTCGAAATGGCGCGCGAAATGGCGCGGCGCTTCAATTACATGTACGGCCGCGAGCCGGGCTTCGAGGAAAAAGCGAACGAGGCGGCGAAGAAACTCGGCGGCAAGCGCTCGAAGCTGTATCACGAGCTGCGCAATGGATATCAGCAGGAAGGCAACGAAGAGGCGCTCGAAAAAGCCCGCGCGATGCTGTCGGAGTCGCAAAGCCTGTCGATGAGCGACCGCGAGCGCCTCTTCGGCTACCTCGAGGGCTCGCGCAAGATCATCCTGCCCGAGCCGCAGGTGCTGCTGACGGAAGCGTCGCGCATGCCGGGCCTCGACGGCCAGAAGATGTCGAAGTCGTATGGCAACACGATCGGTCTGCGTGAAGACGCGGAAACAATCACGAAGAAAGTCCGCACGATGCCGACCGACCCGGCGCGCGTGCGCCGCACGGATCCGGGCGATCCCGACAAGTGCCCGGTGTGGCAGCTGCATCAGGTCTACACCGACAGCGAGACGCACGAGTGGGTGCAGAAGGGTTGCCGCTCGGCGGGCATCGGCTGCCTCGAATGCAAGCAGCCGGTGATCGAAGGCATTCTGCGCGAGCAGCAGCCGATGCTCGAGCGCGCACAGAAGTACATGGACGACCCGTCGCTGCTGCGCGCGATCGTCGCCGATGGTTGCGACAAGGCGCGCCGTTTCGCGACGGAGACGATGCGCGACGTGCGCGAAGCGATGGGTCTCTCATACACCTGATGACGGATTGCCTGAACCCGGGCCCGCCGGGCGCCCGCCATACGGCGGTCGGCGAGCCGTCGCGCTGGGTGAAGCGCTGGGCGCATCTGGTCGATGCGCGCGGCGCTGTGCTCGACGTGGCATCGGGGGCGGGGCGGCACGCGCGCTTCTTCGCGTCGCGCGGCCATCCCGTCACCGCGATCGACCGCGATGACGCGGCGCTCGTGTCGATGAGCGGCCTGCCGGACATTGAAATCATCGCCGCCGACATCGAGAATGGCCCCTGGCCGCTGCGGGCGGGCGCGCAATTTTCGGCCGTCGTCGTCACGAACTACCTGCACCGGCCGCTCTTTCCTCAGTTGCTGGCGGCACTCGCGCCCGGCGGCGTGCTGATCTATGAAACCTTCGCGCAGGGGAACGAAACAGTCGGCAAGCCATCGAATCCCGCGTTTCTGCTCGCGCCAGGCGAGCTGCTCGACGCGGTACGGGGCCGGCTACGTGTCGTTGCATTTCAGGACGGTTTCCTCGCCGAACCGCGCCCCGCTTACGTGCAGCGCATCTGCGCGGTGCGCGACGCAGAGGGATCGGTCAAACCGAAAGATAAGGGGGTTCCCCCGCGTTACGATTTGGTCGGTTAATCCGCTACAATTGAAGTTTATCCAACAAATTCATGACGTTTCATGGCTAACGGCACTCAGCAAGACGGCGTCGCGATTCGCGGCAGCATTCCCGCCATCATCACTCCGATGCTCGAAGACGGCAGTCTCGATCTGCCGGCGTTCCGCAAACTGGTGGACTGGCACATCGAAGAGGGTACGAACGCGCTGGTCGTAGTCGGTACGAGCGGCGAGTCGGCGACGCTGTCGGTCGATGAACACGTCCTGATGGTCAAGACGGCCGTCGAGCACGCGGCGGGCCGCATCCCCGTGATCGCGGGCGCCGGTGCCAACTCGACCACGGAAGCAATCGAGTTGACCGAGCAGGCGAAGAAAGTGGGCGCCGACGCCACGCTGCAGGTCGTGCCGTACTACAACAAGCCCACCCAGGAAGGCATCTATCGCCATTTCGCGAAGATTGCCGAAGCCGTCGATCTTCCCGTGATCCTGTACAACGTGCCGGGCCGCACGGTCGCGGATATGTCGAACGAGACGATCCTGCGCCTCGCCAACGTGCCTGGCATCATCGGCGTGAAGGAGGCGACGGGCAACATCGACCGCGCCGCGCATCTGATCAAGTCGGCGCCCGCGCATTTCGGCATTTACAGCGGGGACGATCCCACCGCGATCGCGCTGATGCTGCTGGGCGGTCACGGCAATATCTCGGTGACGGCGAACGTCGCGCCGCGTCTGATGAGCGAGCTGTGCAAAGCGGCGCTGGCCGCCGACGCGAAGACGGCACGCGAAATTCACCTGAAACTGCTCTCGCTGCACAAGAACCTCTTCATCGAATCGAACCCGATTCCCGCGAAGTGGGCGTTGCAGCAACTGGGCCGCATCAAGGGCGGCATCCGTCTGCCTCTGACGCCGCTTGACGCGCGTTACCACGACGTGGTCCGCGCTGCGCTGCGCGAGGCAGGGCTGCTCGGCTGAGCGTCTGGTTTTTCAGGCGCCTTCCGGCATTTTTTCAACTGACGTCGATATCGCCCACGGTCCTGCACCGAATCCGGCAGCGCGTTCTAGCTTCACGAAGGACCTCATGAAACGTTCCGCACTTTCCCTCCACGCAACGCGCCTGGCGGCGCTGACGCTTGCGGCTGGCACGGTTGTGTCGCTTTCTGGCTGCGAGTCGCTGAACGACATGCTCGCGTCGGACAAGGTGAATTACAAGGCGACGGCGAGCGCGCCGCCGCTGACCGTGCCGAGCGATCTGACGGCCGCGCAGATCGACCAGCGCTACGTCGCGCCGCCTGCGGGCACCGCGCTCGGCGGCGCGCCGGAGCGCGCAAAGACGGCAGCCGGCAATCTGACGGAAGGCGTGCCCAACGCGCAGGATCCGATGGGCATGCACGTCGAACGCGACGGCGACCGCCGCTGGCTGGTCGTGAACGGCCGCACCCCGGAGCAACTGTGGCCGCAGCTGCAGGAATTCTGGACGGAGAACGGTTTTTCGCTGAAGACGGACGCGCCGTCGACGGGCATCATGGCCACCGACTGGGCTGAAAACCGCGCGAACATTCCGGACGACTGGTTCCGTCGGACGGTCGGCAAGGTGATCGATTTCGCCTACTCGTCGGGCACGCGCGACAGTTTCCGTACGCTGGTGTCGCGCGACACGAGCGGCGGCACCGACATTTCCATCACTCATGCAGCGATGGAAGAAGTGCTGACGGGGCAAGACAAGACGTCGTCGCGCTGGGTCGAGCGGCCACGCAATCCGGCTCTCGAAGCCGAATTCCTCGCCAAGCTGATGCAGAAGTTCGGCCTTACCGACGCACAATCGAAGCAGCTGCTGACCGACGCGCGTCCAGCGACGGCTGCGGCGCAGCTCGACAAGGGTGCGGGCGGCGCGACTCTGGATCTACCGGAATCGTTCGATCGCGCGTGGCTGCGGGTCGGCCTCGCTCTCGACCGAACGAACTTCACCGTCGACAACCGCGATCGCGAAAAAGGCATCTACTATGTCCGTTACGCGGATTCGATGCAGGAATTAAAGCGCGACGGTCTGTTCGGCAAGCTGTTCTACAGCGACAAGAGCACGAAGAAAGACGGCCACGAGTTCCTCGTCAATGTGCGCTCGAAGGGCGACGCGATGACGCAGGTGGCCGTCGTCGATTCGAACGGTCAGGTGGATACGTCATCGGACGCGCAGCGCATCGTGTCGCTGTTGCATGCGCAACTCAACTAAGGCGGGTCGTGCGATTCGCGAGTCTGGGAAGCGGTAGTGAAGGCAACGCACTGCTGGTCGAAGCTCAAAGCGGCGCGACGACCACGCGGGTTCTGCTGGACTGCGGCTTCTCAGGCAAAGAAGTCGCCCGGCGGCTAGAGCGGCTGGGTGCGGGCGTCGACGAACTCGACGCCATCCTCATTACCCACGAACACAGCGATCACATCGGCAGCGCGCTCACACTTGCGCGCAAACTGTCGATACCGCTGTATATGAGCTGGGGTACGGCGCGCGCCGTCGGCGCGGACGAGTCCAATGTCGATCTGCGCGTGCTTTGGGGCGACGAGGTCGTCGCGATCGGCGATCTGAGCGTGCTGCCGTACACCGTGCCGCACGACGCGCGCGAACCGCTGCAATACGTGTTTTCCGATGGTGCATCGCGGCTGGGCGTATTGACCGACGTCGGCACATCGACGCCGCACATCGCCGCGGTGCTGAGCGGTTGCGACGCGCTCGTGCTCGAGTGCAATCATGACGTCCAGATGCTGGCCGCATCGCGCTATCCGCCGTCGTTGAAGGCGCGGATCGGCGGAAATCATGGTCATCTAAACAATGATGCGGCCGCGGACATCCTCGCGTCGCTCGATCGCTCGAAGTTGCGGCATCTGGTCGCCGCGCATCTGAGTCAGCAGAACAATCTGCCCGAGCTGGCGCAGGCCGCGATGGCGGCTGTGCTGGGCGCGCCGGCGACGGAAGTGGTGGTCGCGACGCAAGGTGAAGGATTCGGCTGGCTGAGCCTGTGAGATTGCGGCTCGCTGGAGCAAAAACAGAAACGCCCGTGACGTGGCGCGTCACGGGCGTTTCTGTTTTTGGCCGGCCACTAGCCGCCACTAGCCATTAGCTAGCGGTCAGCCTCGGTCAATTGCGGTTGCCGCCGAAGATGCCGAGGATCGACAGCAGGTTCACGAATACGTTGTACAGGTCGAGATAGATTGCCAATGTCGCCGTGATGTAGTTGGTCTCACCGCCGTTCACGACGCGCTGCACGTCGAACAGCATGTAGGCCGAGAAAATAACGATGGCAAGCACGGACACCGTCAGCATCAGCGCGGGCAATTGTAGAAACACGTTTGCGACCATGGCCAGCAGCAGCACGATCACGCCCATGAACAACCACTTGCCGAGGCCCGAGAAGTCGCGCTTGCTGACGGTGGCGATGGTTGCCATTGCCGCGAAGATCACACCAGTGCCACCAAAGGCGAGCATGATCAGCGACGGCCCGTTCGAAAAGCCGAGGATGAAGCTCAGCAGGCGCGACAGCATCAGGCCCATAAAGAACGTGAAGCCGAGCAGCACGAACACGCCGGCGGCGCTGTCTTTCGTCTTCTGAATCGCGAACATGAAGCCGAACGCGATCGCGAAGAACGCGAGCATGCTCATGGCCGGGCTGGTGGCGGCGAACAGCGAGAAGCCGGTCGCCACGCCTACCCACGCGCCGAGCACAGTCGGCAGCATCGACAGCGCGAGCAGCCAGTAGGTGTTGCGCAGCACCCGGTTGCGGGTCTCGGCCGTGGTGATGGAACCGCCGCGGCCAAAGTTATAGGGATATTCGTTCATGGTCTCTCCTTGCGTCAGACGCGGTGTTGCGACGTGGCTTGCAACGGTTTTCGTACGGTGCGGCGGGCGATTGCCATCCGTCACGCGAACCCACAACCCTAAGATTAGCGCTGGATCGGGGAGTTTCAATGCATCGCACAACGACGTGCGATTTCATTGTGCGGCCCTTTTCTTAGCCCTGTCTTAAAAAGAAGTATGGGAGGAACTGCGGCACTCTTCTTGGACCTTACAGTGCCGTAAGGGTTCAATCGCAATCATACACGGGAACATGCTACAATAGCGGATTCATTTAAATCTGTAACCTCTTAATTTTCTGGAGTTTTTATGGCGATCGAACGCACCCTGTCGATTATCAAGCCGGACGCAGTGGCCAAGAACGTGATCGGCCAGATCTACAGCCGCTTCGAAAACGCTGGTCTGAAGATTGTGGCATCGCGCATGGTTCACCTGTCGCGCGCCGACGCAGAGAAGTTCTACGCAGTGCACGCAGCCCGCCCGTTTTTCAAGGATCTGGTTGAATTCATGATTTCCGGTCCGGTTCAGGTTCAGGTTCTGGAAGGCGAAGGCGCGATCCTGAAGAACCGCGACCTGATGGGCGCAACGGATCCGAAGAAGGCTGAGAAAGGCACGATCCGCGCTGACTTCGCTGACAGCATCGACGCCAATGCAGTCCACGGTTCGGACGCTCCGGAAACGGCAGCCGTCGAAGTCGCGTTCTTCTTCCCGGAAGTCAACGTCTACTCGCGTTAAGCGCTTCGTCACACAGCAGTAACAGCAGCAGGAGCGGGCGCGAGCGGTATACGCGTTCATGCAGCTTGTTGCATGAACGCAGTCTCGCACTGAATGGCAGGATTCGATATGACGAGCAGTCCAACCGTCAACCTTCTCGATCTCGACGCCGCGGGTCTCGTCGCGTATTGCGACAGCCTCGGCGAGAAGCCGTTTCGCGCCAAGCAATTGCAGCGCTGGATTCACCAGTACAACGCTGCCGACTTCGACGGGATGACCGATCTCGCGAAGTCCTTGCGCGAAAAGCTGAAAGGCCGTGCATCAATCACGATGCCCCCAGTTGTCAGCGACCATATTTCTTCCGACGGCACACGCAAGTGGCTCGTCGACGTCGGCAACGGCAATGCCGTCGAAACCGTGTACATCCCTGAAGAAACGCGCGGCACGCTGTGCGTGTCGTCGCAGGCTGGATGCGCCGTCAACTGCCGGTTCTGTTCGACGGGCAAGCAGGGTTTCTCACGCAATCTCGGCACCGGCGAAATCATCGGGCAGTTGCGCATGGCCGAGTTCGCGCTGCGTGCGTCCCGCGGCACGGCCGGCGGCCGCGCGACGGGCGGTGACGGCAAGGGCGAGCGCGTCGTCACGAATGTCGTGATGATGGGCATGGGCGAGCCGCTGCTCAATTATGACGCGGTCGTGCCCGCCATGCGCCTGATGCTCGACGACAACGCGTACGGTCTGTCGCGCCGGCGCGTTACGCTGTCCACGTCGGGCGTGGTGCCGATGATGGACCGGCTCGGCGCTGACCTCCCCGTGGCGCTCGCTGTGTCGCTGCACGCGCCGAACGACGCGCTGCGCGACGAGCTTGTGCCTCTGAACAAAAAGTATCCGCTGCGTGAGCTGATGGCGGCTTGCCAGCGTTATCTGAAAGTCGCGCCGCGCGACTTCATCACCTTCGAATACTGCATGCTCGACGGCGTGAACGACAGCGAGGCGCATGCACGCGAGTTGCTCGCGGTTACACGCGATGTGCCGTGCAAGTTCAACCTGATTCCGTTCAATCCGTTCCCGGAGTCGGGCCTGTTGCGTTCGAAAAGCGAACAGATCAAGCGTTTTGCGCAGGTGTTGATGGACGCCGGGGTCGTCACGACCGTGCGCAAAACGCGCGGTGACGACATCGACGCGGCCTGTGGTCAGCTCGCGGGCGCTGTCAAGGATCGCACGCGCCTCGCCGAGCGCACCGGCAAGGGGAAGGTCATCGAAGTCCGCGCCGTGTAAGGCCCGCGACAGCCAAAACAGGGCGGGACCTCAGTCAACCGTCCATGCGGGCGCGCCATATCGCGCGAGGCGAAAGAAGGTGTGTAAAAGCGATCGGACGCGGTACGCACAGCCGCACATTTTGTTATAAACGGTCTGCGAAACCGGGCAAGGCATCGAGCCGCCCGCTCGCATGAGTGATTAAAAGAATCGACGCGAAAGGATTTGGGATGAGTGAGCCGCAGCACCCGCAACCGCACGACGTGGATACGCATTCGGATCGACCGCTGCCGGCGGCACCGGCAGTCGTGCCGGGCGGGTTCGACTCGCTGGCTGCCGTCGGCGCCCGGCTAGCACAGTTGCGCGAATCGAAGGGCTGGTCGGTCGAAGACGTGTCGGCGCGCCTGAAAGTCTCGCCGGGCAAGCTGCGCGGGCTCGAAGCAGGCGATCTCACCCTGTTGCCGGACACGACGTTCGCGCTGGGCGTGGTGCGCAGCTACGCGAAGATGGTCGGGGCCGATCCGGCACCGATGACGCAGGCGCTGCGCCGCGAGAAAGGGGTGCCGGAGCCGGCGCTGACCATGCCGGCGTCGGCCGGTACGGATTTGCCGCGAGGGAAAGTGTCGCTGTCGCTTGGCGGCGGCGGTGCGCCGCGCCGTCGTTCGTGGCTTTGGGGCGTAGCCCTGGCCGTGGTCGTGCTGATCGCGCTCGCCATGTGGCATACGAACAATGGAGATTCGAACGCGTGGCTCGCACGTCTGAAGGGCATGGCGGGCGGCTCGGCGCGCACGGAAGGTGCGTCGTCGGTTGCGGGGCAACCGGCGAGCGGCGCGTCAGTGACGGGCGCAGTGACGTCGGCATCGGCGACTCAGGCGGACGCACCCGCGGATACGCAGGCGGCGGACGCAGGAGGCGCGTCGTCGGCAATGCCCATGCCTACGCCGCTGCCGATGGCAGGCGTCGCGCCGGCATCGAATGCGGCATCGGTGTCTGCGCCGGCTGCTGCTGCCCCGAAGGCCGCAAGTGCGGCACCCGCTGTCGCGATGGCTGCATCGGCCGCGCCGGCCAGCGAGCCGACGGCCGCACCTCAGGGCGCGTCGACGGTCTCGCTGACGGTCAGGCAGGACAGCTGGTTTAGCGTGCGTCAGAAGGACGGCAAGGAAGTGTTCTCCGGGCTCGTGCACGCAGGCGAAACGAAGGAAGTCAGCGGACAGCCGCCGCTCAAGGTGACGGTCGGCAACAAGGCGGGTCTGGACTCGATCACGCTGGACGGCCAGCCGGTCGACCCGGCCAAATACGCGTCGGCCAAGGGCAATGTGGCACGCTTCGCGTTGCCCTGACGCAAATCAATCGCGTGCGCCGCGGCTTCGGGGCTGCGGCGCTTTTTCAATTCATGCGTCGTTTTTTGCAACAGGGCCCGGCGTGTACCGGGTGCTGAGCGGGTGACGCAAGCGGGTTTATCGATGCACTCCGATCAAGTGAAATCCAGCAGTCAGATTGTTTCGACCGTGCCGGTGTTCGGCGGTCATGCGCCGCGTCGCCGCTCGAATGCGGTCGACGTGCGTTGGGGCGGCCAACTCGTGACGATCGGCGGCGACGCGCCCGTGCGCGTGCAGTCGATGACCAACACGGATACGGCCGATGCAATCGGCACCGCGATACAGATCAAGGAACTCGCGCAGGCCGGTTCGGAGCTCGTGCGTATCACGGTGAATACGCCGGAAGCGGCGGCCGCCGTGCCCGCGATCCGCGAGCAGCTCGACCGCATGGGCGTGACGGTGCCGCTGGTCGGTGACTTCCATTACAACGGACATTTGTTGCTGCGCGACTATCCGGGCTGCGCGGAATCGCTGTCGAAGTACCGCATCAACCCGGGCAACGTCGGTCAGGGCGCGAAGCGCGACACGCAGTTCGCGCAGATGATCGAAGCCGCAGCCAGGTACGACAAGCCGGTGCGTATCGGCGTGAACTGGGGCAGCCTCGATCAGGACCTGCTCGCGAAGATGATGGACGAGAACGCCGCGCGCGCCGAACCGTGGGAAGCGCAAAGCGTGATGTACGAAGCGCTGATCCAGTCGGCGATCGGCTCGGCGGAACGTGCTGTCGAACTGGGTCTCGGCCGCGACAAGATCATCCTGTCGTGCAAGGTGAGCGGCGTGCAGGATCTGATCGCCGTCTACCAGGAACTCGCGCGCCGCTGCGACTTCGCGCTGCACCTGGGCCTTACGGAAGCGGGCATGGGGTCGAAGGGCATCGTCGCGTCGACGGCTGCACTGTCCGTGCTGCTGCAGCAGGGCATCGGCGATACGATCCGTATTTCGCTGACGCCGGAACCGGGCGCATCGCGCACTGGCGAGGTGATCGTCGGCCAGGAAATCCTGCAGACGATGGGCCTGCGTTCGTTCGCGCCAATGGTCATCGCGTGCCCGGGTTGCGGGCGCACGACGAGCACGCTGTTCCAGGAGCTGGCGTCGCAGATTCAGAGTTATCTGCGCACCCAGATGCCCCTGTGGCGCGATACGTATCCGGGGGTCGAGAAGATGCACGTCGCCGTAATGGGCTGCATCGTCAACGGGCCGGGCGAATCGAAGCACGCGAACATCGGTATCAGCCTGCCCGGCTCGGGTGAGAACCCGGCTGCGCCCGTCTTCATCGACGGCGTGAAGGTCAAGACGCTGCGCGGCGAAAACATCGCGCAGGAATTCCAGCAGATCGTGAGCGACTACGTCGAGCGCAGCTATGGGCCCAACGCGGTCCGCGCCGAAGCGACGAACTGATTCGCCCCATCTCCAATCGTCAATCAAAGACAGATGACTGAACAGAAGAAACGGCTTGAAAAGTTGTCCGGCGTGAAGGGCATGAACGACATCCTTCCGCAGGACGCAGGCTTGTGGGAGTTTTTCGAAACGACGGTCAAATCGATGCTGCGTTCGTACGGATACCAGAATATCCGCACGCCGATCGTCGAGCATACGCAGCTCTTCACGCGCGGTATCGGCGAAGTGACCGACATCGTCGAAAAAGAGATGTACAGTTTCACCGACGCGCTGAACGGCGAGAACCTGACGATGCGACCGGAAAACACGGCTGCCGTCGTGCGCGCGTCGATCGAGCACAACATGCTGTACGACGGCCCGAAGCGTCTGTGGTACATCGGCCCGATGTTCCGCCACGAGCGTCCGCAGCGTGGCCGTTATCGCCAGTTCCATCAGGTGGGCGTCGAGGCACTCGGCTTCGCCGGTCCGGACACTGACGCCGAAATCATCCTGATGTGTCAACGTCTGTGGGACGACCTCGGGCTGACGGGCATCAAGCTCGAAATCAACTCGCTGGGTCTCGCTGAAGAGCGGGCGAAGCATCGCGTCGAACTGATCGCGTATCTCGAGAAGCACATGGATGTGCTCGACGAAGACGCGAAGCGCCGTCTCTACACGAACCCGCTGCGCGTGCTGGACACGAAAAATCCGGCCCTTCAGGCCGTCGCGCAGAACGCGCCCAAGCTGATCGATTTCCTCGGCGACGAATCGCGTGCGCACTTTGAAGGCCTGCAGCGCATCCTCAAGGCGAACAACATTCCGTTCACGATCAATCCGCGTCTCGTGCGCGGTCTGGATTACTACAACCTGACCGTCTTTGAATGGGTGACCGACAAGCTCGGCGCGCAAGGCACGGTGGCGGCAGGCGGCCGTTACGATCCGTTGATCGAGCAACTCGGCGGCAAGCCGACGGCGGCATGCGGTTGGGCGATGGGCATCGAGCGCATTCTCGAACTGCTCAAGGAAGAGAACCTCGTGCCCGAAAACGAAGGCTGCGACGTGTATGTCGCGCATCAGGGCGAAGCGGCGCGCGACCAGGCGTTCATCGTCGCAGAGCGTTTGCGCGACACGGGCCTCGACGTGATTCTGCATTGCAGTCCTGATGGTCAGGCGTCCAGCTTCAAGTCGCAGATGAAACGCGCTGACGCAAGCGGCGCGGCGTTCGCCGTGATCCTGGGCGAAGACGAAATCGCGAACGGCACGGCGGGTGTCAAGGCGCTGCGCGATTCGTCGCAAAGCAATGGAAAGAGCGAGCAACAAACGGTGCCGCTCGAAGACTTGACCGAATATCTAATCAATGCGATGGTTGCGTCCACCGAAGACGGCGACGATTGAGCGCGGCCATGCGTATCGACGTTCTGCGGGCCGCAACGCTTGCGGTCCCAATCAGATAAGGCACCACGAAAGGAAAACGCGTCGCGATGAGTTACCACGACGAACAAGAATCGATTGAAAGTCTGAAAGCCTGGTGGGCGCAGTGGGGGAACGGCGTCACGTGGATCGTGCTGGTCGCGCTCGTTGCTGCGGCCGGCTGGAACGGCTGGAACTACTGGCAGCGTCATCAGGCGGCGGAAGCGGCCGTGCTGTACGACCAGGTTCAGCAAGTTACGGCAGGCACGGACAAGGCGACCATTACGCGCGTGTCGACCGACATGGAAGACAAGTTCAGCGGCACCGCGTACGCGCAGATGACAGCGCTCGCCGCTGCGAAGGCGCTGTACGCCGCCGGCGACGAGCCGGGCGCGAAGGCGCAGCTGCAATGGGCGATCGATCACGCGAAGGACGACGAATTCAAGCAGATCGCGAAGCTGCGCCTGGCATCGTTGCTGCTCGACGAAAAGGCCTATGATGCCGGTCTCGCGCTGCTGAACGATCCTTCGGATGCGTTCAAGGGCGTGGTCGCCGACCGGCGCGGCGATTTGTTAGCCGCGCAAGGCAAGCGTGACGATGCGCGCACGGCTTACAAGCTCGCGCTCGACTCGCTTCCGAAGAACGATGCCTCGGCCCGTCAACTGATCCAGTTCAAGCTCGACGCGCTGGGCGGCTGAGCGTTGCGCGTTGCCGCAACGCCCGCCGTTACCTTTTGATCAATACAACATACATGCTTCGTTCACCGATGAATCTGCTGAAACGTTACGCCGTGCCCGTTGCCTGTGCGATGACCGTGCTCGCTCTGTCGGCCTGCTCGTCGTCGAAAGACGAGCGCCGCGTGCCCACGCCGCTCACCGAGTTCAAACCCGTGCTCGACGTGCAGCAGACCTGGTCGGCCAGTGTCGGCAAGGCCGGGCGCTATATGTTCTCGCCCGTCGCGGTCGGCGACACCGTGTACGCTGCGGGCGCGAACGGCTCGGTCGCGAAGATCGACGCGAAGACAGGCAAGGACGTGTGGCGCACGAAAGTCGACGGCGACCTGTCGGCGGGCGTCGGCACGGACGGCACGCTGACGGCCGTCGGCGGCCTGAAGGGCGAAGTGTTCGTGCTTGACCAGAACGGCAAGCTGTCGTGGAAGGGCACGGCGCCGGGCGAAATCCTGTCGCCCCCGCTGGTGGGCAACGGCCTCGTGGTCGTGCGTACGGTTGACGGCCAGATCACCGCGTTCAACGCGCAGACGGGTGAGCAGAAGTGGAATTACCGCAACCGCGCGGTGCCGCTCAATCTGCGTGTGTCGTCGGGCATGACGTTCGCGGGCGACGCGGCCGTGCTGGCCGGCTTCCCGGGCGGCCAGTTCGCAGCGATCAACCTGCAGACGGGCGACGCGTACTGGACGACGCCCGTGTCGTACCCGAAGGGTGTCACGGAAGTCGAACGTATCAACGACGTGACGGGCCCGCCCACGCTGGTCGGCGCCGAAACGTGCGCGGTGACGTTCCAGGGCCAGCTGGGCTGCTTTGATGCGAATTCGGGCCGCGCGCTCTGGGAAAAGGCATTTTCAAGCACGAGCGGTCTTGCGCAGGACGACCGTGTCGTGGTCGCGGGTGACGACTGGGCAGTCGTGTCGGCGTATGACGCCGCAACGGGCAAGCAGTTGTGGCGCAACGACCAGCTGAAGAGCCGCGACGTCAGCGTGCCGCTGCTGCTCGGTCACGCCGCCGTGGTCGGCGACTACCAGGGCTTCGTGCACTTCCTGTCGCGCGACGACGGCACGTTCGTCGCCCGCGCGAAGACGGACGGCAGCGCCATCACGGCAGCACCCGTGCTGGCGGGCGACACGCTGGTTGTGCAGACGCACGACGGCGACCTGTACGGGTTCCGTCCGCGTTAATGATGGTTGGCTGCGCGGCGCGCGTCTGAGGGGGCGCCGTGCGGCGATTGCAGGCCGGCTTTGCCGGCCGCAGCTGTTTTACTGGCGTCCCAATACTTATCGGACGCAGGCGCGAACCAAAGCGAGCCGGTTTATCGCCGGAATCGCCAGTCGGGTTGCATTGGCGGTCAACTCGAAGGCGTCGCGCCATTCATGTCGATCTCGTCGGGTCGCACACGTTACCCGCGCGGACCTGCCCAGGCAACCAACCCGACATCATTCGCATGCGCAAGCTCCGCGCGTTCGAAATAGGTCGAATTCGTGATAATTTTCGTCAAATGCAGCCGTGCAACGGCCGCATGGCGTTGCCAGCGCGGCAGGTCGACCGTTCGACCCTGCGCTTCACTGTGAACAAGATCTGATGAAACCCGTAATTGCCCTCGTCGGGCGCCCCAATGTGGGGAAATCCACGCTGTTCAACCGGCTCACGCGTTCGCGCGATGCGCTCGTCGCCGATTTGCCCGGCCTCACGCGCGATCGTCATTACGGCGAAGGGCGAGTGGGCGGCGAACGTCCGTATCTGGTCGTCGATACGGGCGGCTTCGAGCCCGTCGCGAAGGACGGCATCCTGTTCGAGATGGCGCGCCAGACGCGCCAGGCCGTCGAGGAATCGGACGTCATCGTGTTCATTGTCGACGGCCGCAACGGTCTCGCGCCGCAAGACAAATCGATCGCCGACTATCTGCGCAAGACGGGCCGGCCGATCTTCCTCGTCGTCAACAAGGCCGAGGGGATGAAGTACACGAACGTCGCCGCCGACTTCTACGAACTGGGCCTCGGTGACCCGCGGGCGATTTCCGCCGCGCATGGCGACGGCGTGACCGAGATGATCAACGAGGCGCTCGATGTCGCGTACGCGGGCCAGCCGGAAGAAAGCGACGAGGAAAAGGCGCAGCACGGCATCAAGATCGCCATCGTCGGACGGCCGAATGTCGGGAAGTCCACGCTGGTTAATACGCTGATCGGCGAAGACCGCGTGATCGCGTTCGACATGCCGGGCACGACGCGCGACTCGATCTACGTCGACTTCGAGCGGCAAGGCAAAAAATACACGCTGATCGACACGGCGGGCCTGCGCAAGCGCGGCAAGGTGTTCGAGGCGATCGAAAAGTTCTCGGTCGTGAAGACGCTGCAGTCGATTTCCGACGCCAATGTCGTGATTCTGCTGCTGGACGCGCGCCAGGACATCTCGGAGCAGGACGCGCACATCGCAGGCTTCGTGGTCGAGCAGGGCAGAGCACTGGTGGTGGGCGTGAACAAGTGGGACGGGCTCGATCCGCATGTGCGTGAGCGCACCAAATCCGATCTTCAGCGCAAGCTAAAATTCCTCGAGTTCGCGAAATTCCACTTCATTTCTGCAGCGGAAAAGACGGGGATCGGGCCGCTGATGCGCTCCGTCGACGACGCGTACAAGGCCGCGATGTCCAAGCTGCCGACGCCGAAGCTCACGCGCGCGCTGATCGAAGCCGTCGAGTTCCAGCAGCCGCGGCGCCGGGGCCCCGTGCGTCCGAAGCTGCGCTACGCGCACCAGGGGGGACAGAATCCGCCGATCATCGTGATTCACGGCAACGCGCTCGACGCCGTTACCGATACGTACAAGCGTTACCTCGAAAACCGCTTCCGGGAAACTTTCGCGCTGACGGGCACTCCATTGCGGATAGAGTTCCGGTCCTCGACGAATCCTTACGCGGACAAGGACTGACAGAAGGCTGTGAGGCAGGCTGATTCCCGGCTTGAATTCCGGGCTGAAACCCGCATGTACATTGGGTCTTGGCCGAACGGCCAGGCAAAGCGCTGGTCAATAAAAATCGGCTATAGTGTAGCGATTGACGGCGGATTTCTTTTTCTTCGCCGGCAATAAAGTCAACCTGCAAAAAAACACGGAGTTTGCTATGAGCAACAAAGGGCAATTGTTACAAGACCCGTTTTTGAACGCACTGCGTAAAGAGCACGTGCCGGTCTCGATCTATCTGGTCAACGGCATCAAGCTTCAAGGGAACATTGAATCGTTCGACCAGTACGTCGTGTTGCTCCGGAATACGGTAACCCAGATGGTCTACAAGCACGCTATCTCGACTGTCGTGCCTGCCCGTCCGGTGAATTTCCACCCGGATTCCGAATCGTCCTAACCCTTCGTCGCGGCCGGTCGAGCCTCGTCCGCAGGCGACACTGCCCGGCCGCTTCATTTTGACATCCACTAATTTGATCAACGCAGCGCTTGTCGGCATCGACTTCGGCAAGATCGATTTCGAAGCCAGTCTCGAAGAACTCAGCCTGCTCGCGCAAAGCGCGGGCGCCCATCCCGCCGTCACTCTCACCGGTCGCCGTTCCAGCCCCGACGCTGCGATGTTCGTCGGCAGCGGCAAAGCGGAAGAATTGCGCCTCGCGTGCGAAGCGAACGACGTCGACATCGTCATCTTCAATCACGCGCTCGCTCCCGCGCAGCAACGTAATCTGGAGCGTACGCTTAACAGACGTGTCGTCGACCGTACCAGCCTGATCCTCGACATCTTCGCGCAACGCGCGCGCAGCCATGAAGGCAAGCTGCAGGTGGAACTCGCGCAACTGCAATACCTCGCAACGCGACTCGTGCGCGCGTGGACCCACCTCGAGCGTCAAAAAGGCGGTATCGGCCTGCGCGGTCCCGGCGAAACGCAGCTTGAGACCGACCGCCGGCTGATTGGCGAACGCATCAAGATGCTCAAGGGGCGGCTCGAAAAGCTGGGTCGCCAGCACGGCACGCAGCGTCGCGCGCGGGCGCGCAACCGTACGATGTCGGTGTCACTCGTCGGCTATACGAACGCGGGCAAGTCGACGCTATTCAATGCGCTGACCAAGGCACAGGCGTACGCGGCCGACCAGCTGTTCGCCACACTCGATACGACCTCGCGCCGCGTGTATCTGGGCGAAGAGGTGGGCCAGATCGTCGTATCGGACACCGTAGGGTTCATCCGCGAGCTGCCTCACCAACTGGTGGCGGCGTTCCGCGCGACGCTAGAAGAAACCATTCATGCCGATCTGCTGCTGCACGTCGTCGACGCATCGAGCGCGGTGCGACTAGACCAGATAGATCAGGTCAACGACGTGTTGCGTGAGATTGGCGCGGACGCGATCCGGCAGGTGCTCGTGTTCAACAAGATCGACGCGGTGCCTGAGCTGGCGGCCCGAGGCGACGCGGTTGAAAGGGACGAGTATGGTAATATTTCGCGCGTCTTTTTGAGCGCGCGCACGGGGCAAGGGCTGGACACACTGCGCGCTGCCATCGCCGAAATCGCAACGGCCGAGCAACTTCCGGAGCCTGACGGTCTACTGTCGGAGGGAGATCCGAGAGCGGCCGTCATTCATCAAGCACAACGCGATGATGCAGGCGAAGACTACCGCGACGACCGCAAGATCCCAGACACGGGCGCCGACCCGTTCCAATTGCACTGACCCGCTGTCTACTCTGGTGAACGAACACAGGTGAACGATTACAACGAGCGGAGTATCTGGCTGCGTGTGCGCGCCATGTTGTCGCTGAACGACCCCCGCTGGGGCCGGGGTGAAGGCAATGGCGACCGCCAGCGTCTGAACGATTCGAAGCGTCCGCCCAACGGCAAGGACAGCGAAGGTCCGCCCGATCTCGACGAAATGTGGCGCGACTTCAATCGACGTCTGTCGCGCATGTTCGGCCGCAAGGGCGGGGGCGGCGGTCCGCGTCCGGACAATGGGCGCGGCGCACGCATCGGCGTGGGCATCATCATCGGCGTGCTGGTCGCCATTTATC
The DNA here is from genome assembly GCF_000020045.1 of Paraburkholderia phymatum STM815. Lineage (GTDB taxonomy): Bacteria > Pseudomonadota > Gammaproteobacteria > Burkholderiales > Burkholderiaceae > Paraburkholderia > Paraburkholderia phymatum. The sequence goes on along the minus strand of NC_010622.1, from coordinate 1,592,899 downwards.
TTGGCAGCGGCGTGTTCGTCGTGCAGGACGGCCAGGCGGCCGCGGTGCTGCGCTTCGGCGAGTTGCGCGGCACGGCCGGCCAGGGCGTGCATTGGCGCATGCCTTATCCGTTCGAATCCCATGAAATCGTCAACGTCGGCCAGGTGCGCTCAGTGGAAATCGGCCGCAACAACGTCGTGCGCCTCGCGAACGTGAAAGACGCGTCGATGCTCACGCACGACGCCGATATCGTCGACGTCCGTTTTGCTGTCCAGTACCAGATCCGCAAGCCGACCGATTACCTGTTCCGTAGCGCCGATGCCGATCTGAGCGTCACCCAGGCGGCACAGGCGGCTGTGCGGCAGATCGTCGGTTCGCGCAGTACCAACGACATCCTGTATCGGGATCGCGAGGCGATTCGCATTCAATTGTCGGAAGCGATCCAGCATTCGTTGGACGAATATCACACGGGTCTCGCCGTGACGGGCGTGACGATCCAGGGCGTGCAACCGCCCGACCAGGTGCAGGCCGCCTTCGACGACGCTACGAAGGCACGTCAGGACCGTGAGCGTACCAGGCGCGATGCCGAAGCCTATGCAAGCGACCTGCTGCCGCGCGCGAAAGCGGAAGGCGAGCGAATGATCGCGGACGCGAAGACGTACAGCGAGCGCGTCGTTGCGCAAGCGGAAGGCGACGCCGAGCGCTTCAAGGAGGTCTTTGCGCAGTATTCGAAGGCGCCTGCCGTGATCCGCGACCGGATGTACCTCGAAACCATGCAGCAGATCTTTTCGAACACGACGAAGGTATTCGTCGATAGCAAGTCGGGCAGCAATGTGCTGTACCTGCCGCTGGACAAGCTCGTCGAGCAGACACGCCAGCGCGCGGCCGAGGCCGCAGCGGCGAATCCGGCGTCGGCAGCGCAGGCTGTGCCTTCCCCGCAGAACCAGCCAAACGCACCAAGCGCGCAGGGCGCAGCGCAAGGCGGCAATGCGCCGACCATCATCACGCAGCCTGCCGCACCCGTCAGCAGCGCAAGTCAGGCGGCAGCCGCGAGCGACGCCTTCCGTTCGCGCGATTCGTTCCGCAGTCGCGGCCGCGAAGACGATCTGCAATAAGGAGCGCCAAATGAATAAAATCGTTGCGCTCGTCGTGGCCATCGTCATCGTGCTGTTTGCGGCATCGTCGATGGTGTTCGTTGTCGACCAGCGGCATATGGCCGTCGTGTCGGCGCGCGGCGACGCCGCGCCGGTGCTCGCCGGTCCGGGTCTGCACGTGAAGCTGCCGCCGCCGTTGCAAACCGTGACGTCGGTGGACACGCGCATCCAGTCGCTCGATACGCCGGATGAAGACCGCTACGCCACGTCCGACAAGACAGACTTGCTCGTCAATCCCGTCGTCAAGTTCCGCGTGTCGGATCCCGTCAAGCTCGTCTCGGAAACGAAGGGTGACGTGCAAAGCTTGCCCGAACGTCTCGCGCTGCTCACGCGCGGCGCGCTCGGCGACGCGTTTGCGAAGTACACGCTGCCGGACGCGCTCGCGAAGCAGGACGCGATCGGGACGCAAGCGCGCGACAACATGCAGAAGGGCGCGGCCTCGCTGGGCGTCGAGATCGTCGACGTGACGCTCACGCGCATCGACTTTCCGGCGGCAATGGCAGACTCCGTCTACAAGCGGATGATCGCCGCACGCGAAGAGATTGCGAACCGGGAACGCGCGGAAGGCGCGTCGGAAGCGGACAGGGTCAAGGCGGACGCAGCACAGCAGCAGCAGGCGGTGCTCGCCGATGCGTACAAGCAGGCGCAGGCGATCAAGGGTGAAGGCGACGGCAAGGCAGCGTCGATTGCCGCTGAAGCGTACGGCCAGGATCCGCAGTTCTACCGGTTTTACCAGAGCATGCAGGCGTACAGGAACAGCTTCAAGCCGGGCGACGTGATGGTCGTCGACTCGAGCAGCGAGTTCTTCCGCTTCATGCGCGGCCCGGACGGCGGCACAGCCGTCCCATCGACTTCCGGCGCGCCGACGGGCGCGCACAAACACTGATTACCGGAACGCCGCGGCATACGAATCGCGGCGGCCTCATCGCATGGACATAGCCGGCTCGTTATTGCTCGCGATCGCACTAATGCTGATCATCGAGGGGATGTTTCCGTTCGTGTTTCCGGGCGCCTGGCGCGACACGTTTCGTAAAATAGCGGAGCGCCCGCCGCACCATATCCGGATCGGCGGATTGATCGTCATGGTGCTGGGGCTGTTGCTGCTGCTGATCGCGACGTAGACGTCGCGGGACTATCGGGCGTCGCTCACGAGGCGACGTCCCGCTTCGTTTTTGATGATCGCGGCTTGCGCCGCAGCGCGCCGACGGGCATCGGGTGGCACCGCGCCCCAGCCTTGCCGGGCGCATGACAGGGCGGTGCATCGTCGGCCCTTCGAAGCAACATCCGCCGCGCGCCAGCGCCTTTCGTGCGCTCACGCGTATGCGTCGCTCCCATCATTCCCAACGGCGTTGTGATGACGCCGGATTCACCGTCGTAGGACTGTATCGATGTCGACCTGGTTACTTCCCGAGAATATTGCCGACGTGTTGCCGTCGGAGGCACGCAAGATCGAAGAATTGCGCCGCCGGCTGCTGGACCGGTTTCGCGCCTATGGCTACGAAATGGTCATGCCGCCGCTGCTCGAATACCTCGAGTCGCTACTGACGGGCGGCGGCCGCGACCTGAACCTGCGCACCTTCAAGCTCGTCGACCAGCTGTCGGGCCGCACGCTCGGGCTGCGCGCCGACATCACGCCGCAGGTTGCGCGCATCGACGCGCACCTGCTGAACCGTCAGGGCGTGACGCGTCTGTGCTACGCGGGCAACGTGCTGCACACGCGTCCGCGCGGCCTACATGCGACGCGCGAGCAGATCCAGATCGGTGCCGAAATCTACGGTCATGCGGGTCTCGAAGCCGACCTGGAAATTCAGCAACTGATGCTCGACGCGCTGCATCTCGCGGGCCTCGGCCGTGTGCGTCTGGACCTGTGCCATGCCGCCGTGCTGGGTGCGCTGGTCGACAGCGAGCCCGCTGCTGCCGAACTCGGCGAGTCGCTGTATGAAACGCTCGCGGGCAAGGATGTGCCGCTCTTGACCGAACTGACGGCAAACCTCCCGCCCGTCACGCGCGATGCTCTGCGTGCGCTGCCCACGCTGTACGGCGACGCGACGGTGCTCGAAGAGGCGCGCGCGCGCTTGCCGAACGCGCCGGAAATCTCACGCGCGCTCGACGATCTCGCGTTTCTCGCGCAGCAGGTCGGCGGCGCGGAAGTGATGATCGATCTGGCCGATCTGCGCGGCTACGCGTATCACAGCGGTGTGATGTTCTCGGCATATGTCGACGGCGTGCCGAATGCAGTCGCGCGCGGCGGTCGTTACGACAAGGTCGGCCAGGCGTACGGGCGCGCTCGTGCTGCGACGGGCTTTTCGCTGGATCTGCGCGAAGTCGCGCGCATTTCGCCCATCGAGGCGCGCAGCAGTGCGATCCTCGCACCGTGGCAAGCGGGCGAAGCGTTGCGTACGAGCGTTGCAGCGTTGCGCGATGCCGGCGAAGTCGTGATCCAGGCGCTGCCGGGTCACGATCACGCGCTCGACGAATTCGCGTGCGACCGCGTGCTGGTCGAGCGCGACGGCCAGTGGGTGGTCGAGTTGAAGTCCTAGTGTGGTGAGTGCGCGCGGCGTCATGCGAAACGTGACGCCGCAACGATCTGAATGCCCGCCCGCCACCGGCCGCAGCGACGGCCTTTGGACGATGCGGTTCATCCATGCCTTTGAGCGGAAACGGAAATTCTGGACAACAGTCGGCGAAAAAATCCGGAAGCTTCCTCGAACATAGGTAAAATACGTTTTTAACCAGCTTAAGAAACAACATGTCTGCCAGCGCAGTGAATGTGAACCCTGGGCGCAATGTCGTCGTCGTGGGTACCCAGTGGGGTGATGAGGGCAAAGGCAAGATCGTTGACTGGCTCACGGACCACGCGCAAGGCGTCGTTCGTTTCCAGGGCGGTCATAACGCCGGTCATACGCTCATCATCGGCGGCAAGAAAACCATCTTGCGTCTGATTCCGTCGGGCATCATGCGCCCGGGCGTCGCCTGCTACATCGGCAATGGCGTCGTGTTGTCTCCGGAAGCGCTATTCAAGGAAATCGAAGAGCTGGAATCGGCCGGCATCGACGTGCAAAAGCGTCTCTTCATTTCCGAAGCCACCACGCTGATTCTCCCGTACCACGTTGCCATCGACCAGGCGCGCGAAGCACGCAGCGGCGCCGGCAAGATCGGCACGACGGGACGCGGCATCGGCCCGGCCTACGAGGACAAGGTCGCGCGCCGCGGTTTGCGCGTGCAGGACCTGTTCGAGCCGAAGGCTTTCGCCGAACGTCTGCGTGCGAACCTCGATTTCCACAACTTCGTGCTCACGCAATATCTGGGTGCGCCGGCTGTCGACTATCAGCAGACGCTCGACATGATGCTGAGCTATGCCGACCGTCTGAAGCCGATGGTGACGGATGTGTCACGCCGTCTCTATGACGAGAACCACGTGGGCAACAACCTGCTGTTCGAAGGCGCGCAAGGCACGCTGCTCGATATCGATCACGGCACGTATCCGTTCGTGACGTCGAGCAATTGCGTCGCGGGTGCGGCGACGGCGGGCGCGGGCATCGGCCCGCAAAAGCTGGACTACATCCTCGGTATCACAAAGGCGTACTGCACGCGTGTCGGTTCGGGTCCGTTCCCGAGCGAACTGTATGACGCGGACAACGCGAACCGGCAGGAAGAGGTCGGCCTGACGCTCGCGAAGGTCGGCAAGGAATTCGGCTCGGTCACGGGTCGTCCACGCCGCACCGGCTGGCTCGACGCTGCCGCGCTGCGCCGTGCGATCCAGATCAACGGCGTATCGGGTCTTTGCATCACGAAGCTCGACGTGCTCGACGGCCTCGACGAAGTGAAGCTGTGCGTCGGGTATACGATCGATGGCAAGGACGCCGACATCCTGCCGCGCGGCGCGTATGAAGTGTCGCGCTGCGAGCCGGTGTACGAAACCTTTGGTGGCTGGAAGGAAAGCACCGTCGGCATCAAGGAGTGGAACAAGCTGCCCGCCAACGCTCAGGCGTATCTGACGCGCGTGCAGGAAGTGGCGGGCGTGCCCATCGACATGGTTTCGACGGGTCCGGACCGCGACGAGACCATTCTTCTGCGTCACCCGTTCAAGGTTTAACGCATGATCCAGGGTGTACCGATGATTGAAATGAAGGATCCGCGCAACGACGAGCGCAATCTGTGGGTCGGCTGGGACGAATATCACAGGCTGATCGAGTTGCTGGCGCTCGCCGTGCACGAATCGGGCTGGAAGTTCGACAAGATTCTGTGCCTCGCGCGCGGTGGGCTGCGCGTCGGCGATCAGCTGTCGCGCATTTACGATCTGCCGCTTGCGATCCTCGCGACCAGTTCGTACCGCGAAGCGGCGGGCACGGAACAGGGCGAACTCGATATCGCGCAATACATCACGATGACGCGCGGCGAACTGTCGGGCAACGTGCTGCTGGTCGACGATCTCGTCGATTCCGGCGTGACCCTCGCGCGCGTGCAGCAGCACCTGAAGGAACGCTATCCGGCAATTACGTCGGTGCGTTCTGCCGTGCTGTGGTGGAAGGCGTGCTCGAAGGTGAGGCCGGATTACCACGTCCAGTATCTCGGCACCAATCCGTGGATCCACCAGCCGTTCGAGGAATGGGACACGGTGCGTCCGCACAACCTGAGCGCGTGGATCAAGCGCGGTCAGGAGCGTTCGACGGACGTCAGCTAGCATCAGGCCGCCGTCGCGCGTGTCGATGGCCGCGAATTGCGGCCGTATGGAACGGAGCCCTGCGAGGCTCCGTTTTTGTCTATGTCTCTCCCGCGAAAAGATGAGCAGGGCGGCGGCGTGCAAAATGATCGGCAAAAAATGACAACGTCTCCCTTGACACGCGCAAACGCAGGCCGGAACAGGGTCGCGATGCTACACTGAACTGTCGTTACGCGATTGCGTGGCGTCCGTACAACGGGCCGGATGGTGGGCTTTGACGCCACTATTCTTTAGAATAGCGTTCGTTTTTGCCGCTCAGGAACGGATTCTTTTCGCGTTTATGACAGATAACCCTCACGTCCCCAAGCAGCCCTTGCCATCGCTTGCAGTTGCTGCGATCGGCGTGGTCTTCGGGGATATCGGCACAAGCCCGCTGTACTCGCTGAAAGAAGCCTTCAGCCCATCCCACGGTATTCCTCTCACCGAAAGCTCCATTCTCGGCGTGATTTCGCTGATGTTCTGGGCGATCGTCGTCGTTGTCAGCATCAAGTACGTGATGTTCGTGATGCGCGCCGACAATAACGGCGAGGGCGGGGTGCTCGCGCTGATGGCGCTGTCGCTGCGCTCCTTCGACACGAAGAGCAAGGCAGCGGGCCTGCTGATGATGCTCGGCATCTTCGGCGCCTGCATGTTCTACGGCGACGCGGTGATCACGCCGGCCATTTCGGTGATGTCCGCGGTCGAAGGTCTGGAGATTGCGGCCCCGAAGCTGTCGCATCTGGTGCTGCCGCTCACGATGGTGATTCTCGTGCTGCTGTTCTGGATCCAACGCCACGGGACGGCGATGGTCGGGCGGCTGTTCGGCCCGATCATGGTGCTGTGGTTCGTGACGCTCGCGGTGCTCGGCGTGTCGCATATCGTGCAATCGCCGGAAGTGATCAAGGCGCTCAATCCGTACTACGCGTTCTCATTCATGTCGGCGCACGTGTTGCAGGCCTACGTGGTGCTCGGTTCGGTCGTGCTCGTGCTGACGGGCGCGGAAGCGCTCTACGCCGACATGGGCCACTTCGGTGCGGCGCCCATCCGCTGCGCGTGGTACGCGCTCGTGATGCCGTCGCTGGTACTGAACTACTTCGGCCAGGGCGCGCTGCTGATGCACGACCCGAAGGCGATCGAGAACCCGTTCTTCCTGCTCGCACCCGACTGGGCTCTGCTGCCGCTCGTCGTGCTGTCGACGGTTGCGACCGTCATCGCGTCGCAGGCGGTGATTTCGGGCGCGTATTCGCTGACCAGCCAGGCGATCCAGCTCGGCTATGTGCCCCGCATGAAGATCCTGCACACGTCGGAACTTGCGATCGGGCAAATCTACGTGCCTGTCGTCAACTGGATGCTGCTGTTCATCATCCTGTGCATCGTCATTGCGTTCAAGAGCTCGGATAATCTGGCCGCGGCTTACGGTATTGCGGTGACGGCGACGATGGTGATCACGACGATCCTCGCGAGCGTCGTGATGGTGAAGGTGTGGAACTGGAACAAGGGCGTCGTGGCGCTGATCATCGCGGCCCTGATGATCGTCGACCTGGGCTTCTTCGGCGCGAATCTGCTGAAGGTGGCAGAGGGCGGCTGGCTGCCACTCGGCATTGGTGCGCTGCTGTTCTTCCTGCTGATGACGTGGTTCAAGGGGCGCATGATCGTAAAGGAGCGCACGGCAGCCGACGGTATCCCGCTGATGCCTTTCGTGCAGGGATTGCTCGCACATCCGCCGCATCGCGTGTCGGGGACGGCGATCTATCTGACGGGCAGTGCGACGCTGGTGCCGGTGAGCTTGTTGCACAATCTCAAGCACAACAAGGTACTACACGAGCGGACGATCTTTCTGACGTTCATCACGCGGGATATTCCTTATGTCGATGACAAGGACCGGCTGACGGTGAAGGACGTGGGCGGCGGGCTGTTTCTCGTGAAGGCCGCGTATGGCTTTAACGAGACGCCTGACGTGAAGGCTGTTCTAGAACAGATCAGCGTGTCACATGACATGTCGTTCGAGTTGATGGACACGTCATTCTTTCTGGCGCGCGAGACTGTCGTGCCGACGCAGTTGCCCGGCATGTCGGTGTGGCGCGAACGCGTGTTCGCGTGGATGCATCAGAATGCGGCCAAGCCGACGGATTTCTTTAGTATTCCCGCGAATCGGGTGGTCGAGTTGGGGACCAAGATCGAGATCTGAGGTTTTAGTTTTAGGCTGCGACGCAGTCGCCGGTCTGTTTCTTGTGGGTTTTTTTGCTGGCATTCCGCGTTTTGCCTTCGTGATTCAGGCGTTGCCGCTGTGCGAGCAACGCCGGCAAACCGAAAACATAGCGCCGCTGCCAGCGCGTCAATCCCGCAATACCCACCCTTACCGCTTCAATTTGGCGAAAGCAGCAGCCATCGCATTAACGGGCTCGGCGTCCCGAGACCGGGACTGCTGCGCCCGGGCACCTGCGCCGCCCGACCGCCCACCCCGATCCTGCTGCCCCGCGCGCGCCGCCGCGCCACCACCGCTGGCAGCAACATCGTCGTCCATCCGCATCGTCAACGAAATCCGCTGACGCTTGACGTCGACCTCCAGCACCTTCACCTTGACGATCTGCCCGGCCTTCACGACTTCGTGCGGATCCTTGATGAACTTCGTCGACATTGCCGACACATGCACGAGTCCATCCTGATGGACACCAATATCGATAAACGCACCGAACGCGGCCACATTCGTCACGACGCCTTCGAGCACCATGCCGGGCGACAGATCCGAAATCTTCTCGACGCCTTCACGGAACGTCGCTGTCTTGAACTCGGGGCGCGGATCGCGGCCCGGCTTCTCGAGTTCGGCGAGAATGTCGCGCACCGTCGGCAGACCAAAGCGCTCATCGACGAATTCGGCAGGCGACAGCCGTGAAAGCGCATCGCGATTGCCGAGTACCTCACCGATGTTCTTCGCGATCTTCGCCAGCATCCGCTCGACCACGGGATACGCTTCCGGGTGCACCGAAGAACGATCGAGCGGATTCTCGCCGCCGTTAATCCGCAAAAAGCCTGCAGCCTGCTCGAAAGTCTTGTCGCCGAGGCGCGGCACCTTGCGCAGATGCTCGCGCGTCGGGAACGGGCCGTTCGCATCGCGATAATCGACGATGTTGCGCGCGAGCGTCGCGTTCAGGCCGGACACGCGTGCAAGCAGCGCGACGGACGCCGTATTCGCATCTACGCCGACCGCGTTCACGCAGTCTTCGACGACGGCATCGAGCGAACGCGCGAGTTCGCGCTGGTTCACGTCATGCTGATACTGGCCGACGCCGATCGCCTTCGGCTCGATTTTTACGAGTTCCGCCAACGGGTCTTGCAGGCGTCGTGCAATCGACACCGCGCCGCGCAGCGATACATCCAGTTCCGGGAATTCCTTCGCGGCCAGCTCCGACGCCGAGTACACCGACGCACCCGCTTCCGACACGACGATCTTCTGCAGCTTCAGCTCGGGATGACGCGTGATCAGTTCGCTCGCCAGTTTGTCCGTTTCACGCGATGCCGTGCCGTTGCCGATACTCACCAGTTCCGCCTGCGTCTGCGCGGCAATGCGCGCGAGTTTCGCGAGCGAGCCGTCCCAGTCGCGACGCGGCTCGTGCGGATAGATCGTATCGGTCGCGAGCAGCTTGCCCGTGCGATCGACGACGGCTACCTTCACGCCCGTGCGCAGGCCCGGATCGAGGCCGATCACGGCCTTCGGGCCGGCCGGTGCGGCGAGCAGCAGATCCTCCAGGTTGCGCGCGAACACGCGGATCGCCTCGCTTTCGGCTTCCTCGCGCAGATTCGTCAACAGTTCGTTTTCGATGTGCGGCTGCACCTTCACGCGCCAGCACCAGCGGCACACGTCCGCCAGCCACTTGTCGGCGGGACGGCCCTGATTCGCAATGCCGAAGTGCCGCGCGATCATCGCTTCGCCGGGATGCGGCACCTGTGCGTCCAGTTCTTCGCCAAGCCCGAGCTTGATCATCAGCACGCCCGCATTGCGGCCGCGGAAGAGCGCGAGCGCGCGGTGCGACGGCACCGTGCGGATCGTTTCGGAATAGTCGTAGTAGTCGCGGAATTTCTCGCCTTCGTCGCCTTCCTTGCCTTCGATCACCGTCGACGTCAGGACGCCTTGATTGAACAGATAGTCGCGCAGCTTGCCGAGCACGTCGGCCGTTTCGCCGAACTGCTCCGAGAGGATGTCACGCGCACCGTCGAGCGCGGCCTTGACGTCCGCGATGCCTTTCTCGGCGTCGACATATTGCGCAGCTTCCGTCTGCGGATCGAGCAGCGGATTGGCGAGCAGCGCCTCGGCGAGCGGCTGCAGACCGGCTTCGCGGGCGATCTGCGCGCGCGTGCGGCGCTTCGGCTTGTACGGCAGATAGAGATCTTCCAGCACCTGCTTGCTGTCGGCGGCTTCGATCGCGGTGCGCAACTCGTCCGTGAGCTTGCCCTGCTCATCGATGCTCGCGATGATCGCGGCGCGACGGTTTTCGAGTTCGCGCAGATAGAGCAGGCGTTCTTCGAGCGTGCGCAGTTGCGTGTCGTCGAGATTGCCGGTGACTTCCTTCCGGTACCGGGCGATAAACGGAACAGTCGCGCCTTCGTCGAGAAGGGCCACCGCGGCCGCGACCTGGCGCGGTTGGACGGTGAGTTCGGTGGCGATGCGCTGTACGATCTTGAGTGCTACGGTGTCCGTCATAGGGTCTTGATGTTCCTGCCGGATTCGACTGTGGCCGCGCTGCGCGAGAGGCGTGGCGGCCGGGTTGCTGAAAAGGCGCGCAAGCGCGTGAAAGCTCGTTGAAGCGGGGCATTTTGCCATAAATGACCGAGCGCTCAAGCGCGGGGTGATAGAATTTCAGGCATGTTCCGTTGCCCATCTACGACGTTGCCAACCTCCCGCATTTCGCCCGGATCCTCGCTTCGATCCCCGTTCGCATCGCCCGTTTCCAGGCCGCCAGTCGGCTGCGTCGCTTTCGGGTTGGCCGCGTCAATCCGACGTGTTGCGTTTGCCGCATCGCTCGCGTTCGTCGCGTGTGCGGCGGTCGCACCGGCAATGGCAAATGCGCAGCAGATCGCACAGGATGCATCGTCGGCGGTGGCGGGTGGTGCGGCTGCCGGCGTGCCGGCTTCGAACGATTTCGAGTTGCGACAGAAAGCGCTCGATGCACGCACAGCCGACAACAACTACCGTTACGCCGTCGCCCAGCACAATTGTTATAGCAAGTTTTTCGTCAATCATTGCCTCAACTCCGCGCGCGACGACATGCGCGTGGTTGCCGCCGACATCCGCAAGGAGCAACTCGCGCTCGACGACGAAAAACGCATGGAGCATGCGCGTCAACGCGACGAACAGGCCGCCGTCAAACGCGCGCAGAACGAAGCCGAGGCGCCCGCGCGTGAAGCGCAGGACGCGCGCAACGCGCAGGCTTACGAGGACAAGCAGCGTCAGCATCAGCTGAACCAGGCGCAGCGAGATGCCGAGGCGCCGCAGCGCGCCGCGAACGAGCAGGCGTATCAGCAGAAGCAGCAACAGCACGCTATCGATCAGGCGCAGCGCGGCATCTCGCCGTCGCAGGCGGCCGCGAACCAGAAGGCCTATGACGCGAAGCAGGCCGACTTCCAGCGCAAGCTCGACGAGGCGCATCGTCAGGCCGCGCAGAAGGCGCAGGAGCGCGTCGAGAAGCAGCAGCGCTACGAGCAGAAGCAGACGGAGGCGACGCAGCACAAGGCCGATGTGGAAGCGCGTCAGAAGCAGGCGGGCGAGAAAGCCAAACAGAAGCAGGAAGAGCAGGCGAAGCAGCAACAGCAGCTCGAACAGCAACAGCAGCTCGAACAGCAACAGCAGCTCGAACAGCAACAGCAGCTCGAACAGCAACAGAAGCAGCAACAGCAGTAAGCATCAGTCAGTAGCATCAAGTCAGTAGCATCAAGTCAGCAACAGCCGTAACGCGTTTCAGGCCGGACAGCAACCTCGAGCGGAGCGACCGCGCAGCGCGGCCTTCGTCATTTCGAAAGAGGAGGCGAGCATGCGCGACCATCATCGCGTCATCGACGCGGACACACTGCGCGACCGTATTTTGCAACTGGAATCGGAGCACAGCGGACTCGACCGGTTGATCGACAGAATGTCCGAGGAACCCGGCATCGACGACCTCGAGATACAGCGCCTGAAAAAGCGCAAACTCAAGGTCAAGGACACCATCATCTTGCTGCAACTGCAGCTTGAACCGGAAGCACGCAACTGACAGCGCGGCCAGGCAGGCGCCGGACCCGTTCAGTGTGTGGTGCGCCGGACTTTGCAGGAATCGCTTGCCTTGAACTCACCGCTTCAATCTTCTTCCCGGACGGCGTCGGACGATGACGCATCGGGTGCCGCGTCGCCGGCTTCCGCCGAGCGTGCCACCAAAGGCGCGTTGGGCGGCGGCGCGCTGGCCGCGTCACTGACTCACAAGCGGTCGTCGGAACTCGCCGACATCTTCGCCGCTGATGGGCTGCTCGCGCGTCAGATCGACGGCTACCGGCCGCGTGCCTCGCAGATCGAGATGGCACGCGCCGTCGCGGCCGCGATGGAAGCCTCGGGCCGCGCGATGCCCGAGCCCGCGATGTTCGAAGCACAGAAGCGGCCGGCGCGGCGTTTGCAACACACGTCGTCGGCGTCGGCAACGGATGCGCCGGCGGACCAGGCATCGTCTCCGGAAGGCGCTCTGGAAGGCGGCGAAAACACGCTGATCGTCGAAGCCGGGACGGGCACGGGCAAGACGTATGCGTATCTCGTGCCCGCCATGCTATGGGGCGGCAAGGTCATCGTCTCGACGGGCACGAAGCACCTGCAGGATCAGCTTTTTCTTCGCGATATTCCGACTGTGCGCGACGCGCTTGCCGTCCCTGTGTCGGTTGCGATGCTCAAGGGCCGTGCGAACTATTTGTGCCACTACTACCTGCAACGCACGGCGGACAACGGCCGCTTGCCGTCGCGGCAGGAGACGTCGTATCTGCAGGACATCATCCGCTTCGCGAAGATCACGCGCACAGGTGACAAGGCCGAGCTCGCGAGCGTGCCGGAGACGGCTGCCGTGTGGTCGATGGTGACATCGACGCGCGACAACTGCCTCGGTCAGGAATGTCCGCACTATAAGGACTGTTTCGTGATGCAGGCGCGCCGCGAAGCGCAGCAGGCCGATATCGTCGTCGTGAATCACCATCTGTTTTTCGCCGACATCATGTTGCGTGATACGGGCATGGCCGAACTGCTGCCGACGGCGAACACGGTCATCTTCGACGAAGCGCATCAGCTGCCCGAAACCGCGACGCTGTTTTTCGGCGAGACGCTGTCGACCACGCAGTTTCTCGAACTCGCGCGCGACTCGGTGGCCGAAGGTCTCGGTCACGCACGCGACGCCGTCGACTGGGTGAAGCTCGGGGCGGCGCTGGAGCGCTCCGCGCGCGACGTGCGGCTCGCGTTCAAGGAAGATTCCGTGCGCCTGTCGATCGGACAGTTGCCCGACGATCATCCGCTATTCCCCGCGCTCGAAGCTGTCGAAACCGAACTCGATGCACTCGCCAGCGCGCTCGCCGGGCAGTCGGAACGGGCGGAGTCGCTGGGGGCGCTGCTGCGCCGTGCGCGCGAGTTGCAGGAGGTGCTGGCCGGCTGGACCGCGCCGCCGACGGAAGCGGAACGTGACGCGGCATCCGATGCCGGAGCGGCACCAGAGAAAAGCGATCCAAACGAGAAGGTGCGCTGGATAGAAGTGTTCTCGCATACCGTTCAACTGCATGAAACGCCGTTGTCGGTCGCCCCTATTTTCGCGAAGCAGCGCGCGGGCGTGCCGCGCGCATGGGTCTTCACGTCGGCGACGCTGTCCGTGCGCGGCGACTTCACGCACTACGCAGCGCAGATGGGCCTCAATTCGCGCCGCTCGATGACGCTGCCCAGTCCCTTCGATTACGGTACGCAGGGCTTGCTTTACGTGCCGCGCAATCTGCCGCAGCCGTCGTCGCCGATGTTCACCGACGCCGTGTTCGATGCCGCGCTGCCTGCCATCGAAGCGTCGGGTGGCGGGGTGTTCATGCTCTGTACGACGCTGCGCGCCGTCGATCGCATTGCATCGAAATTGCGCGACGTGATCGAGTCGCGTGGCTGGAACATGCCGCTGCTCGTGCAGGGCGATGCAAGCCGCACTGAACTGCTTGATCGTTTTCGCTCGTATGGCAATGCGATCCTCGTGGGCAGCCAGAGCTTCTGGGAAGGTGTGGACGTGCGCGGCGATGCGTTGTCGCTCGTCGTGATCGACAAGCTGCCATTCGCGCCGCCAGACGACCCCGTGCTATCCGCGCGCCTCGATGCGCTGACGAAGAAAGGTTTGAGTCCGTTTGCCGTGCATCAGCTGCCGCAGGCGGTGATTACCCTTAAGCAGGGCGCAGGGCGTCTGATCCGCTCGGAGACCGATCGCGGCGTGCTGATGATCTGCGACACGCGCCTCGTGGACAAGCCGTATGGACGCCGTATATGGCAGAGCCTGCCGCCGTTCAAGCGCACGCGCGAGATGGACGTCGTGCGCGAGTTTTTCGAAGAGCGGGGGCAGGCTTAAGAAGGCCGCACCCGTTGCCATCCATGCATGATGTTTGCCGGTGCAACGGGTCATTCATCGCGCTTCAGATACATTGCGAAGTGTCGCGGCTCGACGACAATAGAAGCTGAAACGCATCGAATGAATTGAGGCCGGATAATCGATATCAATATCGGGGCCGTTATCAGGCAGATTAGCGGGCAAAGAAACGCAGGCACATAAAGCAAAACGCCACGGACTGAAATCCGTGGCGTTTTGCTTTTGCCCGGGAAGCCCTCGGACTTCCCGTTGCAGTTTTCGCCCTGAAGGCGAACCCTGTGCTACAGCTTACTGGCTTGCGCCCGAAGCCGGAGCAGCTGCCGAAGCAGCAGCGTCCGAAGCAGCAGCGCCTGCATCCGAAGCAGCCGTCGAAGCCGAAGCAGCAGCGTCGCTCGCAGCAGCAGCAGCGCCCGAAGCAGCAGCAGCCGAATCCGAAGCAGCAGCAGCCGGTGCCGAAGCGGCAGCAGCGTCGCTAGCCGGGGCAGCTGCCTGGTCGCTGCTCTTGTTGCATGCAGCCAGTGCCACAGCTGCCAACAGGGATGCTACGAGGAGGGATTTCTTCATGATCACGTCCTTTTATGGTTAAAGGTAAGCAACAGCGCAAAATAAAACCGGTAATGTGCTCCAACACCGACCTGGGCCGCTGGTGGAGACCGCACTTCATGAGCGTGAATCTTCCCTACGGCTTGGGCGGAAATTATATGCACTTTCATATCGACCGTCGACAAATCCGGGGCCAATACGTTGTCTTTCTCAGACAATTTTTCGCTATACGGTATGACAGCGGAGCGAATCTTATCTCAGTTCACCCGTCTGTATCCAGCCCGCACGATACCACTCGTGTAGCAGTGCTGTCACCGACGATTGCTGTGAGAGTGTTACAAAGCGTTTCGCACTCATATAGCGGTTGTCGGCGAGTTCAATCACCCATTTTTTAACGCCGGACAACCGGCTTTCTTCTCCATTCAGGTAATAAGAGCGAGTGTCGTAAAGCAGCACAGTTTTGCGATCGAGCCGCACGCCTTCCTTGCTGGCGCGCTTAAAAAAACGCGCCTGGTTGAGCGGTTTTTCAGGCGGATCGAACACGACGCTCGGCTTCGGTTCACTCAGATAGGTGCCCAGAAACGCCGAAACGTCCTTCTCGCTCCAGTCGATCTTAGCAAGGATTGCGCCCACGCGGTCCACGAGCGCAGCGGGCAGTGCCGCGGGGTTCGCGACAGCCGGTTGCTGCGGATCACGATACAGCGCAGCGCCATCGCCGGAGCCATTCGCTTCGCCGCGCTCGGCAAGGTAGTAGAGGAATTGCGCGGCCAGTTCAGCTGTCGATGGCGCACGGAAACCGATTGAGCACGTCATGCATTCGCCTTCCGCAACGCCGTCATGTGCGATGTGGGGCGGCAGATAAAGCATGTCGCCCGGCTCCAGCACCCATTCTTCTTCCGGTTCGAAGTGTTGAAGCACTTTCAACGGCAGACCCGGTTGCAACGTCAGGTCGCGTTGCGCGCCGATTCGCCAGCGACGCTTGCCGTGCACCTGCAACAGGAAGACATCGTAAGAGTCGAAGTGAGGACCGACGCCGCCGCCGTCCGTCGCGTACGAGATCATCAGATCGTCAAGGCGCGCATCGGGCGCGAAGCGAAAACGGTCGAGCAGTGCGCGTGCGCGGTCGTTATGCAGGTCGACGCCTTGCACGAGCAAGGTCCACGCGCGTTGTTTGACGGACGGCAATTCATCTGCAGCAAACGGACCATGCTCGAGTTGCCATTTGTTGCGAAAGTGGGTGATGAGACGTGACTCGACTTCGTCCTGATCGGCCAGTTCGAACAGTTCGTCGCGCGAGAGCGGCGCTGCGATTTCGGGAATGGCCTGACGGATGAGCAGCGGCTTTTTCTGCCAGTAGCGCCGCATGAATTGCGATGGTGTCAGATTGCCGAGCAGCGCTGCAGGCTGATCAGGCGACGGTGCGCAAGACATGTAAGCGGAAGCCGGGGATGGAGGCGCTGAACCTGTGCCAGCGAGGTAGTCAGGGGGCCGCACGGGCATCGTATAATGTGAGTCGTAATCTGGAGAATCGAATGAAAATCGCAAAGAACACCGTCGTATCGGTCTCTTACAAGCTGTCGGATGCGCAAGGCAATCTGATCGAGGAAAGCGACGAGCCGATGGTTTATCTGCACGGCGGCTATGATGGCACGTTCCCCAAGATCGAGGAAGAGCTCGACGGCCATGAGCCCGGCTTCGAAACCCAGATCCAGCTGGAGCCGGGCGACGCATTCGGCGAATACGATCCTGAACTCGTGAAGATCGAGCCGCGCAACCGGTTTCCGGAGCCTTTGGAAGTCGGCATGCAGTTTGAAGGCACGCCCGAAGAGGGCGACGAAGACCTCGATTCGCTGATCTACACGGTGACCGACGTCGCGGAAGACAAAGTCGTGCTCGACGGCAATCATCCGCTCGCCGGCATGGCACTGCGTTTCGCACTGACCGTGAAGGACGTGCGCGAAGCGACGGAAGATGAGATTCAGCATGAGCATGCGCATGGTGCGAGCGGCCTCGAAATCGTCGATGAAGACGATGACGAAGACGGTGCCGACGAAGGCGAACCGTCACGGCCGACGCTGCACTGACGGGCAGGATCGTCAGGTCCGAGACCGGCAGCGGAGCAGTTCCCGAAGCGGGCGCGCGAGCGCCCGTTGTCGCATCTACTGTGTGGCGTGGAGTGGCGCTAGTCGCCGTCGCCCGGGTTCGTTCCGTTCGCGCCCATGCCTGGGGGCGACGGCTCGGGCAGTATCGGCGGCAATTCCGAAGCGGGTGAGGCTTCCGGTACGGGCGGCATCGGCGGCGGTACGGGCGGCGCCGTGTTCGGCAAGGCGGGCGCGGCAGGCAGCGGCAGACTCTTCGGAACCTCGCGCAAGGTGACGCGCAGCGGCGGGCGTTTCGCCAGATTGACGTCGATTTGCACCCACTGGTTCTGAGGAATGCGCGGCGCGAATGCGATACGCGTCAGATTCGTTACGAGATCGCCTTTGTCGTTGCGTAGCGGCTGGTCGATCATGAAGCCCGTGTGCGATCGATCGTCGTCCTGATGAATCACGACCACAGGTCCGTGGAATGTCTCGGCCAGTTTCACCAGACTGCGCTTGAATTCCATGAAGCCATCGCGTTTCGATCGATGTCCGAAGCGCAGCCAGGCGAATCGCTCGGGCCGCTCGTAGCGCTCGGGATCGAAGTCGCCTTGCACCAGCACGACGATGGCGCGGGCGCCGCGGCGTTTTGCATACTCGGCCGCATGGTCGAGCCAGAAGGCATTGGCGATCACGCGGTCCTCGAATTCGCCGTTGCGGCCGCCCGCGTACAGAAAGTGATTGTTCGGGCCCGGCACGTTCAGGCCGACGAACACCGTTTCTCCGAACATCCAGCGCACATTCTCCCGATATGGCCGGAATCGGGACACTTCGCTTTCCCGCGCGAGCGGGATCGGATTCTGTCCCATTGACGACGTTTCGCCGAACAAGGTCTGCCGCAATAGATCCAGTCGTTCGACGGGATCGTAGCCGCCTGCATCCGCCGTTGCGCAATCGGTCCAGTCATGCTGGCCAGGAATGAAGATCAGCGCGGCCTTCGACGTTTCGAGCAGCGTATGGCGCGTCTCGAACAGCGAGTCGCGACACGCTTCCTTGCCGCTTTTCAGATTGCCGTCATACACGACGAACGAGACGTCCGGGTCGCGTCCGATTGCTTCGAGCAGCCTTTGCGTGAGTGCTTCGTCGGCAGGACTCTGCAGCGTACTGCCGATGACCGCGAAGGCGTAGCGGGCCGCCGATTCTGTCGCGAATGACACGGAGCCGTACGCTGCCAGCGACAGCGTGACGGCGACCGCAATGGTGCGCACTGCGCCGCTCGAACAGCATCGGCGCGCCGGCTCGCGGTTCGTGCGCGTGTCAGCGCGGCGCATCTGGCGACTTGGCCAGTTCATGCAGTTCGTAGAGCAGGTCGAGCGCGTCGCGCGGCCGCAGATCGTTTGGGTCGATGTCGCGCAAGCGTTCGACGAGCGTCCGGGTTGCGGCATCGAGTGCCGGCGCAATGGATTCGTCGTCGGCGTCTTCGAGCATCGCCACGGGCGCTGAGAAGAGATCGAGCTGCGGCGCGGGCGCCCCGGCCGATTGCTGCTCCAGGTAGGCAAGGTGCTTGCGCGCAGCGCGAATCACCGCATTCGGTACGCCCGCGAGCTGCGCGACCTGCAGGCCGTAGCTCTGGTTCGCAGGGCCTTCGTTGACGGCATGCAGGAACACGATGCCGTGCCCGTGTTCGACAGCCGACAGGTGCACGTTCGCCGCGTGCGGGAACTCGGCGGGCAGTTGCGTCAATTCGAAGTAGTGCGTCGCGAAGAGCGTATGGCAGCCGTTATGCGCAAGCAGGTGCCGCGCGATCGCCCACGCGAGCGCGAGGCCGTCGAAGGTTGACGTGCCGCGGCCGATTTCGTCCATCAGCACAAGACTCTGCGGTGTTGCATCGTTCAGAATGGCGGCCGCTTCCGTCATTTCGACCATGAAGGTCGAGCGGCCACCCGCCAGATCGTCGGCGGCGCCGATGCGCGTGAATATCCGGTCGATCGGGCCAAACGACGCGCGGCGCGCCGGTACATAACTGCCGACATACGCCATCAAGGCGATCAGCGCCGTCTGCCGCATGAAGGTGGACTTACCGCCCATGTTCGGACCGGTAATCAGCAGCAGCTTGCGTTCGGGGTTCAGCATGCAGTCATTCGCGATGAACTGCTCGACCTGCGCTTCGACCACGGGGTGCCGTCCCTGCTCGATATCGATGCCGCCCGTTGCAGAAAAGTTCGGCGCAACCCAGTCGAGCGCGCGGGCCCGTTCGGCGAACGCAGCAAGCAGATCGAGTTCGGCGAGCGCCGATGCGACACGCTGGCAGTCGGCGATAAACGGCAGCAGCGATTGCAGCAGCGCGTCGTACAAGGCCTTTTCCCGCGCGAGGGCGCGTTCCTGCGCGGACAGCGCCTTGTCCTCGAAAGTCTTCAGCTCGGGCGTGATGTAGCGCTCAGCATTCTTCAGGGTCTGGCGGCGGCGATAGTCGTCGGGCACTTTGTCCGTCTGGCCGCGCGTGACTTCGATATAGAAGCCGTGCACCTTGTTGTACTCGACGCGCAGATTGCCGATGCCCGTTCGCGCGCGTTCACGCGTTTCGAGGTCGATAAGGAACTGTCCACAGTTCTCCGAAATATCTCGCAGTTCATCGAGATCAACGTCGTAGCCGCGTGCAATCACGCCGCCGTCGCGAATCATCGCCGCCGGTTCCTGCGCGACGGCGCGTGTCAGCAGATCGACGCAGTCGGCGGGCGGTTCGAGCGATGCATGGATGCGCGCGAGAGAATCCGCTGCCCCTGTGAGTGGGACGAGCTGCGCGCGCAGCTCGGGCAGCGCGATGAACGTATCGCGCAGGCTGGACAGATCTCGAGGACGTGCGGACAGCAGCGCGAGCCGCCCCGTGATCCGTTCGATATCCGAGATCTGCCTCAGCGCGCCGCACAACGCATCGAGGCTGGCTTGCGGCGGTGAGTCGAGGAGCGCGCCGATGGCCTGCTGGCGCGCCTGGGCGAATGACGCATCGCGCGGTGGATGATGCAGCCAGTGACGCAGCAGGCGGCTGCCCATCGTCGTGCAGCAGGTATCGAGCAGCGAGCAGAGTGTGGGCGAATCCGTGCCGCGCAGCGTTTCGGTGAGTTCGAGATTGCGCCGCGTGGACGGATCGAGACCGATGTACTCCGATTCGTATTCGACTTTCAGACTGCGGACGTGGCGCAATTGCTGACCTTGCGTGGCCGCGGCGTACAGCAGCAACGCGCCCGCCGCGCCGCACGCGCACGTCAGCGAATGGGCGCCGAAGCCATCGAGCCCCGCGACTTCCAGTTGATCGCACAGCCGTTGCGTGCCCGACGCGACGTCGAAGTGCCAGAGCGGCACGCGCGTGGTCGCGCCGAAACCCGTGGGCACCGACCAGGCATTCGCGTCGCTCGACGACGGCGCGTCGGCAACGAGGATTTCCGCGGGACGGATACGCTCCAGCGCGGCCGCGACCTGATCCGGCGCGACTTCAGCGAGGCGCAGCGCGCCGCTCGCCAGATTGAGCCAGGCGAGACCGACGGTCGTGACCACGCCGCGCCGGTTGTGTCCCGCGCACGCCGCGAGCAGATAGGTGTCGCTCTTGTCGGAGAGCAGGGCGGCGTCCGTCAGCGTGCCCGGCGTCACTACGCGCACAACCTTGCGCTCCACTGGCCCTTTTGACGTTGCCGGGTCGCCGATCTGTTCACAGATCGCGACCGACTCGCCGAGCTTGACCAGTTTCGCCAGATATTGCTCGACGGCGTGATGCGGCACGCCCGCCATCTTGATCGGATTGCCGCCCGATGCGCCGCGCTGTGTGAGCGTCAGATCGAGCAGGCGCGCGGCTTTTTCCGCGTCGTCGAAGAACAGTTCATAGAAGTCGCCCATCCGATAGAACACGAGCGTGCCCGGATGCTCCCCTTTGATGCGCAGATACTGCTGCATCATGGGTGTATGTTGCGCGATGTCGCTTGCGGCTGCCGTTTGAGTGCCCATCCTCGTGTCTTTCTTGCGTAACTGTTCAGGGCGTGAGTTTAACCCGGCGACGCGTCGAGCGAACCTGGCCGGATGGCCAGCCTGCCGTCGCGATGTTCCGTTGCTCGAGCTGCGCGCGCGCTCATTCCTCGATGAGCGCGCGCATGTCCACCATGTGCGCGTTCGCGGCGCTGCGCCGTTGCGCAAGCCACATCATTCCGGTAATGAACAGACCGAACACGGCGATGATCCACTGCACGGGCATTTTCGCCGTCAGCAGGATCGCGTAGGCGCCGAGCATCAGCAGGACGGCCAGGTTCTGGTTGAAGTTCTGGACGGCGATCGAGTGGCCCGCCGTGAGAAGCGTCGCGCCGCGGTGCTGGAGAATCGCGTTCATCGGCACGATGAAAAATCCCGACAGCGCGCCGAGCAAGACCATCAACGGATACGCGAAGATCAGATAAGCAGGTGCAAACAGTTCGCCCACGCGCAGACCGGCGCCGGGAGGAAACAAGCTCTTGCTGTAGAAGGCCATCGCGATAGCGACACCGCCCGTGATCAGACCGACGGGCAGCACCTTGAGCGAAGCGCGCAGCGGAATCCACGCAGCGGCCGCCGCCGCGCCGATCGCAATGCCCAGGCCGGCGACGCCCTGTATGACGGCTGCCTTCGAAAGCGACAACCCGAGGTTCACATCCGCCCATTTGAGCACGAGCAGTTGCAGCGTGACGGCACCGCCCCACATCAGCGTCGTGACCCACAGCGCAATCTGCGCGAGGCGGTCGGCCCACAGCACGTTGAAACAGCGCACGAACTCGCCGACGAGCGCGCCGGGCTCGACCAGCCGGTTCGGATAGCGCGCCCCGGTGTCGGGGATGCCGACGTTGAGCGCCGCGGCGATCGCGTAGGTGATCATGACCGCGAGCATTGCAAGCTCGGCGGCGGAATGGATCAGCGGCCACTGCATATGCTGAACCAGATGCGACGCATAGGTGCTGATCAGCGCGCCGCCCAGCATCGTGCCGACGATGGTCGACAGCACGGTTGCCGATTCGAGCCACGCGTTCGCGGCGACGAGCCGTTCGGCGGGCAACAGTTCGGTCAGAATGCCGTACTTCGCGGGGGAGTATGCGGCCGCGCCGAAGCCGACCACCCCATATGCGATCATCGGATGCACACCGCCGATCATCATCAGGCAGCCACCTGCCTTCAACGCATTCGAGACGAACATCACGTGGCGCTTTTGCAGCGCATCGGCGAATGCGCCCACGAAGGGCGCGAGCAGGACGTACGAAATCGTGAAGAAGATTTGCAGTAGCGGCGTCATCCACGCGGGCGAGCGGATTTCGGTGAGCAGCGCGATGGCCGCGATCAGCAGCGCGTTATCGGCGAGCGACGACACGAACTGTGCGGCGATGATCGTGTAGAAACCTTTCTTCATGGACCCGATTGGAACACAGCGTCCGCAATTTTGCCTTTGACGCACGCTTTGCGGCGTGCGGCAGACCCGTTGCACGTGGTGGCTCATAAAGAAAAAAGCGGCCGGAGCCGCTTTCGAGACCGAACAGCGCCTTACGCTGCCTGTTCCTTCGTCCGCGTGTAGCGCGACAGAATCGGAATCATCTGCGCATAAATCTTCGGGTTGCCCACGACGATCTCATGCAGATGCAGGAAGTCCGAGTCGCCCGTGTAATTGCCGACGAGGCCGCCGGCTTCCGTGACGAGCAGGCTGCCTGCCGCCATGTCCCATGCGCTGATGCCTTGCTCGAAGAAGCCGTCGAGGCGGCCCGCTGCCACGTTCGCCAGATCGAGCGCCGCCGCGCCCGGACGGCGCAGGCCCGCGCAGGCCTTGGTCATGTCGGCGAAGAGTTGCGTGTAGGCGTCGAGCGTATCTTTTTCGCGGAACGGGAAGCCCGTGCCAATCAGGCTGTCGGCGAGGCGGTCGCGGCGCCCGACGCGGATGCGGCGATCGTTCAGGTACGCACCGCGGCCGCGCGATGCCGTGAACAGGTCATTGCGCGTCGGGTCATAGACGACCGCCTGCGTGACGATGCCCTTGTGCGCGAGCGCAATCGACACGCAGTAGTACTGGAAGCCGTGAATGAAGTTCGTGGTGCCGTCGAGGGGATCGATGATCCATTGATATTCGGACTCGTTGCCCGATTCGCCGGACTCTTCGGCGAGGATGGCGTGATCGGGGTAGGCGGTGGTCAGCGTTTCGATGATGGCCGCTTCCGACGCCTTGTCGACCTCCGTCACGAAATCGTTGTGCTGTTTCTTGCTGACCTGCACAAGGTCGAGGTCGAGCGACGCGCGGTTGATGATCTGCCCGGCGCGGCGAGCGGCCTTGACAGCGATATTGAGCATGGGATGCATGAGCCTGGATCCTTGTGCCGGACGCGCACGGCGGCTGCCCGGTGTTGAGCTGAAAATGAGCTGTTAGTCACGCGAAAGGGGCGCCGGGGCACGACGGGTCGCAACCTGGCAGCACATTCCGTCGACGGAGACGAATTGAAGAAGAGCGGTGCGCCGCGTGGATAGTCCCCGTGAGAGATGAGCGGGCACGGCGCGAATCTCGGGATTTTACCTGAGTCTGGTGGTTTCCTGGCGGTCGGGACCGGTGCGGGATGGGATGCCGGCGCGTCCGTGCCGGGGAAAAGGGTAGATGTTGGCCGAATGGCAGATGGAAAGCGCGAGCGGGCGGCGCTACCATGACTGTTTCGTTGCTATTCAATGCTTATCGTGGTTCAGACGCCTTCCTTGACCTCCAGCAGTCCCGCTTCCGACAACTCCGGCACCATCGGCGGCGGCTTCACGTCGACGCGTTTCGTACTCGTCGAGCCCAGTCATCCCGGCAACGTCGGCGCAGCGGCTCGCGCGCTGAAGACAATGGGCTTCTCGCGGCTCGTGCTCGTGTCGCCGCGCGTGGCGGACGTGAAAAACGACCCGGAAGCGATCGCGATGGCCAGCGGCGCGGACGACGTGCTTGCATCCGCGCATGTCGTGCCGACGCTCGCAGACGCGCTGTCGGGGGCCAGCTGGTCGCTGGCGCTGACGGCGCGCGCCCGCGAATACGGGCCGCCGCAACTCGCGCCCCGCGCGGCCGCAACGCAGGCGCGCGAGCATGCCGCACATGGTGATATCGCGCTCGTGTTCGGCAACGAGCGCACGGGTCTGTCGAACGACGATGTCGAGCGATGCAGCGCGCTGGCGCATATTCCTGCCAACCCCGCCTACAGTTCGCTGAATCTGTCGCAGGCGATCCAGGTGCTGTCGTACGAGCTGCGGATGGCATATCTGGTCGAAGGCGACACCGCAGATCCCGCGTCGGGCAGCGCGGGCGCACTCGCTGCCAGCGACGAAATCGAGCGTATGTACGTGCATCTGGAAAACGCGCTGATCGCGCTCGACTTTCTGGACCCCGGCAATCCGAAGAAGCTGATGTCGCGGTTGCGGCGTCTCTTTGCGCGTTCGGGCCTCGAGCGCGAAGAGGTCAATATTGTGCGTGGCATCGCGAAGCACATTCTGCTGAAGGCGAAAGGGCCCGACGCCCACGAACGTTGAGCGGCGCGTGTGCAGGTCGTGCGAGGCGGCCGTTTTGTTCACGAGACGCCTGACCTTGTCGCCCGCGTGGGCTTCAGGCAGGTTTTGCGCATTCGCCCTACAATGGCCCGAAACGTCATAAGCAAAGCACGCCGGCTGCAATAGATGTGGCTTCGGAGGCAATCGTCCCGACGCCGGATGCAACGGCGGCCTGCTGCCGCCCGCGCGACGCGCGGCGGCGCTCCATCCCTACGACAGCCTCATTGCCATGTTCACGAGACTCCGCGAAGACATTGCCACGATCCGCGAGCGCGATCCCGCCGCCCGCAGCGCCTGGGAAGTCCTCACGTGTTACCCGGGCTTGCATGCGCTGATCTTCCATCGCTTCGCGCATGCCTGCTGGCGCGCCAATCGTCGCTGGCTCGCACGCTTCGCGTCGCAGTTCGGCCGCTTTATGACGGGCATCGAAATCCATCCCGGCGCGACCATTGGACGGCGTGTGTTCATCGATCACGGCATGGGCGTCGTGATCGGCGAGACGGCGGAAGTCGGCGACGATTGCACGATCTACCAGGGCGTCACGCTCGGCGGCACGTCGCTCACGCGCGGCGCGAAACGCCATCCGACACTCGAGCGCGGCGTGATCGTCGGTGCGGGCGCGAAGGTGCTCGGCGGCTTTACGATCGGTGCAGATGCGAAGATCGGTTCCAACGCGGTGGTCGTGAAGCCGGTGCCGGCAGGCGGCACGGCTGTCGGCAATCCGGCGCGCGTGATCATGCCGGCCGGGACAGGCGCGATCGCGCCGCTCGAGGCAGACGCGAAACCGGGCGCCAAACCGACTCGCACGCGCCCGGGGTTCTGCGCGTATGGCATCACGCCGAACGCTGATGATCCTGTGTCGCTTGCTATTCACGGTTTGATCGACCACGCGGCCACCCAGTCGCAGCGCATCGACGAAATCGTCGCCGCGCTTGAGCGGCTCGGCGCGAGTCTCGAAGCGCTGCACGGCGCCGATGCCGCGTTGCTGGATCTGCGCCGTCTGTCGGCGGCGATTGCGGGGAAGGTCGAGGAAACGACGCGCTAAGGTCGCGCTAAGGTTGCGTCAGCAGTGGTGGTGCTGCGCCGACGCGTCGACGGGCGAGCGAGCTTGCAAGCGGCTATCTATTTGTCGAGCCGCAGCGCCTTGATCCCCTCGGAATCGATACGCACGTAACCGCCCCGGCGCTCGCCGTGGTCGAGATCCCAATCGGGCAGTACCCAGCGCATGCCGCCTTTCTCGTGATGCAGCGCGGGCCGGTGCGTATGACCGTGAATCATCGTAGCCGTCTTCGTCTTCTTGAAGAGCGCAGCGACGCCTTCCGACGTCACGTCATAGCGCGGCGTCACCGGGCGTGCACGTCCGGCTTCGCTCGTTCTGCGCATCTTTTCGGCCAGCGCCTTGCGCCAGCGATACGGCCATGCCAGAAACAGCCACTGCGCGATACGATTGCGCGCAAAGCCGCGAAAGCGCTGGTAGCCGCGGTCCAGCGTGCACTGCGCGTCGCCATGCGTGAGCGCGATTTTGGTGCCGAACGCGGTAATGACGAACGGATCGGGTAGCCAGATCGCGCCCGCCGCTTTCATGAAGCGTTTGCCCAAGAGGAAGTCGCGGTTGCCGTGCATGATGTAGAGCGCGATGCCGCGCTCCGACAGTGTGTGCATCAGCTTGGCCATGCGGGCAGCGAAGGGTTCAGCGAGCATATCGTCGCCGATCCAGTATTCGAACAGGTCGCCGAGAATGAAGACGGAATCCGCGTGCTCGGCCGTCACCATGACGAAATGCTCGAACGCGGCGACCGTTTGCGGGATCGCCTCGCTCAGGTGAAGGTCGGCGATAAAGAAAAACGGGCGCGCCGCGTGAGGGCGTTTGCCCTCGCCAGGCACGCCCGCAGCGACGCTTCGCAGCGGCGTTTCTTGCAGCATTGAAGTGTGCTTCTCTTAGTTTTTCAGCGCTTCTTAAAGAATAGGCCTTTCGGTCGAGTAATGTTCTTACTCAACCACGACGGCCTTTTCGATGATGACGTCATCGACGGGCACGTCCTGGTGGAAGCCCTTTGAACCCGTCTTCACCTTGCGGATCGCATCGACCACGTCGAGGCCTTCGACGACCTTGCCGAACACTGCATAGCCCCAGCCCTGCGGCGTCGGGGAGGAGTGGTTCAGGAAGTCGTTGTCGTTCACGTTGATGAAGAACTGGGCCGTTGCCGAATGCGGATCGTTCGTGCGCGCCATGGCGATCGAGCCCTTCACGTTCTTCAGACCGTTGTTTGCTTCGTTGGCGATCGGCGCATTCGTCGGCTTTTGCTGCATGCCGGGTTCGAAGCCGCCGCCCTGGATCATGAAGCCGTCAATCACGCGGTGGAACACCGTATTGTCGTAGTGGCCGGCCTTCACATAGGCGAGGAAGTTTTCGACCGACTTGGGCGCCTTTTCCGCGTCCAGTTCGAGCTTGATGACGCCGTGGTTCGTGTGTAGTTCAACCATGATGATTTCCTTTGGGTCTAGTGAGTGGAAGGCGCAGGGCATCGCGTTTGTGCGGTGAGTGGCCCGCGCCCGTGGCATGGTTAGTTTCGGTGCAGCATGTTGGCTTCGTGGCTGATTCGCCCGTCGCGTTGCCCGTTGGGCCGGCCTTACTTGCCGACTATTGTCGCCGACTGGATCACGACCTGCTTTTGCGGCACATCGCTCATCGGCCCGCGCGACGCAGTGGGTGTTCCTTCGATCTTCTTCACGACGTCCATGCCTGCCGTGACCTTGCCGAACACGGCATAACCGTTGCCGTCAGGATTCGGATAGTCGAGGCCGGCGTTGTCGACCGTGTTGATGAAAAATTGTGCCGTGGCTGAATTCGGATCGCTCGTGCGCGCCATCGCGATCGTGCCCGTCATGTTCTTCAGGCCATTGCGGCTTTCGAGAGAAATCGGCGCGCGCGTCGGCTTCTCCGCGAAGCTCGTCGTATAGCCGCCGCCCTGGATCATGAAGCCGGGGATCACGCGATGGAAGATCGTGCCGTTATATTGACCGGATTTCACGTAATCGAGGAAGTTGGCGACCGTCTTCGGCGCTTTCTCGGGATACAGCTCGACACGGATATCGCCTTCCGATGTTTTCAAGAGAACGGACGGATGCGCAGCCTGTGACCCGTTTTGCGCAAAGGCTGGGGCGTTTGCGATCAGGGCGGCGCTGCCGAGCGCCAACATCAACCATTTCATGTAAATCCTCGGGGTGAAAGCAGGGTGAACTCAGATGAAAAGCGTCGGCCGGCGCGCAGCCCGAAAGCATGCGCGCAAGCGCTCACTGCGATGGTGCAACGTACGGCGGCGTCGCGAGCGAACCGTTCGGCCCGCCAAACTGGAAGCCCTGCGAGTTCGTGATGTTCTGCGTCGCGCGATTCGTGTAATCCGATTCGGCGGCCGGCTGGCTTGTCTTCTTCACGGCCGTCTTACGCGGCGAGACGATTTTCTCGATGTCGGCGATGCGCTGGCTCGTCGTGCCGTTGCCGGCACCCAGACTCTGCGCACGGCGATACGCCTGATCCGCGAGGCGCAGATACAGGTCGCCGAGATTCTCATACGCGAGACCGTAGCCGGGGCTCGCCTTGACAGCCGTTTCGAGCGCGGCGCGCGCTTCCGTGTAGCGGCCCTGCTTCGCGTACAGCGCGGCGAGATTGTTGTAAGGCTCGGGCAGCTCGGGATAGGTCTGCGTGAGTTCCGTGAATGCGGCGATGGCGTCGTCGTCGCGATTCAGGCGTGCGAGCACCGTGGCGCGCTTGAATTTGGCCTGCACGTCGCGCGGATTGGCGGCGATGCGCGCGTCGAGCTGCGCGAGGGCAGCCGTCCAGTTCTTCTCCTGAATGGACGCGTCGGCATCCGGCGTGACATCGCGCACGGCCGGGCCGTGGGAAACCGTCTGCGTTTTCTGCGCAAAGGCGGGTGCGGCAGGCAGCATCAACAGGGCGAGACCGCAGCACGCCGTGCCCGCTGCCGCGCGCAATGCCGCGAGCAAATGCCGGCGGCACGATGCGTCCGACGGCGAGAAAAGCGTCGAACGGAGCGCCGTCGCGAAGAGGGGCGTGGCGCCTCGCGCGCGGCCGCTGGAGTGTTTCATAGGCTCAGGTCGGGATGTTATACTCCGACCCATTCTAACAAAAGGTCTGCGCGTTCCGTCGAACCACAGACTGTCTTTCGCCACTCGTGGTCGTCTCCGCTTCGACGTCAGCCTGATCCCGCACCGTTGCGCGACGTGCTGTCAGTCATGCCGCCCGCCCGTGTTCGTGCATGCAGTTGCATGCTTTCGTCGGGCGCGATATGAACGAACACCAAGCGGATTTCTTTCGGTCCACGCATCGTCTCTATGGAATCTCTGCGCATCTACAACACGCTCGCGCGTGACAAGCAAAATTTCGTGCCCCTTCATGAAGGCGAAGTGCGCATGTATGTCTGCGGGATGACGGTGTACGACTACTGTCACGTGGGCCATGCGCGGGTGATGGTCGTGTTCGACATCGTGCAGCGCTGGCTGCGCACGCTCGGCTACAAAGTCACCTATGTGCGCAACATCACGGACATCGACGACAAGATCATTCGCCGCGCCGTCGAGAACGGCGAGACGATCAAGTCCCTGACCGATCGCTTCATCGCGGCCCTGCATGAAGATGCCGACGCGCTCGGTATCGAGCGGCCCGATCTCGAGCCGCGCGCGACGGAGTTCGTGCCGCAGATGCTCGGCATGATCGAGAAGCTCGAGGCGAATGGTTACGCGTACCAGGCTGCCGACGGCGACGTGAACTATGCCGTGCGCAAGTTCGAGAACTACGGTGCGCTGTCGGGCAAGTCGCTCGAAGACCTGCGCGCGGGCGAGCGCGTGGCCGCCAACGACGCGAAGCAGGACCCGCTCGACTTCGTGCTGTGGAAGCAGTCGAAGCCCGACGAGCCCGCCGACACCGGCTGGGAGTCGAAATATGGCCGCGGGCGTCCCGGCTGGCATATCGAGTGCTCGGCGATGGGCTGCACGCTGCTCGGCGAACATTTCGACATTCATGGTGGCGGCCAGGATCTGCAGTTTCCGCACCACGAAAACGAAATCGCACAAAGTGAAGGCGCAACGCGCCAAACCTTCGTCAATTACTGGATGCACAACGGCTACGTCCAGATCGACAATGAGAAGATGTCGAAGTCGCTCGGCAACTTCTTCACGATCCGCGAGGTGCTCGCGAAGTACGATGCCGAAGTCGTGCGGTTCTTCATTGCGCGCGCGCATTACCGTTCGCCGCTCAACTACAGCGACGTGCATCTCGACGATGCGCGCGGCGCGCTCGCGCGTCTGTATACGGCGCTGAAGGACACGCCGCCGCAAGCGGGCGAGGTCGACTGGAACGAAGCGTACGCGCAGCGTTTTCGCGCGGCGATGAACGACGATTTCAATACACCTGTCGCCGTGTCCGTGCTGTTCGAGCTGGTGAGCGAAGTGAACCGTACACGCGATGCGGCGCTTGCGCGTCAATTACATGGTCTTGGGCTCGTGCTAGGGTTGCTGGGGCGCGAGCCGCGCGTCTATCTGCAGCAGGCGGGGGCAAGCGTCGGCGAGGGCGCGTTGGATACAGCAGCGATCGAAGCGAAGATCGCCGCGCGCGTCGCCGCGAAGCAGGCAAAGGACTACGCCGAGGCAGACCGGATCCGCAAGGAATTGCTGGACGCCGGTATCGCACTCGAAGACAAACCGGGCGGGTTGACCGAGTGGCGTCGCGTGTGAACGCACCTCGAACTTCCCACTGATCGACTCGCCAGGCAGGAGGCAGGATGGCAACGGCCACGAAGACGCCGGCTAAACGGGCCGCGTCTCAATCTGACGCGGCATCTAAAGTAAGGGCTGTGCGTGCGCGAAGCGGCGTCAGCGCGAAGGGCGCTGCGAAGGTGGCAGTGAAATCGGCGTCTGCGAAGGGTGCCAAGGCGGGTGCGCTGGCGAGGCCCGCGTCGGTGCGTTCTAAGGGCAACGGCGCCGAGGCGCCCGAGGCGGCGGTGAAGCCGTCGCGCGCCCGGACTGCGCACTTGAAAGGCAACGGCTCGCTGCCTGCCGAACTGGCGGGGGACCTGCGGGAGCTCGCACACGACGCGCAGGAAGCGGAGCCGGTGCGCAAGCCGCGCGCGGCGGTGGCGCCTGCCGAAAGCGCGGACGCGGTGCAGGCCGCGCAGCCGTCTGGCGTCACGCGTCCCGCGTATTGGGATAAGGCGTGCGCCGATCTCGTCAAACGCGACCGCATTCTCAAGAAGCTGATTCCGAAATTCGGCCCGGTGCATCTATCGAGCCGCGCCGATCCGTTCGTCACGCTCGCGCGTTCGGTGATTGGTCAACAGATTTCCGTGGCCTCTGCCCAGGCGATGTGGCAGCGTATCGTCGCGGCATGTCCGAAGCTCGCGCCGCAGCAGATCATCAAGCTCGGTCAGGATGATCTGATGGGCTGCGGCGTGTCGAAGCGCAAGGCCGAGTACATTCTCGATCTCGCGCATCACTTCGTCTCGGGCGCTTTACACGTCGGCAAATGGACGTCGATGGAAGACGAGGACGTGATCGCCGAGTTGACGCAGATCCGCGGCATCAGCCGCTGGACAGCGGAGATGTTCCTGATATTCGACCTGTCGCGTCCGGACGTTCTGCCGCTCGACGATCCGAACCTGATCCACGCAATCAGTCAGAACTATTTCAGCGGGGAACCGGTGACACGCAGCGAGGCGCGGGAAGTCGCTGCGAACTGGGAGCCGTGGCGCACCGTCGCGACCTGGTATATGTGGCGCAGCCTAGACCCAGCGCCTGCCGGCAACTGAAGCAACAAGCGAAGCAAGAAGGGAAGCAACAAGCGAACGAATGAGCGGCACCCCTCGACGTCTATTGATTTGTTAAAATCGATAGATTCGAGACGGTTTCGTCATGGGCGCGCGCGGTTAGAATACGCGCTGCCGGTAAGTCGAAGGATTAAAAACCAATGAAGACCACCTTTCTGGATTTCGAGCAGCCGATCGCGGAACTCGAAGCGAAAATCGAAGAATTGCGCTTCGTGCAGGACGATTCGGCCGTCGATATTTCGGAAGAGATCGAGCGGCTGTCCAAGAAGAGCCAGCAACTCACGAAGGATCTGTATACGAACTTGACGCCGTGGCAGGTTTCGCAAATCGCGCGTCATCCGCAGCGCCCGTACACGCAGGACTACATCAACGAACTGTTCACCGACTTCCACGAACTGCATGGCGACCGCTCGTTTGCGGACGACCTGTCGATCGTCGGCGGGCTCGCGCGCTTCAACGGCCAGCCGTGCATGGTGATCGGCCACCAGAAGGGCCGCGACACGAAGGAACGCGCGCTGCGCAACTTCGGCATGCCGCGTCCCGAGGGCTACCGCAAGGCGGAGCGTCTAATGCGTCTCGCCGAGAAATTCGGCTTGCCGCTCTTCACGTTCATCGACACGCCGGGCGCGTATCCCGGCATCGGCGCGGAAGAGCGCGGCCAGTCGGAAGCGATCGGCCGCAATCTCTATGTGATGGCCGAGCTGAAGACGCCCATCATCTCCACGGTCATTGGCGAAGGCGGGTCGGGCGGCGCACTGGCTGTCGCCGTCGCGGACAGCGTGCTGATGCTGCAGTTCTCGACTTACTCGGTGATTTCGCCCGAAGGCTGCGCGTCGATTCTGTGGAAGAGCGCCGCGAAGGCGCCCGAAGCGGCGGAAGCGCTGGGCCTGACGGCGCATCGTCTGAAGGCGCTGGGTCTGATCGACAAGATCGTCAGCGAACCGCTCGGCGGCGCGCATCGCGATCCGAAGGGCATGGCGGCGATGCTGCGCCGCGCGCTGGCCGATTCGCTGCGCCAGTTCCACGGCATGAGCACGAACGATCTGCGTCAACGCCGCTTCGACCGTCTGATGGCCTACGGCAAGTTCAAGGAAACCACGCCCGGCGCGTAAGCGCGCTAGCGTTCTCATCCGCAGGCGCCTGGGCGCCGTCACCTCGTGACTCTCTCCGCTGACACATCCGCCGACCGCCTCGTTCTCGATGCGGTCGGCGTTGCTTTTGGCGCCTTGCCCGGTGCTGCGCGTGTCGCGATCGCGTTCAGCGGCGGCGTCGATTCGAGCGTGCTGCTGGACGCAGCGGTGCGGGTCGGCGGCGCGGCGCGTTGTCTCGCGTTGCATGTCCATCACGGTCTCAGTCCGAACGCCGACGCATGGCTCGCGCATGGCGAGGCGTTTGCGCGCGAGCGGCGGGTCGAGTTTGCTTCAGCGCGGGTGGACGTCTCGCGCGCGAGCGGCGCGAGCATCGAAGCGGCAGCACGCGATGCGCGTTATCGCGCGCTCGATGCGCTGTGCGCGCAACATCGCGTGCATACGCTTTGGCTCGCGCAGCATGCGGACGACCAGGCGGAAACCGTATTGCTTCAGCTGCTGCGCGGCGCGGGGCTCGCCGGACTCGCGGCGATGGCGCCCGAGTATGTGCCGCCCGGCGCCGCAATCACGCGCGTGCGCCCGCTGCTGCGTCTGCTGCGCGGCCAACTGGAGCGGTACGCGCGCGCACGGGATCTGGGCTGGATCGACGATGAATCGAATGCCGACACGCGCTACGCGCGCAATGCATTACGTCACGACGTGCTGCCGGCTCTCGCGGTGCATTTTCCCGGTTTCCGCGACGCGCTTGCGCGCACGGCGGCGCATGCGGCGTCGGCGCAGCGTTTGCTCGACGAGTTGGCGCGCATCGATCTACACACGGCGCGTGGCGAAGAAGAGGGCGCGCTCTCGCGCGACGCGCTGCTCGCCCTCGACGACGAGCGCGCGGCCAATCTGCTGCGTTACTGGATGCGCACGCTCAAATTGCCGGCTGCGTCGACTGCGCGTCTGATGGATGCGCTGCGGCAGTTGCGCGAAATCGGCGGCGCACACACGTTGCGTGTCGACCATGCAGGCCAGGCGTTGCGCAGCTATCGCGGACAGATCTATTGGGAAACGGGCGACAGCGCTGATCCCGCCGACGAAACGGCGCTCTTCGAACGCACCGAAAGCGTGCTCGCATGGCGGGGCGAAAGCGTGTGGCGCCTGCCGCAGTGGCGCGGCACGTTCGTATTCAGCGACGCGGCGGCCGACGCATCCGACGCGATTCCCGTCGACGTCCTCACGCGCGCGCCGCTTGTCGCGCGATCGCGCAGCGGCGGCGAACGCATGCGCTGCGCCTCGAACGGGCCGGGTCGAACGTTGAAGAATCTCTTTCAGGAGCGCGGCGTACCGTCATGGAAGCGCGACGTGCCGCTGCTGTTCGCCGGCGACGCGTTGCTGTTCGTGCCGCTGATCGGCGTCAACCAGGCGGCGATCGCCGAACCTTCGCAACGGCGCAGCGCTCGCTACATCAGGATCGAATGGCGCGAGGATCTCACGCTCGCGTGATTCGCCATCCATGCCGGGCCGACGGGACGGCTAGTGTCATCAGCGCGCAACATTGGCCGCAAATCCTTGTCCGACAAGCATTTGCAACGGCTTTTGCCCGGATTTCGGCTTGTCTTTTTATTGCTGATCGGGTAGTGTAACTTGTTTGCCCGACCCGCTTTTTTGTCGTCGCTTTTGACGCGTTCCCGGCCGTTTTTATGCGAATGCCCGGGCGCGCTCCAAGCCGCTAACCCTGATAGCCATCCGTTAGCGTCGTCAGCGGCCTGTTTATCCGCAGGTTTCGGCAGGGCCGGAAAAGCAAACCCGGCAAACCCGGCAAATCCGCGCGTGCTGCACGCGCGCTGCATCTGCGCCGCCACACTGCGCCGTCGTTCCCGAACGTTGTGCCCTGTGCTCTCTTTGTGCGGCCGTCTCCAGCGCGCCCGGCGCGCGCCGGTTGGCGTATCAGTTTCTCCTTCAGTTCAGAACGACAATGGCACTCATCGTACACAAATACGGCGGCACATCGATGGGCTCGGTCGAGCGCATCAAGAACGTCGCGAAGCGCGTCGCGAAATGGCACAAGGCAGGCCACAAGATGGTCGTCGTGCCTTCGGCGATGTCCGGCGAAACGAACCGCCTGCTGGGTCTCGCGAAAGAGATTTCGCCCCAGCCGAGCCCGCGCGAACTCGACATGATCGCGTCGACAGGCGAACAGGTCAGCGTCGGCCTGCTGTCCATCGCACTGCACGACGCAGGCGTCGATGCCGTCAGCTACACCGGCTGGCAAGTGCCCGTCAAAACAGATAGCGCATTCACGAAAGCGCGCATCAGCGACATCGACGGCGAGCGCGTGCTGCGCGATCTCGACGAAGGCAAGGTCGTCGTGATCACGGGCTTCCAGGGAATCGACCCGGAAGGCCACATCACCACGCTCGGGCGCGGCGGCTCGGATACGTCGGCCGTGGCAGTGGCCGCGGCGCTGAAGGCGGACGAGTGCCTGATCTACACGGACGTCGACGGCGTTTACACGACGGACCCGCGCGTGGTCGAAGAAGCGCGTCGTCTGGATCGCGTGACGTTCGAGGAAATGCTGGAAATGGCCAGCCTGGGTTCGAAGGTGCTGCAGATCCGCTCGGTGGAATTCGCCGGCAAATATCAGGTGAAGACGCGTGTGCTGTCCAGCCTGACCGATCCGCTGATGTCGCTCGATGAAGAAATGAAGTCGGGCACCCTGATTACTTTTGAAGAAGACGAAACCATGGAAAAAGCAGTCATCTCGGGAATCGCGTTTCAGCGTGACGAAGCCCGTATCGCCGTGATGGGTGTGCCCGACAAGCCGGGCATCGCATATCAGATTCTCGGCCCGGTCGCCGACGCCAATATCGATGTCGACATGATCATCCAGAACCAGAGCGTTGAAGGCAAGACGGCGTTCACGTTCACGGTCGGTCGCGGCGACTATCAGCGCGCCATGGACATTCTCACGAACCAGGTGAAGAGTCATGTGAGCGCCGAGCAGGTGCTGGGCGATCCGAAGGTGTCGAAGGTGTCGGTGGTCGGCGTCGGCATGCGCTCGCACGTCGGCATCGCGAGCAAGATGTTCCGCACGCTGTCGGAAGAGGGCATCAATATCCAGATGATCTCCACCTCGGAAATCAAGATCTCGGTGCTGATCGACGAGAAGTACATGGAGCTCGCCGTGCGCGCGCTGCATAAGGCGTTCGAACTCGATCAGGCTTGATGGCCACGAATACCTGTTCGCTGCGGCGACAGGCATTTGTTTTCAAGTTTGTGTCTTACGGCGCGGTTCGGCGGACAGATCAGAGAATGACATTGAATTGACACTTCAGGCACAAAAAGTGTGAAGTAAAAATTGACCTTGGCCTTCGAACCCGCTATTATCTTGGCTTCGTTGCGCTGCCTCCCTGGCGCAACCGAAAGTTTGGGAGACGTGGCCGAGAGGTCGAAGGCACTCCCCTGCTAAGGGAGCATCTGGGCCAAAACCTGGATCGAGGGTTCGAATCCCTCCGTCTCCGCCAGAAATGGCGGTGGAACCCCGTAGAGCTGCGGCTCTGCGGGGTTTTGTTTTTGCGCGTGCGCATCTGAATTTGCATGCGAGTCTTCGCGTGTCTTTTTACCCCCGTCATTTGACCGCTTTGCATGGCGGTACTCAGTTTTTCATTCGCGTATCCGAAAATGCCGGTAATGGAAAAATTGTGTTCGCATAGAAGGGGCAGTCGAATTGTTGGCATCGGTGTTTGCCTGGCATCACCAATCGAACAGGCGCGATGTGCGCGCGCAACCCCCACACGACGGGATATCACGAAACGCTGTCGCCTGTAACCGGACATTACGACACGCGTGGCGATGCGAACTTGTGCATCAGTTATTACAAAGTTGAAATACGCGTTAAGCGACGCTTTGTTATATTCGAAACACGCAGTCGATAAACACAACTTCCGCAAGAAAAGGTGAAACCATGAAGTCCATGCGTCTTATCTCGTTGATCGCCGGCGTGCTTGCGATCGGCGCTTCGAGCGCGGCAATGGCCGGGGGACTGAACGTCGGCGTCAACATCGGTATTCCCGCTCCTGTCTATGTCGCGCCGGCGCCCGTGTATGCGCCGCCCCCGCCGCCGCCCGTCGTGTACCAGCCGGCTCCCGTCGTGGTCGCGCCCGCCGTCGTGGTTGGCTGGCACGGCGACCGCTATTGGGATGGCCGCCGTTACTGGGGGCGCGACGACTGGTATCGCCACCACGGCGGCTATGATCACGGTCATGGTCACTGGGACAACGGCCGCCACAACGGCTGGCATTGATCGCAGCGCATGCGCAAAGCAAAAAACCGCCCGGGGCGGTTTTTGTTGCGCGCACAACGACACGGGCGGCTTACGCGAATGGGTAACCGCGATTACTCGCTGACGGCTGCCATCCCGCCAACCACATTGCTGAAGCCGCTGTCGACGTGCATGATCTCGGCCGTCACGCCAGCAGCCAGATCCGACATCAGGAACGCCGCGGCGTTGCCGACCTGTTCAATCGTCACGTTCCGCTTGAGCGGAGCATTGTCTTCGACGAAATCGAGAATCTTGCCGAAGCCCTTGATGCCGCTTGCCGCGAGCGTCTTGATGGGGCCGGCGGAAATGCCGTTCACGCGAATACCCTTGTTGCCCAGCGACACAGCCAGATAGCGCACGCTCGCTTCGAGCGAAGCCTTCGCGAGACCCATCGTGTTGTAGTTGGGGATTGCTTTCTCTGCGCCGAGATACGACAGCGTGAGTAGTGCCGCGTCGTTCGACAGCATCGGCAGCGCGGCTTTCGCGAGGGCAGGGAAGCTATACGCAGAGATATCGTGTGCGATGCGGAAATTTTCACGCGTCATGCCGTCGAGGAAGTCGCCTGCGATCGCTTCGCGCGGCGCGAAGCCGATCGAATGGACGAGACCGTCAAGACTGTCCCAATGCTGTTTCAGCGAAGTGAAGAGCGCTTCGATTTGCGCATCGTCGGCAACGTCGCACGGGAACACCAGGTTGCTGCCAAATTCGTTCGCGAATTCGGTGATGCGGTCCCTGAAGCGGTCGCCGACATACGTGAACGCCAGTTCTGCGCCTTCGCGCTTGCAGGCCTGCGCAATACCGTAAGCGATCGAACGGTTCGACAGGAGGCCAGTCAGCAAGATTCTTTTACCAGCGAGGAAGCCCATGAATTCTCCTAATGAAGTCAGCGCGCCGCGCGGACACAGTGCGGGAGCGCGCGGGATTTTGGGTAGAATTCTCTCACATTGCAACCGCCCACCGACCACCACCGACCAATAAGGCACCTATGACGACAGGCACGCGACGGATTAACGCGCCACGCCCGGGATGGCGCACTCTGATTCGTCCGTGGTCGCGTATGCGTGGCACGGCGGTATCGCGCGCCGCGTTTGCCATGTGTCTGGGTTCGTTCATTGCGTTGTCGCCCGCCACCGCGCAGCGTGCGCACGCCGCCTACGCGATCGCGCAGTATGGTGAGCCGAAATATCCGCGCGACTTCAAGCACTTCGATTACGTCAACCCCGACGCGCCGCGCGGCGGTACGCTGGTGCTCGCGAATCCCGACCGCTCGACGAGCTTCGACAAGTTCAATCCGTTCACGCTGCGCGGCAGTGCGGCGCCCGGCATCGGGCTGCTGTTCGAAAGCCTGGCGACGGGCAGCGCCGACGAAGTCGCGTCCGCCTACGGCCTGCTCGCCGACGACATCGACGTCGCGTCCGACGGCATGTCGACTACCTTCCATATCAACCCGCACGCGCGC
Organism: Paraburkholderia phymatum STM815; assembly: GCF_000020045.1. Taxonomy (GTDB): domain Bacteria; phylum Pseudomonadota; class Gammaproteobacteria; order Burkholderiales; family Burkholderiaceae; genus Paraburkholderia; species Paraburkholderia phymatum. Next base: position 1,554,585 of record NC_010622.1, on the reverse strand, counting down.
TTTTCGAACGGCGACTCCGTCACGGCCGAAGACGTGAAGTTTTCGTTCGACACCCTGAAGAGCCCGAAGGCCGCGCCGCAATTCGCTGCGTATTTCGCGGATATCACGCGCTGCGTGATCGTCGATCCTGCCACCGTGCGCTTCGAATTCAAGCAGCGTGACCGCGAGTTGCCGTTGCTCGCGGGCGGCATGCCCGTGTTTTCGCGCAAGTGGGGGGTGAAGGCGGATGGCAGCCGGATTGCGTTCGACCAGCTCGCGTTCGAAAAGCCGATCGGCAGCGGGCCGTATCGGATCGAGAGCTACGATAACGGGCGTACGATCACCTACAAACGCGACCCGAACTACTGGGGCGACAAACTGCCCGTGCGCGTCGGCACCTACAATTTCGAGCGCATCAACTACAAGCTGTATTCGGATGCGACGGCACGCCTCGAAGCGTTCAAGGCCGGCGAGTACGATGCGCTCGTCGAGAACGTCGCGCGTAACTGGGTGCGGCGCGACGTTGGCAAGAAGTTCGACAGCGGCGAGCTGATCAAGCGCGAGTTTGCGCATCACAATGGCACGGGGATGCAGGGCTTTATCCTCAATCAGCGACGGCCGCTGTTCGGCGACGTGCGCGTGCGCAAGGCGCTCGATCTCGCGCTCGATTTCCAGTGGCTCGACCGGCAGCTGTTCTACAACCAGTACAAGCGCATCGACAGCTACTTCGTAAATACCGATCTGCAGGCAAAGGGCTTGCCGTCGCCGGGGGAACTGACGCTACTCGAACCGTGGCGCGCGAAGCTGGAGCCTTCCGTGTTCGGCGTGCCGCCGAAGCAGCCCGACACCGATCCGCCTGGTTCGCTGCGGGCCAATCTGCTCGAAGCGCGCGCGCTACTCGCGCAGGCCGGCTGGAACTATCGTGACGGCGCGCTGCGCAACGCGAAGGGCGAGCCGTTCGTGTTCGAGATACTCGACGATTCCGGGTCATCGGCCGTGTTTGAGCCCGTGATCGCGCCGTATATCCGCAATCTGCAGAAGCTCGGCATCGAAGCGCGCTTTCGCGTGATGGACTTCGCGGTGTATCAGAAGCGTCTCGACGCGTTCGATTTTGACGTCACGACGATCCGTTTCCCCGACGTGCAGGTGCCGGGCGCCGACATGATCGACCGCTTCGGCAGCAAGGCCGCGGATGAACCGGGCTCCGGCAATCTGATCGGCCTGAAGTCGCCCGCCGTCGATTCGATCCTGCGTGCGCTGGTCGGCGCGCAGACCCGGGAGCAACTCGTCGATTCCGTTCACGCGCTCGATCGCGTGCTGGTCAACGGCTATTACATGATTCCGCATTGGTACAGCGCGACGCACCGCGTGGCGTTCAAGCGCGGCCTCGCCTGGCCGGCGACCTTGCCGCTGTACTATACGGCGGAAGGCTGGATCACTTCGATGTGGTGGTTCGCGGCGCCGCAATGAGCGCGTTCCGTATCCCCATCATGCACTTTTGAACAACGCACGTTGCTTTTACCAGCGACGCACTCCGGACCGCCGCCATGTGGAGCTATATCCTCAAACGTCTGCTGCTGATGATTCCGACGTTGATCGGTGTGCTCACGCTGACGTTCGCCGTCATCCAGTTCGTGCCGGGCGGGCCCGTCGAGCAGATGGCGCACGAATTGCGGCGCAATGCGGCCGAGGGCGGCATGCCGTTCGGGCTGCGTGCGCATAGCGGCGTCGATGCACAGCAGATGGCCCAACTCAAGGCGCTATACGGTTTCGACAAGCCGCCGCTCGAGCGTTACTGGCTGATGCTCAAGCAGTTCGCCCGCTTCGATCTCGGGCAAAGCTATTTCCGCCATCAAAGCGTGTGGTCGCTGATCGTCTCGAAGCTGCCCGTGTCGATCAGCATCGGGTTGTGGACGTTCTTCCTCACCTATCTGATATCGGTGCCGCTCGGCATTGCGAAGGCGGTACGCAACGGCTCGCGCTTTGACGTCGCGACGAGTCTCATCGTGCTGGTCGGCTACGCGATTCCGGGCTTCGTGCTCGGCGTGCTGCTGCTCGTGCTGTTCGGCGGCGGCACGTTCCTGCAACTGTTCCCGCTGCGAAATCTCGTGTCCGATAACTGGAGCCAGTTGAGTCCGATCGGCAAGGTGCTCGACTATCTGTGGCACATCACGCTTCCGATCGTCGCGTCGGTGGTCGGCAGTTTCGCCGTCGTCACGATGCTCACGAAGAACGCGTTTCTCGATGAAATCCGCAGGCAATACGTGCTGACCGCGCGGGCGAAGGGGCTCTCCGAGCGGCGCGTGCTGTGGAAGCACGTGTTTCGCAATGCGCTGCTGCCGTTGATCGTCGGCTTTCCGGCCGCGTTTATCGGCGCGTTCTTCACGGGCAGCCTGCTGATCGAAACGCTGTTTTCACTCGACGGCCTGGGCCTGCTGTCCTATGAGTCGGTGGTGCGGCGCGACTATCCCGTCGTGCTCGGCACGCTCTATCTCTTCACGCTGATCGGACTCGCGACGAAGCTCATCTCCGATCTCTGCTATGTGTGGGTCGATCCACGCATTCAATTCGAACAACTGGAGCGCTGATTTGAGCCGCGTCCGTACAGATGCCGAAGTGTCGCGCGCGCAGCCGGTGCGCGCGTTCGTGTCGCCGTCGCCCGCACGCCGCGTGTGGCTGCGCTTCAGGCAGCAACGCCTCGGCTACTGGAGTCTGATCGTCTTCGTCGTCGCGTTTGCGGCGAGCCTCGCCGCGCCGCTGTGGTCGAACGACAAGCCGCTCGTCGTGCGCTATGACGGCCACTACTATTTCCCGCTCGCGAAAGACTACGCGGAGACGACCTTCGGCGGAGACTTCCCGACGCCCGCCGACTATCTCGATCCGTACATCAAACAGCGCCTGACAGCACCGGGCAACTTCGCGATCTATCCGTTGAACCGCTACTACTACGACACGCTCAATTATTTTTCGAAGGTGCCGAATCCCGCGCCGCCCTCGCGCGACAACTGGCTCGGCACCGACGACCGCGGACGCGATCTGTTTGCGCGTCTCGTCTACGGCTTTTGCGTGTCGGTGGAATTCGCGCTGGTGCTGACCTTCATCGGCACGATACTTGGCGTGCTGGCGGGTGCCGTGCAAGGCTATTTCGGCGGAAAGACGGACATCATCGGGCAGCGTCTGATCGAAATCTGGAGCGCGATGCCGGAGCTGTATCTGCTGATCATCTTCGCGTCGATCTTCGAGCCGGGCTTCATCCTGCTGATCGTGCTGCTGTCGCTGTTCGGCTGGATCGGTCTGTCCGACTACGTCCGCGCCGAGTTCCTGCGCAACCGGCAGCAGGACTACGTGCGCGCGGCGCGCGCGATGGGCCTGTCGAACTGGCAGATCGTCTGGCGGCACGTGCTGCCCAACAGCCTCACGCCCGTCATTACGTTTCTTCCGTTCCGCATGAGCGGCGCGATTCTCGCGCTGACGAGTCTCGACTTTCTCGGGCTCGGTGTGCCGGCGCCGACGCCGAGCCTCGGCGAACTGCTCGCGCAGGGCAAAGCGAATCTCGACGCGTGGTGGATCTCCGTCGCCACATTCGGCGTGCTCGTCGTCACGCTGTTGCTGTTGACGTTCATGGGCGACGCGCTGCGTAACGCGCTCGACACGCGCATCTCCGACGCGATGAAAGCGGGAGGCAACCAGTGAGCGCGAACGTGAAGCATAACGACGCGCCGCTGCTCGAACTCGATCATCTGCGCGTGACGTTCGGCGACACGGTTGCCGTCGACGATGTATCGCTGTCGATTGCGCGCGGCGAACGTGTGGCGCTGGTCGGCGAGTCCGGATCGGGCAAGAGCGTGACGGCGCTGTCCATCCTGCGCCTGCTGAGCGACGCGCAGACGAGCGGCTCGGTGCGCTTCGACGGCGAAGACCTGCTGATGAAAAGCGAGCGCGAGATGCGCGGTCTGCGCGGCTCCGATATCGCGATGATCTTTCAGGAGCCGATGACGGCGCTCAACCCGCTGTACACGGTCGGCGAGCAGATTGCCGAAACCATCGTGCTGCACGACGGCGTGGGCGCAGCCGAGGCGCGCAAGCGCGCCGTCGCGCTGCTCGAGCGCACGGGTATTACGGAGCCGGGCAAGCGCGTCAACAGTTATCCGCATCAGTTGTCGGGCGGGCAGCGCCAGCGCGCGATGATCGCGATGGCGCTTGCTTGCCGTCCGCGTCTGCTGCTCGCCGACGAACCGACCACGGCGCTCGATGTGACGATTCGCGCGCAGATTGTCGAACTGTTGCTCGAATTGCAGCGCGACGAGGCCGAGAAGCGCGGCATGGCCGTGCTGCTGATCACACACGACCTGAACCTCGTGAGGCACTTCGCGCAACGTGTCGCGGTGATGGAGAAGGGCGTGCTGGTGGAAAGCGGAACTGTCGATACACTGTTCGAGTCGCCGCAGCATCCGTACACGCAGCGCCTGCTGCAAAGCCGCCCGGAGCGCACGGTAGTGCCCGTGCTGCCGATCGCGCCCGTGCTGCTCGACGCGCGCGACGTGTCCGTCGATTTCAGAACGAAGCTGCCCGGCTTCGCTGGCTGGTTCCGTGCGGGGCATTTTCGCGCCGTGGCGGGCGCGACGGTGTCGGTGAGGCAGGGAGAAACGCTCGGTATCGTCGGCGAATCGGGATCGGGAAAATCGACCCTGGCGATGGCGCTGCTCGGCCTGCAGAAGACTTCTCACGGTGCGATCGAGTTTCAGGGCAGGGCGCTCGGCAGTTATCGGGGGAGAGAGCAGACGGCGTTGCGCTCGAACATGCAGGTCGTCTTTCAGGATCCTTTTAGTTCACTTTCACCGCGGCAGACGATCGAGCGGATCGTGGGCGAGGGCTTGGCGCTGCACCGCCCGCAACTCACGTCCGACGCGCGCCGCGACAAGGTCGTGTCCGTGCTGCGAGAAGTGGGGATCGACCGTACCGCGCTGCACCGCTATCCGCACGAATTTTCGGGCGGGCAGCGGCAGCGCATCGCGATTGCGCGTGCGCTGGTGCTAGAGCCGCGCATCCTGATCCTCGACGAACCGACGAGCGCCCTGGACGTATCGATCCAGCAACAGGTGTTGAAGCTGCTCGCGGGGTTGCAACGGAAATACAACCTGGGTTTCATCTTCATCAGTCACGATCTGGCCGTGATCGGCGCGATGGCGCATCGCGTCGCGGTGATGCAAAACGGACTGATCGTCGAGACAGGCGCAGTCGAACAGATCTTCGGCGAACCAGCCCACCCTTACACGCGAAAGCTGCTGAAAGCTGCCTTTGCGAATTGACATTCACCAATTGAGTGCGGCCGGTCATTGATTTTTTCTATTTGTTTTGACATAGGAATACTTACTGGCTAGTATCGACCAAACTTTTTTTCGTAGCCTGTTGATTTACAGGCAAAAACTACCGCGGATTCCCCGCGATAACCAAGACCAACCACCAGACCAATGCAGCACCGAAATCTCACCCAGGCTTGCACGCGCGTCGTCGCCGGGATGTTCATTGGCGTACTGATGGCCGCAGCTCCCGGCGTTTTCGCCGATGAAGTAAGCAGCTTTAACCAGAATGCCTCATTTTCGACCTCTTCCGGGTCGAATTCAGTGTCCTCCGTCACACAGAATACGCCAAGCGCCACCTCGAATTCCGAGAGTGGCGCGCGTTCGTTTCTGTCCGGCATGGCCGGAAAGGCGGGTGACGTTGTGGTCGGCGCCCTCAACATGATCGGCGTGCGCTACCGTTGGGGCGGCGACACCCCGGACTCCGGCCTTGATTGCAGCGGCTTCGTTCGCTACGTGTTCCAGGACACGCTGGGCATGGCGCTGCCGCGCCGCGCGGAAGAAATGAGCCGTGTCGGCGAGAAGGTTCGGGTTTCCGACCTGAAGCCGGGAGATCTCGTGTTCTTCAATACGATGCGCCGAACGTTCTCGCACGTCGGCATCTACATCGGCGACAACAAGTTCGTGCATTCGCCGTCGACGGGCAGCACGATCCGCGTCGACGACATGGATGACGGCTACTGGGAAAAACGCTTCACGGGCGCACGCCGCATCGAGAGCACGGTGCCGCAGCAGCAGGAACTGCGTCAGCGTGTAAGCGCGACGATCGGTGGCAGCAACTAAGACGATCGTCTAACTGCCCGTTTCAAGCAAAAGGCCCGCTTCGTTCGAAGCGGGCCTTTTACGTACTGCTTTCTGAGTTTGCGCGTCAGACGGCCGCGGTCCGTGCCGCCGTCAGCTTGCGCAACAATTCTGGCGCGGCGCGCGCGGCGGCTTCCTCGCCCGCCAGAATCGCTGCATTGCGCTGTCCGAAATCCGTGCCGCTCATCGCGTTCAAATTCGGACGAATCACGACGTCCGCGTATTTGTCGAGCTCGTACGCCTTGATCGTTTGACCCATGATCGTGAACGTCTGCATCAGCACGTCGAACGAGCTTTCGGTGACGGACGTCTCGGGCCGCGCGGAGATGTCGACGGCGATCACGAAATCGGCGCCCATTTTTCGGGCGAACGACGCGGGCACCGGGCTGACCAGGCCGCCATCGACGTACTCATGTCCGCCGATCTTCACGGGCTCGAACACCGAAGGCACGCTCGACGACGCGCGCACCGCGATTCCCGTGTTGCCGCGCTGGAAGAGAATCGGCTGACCCGTTTTCAGATCGGTTGCGACGACGCCGAGCGGTTTCGCCATTTTTTCGATTGGGCGATTGTCGAGGGTCTTGTTGAGATAGTTCTGCAGCGCCACGCCCTGCAACAAGCCGCGCGTGCGGAATGGCATCGCCCAGTCACTGATCGATGCCTCATCCATCGTCAGCGCGAGCTTGTTGAGCGCGAAGCCGTTCAGCCCCGATGCATACAACGCGCCCACCACCGACCCAGCGCTCGTCCCGCATATCAGATCGACCTGGATGTTGCGCGCTTCCAGCGCCTTGATGACGCCGATATGCGCAAAGCCGCGCGCGGCGCCGCCGCCGAGTGCGAGGCCGACGCGCAGCGGGCGTTGCGGTCTGATCTCGGGCGGCGCTGGCGGAACGGTGGCGGTGTTGGGCGTGACGTTCTCAGGCTTGACGCCCGTCGACGCACAGGCGGACAGGACAGCGGAGGCCGCGGCAATCGAGAACGTGCGGCGGGACAAACGTGGCGATGACGGTTTCAACGAATTCTCCAGCGACGGCGCCGACGTCCATGCAAAGGCGTCGCGCCGCGGGTCTTGCGAGCGTGATCGCCGGCGGGCGATCTTCACGGGCTGCATGAAGTCGAGCGGACGGCGCGCGCACATCATAATGCAAAGCGCACGCACGTCGACAATCGGCCGAAGAAACCGTCTACACGTGGCGCGGCCCGCTTCGAAGCGATGCGCGGCCTCAGTGTGCGGCCGGGTGGAAATGCCGTCGACGGGTATAATCGGCACTCTCTTTTTTATCGCGTTCGCGTCGCCGCCGGCTGCTGTTGCCGTCGCCTGAAGCGAACCGTTTTCGTTGCCGCGCCCGGCATCGCTGTCCGCCGGCGCGGGCCGTCCGTCTTCGAGTTACCGCACATGACCACTCCCGTTCGCACCCGCTTCGCACCGAGCCCCACCGGCTTCATTCACCTCGGCAACATTCGCTCTGCGCTGTATCCGTGGGCGTTTGCGCGCAAATCGAAAGGCGTGTTCGTGCTGCGTATCGAGGACACGGACGTCGAGCGGTCGACCGAGCAGTCCGTCGATGCGATTCTCGAAGGCATGCAATGGCTCGGCCTCGATTACGACGAAGGCCCGTTCTACCAGATGCAGCGCATGGACCGTTATCGCGAAGTGCTCAAGCACATGCAGGAGCAGGGGCTCGTGTACCCGTGCTACATGTCGACGGAAGAACTCGACGCACTGCGCGAGCGCCAGCGCGCCTCTGGCGAGAAGCCGCGTTACGACGGCACGTGGCGTCCCGAGCCGGGCAAGGTGCTGCCGACGCCGCCAGCGGGCGTCCAGCCAGTGTTGCGTTTCCGTAACCCGTTGACGGGCGTCGTCGCGTGGGACGATGCCGTGAAGGGCCGCGTCGAAATCTCGAACGAAGAACTCGACGATCTTGTGATCGCACGTCCGGACGGCACACCGACGTACAACTTCTGCGTGGTCGTCGACGACCTCGACATGAAGATCACGCACGTGATTCGCGGCGACGACCACGTGAACAATACGCCGCGCCAGATCAACATCCTGCGTGCGCTCGGCGGCGAACCGCCCGTCTACGCACACCTGCCGACAGTGCTGAACGAGCAGGGCGAGAAGATGAGCAAGCGTCATGGCGCGATGAGTGTGATGGGCTATCGCGACGCAGGCTATCTGCCCGAGGCCGTGCTGAACTATCTGGCGCGACTGGGCTGGTCGCATGGCGACGCGGAAATCTTCTCGCGCGAGCAGCTGATCGAGTGGTTCGATCTCGAACATCTGGGCAAGTCGCCCGCGCAGTACGACCACAACAAGCTCAACTGGCTGAACAACCACTACATCAAGGAAGCGGACAATGCGCGTCTCGCAGATCTGAGCAAGCCGTTCTTCGCGGCGCTCGGCATCGACGAGCCGACGCTCGCGAAGGGTGCGGATCTCGTTAGCGTGATTGCGCTAATGAAGGATCGCGCGTCGACGGTGAAGGAGGTCGTCGACAACGCAGCCATGTTCTATCGCGAGCCGAATCCGGATGCGGATGCGCTCGCACAACATGTGACGGACGCGGTGCGCCCGGCGCTCGCCGATCTCGCCGCTGCATTGAAGGCGTGCGAGTGGACGAAGGAGGGCATCGCCGCCGCATTGAAGGCAACGCTTGGCGCGCACAAGCTGAAGATGCCGCAGCTCGCGATGCCCGTGCGTGTGCTGGTGGCGGGCACGACGCACACGCCGTCCATCGACAGCGTGCTGATGCTGTTCGGTCGCGACGTGGTGGTAAGCCGCATCGAAAAGGCGGTGGTCTGATTCGCGTTTCACGCGACAGCGAGCAGGCGAAGCGAGGCCGCGGAGGACGATTGCGCGGCCTCGCAAAAAAATTGTAGAAAGCTGCTCAAGAGGTATTTACAAAGCGAAAATTGCTCTCTACAATCTCGCTTCTGTTCTGCAAGGGGGTATAGCTCAGCTGGGAGAGCGCTTGCATGGCATGCAAGAGGTCAGCGGTTCGATCCCGCTTACCTCCACCATCAGAGCAGAGTGAAGTTCTTCCGGTTAGCTGGAAGTTGTAGAAAAAAAGACTTCACAAGCAGTATTAAAGCAGTTAGAATAGCGGTCTTCGCTGCTGAAGCGTGAAGTTAGCGGCAAGATCGAGACGAGTCTGAAAAGATTATGTCCCCTTCGTCTAGAGGCCTAGGACATCACCCTTTCACGGTGAGTACAGGGGTTCGAATCCCCTAGGGGACGCCAAATACTGGCGTTGCTTGAGATTCAGGTAATGCGCTTGCGAGACACAACCGACGCTCGTGAGTCAGGTAGCAAGACTGGAGTGGTAGTTCAGTCGGTTAGAATACCGGCCTGTCACGCCGGGGGTCGCGGGTTCGAGTCCCGTCCACTCCGCCAGATTAAGCCCGTTCGGTGAGCGGGCTTTTTCATTAAAGATGTGAGCAGTAGTGTGTGAAGTACGTTGTCCCCTTCGTCTAGAGGCCTAGGACATCACCCTTTCACGGTGAGTACAGGGGTTCGAATCCCCTAGGGGACGCCAAATACTGGCGTTGCTTGAGATTCAGGTAATGCGCTTGCGAGTTCTAACCGACGCTCGTGAGTCAGGTAGCAAGACTGGAGCGGTAGTTCAGTCGGTTAGAATACCGGCCTGTCACGCCGGGGGTCGCGGGTTCGAGTCCCGTCCGCTCCGCCAGATCGAGAAGCCCGCTGAGATATCAGCGGGCTTTTTGTTTTGCGCTTCCCGATAGATGGTGGTGTTTCCCTGGCGCGAGAAGCTCGCCGTGCGTCGTTGTGGGGCAAACAGCCATTGCCAGCGCGGTCCGCCTGTCTTAACGTTGTGCGGATTGACTCTTACGTCTTTCGTGCGATGCTCGACCCGACCGACGATCCATCTCCCTTCCATTTGCGCAAGGCCAGCATGGACGACTTCCAGTTCGCCGAGGCGCTGACGCGCAACAACATGGGCGGGTACTACCGCCGGCATCACCTCGTGTGGCGCAGCGACCTGTTCCTCGCAAGCTGGCGCGAGTCGGAGAACTTCATTCTCGAAGTGGACGGCGAACGGATCGGCGTGCTGCGCATTACCGAAGAGGGCGACTCCCTGCATATCCGCGATGTGCAGATTGCCGAAGGCCATCGGCGACGAGGAGCAGGTACCTATCTGCTGGATACCTCGCATCGTTGGGCTCGGGCGCGTGGTCTCTCCGAACTGCAGTTGCGCGTGTTCGTCGACAATCCTGCCGCGCGTCTCTATCAGCGGATGGGTTACCGTCTTGCGGGCCCTCGGCTCGCGCAGCTCGGCTCGATCCGGCATATGGCGCGGCGCGTCTGAGAGCGTTGCAGGCGCATCGATTGCACTTTGTTTCCCCCTCGCACAGGCGTGGGGCGTTCGCGTGCCGCATCAACGGGATTCGTCCTCCTCTTCTTCCCGTTCACGGTCATTGCGCCCGCGTTCCGCGCCGCGCACCATGAATGCCCGTGGACTTTCCCCGAATGCGCGCCGGAACATCGCTGAAAAGGCACTCTGGCTCTGGTAGCCCAATTCCCGCGCGACGTGCGATAACGGCCGTCCCTGACTAAGCAGCGGAATGGCCCGCGCCAGCACGGCCTGCTGACGCCACTGGGAAAAACTCACCCCCAGTTCCTGCCGAAAGAGCCGCGCGATCGTTCGGGTACTTGCGCCGACTGTCGAAGCGCATCGTTCCAGTGATTCGGTATGGGCGGGATCGGCAATGACGGCTTCGCACAATGCACGCAGACGTTTCTCGGTCGGCATCGGCACGGACAGAGGCAGTGGTTGCGACCGTGTGATTTCGTCGAGCGCCAGGGAGCCGAGCAGGCGCTCTCGATCGGGCGCGAGGCCGGCTGTGTCGAGCGCGGCGATCACTTCGCGCAGCAGCCCCGACACCTCGACGACGCGACATGCGTCCAGCCCCGCTGGCACGACCGTCTCGTTGACGTAGAGCGTGCGCAGGAACGCCTCCTCGACAATGGCCACCTCATGCAACACATACGGTGGAATCCAGATCGCGCGCGACGGCGGCACCATCCATGTCGTGCCGAAGGTGCCGACCCGCAGCACGCCGCGCGACGCATAGGCGACTTGCGCCCACGCGTGCGTATGCCGCGCAATGCGCACGCCGGCGGGCATGGGCCGCGAGCGTACGCGGATAGGATGCGTCGGCGTGGGCGCGAACTCCGGTGGAATGTCGGCGAAATCGACGCGGGTCGACATTTCGGCGGGCGCTTTCGATGCGTGCGGCGTTGAGCGGGCGACTTCGGTCATGGCGTGACGGATAGGGCGGCGGGGAACCGCCGCAAGATGGTTCTCATTGTAGGGGCGCGCGTATTGTCCGCCCATTGGCCGAACGGACGATGCGACATCGAAGAAATGGCGCGGCATAATGCACCGGATTCGTTCGACCGCCTGGAGAATGCTATGAACTTCGCAACGGCAGATCTGTGCGACGCGCATGAAGACCAATTGACTGCGGGTACGCTGCGCGTGCTCGATCCCGTTTTCAGTCGTTTTGGGCGAGCGTCGCGTTTTGGCGGCGAAGCCGTCACGCTCAAGGTCTTCGAAGACAACACGCTGGTACGTGCGACGCTCGAAGAGAAAGGCGTGGCGCGCGTGCTGGTCGTCGACGGCGGCGGCAGTCTGCGCTGCGCGCTCGTTGGCGGCAATCTGGGCAAGCTGGGCGAGAAGAACGGTTGGGCGGGCATCGTCGTATTCGGCTGCGTGCGCGACACGCTGGAACTGAACGAATGCAACCTCGGCATTATCGCGCTCGCAACCCATCCTCAACGCAGCCAGAAACGCGGCGGTGGAGAGCGCGACGTGTCCTTGCGATTGCCGGGCTCGGTCGTGCGGCCGGGGGAGTGGATCTATGCGGACAGCGACGGCGTGCTGGTGTCGAGCGCGCCGCTCGTCTGACGCGTTGTGTGATCAGTGGCCTGATCGGTATAGGGAAGAGGGCAGTGGACTGATGCAAAACGTTTTTGTGTATGGCACCTTGCGTGCCGGCGAGATCAACGACATTGGTGCTGCGGCGGCGCGCAACGATATCTCGGCACCCACACTGATCGGTGCGGCCACCATACGCGGCCGCCTGTTCGACTTCGGCGCGTATCCGGGCCTGGTGCCGGACGACGCAGGCATCCAGGTGCGCGGCGATGTCTATGAAATCGACGATGAACTCGTTGCCGTGCTCGATGAGATCGAGGAGATCTATCCCGGTGTCGAGGGACTGTTCTTGCCACGCGAAGTGACCGTCGAGGTCGACGGTATGCCCGTGATGTGCCGCTACTATCCGGTGCAGCGGGAGGCCGTCAAAGGGCTGCCGGAAATTCGCGGCGGCGATTGGGTCGAGCATCGGCGCTCGAACGCGCGCTGATCGCTGGCAAGGGTCGCCCAAAAAAGATGGCCCAGCAGGCATGACGCCCGCCAGGCCATCCCGGTCGGTCAACCGTTGAAAGCAGCACCTGTGCGTCGCCGTAGGCGGCGCCCGCCAGCAAGCATCACGGCCAGGACACGCACGCGCATCGCGTCGTTCAGAGTTCTTCGTAAAGCGGCAGCGTCAGAAACTCGGTGAAGGTCTCCGACGTCGACATGTCGACGAAGATCTGCGCGGCGCGAACGTACGGCGCGGTGTCGCCCGCGATCGCGGCCTTCACCTTGTCGAGTTCCTGCCCCGTCAGCTCGCGCACCAGTTCGGCCGTTACCTTGCGGCCGTCGTCGAGTTTGCCCTTCGGCGAGCGGATCCATTGCCACACCTGGGAGCGCGAGATTTCCGCCGTCGCGGCATCTTCCATCAGGTTGTGAATCGGCACGCAGCCATTGCCTGCGAGCCACGAACCCAGGTAGTGAATGCCGACGTTGATGTTGTTGCGCAACCCCGCCTCGGTGATGGGCGCTTCCGGGCGGAAGTCGAGCAGATCCTTGCCTGTCACCTGCACATCGTCGCGCTGCTTGCCGATCTGATTCGGCTTGTCGCCCAGTACCTTCACGAATTCTTCCATCGCGATGGGCACGAGACCGGGATGCGCGACCCAGCCGCCGTCGTAACCATCCGTCGCATCGCGTGCCTTGTCGGAGCGCACGCCGGTCATCGCTTTGTCGTTGGCTGCCGCGTCGCTCTTGATCGGGATCAGCGCGCTCATGCCGCCGATCGCTGGCGCGTTGCGTCGGTGGCATGTCTTCAGCAGCTGCAGCGCGTATGCGCGCATGAACGGCACCGTCATCGTGATCTGCGAGCGATCCGCGAGGCAAAAATCTTTGTCGTTCTTGAACTTCTTGATCGCCGAAAAGATGTAGTCCCAACGTCCGGCGTTCAGGCCTGAGCTGTGTTCACGCAGTTCGTACAGGATCTCATCCATTTCGAACGCAGCCAGGATCGTCTCGATCAACACGGTTGCGCGGATGGTGCCGCGCGGCACGCCAACCGCTTCCTGCGCCGCGACGAAGATGTCGTTCCACAGACGCGCTTCCAGATGGCTCTCCATCTTCGGCAGGTAAAAGTAGGGACCCGTGCCGCGCGAGCGTTGCTCTTTCGCGTTGTGATGCAGGAACAGCGCGAAGTCGAAGATGCCGCCCGATACCCGTTGTCCGTCGACGGTGACGTGCTTCTCATCCAGATGCCAGCCGCGCGGACGCACGATCAGCGTCGCAATCCTGTCGTTGAGCCTGTACGACTTGCCGTTCTGCTCCAGCGAGATCGTGCGGCGCACCGCTTCCTTCAGGTTGATGTGTCCGGTGATCTGGTTGTCCCAGCTCGGCGCATTCGAATCCTCGAAGTCGGTCATGTACGAATCTGCGCCCGAGTTCAGCGCGTTGATGATCATCTTCCGCTCGATGGGGCCCGTGATCTCGACGCGGCGGCACTGCAGATCGTGCGGCAGCGGCGCGATGGTCCAGTCGCCTTCGCGGATGGCTCGCGTCCCGGCGAGAAAATCCGGGCGCTCGCCGGCGTCGAGACGCTGCGCGCGTTCGGCGCGCAGTTTCAGCAGTTGCTGGCGACGCGGCTCGAATGTCCGGTGCAGGGCGGCGACGAGCTCGAGTGCCTGGGGCGTCAGAATCGCCTCGAAGCCGGGCTTGATTTCGCCGGTGATGTTCATGCCCTGCGGGAGCGACAACGTGTTCGCCATGATTTCTCCTTGGTCGGTCAGTTTCAACAATGCGGGTGACGCGATTGCGATGTGGTCAGTCGGGCCGATGCCGTCATGCGCCAGGGCCGTGGCGCGTGCGGCTGCCTTTCTCCCGTTTCGCGGCTTTTTCGGCCTTTTCGGGCGACGGCTCGTTTGCGATAAATGCGATCAGATCGTTCATGCTCCTGCCCGTGCCGTGCGGCGTCACGCCCAGCTCTTCCGCGGGCGCGCCCAGACGGTTGAGCCAGAACACCGTGTAGCCGAACCAGTTCGCGCCGCTCGCGTCCCAGCCGTTCGACGACACGAACACGATATCGCGCGCCGTAGCGCCGAATGCCGCTGTGCCGAGCGCGTAGGTCGCGGGCGCTGGCTTGAACGTTCGTACGGCGTCCACCGACAGCACGTGATGGAACAGTCCGGACATGCCCGCGCTCTTCACGGCGATATCGAGCATTTGCGGATTGCCGTTCGAGAGAATCGCGAGGCCGATCTTCAGCTCGCGTAGCCGCCGCAACACGGGCAGCACGTCGGGGAACGCGGACAGGCAGGCATACTCGTCCATCAGGCGCTTTTCGCCTGCCGCGTTCAGCGAAAGACCGAGCTTGCGCGCGGCAAAGCGCAGCGCGTCGAGCGTGATGTTCCAGAACGGCTGGTAGTGCGCCCCGGCGGGGTCGGCGGCCGTGCGCAACTGCGCGTATTCGATCTGTTTTTGCCGCCACAACTGCGAGAGCGCGTCGCCGTGGCCCGGAAACATCTGCTCCGCTGCAGCGACGACGGAATGTACGTCGAACAACGTGCCGTAGGCGTCGAAGATCACCGCTTTCAGGTGCTGCGTGGAAGAGAGTGTCGTTGTGGCCGACATAGCCGTGCGCTCCATCAGAGGTCGGAACCGATTTTATTCGTAACTCCCGATGATAAAAAAGACGGTAAAGATCACTTGATCTTTTACTTTCATCAACCTAATCTAACGCGCATCTCCTTTTTTGTGCGCGACCGATGCGCCCGCTCACCCGCAGATGGACCGTTTCAAGCAGATCGAGACCTTCGTGACCGTCGCGGCGCGCGGCAGCCTGTCGGCGGCAGCGCAGGCGGAAGGCGTAGCGCCTGCCATCATCGGGCGCCGTATCGACGCGCTCGAGGAACGCCTCGGCGTCAAGCTGCTCGTGCGCACCACGCGCCGCATCACATTGACCTACGAAGGCTCCGCCTTTCTCGAAGACTGTCAGCGGATCATTCACGACATGCAGAACGCCGAAGCGAGCGTGTCGGCGGGCGGCGTCAAGGCGAGCGGGCATTTGCGCTTGTCGGCGCCAGCGGGCTTCGGCCGCAGACACGTCGCACCGCTCGTGCCTGCGTTCACGGTGGCGCATCCCGACGTGTCGATTTCTCTCGACCTGTCCGACCGCATGGTCGACCTCGTCAACGAAGGATTCGATTGCGCGATCCGGCTCGGCGAACTTCCGGATTCGTCGCTGGTGTCGTTGAAGCTCGGTGAGAACCGGCGTGTCTGTGTCGCGTCGCCGGCCTATCTCGCGCGACGCGCGGCGCCGCAGACGCTCGCCGATCTCGCGCACCATAACTGTCTCGCGCTTGGCGCGAGTGCGAACCAGCAGCGCGG
The DNA here is from genome assembly GCF_000020045.1 of Paraburkholderia phymatum STM815. Classification (GTDB taxonomy): domain Bacteria; phylum Pseudomonadota; class Gammaproteobacteria; order Burkholderiales; family Burkholderiaceae; genus Paraburkholderia; species Paraburkholderia phymatum. The sequence continues at coordinate 1,538,681 of NC_010622.1, read as the reverse complement.
CTGGGTGTTTCAGCAGGGTGACAAGGTCGTGACGATCAAGGTATCGGGCACGATGGAATGCTCGGACGGAGCGGTGCTGCACGAGTGGTGCCTGGAAGGCTACGGGCTTGCATGGCGCTCGTGGTGGGAAGTGGGCGCGGACATCGCGGCGGGAAGCCTCGTCAGCGTGCTCGACAACCATGCGGCGCCGCCCATCGGCATTCACGCCGTGTTTCCGCAGCGGCGGCATTTGCCGTTGCGCGTGCGTCTTTTCCTCGATTTTCTCAAGCATACCTACGGCAACCCGGCGTACTGGATCTGACGGCGGCGGCTCGGACCGCGCACGGGTTTCCGATATGCGGACATGCCCGCAGGCAAGGCTTGCACGACATTCCGGCGCACTACAATCGTTCTGACAGCCCGCTGCGCGGCGTTGCGACCGCTGCGGCGCAGGCGCTTGCGCGCGTAGGTTCGCAGTCTCGTTCGTGTTCGTGACGACACCGGGCGACGGGCGATACCCGCGTGCATTCCACACCTGCAGTCGACGACGGAGGGCATCATGTTCAAGCACATCCTCGTTCCGACCGATGGCTCGGACCTGTCGAAGAAGGCGATCGACGGCGCAATTGATCTCGCTCAGGCCGTCGGCGCGCGCGTCACCGCCTATGCGTGCCTGCCGCAATATCCGTACTCGCCGTTTTCCGAAGTCGTGATCGAGCCGCCTGTCGATTTTCAGGACCGCAGCGAGCGCGAGGCGCGCCAGCATCTGCAGGAGGTCGAGGAAGCGGCGCGGGGGGCGGGCGTCGAATGCACCAGCCAGACCAGCGTGCATCCGTCGCCGTATCTCGGCATCATCGAAGCGGCCGAGCAGGGCGGCTGCGACGTGATCTTCATGGCGTCGCACGGGCGGCGCGGCCTCGGCAGTCTGCTAATCGGCAGCGAGACCCAGCGCGTGCTCACGCATACGAAAATTCCGGTGATCGTGTATCGCTAGCCCCAAAACAAACCGCGCGCCAGCGATCACTGGCGCGCGTTTTCCGAAACGAAGGGACGGGCCCACTCGCGACGGGCGGCGCCGCGCGAGAGATGGCCAGTCGTTCCAGCTGGTTCAGCCGTTTCAGGCGACCTTCTTGTCGAAGAATTGCTCGTCTTCCGTCGAGCCATGCAGTGCCGTCGTCGATGCTTCGCGCTCGACCGTCTGCGTGACGGCGTCGAAGTAGCCCGTGCCCACTTCGCGCTGGTGCTTGACGGCCGTGAAGCCACGTTCGGCAGCGGCGAACTCCGCCTGCTGCAGTTCGACGAATGCGCTCATCTGCTGACGTGCATAGCCGTGCGCGAGGTTGAACATCGAGTAGTTCAGTGCGTGGAAGCCGGCCAGCGTGATGAACTGGAACTTGTAGCCCATCGCGCCGAGTTCCTTCTGGAACTTCGCGATCGTTGCGTCGTCGAGGTTCTTCTTCCAGTTGAACGACGGCGAGCAGTTGTACGACAGCATCTTGCCCGGGAATTGCTTGTGGATCGCCTCGGCGAATTTCTTCGCGTACTCGAGGTCCGGCTTGCCCGTCTCGCACCAGATCAGATCGGCATACGGCGCGTACGCGAGACCGCGCGACACGGCCTGCTCGAGGCCCGGCTTGGTGCGGAAGAAGCCTTCCACCGTGCGCTCGCCCGTCAGGAACGGCTTGTCGTTGTCGTCGACGTCGGACGTGATCAGGTCGGCTGCTTCGGCGTCCGTACGGGCGATCAGCACGGTCGGCACGCCCAGCACGTCGGCGGCCAGACGTGCGGCCGTCAGCTTCGCGACGTTTTCGCGCGTCGGCACGAGAACCTTGCCACCCATGTGGCCGCACTTCTTCACCGACGCCAGCTGGTCTTCGAAGTGCACGCCGGCCGCGCCCGCTTCGATCATCGCTTTCATCAATTCGAACGCGTTCAGCACGCCGCCGAAACCGGCTTCCGCGTCCGCGACGATGGGTGCGAAGTAGTCGATGTAACCTTCGTCGCCCGGATTCTTGCCTTCCGACCATTGGATCTGGTCGGCGCGCGTCAGTGTGTTGTTGATGCGCTTCACGACCAGCGGCACCGAGTTCGCCGGATAGAGCGACTGGTCGGGATACATTTCGCCCGCCACGTTGGCGTCGCCTGCGACTTGCCAGCCCGACAGATAGATCGCCTTGAGGCCCGCCTTCACCTGCTGCATCGCCTGGTTGCCCGTGAGCGCGCCGAGTGCATTCACGAACGGCTCCTGATGCATGTCGCTCCACAGCTTTTCGGCGCCGCGGCGTGCGAGCGTGTGCTCCGGCTGCACCGAGCCACGCAGACGCACGACGTCTTCCGCCGTGAAGCCGCGCTTGATGCCTTTCCAGCGGCTATCCGATTCCCATTGTTGCTGAAGCTGCTTTGCCTGTTCGTTGCGCGTCATGGTGTGCTCCTTTGTGCCTTGAAGTAGGTTCGAATGGACTCGTGGCTTCGACGAAGCGAGGGCGCCTGAGGCGTTTCGGTTCGCGAAGTCTTATATAAGAGTCTAGGCAAAAGGTTGTAGGCGGGCCAGACGCGGCTCACGCTTTTTAGTTGATTTTTATTCTTTAGTTTTCAATGACTTGACATACGTATTTCGCAATGAGAAACGGAATTTTCCATCTTGCAATCGCGCTTCTTGTGCCACGCAGCACGATTTTTTACGACGCAAAAAAATTTTTCATATTGTGAAAATACGCGCGAGGCAAAAAAAACCGACGCCGAAGCGTCGGTCTTCCTGATTCAGTGCGACTTTCGCAGAGACTTAGTCGCCGCGGCGCGAGTTGCGTGGGCCGTCGTTGCGACGTGCGCCGTAGCCAGCGTCGCGCGAATAGCCGCCTTCGCGGTTGCCGCGATAGCCTTCGCTCCGATAGCCGCCTTCACGCGAGCCGCTGTTGTAGCCGCCTTCGCGGTTGCCGCCTGCCGGCTTGTCGCCCCAGCTACGGCCGCCACCATTGCCGCCGTCACGCGCGCCATAACCGCCGCGATTGCCGTCGCGCGAGCCGTAGCCGCCGCCGTTGCCCTCGCGCGAGCCGTAGCCCGCCGGCTTGCCGCCGAACCGGCGACCGCCGTTGCCGCCGCCAGGACGGCCACGGCCGCCGAAGCCGCCACGACCGCCGGCGGGCGGTGCCCTGCGCGGCTCGAAGCCTTCTACCACGTTGACGGGCAGCGGAGCACGCACGAAACGCTCGATACGCTTGAGCGCGCCTTGCTCCGCGTGATGCACGAGGCTCACCGCGGTGCCCGAACGGCCTGCGCGGCCCGTGCGGCCGATACGGTGCACGTAGTCTTCCGCGAACTTCGGCAGATCGTAGTTGAACACGTGCGTAATGCCGGGGATGTCGATGCCGCGCGCGGCGACGTCGGTTGCGACCAGCACGCGCACACGGCGCTCGCGCAATGCGCGGATCGTGCGGTTGCGCGCGCCTTGCGGCAGGTCGCCGTGCAGCGCGGCCGATTCGAAACCGGCGTCGGCGAGACGGCCGGCGAGCATGTCGGCGTCGCTCTTGGTCGCCGTGAAGACGATTGCCTGATCGAGGCCGGAGTCACGCAGCAGATGGTCGAGCAGGCGATCCTTGTGATCGCGATCATCGACGTAATGCACCGTCTGCGCGATGTTCGTGCGCTGTTCGATGTGCTGCTTGATCTCGATACGCTCCGGTTCTTTAAGCAGACGGCCCGTCAGCGAGCCGATCTTGCCGTCGAGCGTGGCCGAGAACAGCATGGTCTGACGCGAAGCGGGCGTTGCGGCGACGATCGTGTCGATGTCGTCGATGAAGCCCATGTCGAGCATGCGGTCGGCTTCATCGAGCACCAGCATCTGCAGCTGCGACAGGTCGATACGGCCGCGCTCCAGATGGTCAATCAGTCGGCCCGGCGTGGCGACGAGAATTTCGGGGTTCTTTGCCAGCAGCATCAGCTGCTGGCCGTACGCGACGCCTCCCAGAATGCTGACGGTGCGCAGACGGCGCAGGTGCTTGCCGTACGTGGAAGCAGCCGTCGTCACCTGCATTGCGAGTTCGCGAGTGGGCGTAAGAACCAGCAGGCCCGGACGTGCGACCGGCTGCGGACGGCGGCCGCGGCCGCCGGCATTGTTGTCGCGCGGCTCGCGCGGCTGGCTGGCCTGCACTTTTTGCAGCTGCGCGAAGCGTTCGATGGCGGGCAGCATGAACGCCGCCGTCTTGCCCGAACCCGTCGGGCTCGAGACCAGCAGGTCGCGGCCCGCGATGCCGGCGGGAATGGCGCGCTGCTGCACGGGCGTCGGCGATTTGTAGCCGGCTGCTGTCAGCGCAGAGACGATCTCCGCCGACAGACCCAGCTCAGCGAACGTCGGGCCGGTCGGTTCGGTGGCTTGCACGGCCGTTTCCGGCGTGTCGAGACCGAGGGCTTGATCGGCGATGGCGTTCAGCGGGCTGGAGATATTGCTCGAAGTCATGAGAATCCTTGAAACATGGGAAGTAACACGTCGGCGCCAATCGGCATACCCAAGTCGTCGGATTCAGCGAGCAAAAAATCAGCGAGCAAATCGAAAAACGGGGGCAACTCGCGACAATAAAGGCGAGTTTCTCGTTAGAAGCTGTATCGAATGCGACAGGCCGGAATTGGCTTGCCGCCAGCCTGGACTTGCGGCCCGGGGGGCCTTGCAGGAGGGGACAGGTTCTAAACTGGATTGGAGCAAAACGCTACGAGGCGCTTTTCCCACCCACGCTGCCGGAGCGAACCGGACACGAGCGGTGAAGCGCAGGCGACATTATATCGATTTTTGCTGCACCGCGCCACCGTTAAGAACCTTCCCAGTGAAACTGGCCGATTTGTGAGAAGAATGCAGAGGTGCTGGCCTCGAAACCCTTGGTTCCCACTCGCGGCTACCGATAACCGATCAGGCAGCCGTACCGTTTTTTAGCGCTTCGACCAGTTCGACGTATTGCTGCTTCGCTATGTCGGGAGCCGTGCCTTGCAGCGCGGCCCACGCATCGTACTTGTACTTGCCGACGATATCGGTGAACCCCGGCTTGTCGCCGTGCACGTCGCCATCGGTGGCCTGTTTGAAGAGCGCGTACAGGCGCAGCAGCGTGAGATTGCCCGGACGCTCCCGCAGTTGCTTCACGTCGTCCTGTGCCTGGACGAAGAGACCATTCACGTCGCTCATCGGATCCTCCATGCTTGATTCGGGATAGGGCGTCGATCATAACAAGCAGGATGCGGCGCGCGGTCGCACGAAGCTCGAGCGATCCTTCCAAACGCTGAGCGTGGCAGTGCGTTCACGTTGGGTTGTGTTCGCATCCGGCGACGCAGGGTGCCGCATTACAATAGCGGTCATGACGAAAACCGTGCTGCTTGCCCTCGATACTTCGACCGAATTTTGCTCGGTCGCACTCCTGACCGCCGAATCCGCCAGCGATGCGTCCCCGGCCGAGGCGGACGCGCCTGCTCCGGAACGACGCGTGTGGGTACGCCATGAAGAGACGGGCGCCGTTTCGAGTACACGCCTGCTGCCCGCCATCCGTGAACTGTTCGAAGAAGCGGGCCTCGCGCTGGCCGACTGCAACGCGATCGCATTCGGCGCGGGGCCGGGGTCGTTCACCGGCCTGCGCACTGCAACGGGCGTCGCGCAAGGTCTCGCGTTTGGACTGAATTGCCCCGTGGTTCCCATCGGCACGCTGCTCGTATGCGCTGAAAGCGCGCGCCTGCGCGATCCGTCGGCGGCGCGCGTGCTTGCGGCGCTCGACGCGCGCATGGACGAGGTCTATTGGGCTGACTACGCGTGGGACGAGGGCGCGGGCGAGTGGCGCACGGTTCATCCCGCATCGCTGGCTGCACCGGACGCACTGCCCTGTCCCGATCAGCCGTTCACGCTCGCAGGCAATGCCGCGGCTGCGTTCGGCGAACGTCTCAAGGCGACAGCCGCCGCACGCCATGTCGACCGGGAAGCTGTTCCGCACGCGCTGCCCCTGGCGTTCGCGGCACTGCGGGCATTCCGGGCCGGCCGTACGCTGCCCGCCGATCAGGCCGCGCCGGAATACATCCGCGACAAGGTTGCGCAGACCACGGAAGAGCGCATGGCTGCCAAGGCTGCGCAGTCGGCTGCCGTGTCGTCGGGACAGCCGGGCCATGCAGGCCGGTCCACTCGCGCCGCGCACGACGAGGGCGCGCGATGAGCGGCGTGCTGCTGGCGGACCGCTATATGTCGCCGATGACGGAAGGCGATCTCGACGAGGTCGCGGTGGTGGAGAAGCTCGCGTACGAGTTTCCGTGGAGCCGGGGCAACTTCGAAGACTCGCTGCGCAACGGCTATTTCGGCGTGTGTCTGCGGCACGTGACGGGCACGCTGATCGGCTATTGCGTGCTGATGCCCGTGGTCGACGAGATGCATCTGCTCAATCTGTGCGTCGCGCCCGCCGCGCAGCATGCGGGCGCCGGTCTCGCGTTGCTGCGCGAGTCCGTGCGCATCGCCCGCAGCGAAAAGCTCGCGGGCATGCTGCTCGAAGTCCGGCCGTCGAATCATCGCGCGATCAAGCTATACGAGCGCTTTGGATTCACATCGATCGGCCGTCGCAAGAACTATTATCCGGCGCGGCATCGCAGCCGGGAGGACGCCATCGTCATGCGTTTCAGTTTCGTGAAGGAGGGCGCAGATGGCGCTGCATGAATCCGCGCTGGAAGAACTCGGTCTCGCGCCGATGTGGGTGCGCCGGGCGGGCGCACCTGACGCGGCAGTCGACGCGCAAGCGTCGCATGGCGATGGCGAAGTCGCGGCGAACGTAGCACGGGCCGCGCCCGTTGCATCGACTGCCGATGCCCAACGGCCTGGCGACGACGCGGCGGTGTCGGGCGAAGCGCAATCGGATTCCCGCTTTTCGAACGCAACAAGCGAGCCGGCCGCCAGCCCTGAAAGCGCACGTGCGGAAGTCGAAGCCGCACCGGGAGGCGCACGTCAGTCGCGCCGCGCATCGCCGCCGCCCGCACCCGACGAAGCACCGCCTTTCCCCGACGACGATTTCGCGTGGTTCGACGATCTCCCTGCCGGACCGCCGTCAGATCTCGAAGCGAATACGAGCGAGCCGGTGCAGCCGGGCATCGACACGCTTGACTGGGCCGCACTCGAAGCTCGCGTATCGGCTTGCGAGCGTTGCCGTCTGTGCGAGCGGCGCACGAACACCGTATTCGGCGTCGGCGATCGCGAAGCCGACTGGATGCTGATCGGCGAAGCACCCGGAGAGAACGAGGACAAGCAGGGCGAACCGTTCGTCGGTCAGGCGGGCAAGCTGCTCGACAACATGCTGCGCTCGCTTGGTCTTGCACGCGGCACGAATGTGTATATCGCGAACGTGATCAAGTGCCGACCGCCCGGAAACCGCAATCCGGAACGGGACGAAGTGGCGCGCTGCGAGCCTTATCTGCAGCGCCAGGTCGCGCTCGTGAAGCCGAAGCTGATTATTGCGCTCGGCCGCTTCGCTGCGCAGAGCCTGCTGAAGACGGAAGCCAGCATTTCGTCGCTGCGCGGACGCGTGTACGAGTACGAAGGCGTGCCTGTCGTCGTCACCTACCATCCCGCGTATCTGCTGCGCAGCCTCGGCGACAAGGCGAAGTCGTGGCAGGACCTGTGTCTCGCTCGCGATATGTGGCACAAGGCGAGTACAGAAGGGGATGCTGCGACATGACGGAAGCCGCCGGGCCGACCGTTTCGTTCGAGGCGCCGTCATCGGCCCGGCTCGATGCGCTGTCCGACGCCGCCGTGCGAGACATCGCGTGGCTGCTGTTCAGTCCCGATCTGTTGCGCGCGCAACCACCCGCGGGCGCGCTCGCGAAGCCGTTCGAATCGCCCGACGAAGCCGCCGCGGCGATGGCCTGGCTGGAAGCGCAGGATGCCGACCCTGCTGGCCTGCATCGCCATATCGATGCGGCGCGTGTGACGCGACTCGGCCGCTATGCCGAATGTCTGCTCGCGTGGTTTCTGAAGCACGGCCCCGCCGCACGCCTGATCGCCGCGAATGTCCCGCTGCGGCGTGCGGGCGTGACGCTCGGCGAATGCGATTTTCTTGCCGAGACGCGGGCGGGCCGGCGGCTGCACTGGGAGCTGGCCGTCAAATGCTATCTGCACGCGGGCGACGGCCGGGGCGAACTCGCCGACTACGTGGGCCCGAATCTGCAAGATCGCTTCGATCTTAAGCTCGCGCATCTGCTCCACCATCAGCTGCGGCTTAGCGCACGCGAGGAATTCGCATCGCTCGGTCATCGCGGACCGTGGGATGCGCAGATGTTCGTCAAAGGGTGGCTGTTCTACCGCAACGGACGCGCCGAGCGAGACCCCGCCGAAATCGAACCGGCGCACGCGCGCGGCTGGTGGACGACGCGTGCAGAATGGACGGAGTTTTCAGCGGGCCATGCCGACGCATGGATGGTGCTGCCGCGCCTCGAATGGCTTGCGCTGCGTGTGCGTCACGCAGGTGGCGCGTCACCTGAGGCAACAGGCGGTGCGAGTCACGCAGCGAGCTTCGTATCGGCGGACATGCTCGCCCAGCAACTCGCGGGACAGACGGGGCCGGCAATGGTGGCGGCGTTCGTCGAGCACGCCGCGGGACAATGGAGCGAGCGCTCGCGCGGCTTTATCGTGCCCGACGACTGGCCTGAGCAGGCTCACGCGTTTGCACGTCAGTCGACGCGCCGTCCCTAGAGGCACCCGCTCGCGCCGAAGCGACGCGTTACCACCAACGATAGAAATGATGCACGGGCCCGACGCCGTGCCCGACGTCGAGTCGTCCGCTCTGCTCGAGTGCGCCCGTCAGCCATTGCTTGGCATCCGCGACGGCGCTTGCCAGATCGTTGTGCTGCGGAATCAGTGCCGCGATAGCCGACGACAACGAGCACCCCGTCCCATGCGTGTTCTTGACGGGCACGCGCGGACCGGCGAGGCGCATCGTGCCGCTTTCCTGGATCAGCCAGTCGGGGCTGTCGGTGGCGGCGAGATGGCCGCCTTTCATCAGCACCGCGCGTGCGCCCAGCTTGCGCAGGGCTTCACCCTGATCGACCATCGCGGCTTCGTCCCGCGCGCTCGACGTGCCGAGCAGCGCGGCCGCTTCCGGCAGATTCGGCGTCAGCAGATCGGCGAGCGGCAACAGTTCGCTGCGCACGGCATCGACGGCTTCGGGCGCGAGCAGCGCATGATTGCTCTTCGAGATCATCACCGTGTCGAGCACGACATGCTTCGGCTTGTGGCGGCGCAACGCATCCGCGACGGCGAGCACGATCGACGCATTCGCCAGCATGCCGATCTTCACCGCGTCGATGCGGATGTCGTCGAACACGGCGTCGAGCTGCGCGCTCACGAACGCGGGCTCGGGTGTGTGGATGGCCGTCACGCCGCGCGTGTTCTGCGCCGTCAATGCGGTGATCACGCTCGCGCCATACGCGCCGAGCGCGGAGAATGTCTTGAGGTCGGCCTGGATGCCGGCGCCGCCGCCGGAATCGGAACCGGCGATCGTCAGGACGTTGGGAATCGGTCGGGTCATGGCAAAGCCTGCAAAGCGGGGCGCGCATGCTGCGCGCACAGAAGATTGCGAAGAGAGGGCGCGGCAGTGCGTGCGCGCGTTAGTGCCGCGCTTCGCCGATCAGCGACACGGAGTCGAACGTGCGCTGGTTCGCCTGATGGCGGCGCATTACCAGCCACATCATCACGCACACGAACGTGCCGAACAGCACGATCACGATGGCGACGGGCACGTCGAGCCACACGAGCACGGCATACAGGCACAGCATCACGAGCACGGACAGGTTTTCGTTGAAGTTCTGCACGGCGATCGAGTGACCGGCCGACAGAAGCACGTGTCCGCGATGCTGTAGCAGCGCATTCATCGGCACGACGAAGAAACCCGACAGCGCGCCGACGACCATCAGGAAAATATAGGCGAAGATCAGATAACCGGGGATGTGCATCCTGCCGAAATAGATGCCCCAGTGCGACGGAAACAGATGCTTCGTATAGAAGGCCATCAGCATCACGGCAATGCCCATGATGATGCCGACGGGCAGCACCGACAGCGACTTCTTCAGCGGCACGCGCGCGGCCGCGATCATCGCGCCCGCCGCGACGCCCACGGCGACGACGGCCTGCAGGATCGCGCCTTCTGACAGCGACATGCCGAGCGACACTTCGGCCCACTTCAGCACGATGAACTGCAGCGTCGCGCCCGCGCCCCAGAACAGCGTCGTGACAGCGAGCGAGATCTGGCCGAGCTTGTCGCGCCAGAGCACGACGAAACAGTCGGCGAAGTCGGTAATGAGTCGGATGGGACCGTGTTCCTGGCGCGGATAACGGGCGCCCGTGTCGGGAATGCGCAGATTGAACAGCGCGGCGATCGCGTAGATCAGAATGATGATCAGCATCGCTGCTTCGGCAGGCGTGTGGATCGCCGGGGGCGTATGCTTGATGATGTGCGACGCGATATGCGGGCTGATCAGCGCGCCGCCGAGCACCGTGCCCAGAATGATCGAGCCGACGGTCGTGCCCTCGATCCAGCCGTTCGCGGCGACAAGCCGGTCAGGCGGCAGCAGTTCGGTGAGAATGCCGTATTTGGCGGGTGAGTAGGCGGCGGCGCCGAAACCGACGATGCCATACGCAAGCAGCGGATGCGCACCGATCAGCATCGTGAGGCAGCCGACCACCTTGATCGTATTGGTCACGAACATCACACGGCCCTTCGGACGAGAGTCCGCGAAGGCGCCGACAAAAGCCGCGAGCACGACGTACGACAGCACAAAAAACAGCTTGAGCAGCGGCGTCATCCAGTTCGGGGCGTGAAGATCTTTCAGCAGTGCAATAGCAGCGATCAGAAGCGCATTGTCGGCCAGCGAGGAGAAAAACTGCGCGGCCATGATGGTGTAAAAACCTTTTTTCATCTGATGCGATGCTTTCCTCGCTGCGGTCTGTCCGCCCCGGCCGTAAGGTGTGCGTCCGGGCTTATTCCGTTCGAAATGGGTTGTGCGCACGGCTTTATATCATGAAAATAGTCGAATCCCGACTAGCAGAATCCTTGATCGCATTGTCGAGCTTGCCATCGGCGCGTTGCAAACACGCTGTAAGCTACTGATTCGCCAATGTCTTTACGAAAATATCCCATGCCGCGCCCAGTCTCAGCCACGATTCACACTGCCGCTCTCGCCAATAATCTCGCTGTCGCCCGTCGCTACGCGCCGAAGTCCAAGATCTGGGCTGTCGTCAAGGCCAATGCGTACGGTCACGGACTCGCGCGGGCATTCCCAGGCTTGCGCGCAACCGACGGCTTTGGTTTGCTCGACCTCGAAGAAGCGGTGAAGTTGCGTGAATTGGGGTGGGCGGGGCCGATTTTGTTGCTGGAGGGCTTTTTCCGGCCCACCGATATCGACGTCATCGACCGTTATAGTCTGACCACGGCGCTGCATTCGGACGAGCAGTTGCGCATGCTGGAAATGGCGCGCCTGTCCAAGCCCGTCAATATCCAGTTAAAGATGAACAGCGGCATGAACCGCCTCGGCTATACGCCGGAGAAGTTCCGTGCAGCCTGGGAACGTGCGCGGGCCTGCCAGGGCGTCGGCCAGATCACGTTGATGACCCATTTCTCGGATGCCGACAGCGAGCGCGGCATCTCGCATCAGATGGAAGCATTCGAGCGTGGCGCACAGGGCATTGCGGGCGCGCGCAGCCTCGCCAATTCGGCCGCCACGCTGTGGTATCCGGAAGCGCATTTCGACTGGGTGCGCCCGGGCGTGATGCTGTACGGCGCGTCGCCGTCGGGCGTAAGCTCGGCGATCAAGGACACGGGCCTGCAGCCGGCCATGACGCTTGCTTCGGAACTCATCGCCGTGCAGACGCTCGCGCAAGGGCAGACGATCGGCTATGGCTCGACCTTCACGGCGCGCGAAGGCATGCGCATCGGCGTGGTCGCGTGCGGCTATGCGGACGGTTATCCGCGCGTCGCGCCGGAGGGTACGCCCATCATCGTCGACGGCATCCGTACGCGCATCGTCGGTCGTGTGTCGATGGACATGATCACCGTCGATCTCACGCCTTGCCCGCAGGCGAACGTCGGCTCGCGTGTGGAGCTGTGGGGCGCCCAACTGCCCGTCGATGACGTCGCGCAGTCGTGCGGCACGATCGGCTACGAGCTTGTGTGCGCCGTCGCGCCGCGCGTGCCCGTACGAGCCGAGTGACACGTGCCTCTATCGCACTTCGCGAGGCGCACCTCGCGCCGCACATAACGAACAACGACATGTAACGAAACAAGTTGGCTAAACAGAAAACGTTGTACACCTGCACGGAATGCGGCGGGCAGGCGCCGAAGTGGCAGGGCCAATGCCCTGCCTGCCATGCGTGGAATACGCTCGTCGAAACGGTCGCGGAATCGCCCTCCGCGCACCGCTTCCAGTCGCTCGCGAAGAATCAACCCGTGCAGCGGCTCGCCGATATCGAAGCATCGGATGTGCCGCGCTTTACCACCGGCGTCGGCGAGTTCGACCGCGTGCTCGGCGGCGGGCTGGTGGCGGGCGGCGTGGTGCTGATCGGCGGCGATCCCGGCATTGGCAAGTCGACGCTGCTGCTGCAGTCGCTCGCGCAGATCGCCAGCGAGCGGCGAGCGCTCTACGTCAGCGGCGAGGAATCGGCCGCGCAGATTGCGTTGCGCGCGCAACGGCTGTCCCTGCTCGAACCGGGTTCGCACGCCACCGAGCTGAAACTGCTCGCCGAAATCCAGCTCGAAAAGATCCAGGCGACGATTGCCGAACAAAAGCCCGACGTCGCCGTCATCGACTCGATCCAGACCATCTATTCAGAAGCGCTGAGCTCCGCGCCGGGCTCGGTGGCGCAGGTGCGCGAGTGCGCGGCGCAACTGACGCGCGTCGCCAAGCAGTCGGGCACGGCCATCATCATGGTCGGCCACGTGACGAAAGAGGGCGCCCTCGCAGGCCCGCGCGTGCTCGAACATATCGTCGATACCGTGCTGTATTTCGAAGGTGACACGCATTCGTCGTTCCGCCTCGTGCGCGCGTTCAAGAACCGCTTCGGGGCGGTCAACGAGCTCGGTGTGTTCGCGATGACGGAACGCGGCTTGCGCGGTGTCGCGAATCCGTCGGCGTTGTTCCTGTCGCAGCACGAGCAGATCGTGCCGGGCTCATGCGTGCTGGTCACGCAGGAGGGCACGCGGCCGCTGCTCGTCGAAGTCCAGGCGCTCGTGGATGCCGCCAACGTGCCGAACCCGCGCCGGCTGGCCGTCGGTCTCGAACAGAACCGGCTCGCGATGCTGCTCGCCGTGCTGCACCGGCACGCAGGCATCGCGTGCTTCGATCAGGATGTGTTCCTGAATGCCGTGGGCGGCGTGAAGATTACGGAACCGGCTGCCGACCTCGCCGTTCTGCTCGCGATTCATTCATCGATGCGCAACAAGCCGCTGCCGAAAGGTCTGATCGTATTCGGCGAAGTGGGGCTGGCGGGCGAAATCCGGCCGTCGCCGCGCGGCCAGGAGCGTCTGAAGGAAGCCGCCAAGCTCGGGTTTTCGATTGCGCTGATTCCGAAGGCAAATGCGCCGAAGCAAGCCATCGACGGCTTGCAGGTGATCGCCGTCGAGCGCATCGAGCAGGCGATCGACCGGATCCGCACGCTCGAATAACCGGGCCTAGACAACAGCAAATCGCATCGGCTTTCTGGCGTAATCCGCTGTAAATTTCCGAACTCCCGCTGTAACCCAAGGGACTTTCGTTTTCCCTATCCTCGTGAGATGCAATGTCACGAGCGGAAAGGAAGACGTCTTGAAACAGTCTCATCAATCCTCGGGCGAGTTTCTGTCGAATCTGCGCGGCTGCCGTGTGTCCGCACCCATTCAGGGGCCGTGGGGCGGCGGCTGCCGGATCGTCGAATGGATCGATACAGCCGGTCAGATTTCGCGGCGCGTCGTCGCGGAAAACGTGACGGCTGACGAAGTGCGGGAAACCATCCGGCATCACGTGGAAGGCCGCAAGCACCGGTTGATCGACGACGAACGGGAGCCCCGGCAGACCTTGCCGCGGCGTTGAACCGGGCGCGAACTCATCTGCGCGGCACTCGCGGGCCTATTCGGATTCGGACGCCTCGTCGCCAGCCTGCGCGAGCAGCGCTTCCCGCGCGGCCTCGTTGAATAGCGGGTGCTGGGCAGCCTCCGCCGGCGTCAGTACGGGCGCCACGCAGCAATCCAGCGGCACCAGCAGCGTGACCCATTCGTCAAGCGGGCGCGTGGCGATCACGTTAGCCATGTCCTTGATCAGTTGTACCGCATCCGGTCCGGCTATCGACTGGCCGAGACTCCAGTGGCGCGTCGCCCAGTCCGGGCGGTCGAGCGCCATGCACAGCGTTTCCCAGAATTTGAGTTCGAGTGCGCCGACGGCGAGCCATCGTCCGTCGAGCGTGCGGTAGAGGTTGTAGCAGGGTACGCCGCCATTCAGCAGACTGCTTCCCGCGACAGGCGCTGTGCCGTCGTTGGCGAGCGCCACCTGCGCAACGACGTTGTTCGCGTACGTGCAGTGCGCCATGGATACGTCGACGAAACGCCCGTCGCCGCCGCGCGCAACGGCCCACAGCGCGGCGAGTATCTGGTTGACGGCGGATAGCGCGCCGCCCAGCAGGTCTGCGATCTGGAAGTTGGGCAGGATGGGCGCGCCGTCGTGCGATGCCAGTTGGTCCAGCACGCCCGCATAAGCGATGTAGTTCAGATCGTGCCCGGCGAGTTCGGCAAACGGGCCGTCCGCGCCGTAGCCGGAAATTGCGCAATAGACGAGCTTCGGGTTGATGACGCGCAGCACGTCATAACCCACGCCGAGCCGGTCCATCACGCCGGGACGGAAGCTTTCGACCAGCACATCGGCTTCGCGCGCCAGCGCCATCAGCACCGTGCGGCCGCCTTCCGACTTCAGATCCAGCCGCGTTTCGCGCTTGCCGCGATTCACGAGCCGGTAAAACGCGCCGGGGCGTCCCGCCACGCGGTCGGCCGTGCTCTGCATCATCGTGCGCGTCGCGTCGCCGGCTCCGGGCGCTTCGATCTTCAACACGTCGGCACCCATTTCCGCAAGCCGGAGCGTCGCGACGGGACCGGGCAACAGGCGCGTCAGATCGAGCACGCGCAAGCCCTTCAGTGCGGCAGTAGACGACAATGCCCAGCCCTCCACGATTGCTGGCGCGGCCTTGCTTCCCGGTTGGTTCCGTCGCGGTGGCGAAGGGGCCGTTAGCCGATTTGTTCGAGTTCCTCGTGCGCTTCGAGCCATTCGGCTTCGAGCGTTTCGAGTCGTGCGTTGACATCCGCCTGACGGCGTATCGCTTCCGTCAGCTTCGTTTTTTGCTCCGCGGCGTAGCTGGCAGGGTCGGCGACGAACGCGTCCAACGTCGCCTTTTCCGCGTTCAGCGCGTCCATTTCCTTGTCGATCTTCGCAATGCGCGTTTGCAGCGGCTTCTTCAGATGTGAAAGCTTCTGGCGCGTTTCCGCTTCCAGCCGCCGTTGCTCCTTGCGATTCACCGTTCCGTCCGCGCCGCCGTCGTTCGCAGCCGAAGCGTCGCCGGCCTTGAGCGCCGCACGCTGCTCGGCGGCATGCTGCAGCAGCCAGTCGCGGTAGTCGTCGAGATCGCCGTCGAACGGCTGCAGCTTGTGCTTCGCGACGAGCATAAACTGGTCCGTGGTCGCGCGCAGCAAATGGCGGTCATGCGAGACGAGGATCAGCGTGCCTTCGAACTGCGCGAGCGCCATTGTCAGCGCGTGGCGCGTTTCGAGGTCGAGGTGGTTGGTCGGTTCGTCGAGCAGCAGCAGGTTCGGCTTCTGCCAGATGATCAGCGCGAGTGCGAGACGTGCTTTCTCGCCGCCGGAGAAGGGCGCGATGGCGGCCGTCGCCATGTCGCCGGAAAAGTTGAAGCTGCCGAGGAAGTCGCGCAGTTCCTGTTCGCGCGTGTCGGGTGCGAGGCGCGCCAGATGCTGCAACGGCGAGTCGTCGGGCCGAAGGGTTTCCAACTGATGCTGCGCGAAATAGCCGATCTGCAAGCCCTTGCCCTGGCGCACATGGCCGCTGAGCGGGGCCAGCGTGCCCGCGAGTGTCTTGATCAGCGTCGACTTGCCTTGACCGTTCGCGCCGAGCAGGCCGATGCGCTGCCCGTTCTGGATGGACAGCGCGACGCGCTCGACGATGGGAAGCTCGCTGCCGTCCGCCCCGTGATAACCGCAACGCACGTCTTCCATCACCATCATCGGATTCGGCGCGGAGTCGGGCGTGCGGAATTCGAACGTGAACGGCGACGCAATGTGCGCGGGCGCGATCAGCTCCATTTTTTCGAGCGCTTTCATGCGGCTTTGCGCCTGGCGCGCCTTGGTCGCCTTCGCCTTGAAGCGGTCGACGAAGCTCTGCAGATGCTCAATGGTCTTGCGCTGCTTTTCGTATGCGCTCTGCTGCAGCGCGAGCTGCTGCGCGCGCAGCACTTCGAATTGCGAGTAGTTGCCGCCGTATCGTTTGATCTGCTGGTTCTCGAGATGCAGCGTAACATTGCAGACCGAATCGAGAAATTCGCGGTCGTGCGAAATCACGATCAGCGTGCCCGGATAACGGTGCAGCCAGTCTTCGAGCCAGACGATGGCATCGAGATCCAGGTGGTTGGTCGGCTCGTCGAGCAGCAGCAGGTCCGAACGGCACATCAGCGCCTGCGCGAGATTCAGGCGCATGCGCCAGCCGCCCGAAAAACTGCCGACGCCCGCACGCGTCTGGTCGAGCGTGAAACCGAGGCCGAGCAGCAGCGCTTCGGCGCGAGCGGGGGCCGTGTAGCCGTCGGCATCGGCGAAGGCGGCGTGCGCCTCCGCTTCGGCCGCACCGTCGTGCGCGGCGGAGGCGGCTGCGATGCGGGCTTCGATGGCGCGCAGCGCGGCGTCGCCGTCGAGTGTGTACTCGAGTGCGGTCTTGTCGACGGCGGGCGTTTCCTGCGCGACATGCGCGACCTGCCACGACGGCGGCATCGCAACGTCGCCGCCGTCGGCGTGCAGATCGCCGAGCAGGACGGAGAACAGCGTCGATTTACCCGCGCCGTTGGCACCGACGAGGCCGGCTTTTTCGCCAGGATTCAGCGCGAACGTGGTCTGTTCGAAAAGCGGTTTCGTGCCGCGCGCGAGACTGAACTGATTGAAGCGGATCACAACGAGGCCGGATGAAAGAAAAACGCTATTTTAGACTGCGCGGCGCACGCTCAGGCATTGGCCGATCGGCTAGGTGGCGCGCGGCCGCGGAGCCATTAGACTAACGACATTCCTGGAGGGCGGCACATGGCAGACAAGTCTTCGATTTATTCCTTCTCGGCGCGCACGCTGGACGGCGAGCCGGTCAGCTTCGAACGTTACAACGGCAAAGTGATGCTGATTGTCAACACGGCGAGCGAATGCGGTTTCACGCCGCAGTACGCCGGCTTGCAGAAGCTGCACGAGCAATACGCGGCGCGCGGGCTGCAGGTGCTGGGTTTTCCGTGCAACCAGTTCGGCAAGCAGGAGCCGGGCGATGCGGCGCAGATCGGTGCGTTCTGCGAGAAGAACTATGGCGTGACGTTTCAGATGTTCGACAAGATAGACGTCAATGGTTCGGACGCGCATCCGCTCTTCAGGTTCCTGAAGGACGAAGCGCCCGGCGTGCTCGGACTCGAAGCGATCAAATGGAATTTCACGAAGTTTCTGGTCGACCGCGACGGCAAGGTCGTCAAGCGCTACGCGCCCACCACGAAGCCCGAAACGATCACGGACGACATCGAGGCGCTGCTGTAACGGGCGTCAGAGAATCGGCGCGAACAAACGCGCAACGTGCATCAGCACGCGCCGCAGCGCCGGCGCGTTGCGATACTCGCTGCGGTCTATCTCGTACGATTCGTCGAAGTCGTGTAGCAGCATGTCTTCGACTTCGGCTGCAAACGCGTGATCCACGGTCAGCACCATGATCTCGAAGTTCAGTCGGAACGACCGGTTGTCGAGGTTCGCGCTGCCGACGGCGGCCGCCACATCGTCGATCAGCACCACCTTCTGATGCAGGAACCCCGGCCGGTAGCGGAAGATGCGCACGCCGGCCCGGATCGAGTCGTACGCGTAGAGCTTCGACGCTTCGAACACGACGCGGTGATCGCGCCGGCTCGGAATCAGAATGCGCACGTCGACGCCGCGCAGCGCCGCGAGCCGCAGCGCGGCGAACACGGCTTCATCGGGCACGAGATAAGGCGTCGTGATCCAGATCCGCTCGCGCGCCGCATTGATCGCCTCGACGAAGAACAGCGAGCAGGTTTCCTGCTTGTCGGCAGGGCCCGTCGGCACGACAAGGCAGTGCATGTCGTCGCGGGAATCGACGGGCGGCGGATCGAGCTGCGGCAGATCCTGCGTAGCCCAGTACCAGTCTTCCGTGAACACGAACTGGATACTGGCAACGGCGGGACCGCGCACTTCGATGTGCGTGTCGCGCCACGGCGACAGAGGCGGCTTGCCGCCCAGATACTCGACGCCAACGTTGTGCCCGCCGACGAACGCGCGCTGGCCGTCCACCACGACGATCTTGCGATGATTGCGAAAGTTGAGCTGAAAACGGTTGACGAACCTTCTGTTCGTCGCGAACGGATGCATGAGCACGCCGCCCGCGAGCAGCGATGCGACGTACCGATGCGGCAGATCGAAGCTGCCGATGCTGTCATACAGCACGTACACGCGCACGCCTTGCGCGGCCTTCGCGAGCAGCGCGTCCTTGAGCATTTCGCCGAGCGCGTCGGCGCGCATGATGAAGAACTGCACGACGATGTAGCGTTGCGCATGTTCGATCGCATCCAGAATCGCCGCGAACGTCGTCTCGCCGTTCACGAGCGTGCGCACGCTGTTGCCGGGCAGGAACGGCATGCCGGATAGACGCGTGAGCGAGCGCACGAAGTGATGTCCAAGCGCTTGCGTCGGACGGCCTTGCGACGAAGCTTCCGTGTCCCATTCGGGCGGATGCGCGCGCGCGCGCAGCGTTTCGTTCTCGAGGCGGCGCGCGTCGGCGTAACCGGCGAACTTGCTGCGCCCGAGGAACAGGTAGGGGACGAGCGTCAGATACGGCATGGCGACGAGCGACACCGCCCACGCGATCGCGCCTTGCGACGTGCGGGTATGCAGGATGGCATGGCACGCCGCGATCACGCCCAGCGCATGGGCGATGAATACGAGCGTGCCGACATGGAGCAGATCGAATTGCATAAGCGTGCGTGCGATGGCCGTCGCGCTGCGTATGGTTGACTTCGTGGTTGTCGTTCGCGGCGCCCGTCGCAGGCGTCCAGTTCCAGTTGCGCCGGTCGCGCCCATCTTACCGAAAGCATTCGCATCGCGGCCAGCCTGCTGCTGGAACCGCGGATCGATGCCGATGCTTATCGAATGAATGCGGGCGAATGAATGCGGGCGAATGAATGCGGGCGAATGAATGCGAGCGAATGCGGGCGCCCAAAAGCACACGACGCACGGTGCCCAGACAGGCACCGTGCGTCGTGCGAGGCAGCCATCAGCCGCACGCGGGCATCAATTGGCGGGAAGGTCGCTGGCCTGTATCAGGAACACGTTGTCGTCGCCGGCGCTGGTCGACATCCACACGAGATCGAGGCCGCCGAACGCCGCTTCGACATGCGCGCGCTCGTTGCCGATCTCGACCACCAGCACGCCGTCGTCGGTCAGCCAGTTGCGCGCATTGGCGATGATGCGGCGCACGATGTCCATTCCGTCGGCGCCGCCCGCCAGCGCCATCGCGGGCTCATGCTGGTACTCGGGCGGCAGCGCCTTCATCGATTCCGCGTTGACGTATGGCGGATTTGTGATGATCACGTCATAGCGGCGCTCCGGCAGCGGTGCATAGAGGTCGCCTTCGAACAGCGCAATGCGCTCTTCCAGTTCGTACTCCTGGACATTGCGGGTCGCCACTTCGAGTGCGGCGGGCGACAGGTCGACGGCGTCGATATCGGCATTCGGGAACGCATATGCCGCGAGAATCGCGAGGCATCCGGAACCCGTGCACAGTTCGAGTACCGCGCCAACCTGTTCGGGATCCTCGACATACGGCTGCAGGCCATCTTGCAGCAGTTCGCCGATAAACGAACGCGGCACGATCACGCGCTCGTCGACATGGAAGCGATGGCCGTGCATCCACGCTTCCTGCGTAATGTAGGCGGCGGGTACGCGATCTGTCGCGCGCCGTTCGACCACCTTCAGCACCGAGTCGATTTCTTCGGACGTCAGGCGCGCGTCGAGAAACGGCTCGAGCAGATCGATGGGAAGATGCAGCGTGTGCAGCACGAGATACGCGGCTTCGTCATAAGCGTTCGACGAGCCGTGGCCGAACGCAAGCCCGGCCTGGTTGAAGCGCGACACCGCGTAGCGCAGCACGTCGCGAACCGTGGAAAACGGATGAGTCATGGTCGAGGCCCTCCGTCAGGCTATCAGTTGTTCGAGCACGCGTCGGTAGACGTTCTTGAGCGGCTCGATATGTGCGACTTCGATATGTTCGTCGATCTTGTGGATGCTCGCATTCAACGGACCGAATTCGATGACCTGCTTGCAGATCCGCGCAATGAAACGGCCATCCGAGGTGCCGCCCGTTGTCGACAGTTCCGTCGCGATGCCCGTTTCGTCGTAGATCGCTTTTTCGAGTGCGTTCGACAGCTCGCCGCGCGGCGTGAGAAAGGGCAGGCCACTCACGGTCCACGTCAGATCGTAGTCGAGACCCTGTTTGTCGAGAATCTGATGCACGCGGCTTTGCAGGCCTTCGACCGTGCTCGCCGTCGAAAAACGGAAGTTGAACATCACTTCGGCGTGGCCGGGAATGATGTTGGTCGCGCCCGTTCCGCTGTGCAGGTTCGACACCTGCCAGGTAGTGGGCGGGAAGTATTCGTTGCCTTCGTCCCAGTGCTCGGCGACCAGTTCGGCGAGCGCGGGCGCGAGCAGGTGCACCGGGTTCTTCGCCAGATGCGGATACGCGATGTGGCCTTGCACACCCTTGACGGTCAGCTTGCCCGACATCGAGCCGCGGCGACCGTTCTTCACCATGTCGCCGAACCGCACACTCGAAGTCGGCTCACCCACTACGCAGTAGTCCATGCGCTCCCCGCGCGCTTCGAGCGCATCGACGACCTTCACGGTGCCGTCCGTCGCCGGACCTTCTTCATCGCTCGTGATGAGCAGCGCGAGCGAGCCGCGATGCTGCGGATGCGCGGCCACGAACTCCTCGCTCGCGACCACGAAGCCCGCAATCGACGCCTTCATGTCGGCGGCGCCGCGGCCGTACAGCTTGCCGTCGCGGTGGGTCGGCTCGAAGGGCGCGGACGACCACTGTTCGGCGGGGCCTGTCGGCACCACATCTGTGTGGCCCGCGAACGCGAGCAGCTTGCCTTCCTTGCCCGCAGCGCCGCGTTTGACGGCCCACAGATTCGTCACGCCGTTCGATTCGATCGTTTCGCATTCGAAGCCGATCGCGGACAGGCGCTCGACCAGAAGGTGCTGGCAGTTCTGATCGTCGGGCGTGACGGACGCGCGGCCGATCAGGGTTTCGGTAAGGGCAAGAGTGCCGGACATCGATGCAGTTCCAAACTCAGGTGAAAAAATGCCGGCCCAGGAAGGCCGGCAACAACATAGGTACGGCTGGCGAGCGTGATACGCCCGCCCGTTCAGGCGAACAGCGTTTCGTATTGCTCTGCGGAGAAGCCCAGCGTTTTCACGCGCCCGTTCACGACCAGCACGGGTCGCTTGATGATCGACGGCTTGTGGATCATCAGCGCAATCGCGCCTGCCGTGGTGTCGGCTTCCGCCTTGTGCACGTCGGACAGGCCGCGCCACGTGGTGCCGCGCTTGTTGATGAGCTGCTCCAGCGGCACGTCCTTCAGCCAGTCCTGCACCAGCGCATTCGACACGCCCGCCTTCTTGAAGTCGTGAAACTCGAACTCGACGCCGTGCTCTTCCAGCCACACACGGGCCTTCTTCACGGAGTCGCAGTTCGGAATGCCGTAGACGACGGTCGTCTTCGACGAAGCGCGCGCCATCAGTCGCCTCGCAGCAGTTCGTTCAGACCGACCTTTGCGCGCGTCTTGGCGTCGACCTTCTTGACGATCACGGCGCAATACAGGCTGTGCGAACCGTCCTTCGACGGCAGGTTGCCCGCGACCACCACCGAGCCCGCCGGAATGCGGCCGTACGACACTTCTCCCGTTTCGCGGTCATAGATCTTCGTGCTCTGGCCCAGGTACACGCCCATCGAGATCACCGAATTCTCTTCGACGATCACGCCTTCCACGACCTCCGAGCGCGCGCCGATGAAGCAGTTGTCTTCGATGATGACGGGGTTGGCCTGCAGCGGCTCCAGCACGCCGCCGATGCCCACACCGCCCGACAGGTGCACGTTCTTGCCGATCTGCGCGCACGAACCGACGGTGGCCCAGGTGTCGACCATCGTGCCTTCGTCGACGTACGCGCCGATGTTGGTGTACGACGGCATCAGCACGACGTTCTTCGCGATGTACGAGCCGCGGCGCGCAATGGCGGGCGGCACGACGCGGAAGCCGCCTGCCGCGAAGTCTTCGGCGGTGTAGTTCGCGAACTTCGACGGCACCTTGTCGTAGAACTGGGAGTAGCCGCCGGCGGGCATCGGTGCGTTGTCTTCGAGACGGAACGACAGCAGGACGGCCTTCTTCAACCACTGGTTGACGACCCAGTCGCCATCCTTCTTTTCCGCGACGCGCAGTGCGCCCTTGTCGAGCTGCTCGATGGCGTGCGCGACGGCTTCCCGCACATCGGCGGGCGCGGCCTTCGGCGACAGGTCGGCACGGTTGTCCCAGGCGTTATCGATGATCTGCTGAAGTTGTTGCGACATGTTCGTGATGATCTTTCGAGAGAGTTGGAATCGGAAAGCGGGTGAGGGCGCAGCGCTGCGGCGGCGCTCCCTGAAGTGTGCGCCTGGGCCGGAACTAGCGTTCCAGCGAGCGGCAGAATTCGACGATGCGCTGCACGCCCTCCGTGCATTCGTCGACGCCCGCGACCAGCGCGAGGCGGACAAAATCGCGGCCGGGGTTCGTGTCGTGCGCGGTGCGTGCGAGATACGAGCCGGGCAGAACCGTCACATTATAGTCGGCGTACAGCCGCTGGGCGAACGCGGTATCCGAGAGCCCCGTGCGCGCAACGTTCGCCCATAGGTAGAACGCGGCGTCGGGCAGCTTGACATGGAGCACGCCGGCGAGCATCGGCGTCACGGTCGAAAACTTCTGCGCGTACATCGCGCGGTTTTCGCGCACGTGCGCTTCGTCGTTCCAGGCGGCGATGCTGGCCGTCTGATAGACGGTCGACAGCGCCGCGCCGTGATACGTGCGGTACAGCAGGAACTGCTTGAGGATGGACGCATCGCCTGCGACGAAGCCCGAGCGCATGCCCGGCACGTTGGAGCGCTTCGACAGGCTGGACAGCATCACGAGCCGCTCGAAGCCGCGGCCGAGTTTGTGCGCCGCTTCCAGCCCGCCGAGCGGCGGCCGCGACTCGTCGAAATAGATCTCGGAGTAGCATTCGTCGGAGGCGATCACGAAGCCGTGGCGGTCCGACAGTTCGAACAGCTCACGCCAGTCGTCGAGCGTCAGCACCGCGCCCGTCGGGTTGCCCGGCGAGCAGACGTACAGCAGTTGGGTGCGCGCCCAGACGTCGTCGGGGATGGCCGAGTAGTCGCAGGCGAAGTTGCGCGTCGGGTCGCTGTTGGCGAAGTACGGCTGAGCGCCCGCGAGTAGCGCCGCGCCCTCGTAGATTTGATAGAACGGGTTCGGACAGAGTACGATCGCAGGCTCGCCGCCGGCGCTTTTCCCCGGATCGATCACCGTTTGCGCGAGCGCGAACAGCGCCTCGCGCGAGCCTGCCACGGGCAACACCTGCGTGGCAGCGTCGACGGGCGGCAGGTTGTAGCGCGTCGTGACCCACTTCGCGATCGCTTCGCGCAAAGCCGGCGCGCCGACAGTCGCCGGATAGGCCGCGAGACCGCCGAGGGAATCGATCACCGCTTTGCGGATCAGTTCAGGCGTCGGATGTTTCGGCTCGCCGATTCCGAAGCTGATATGGGAGAGATGCGCGGGCGGCGTGACGTCCTTGAAGAGCAGGCGCAGTTTTTCGAACGGATAAGGCTGAAGGGAGTCGAGTAGCGGGTTCACTTGGCGGTTCGGGCGTGGTTCGGCGTGACTGACGCAGGTGAAGGCGGCGCGCGGCGGCATCGGCGCAAAGGCCGGATGCGTTGGCATTCCCGCCACCGATAGCACGGGCAACAAGTGAACGATTATAGCGTGTTGGGCAGCGGCGGCACCGCGTATCGTCCGATTGGACAAGGCTTTGCGGTGGCGGCGGCGCGCAGGCCGTGAAGGCACGAAGCACCCGAATGACGCGATGCGCGCGTCACGGCGAAATAATGGTAGACGCAAGGCGGGCGGTATCGGACTGCACGGTAAAGGTAAAGCATTCAGCGGCAGCGGCCGGCAACACACGAGGCAGACAGGTCATGCAAAACAGGCTGGACATTGGCGGGAGTGCTGCGCGATGAATCTCTCGCTGCGCAATACGTGGCCCACGCTCGCGATCATGATGGGCGCGTCCGTATGGGGCATGGTCTGGTATCCGCTGCGCATGCTCAACGCGCTCGGCTTGACGGGTACGGCGGCGAGCGCGCTGACGAGCGGCGCGGGCTGTCTGTTCGTCCTGCTCGTCCGCCGCAGCGCAATCAGAACGGTCCGCTGGCATTGGCTGCTGCCGGCGCTCGCGCTGTTTGCGGGTATCACCAATCTCGGCTTCGTGTGGGGCGCGATTCACGGTCAGGTGATGCGCGTGCTGCTGCTGTTCTATCTGACGCCCGCCTGGACGGCGCTGTTCGCGCATTTCATCCTGCGCGAACGGCTGACGTGGTCGGGCGCAGCGCTCGCGGCGATGTCGCTGGCGGGTGCCATGATGATGTTGTGGTCGCCGCAACTGGGGCTGCCCGTTCCCGGCAGCCTGGCCGAATGGGCAGGGCTCGCGGCGGGCATGTCGTTCGCGATGAGCAACGTGCTGATCCTCAAGACGAGCCGCGACTTGCCGGACATGCGCGCCGAGATGCGCACGGCCGTGATTTTCGGCGGCGCGGCGATCTTCGGCGCCTGCGCGTCGTACTTCGAATCGATGCCCGCCGCTCCGACGGGCGCACACGTCGGCGAGGCGGTACTGCTTGTGCTCGGTATCGGCTTCGCGCTCGCGACCAACAATATGCTCGTGCAATACGGGCTCGCGCGCGTGCCGGCGAACCGCGCGTCGATCATCATGCTGTTCGAGATCGTCGTGACGGCGCTGACGGCGTGGCTGTTCGCTGGCGAAGTGCCCGGTCCGCGCGAATGGGCGGGCGGCGCGTGCATCGTTTTGGCCTCTGCACTGTCGAGCTGGGTGCATCGCGCGAAGCCCGGCGAAGCGGCGGGTGCTGAAGGATCGGGCAATCGGCAGGACAACCCGGACGGCAACCTCGACCAAGACCGGGATGGCGCCCGTAAGAATCGCCCACGCGCGATGGTATGATTGCCCCTCATTGGCCAGCGGTGCAGCGTAGGGCGCGCCGCGGCGCCGGAATCGCAGCGGGCTCGCGCTACGTTGTGCCGCTTGCCGGGCAGGGAGCCGCAGGCGGTTCGCACATCGAACCCGCGCGTTCCGTTTCCATAAATTACTTTCAAACAGCGATATCGCCGTGCGTCTGACCTCGATCAAACTCGCTGGCTTCAAGTCATTCGTCGATCCCACGCATTTTCAGGTTCCGGGCCAGCTTGTCGGCGTGGTCGGTCCGAACGGTTGCGGCAAGTCCAACATCATCGATGCCGTGCGCTGGGTGCTCGGCGAATCGCGCGCCTCGGAGCTGCGCGGGGAGTCGATGCAGGACGTGATCTTCAACGGCTCGACGGCGCGCAAGCCGGGCAGCCGTGCCAGCGTCGAACTCGTGTTCGACAACGCCGACGGCCGTGCCGCCGGGCAGTGGGGCCAGTATGCCGAAATCGCCGTCAAGCGCGTGCTGACGCGCGACGGCACATCGAGCTACTACATCAACAATCTTCCGGCGCGCCGCCGCGACATCCAGGACATCTTCCTCGGCACGGGCCTCGGGCCGCGCGCCTACGCGATCATCGGACAGGGCATGATCGCGCGAATCATCGAAGCGAAGCCGGAAGAACTGCGCGTGTTTCTCGAAGAAGCCGCGGGCGTGTCGAAGTACAAGGAACGCCGCCGCGAAACCGAGAACCGTCTGCACGACACACGCGAGAATCTGACGCGCGTCGAAGACATCGTCCGTGAACTGACGACCAATCTGGAAAAGCTCGAAGCGCAGGCCGTTGTCGCGACGAAATTCAAGGATCTGCAGGCCGAAGGCGAGGAGAAGCAGCGTCTGTTGTGGCTGCTGCGCAAAAACGAAGCGGGCACCGAGCAGGACAAGCAGAAGCGCGCGATCGAACAGGCGCAGATCGACCTCGAAGCGCACACCGCGAAACTGCGCGAAGTCGAAGCGCAGCTGGAAACGCTGCGCGTCGCGCATTATTCCGCCAGCGACGCGATGCAGGGGGCGCAAGGCGCACTCTACGAAGCGAACGCCGAGGTGAGCCGCCTCGAAGCGGAAATCAAGTTCATCGTCGAGTCGCGTAATCGCGTGCAGGCTCAGATAGCCGCGTTGACGGCGCAGCGCGAGCAGTGGCTCGCGCAGGCGCAAAAGGCGCACGACGATCTCGAAGACGCGGAAGTCCAGCTCGACGAAGGTGAAGAGAAGGCTGTGATCGCCGAAGAGGCGGCCGCCGCGAAGCATGACGCGTTGCCCGCGCTCGAGGCGCGTTGGCGCGATGCGCAGTCGCAGCTCAACGAGGAGCGCGCCGGCATTGCGCAGACCGAGCAGTCGATCAAGCTCGAGGCCGCGCATCAGCGCAACGCCGACCAGCAGTTGCAGCAGTTGCAGCAGCGCCAGGAGCGCCTGAAGACGGAAGCGGGCGGTCTCGATGCGCCGGATGAAGCGCAGCTCGAAGAGCTGCGCATGCAGCTTGCCGAGCAGGAAGAGATTCTGCGCGAAGCGCAGGAACGTCTCGCCGACGCGCAGGACACGCTGCCGCGTCTCGACGGCGAGCGCCGTGCCGCGCAGGAGCGCGTGCAGGCCGAAAGCGCGCAGATTCACCAGCTGGAAGCCCGTCTCGCCGCACTGCGCCAGCTGCAGGAGAACGTGCAGACGGAAGGCAAGATCCAGCCGTGGCTGGACAGGCACGAACTGGGTGCGCTGCCGCGTCTGTGGAAGAAGCTGCATGTCGAAGCCGGTTGGGAAACCGCGCTCGAATCGGTGTTGCGCGAGCGCCTTGCCGCGCTCGAAGTGTCGAACCTGGACTGGGTGAAGCATTTCGTCAGCGACGCGCCGCCCGCCAAGCTCGCGTTCTACGCGCCGCCTGCAGCGGGGCAGCCTGTCGCGGCGCCGGCTTCGCTGCGGCCGCTGCTGTCGCTGGTGCGAATCGACGATGCCGGCATCCGTGCCGTGCTCAGCGACTGGCTTGGCAACGCGTTCGTCGCCGACGATCTGCCGCAGGCGCTGTCGATGCGCGCGCAATTGCCGGAAGGCGGCGTGTTCGTCGTCAAGGCGGGCCATGTGGTGACGCGGGTCGGCGTGCAGTTGTACGCGGCCGATTCCGAGCAGGCGGGCATGCTCGCGCGTCAGCAGGAAATCGAGAACCTGACGCGGCAGGTGCGCGCGCAGGCGCTGCTCGCCGAAGAAGCGAAGGCGGCGGCGATCCGCGCGGAAGCCGCGCATACGCAGGCTTCGAATGCGTTGGCCGAAATGCGTCAGCAAGCCGAACGCGCGACCCAGCGCGTGCACGCATTGCAAATGGATGTGCTCAAGCTCACGCAGGCGCACGAGCGCTATACGCAGCGCAGCACGCAGATCAGCCAGGAACTCGAAGAGATCACCGCGCAGATCGACGAGCAGCGTGCGCTGCGCGCGGAGTCGGAAGCGAACTTCGAGCGGCACGATGCCGAACTCGCAGAATTGCAGGCGCGTTTCGAAGACAACCAGCTCGCGTTCGAATCGCTCGACGAAGAACTGAGCAATGCGCGCAACGGCGCGCGCGAGCTCGACCGCGCCGCCACCGATGCGCGCTTCGCAGCACGCAACATGGCGAACCGGATCGACGAACTGAAGCGCAGCATTCAGGTCGCGCACGAGCAGAGCGAGCGCGTGGCCGGCTCGTTGGAAGACGCGCGCGCTGAACTTGAAACGATCAACGAGCAGACGGCGCACACGGGTCTGCAAGATGCGCTGGACATTCGCCGCGTCAAGGAAGAGGCGCTGCACGCCACGCGTCTCGAACTCGACGATCTGACTGCGAAGCTGCGTGCGTCGGACGAACTGCGTCTGACGACGGAGCGCGCATTGCAGCCGCTGCGCGACCGTATCACGGAGTTGCAGTTGAAAGAACAGGCCGCGCGCCTGAACGCCGAACAGTTCATCGAGCAGCTGACGGCAGCCGGCGTCGACGAAGCCGAACTGCAGGCGAAGCTCACGCCGGACATGAAGCCGTCGTACCTGCAAGGCGAGGTGACGCGCATCAACAATGCGATCACGGCGCTGGGTCCCGTCAACATGGCCGCGCTCGATGAGCTAAAGGCGGCGACGGAGCGCAAGACGTTCCTCGACGCGCAATCGGCCGACCTGACGAATGCAATCGAAACGCTCGAAGACGCGATCCGCAAGATCGACCAGGAAACGCGCACGCTGCTGCAAGGCACGTTCGACCAGGTGAATCACCATTTCGGCGAACTGTTCCCGCGTCTGTTCGGCGGCGGGCAGGCGAAGCTGATCATGACGGGCGATGAGATTCTCGATGCCGGCGTGCAGGTGATGGCGCAGCCGCCGGGCAAGAAGAACTCGACGATTCACCTGCTGTCGGGCGGGGAAAAGGCGCTCACGGCGACGGCGCTCGTATTCGCGATGTTCCAGCTGAATCCGGCGCCGTTCTGTCTGCTGGACGAAGTGGACGCGCCGCTCGACGACGCGAACACCGAGCGTTTCGCGAACCTTGTGCGTGCGATGTCGGACAAAACACAGTTCCTGTTCATTTCCCACAACAAGATCGCAATGGAAATGGCGCAGCAATTGATCGGGGTGACGATGCAGGAGCAGGGCGTGTCGCGGATCGTCGCTGTCGACATGGAAACCGCTGCGGGATTTGCCCAGAATATCGTTTAAACGTCCACCCGTGCGTCGTCCGGCCTCATGCCGGGCCGCGTGCAGGTGTTGCTGAAACAGAATTGATTCGCTGCGCGCCTTCGCCCGCAGCGGCGGCGCGTGGCACCTTGTGTGCCACCAGCCAGCCGCGCGACCCCGGCGCCGTGCGCAACGACGAAAAGAATTGCAGATGGAGCGTGCATGGACGAGTTGACACTCGGTTTGATCGGCGCGGGCGCCGTGGTGGTCGGGGGGGTGGTGGTTTACAACGCGTGGCAGGGAGCGAAGGTGCGCCGCAAGATGCCACGGCCGATGCCTGCCGATGCGGCAGAACCGCTCGCCCGGGAGGACCAGGACGAGCAGAGCCCCTTCATCGAGCCGGCGCGTCCGACGACGCGCCGCGAATCGGCGCCGGGCGAGCATGCGGAAGCCGCACGGGTCGAACCGACCTTCGGCGGCGCTGCGCCGCTCGACACGCCGGCCGACATCCAGGCCGAAAACACCTTGCCGAATGGCTTCCCAGAAGAGGAAGGGGCCGTGCTCCCCTCGGGCGAACAGCTTGCCGAGGAGGAGCGCAGCGAGCCGATCCTGCCCGCTGCGACGACCATTTCTTCCGCGCCGCCCGCCATCGTCGATCGACGGATCGACTGCATCGTGCCCGTCAGACTGTCTGCACCCGTCATGGGCGACAAGGTGCTGCCGCTCGCGCAGCGGCTGCGTCGCGCGGGCAGCAAGCCGGTGCATATTGAAGGCAAGCCTGAAGGCGGCGCATGGGAACTGCTGCAAAACGGCGTGCGCTACGAAGAACTGCGCGCGGCTGCGCAGTTGGCGAACCGCAGCGGACCGCTCAACGAACTGGAGTTCTCCGAGTTCGTGACGGGTGTCCAGCAATTCGCGGATGCGCTCGACGCCTCGCCGGAGTTTCCGGACATGATGGAAACGGTGGCGATGGCGCGCGAACTCGACGGCTTTGCCGCGCAGTGCGATGCGCAGCTGTCGATCAACGTGCTGTCCGACGGCGCGCCGTGGTCGGCGAACTATGTGCAGGCCGTCGCGTCGCAGGACGGACTGCTGCTGTCGCGCGACGGTACGCGCTTCGTCAAGCTGGACGTGAAGCAGAGTCCCGTTTTCATGCTGCAGTTTGGCGACACCAACTTCCTGCGCGACGATCTGACGTATAAGGGCGGCCAGATGATCACGCTGGTGCTCGACGTGCCCGTCGCCGATGAAGACATTCTGCCGTTCCGTCTGATGTGCGACTACGCCAAATCGTTGGCCGAGCGCATCGGCGGGCGCGTGGTCGACGACGGCCGCCGCCCGCTGCCGGAGAGCGCGCTGCTCGCGATCGAAAAACAGTTGATGACGCTGTATGCCAAGCTCGAGCAGGCAGGTATCCCGGCTGGCTCGCCCGCGACGCGGCGGCTGTTCAGCCAGTAAGCGCAGCGGATGAACTGCTGAGCGCTGCTTGTGCTTCCACCCATAAACTGCCTGATGCACCGTCGTTGCTTCAGGTGGTTTTCAGTTTGGGCTTCCATTCGCGATCGTGTTCGGCTGCGCTGCGCAGTGCAGTTCGCGTCGGCGTCATCCCACATCGTCCTGCCACGGCTGGCCGCTGATCCATGCCTTGATTGCGGCGACCACGGCTTCATCGCGTCCATAGAATCCGTGATGCGACAACGCCCCACAGGGCTCGCCGCGCGCGTCCCCACCATGCACGGTGATCAGCGCGTACTGGCGACTCTCGGCGATGCGCCTGAGGGCCTCGTATGAACAGAGGAAGCAGCCGTCGTCGGCATGATGCACGAAGAGCTGACGCGCCGAGATCGCACCGTAGTCGAAACCGATCATCGGCGTGGCCTGGCCACGCGCAGGGCTGCTGAGCGTCGACGTGTGCACCACGGCGTCCCAGACGTCGGGCAACGCGCGGCCAGCATAAGCCGTCGAGATCGTGCCGCGGCTGGTGCCGACCAGCACGAGCCTGGCCTTTGGGAAGCGCTTACGCAGATCTGCCGCAACCTGCGCCAGATCCTGCGCGGCGCGTGCAGACGCGCGAAACGCGTCCGAGTAACCGCCTGATTGATCGGAAGGCGCATCGACGATGGCGGTCGCGAACTGGTTATCGACGAACAGATGACGTGCGCGAATCAGGAAGTTGTTCCTCTCCCGCAGGTGAATGGCGCCGCCGGGCTGTTGCGACAGTTCGAGATTGCCCGTGCTACCAGGCATCATGACGAGGATCGAGCGTGGCTGGCTGCCATCCTGTTGGGTGAGCAGGTAGGCGATCGATGCGCCTTGCGCGAGCGGCACGTCAATCACCTGCTCGCTGGCCATTGCGCCCGCAGGACGCAAGACGGCGAGCATGGCCAGAAGCCCGAACAGGCGATATATGAAACGGACGGCGAAGGCGGACATGGCGAAGAATTCTCCCGGTCGATGCAGGCCTGTGTGAATAGTCGGCACGCGATGGACGGCAGCCGACACGGTCGCATTGCGCGTGGCGCGCTGTCAACGGTTTGCGCGCCATCTGGCCAATCGGCCAGGACGTGTAGGAATGCGTTGCGTTGGGTTTGGACGCGCACGAAACTGGCCATCCGGCCGATGCGACAGAAAGCGCTTCCTGAGATAATCTGACATCCCGTTACTCTTGCCGAAACGCCGACAGCATGGCCCGAACCCAAGTCCCTGATCCTGCAACCAGTGCACCTGCCGAGCGGGCGTTGTGGCTGCGCGACGAACTCGAGCGCGCGAATTACGCGTACTACGTGCTCGACCAGCCGGACTTGCCCGACGCGGAATACGACAGGCTGTTCAAGGAACTGCAGCAGATCGAAAGCGAGCATCCCGACCTGATCACGCCGGATTCGCCGACGCAGCGCGTCGGCGGCGAAGTGGCAAGCGGCTTTCGGCCCGTCGTGCACGACATGCCGATGCTGTCGCTGAACAACGGCTTCTCGGACGAAGACATCGCTGCCTTCGACAAGCGCGTGTCCGACACGCTGCACCACACGCCCGTCGACTACGCGTGCGAACTGAAATTCGACGGACTGGCCATTTCGCTGCGCTACGTGGATGGCCAGTTCACCCAGGCAGCGACGCGCGGTGACGGCGCGACGGGCGAAGACGTGACGGAGAACGTGCGCACCATTCGCTCGATTCCCCTGAAGCTCAAGGGCAAGCGCGTGCCGAAACTGGTCGACGTGCGCGGCGAAGTGCTGATGTTCAGGCGCGATTTCGACAAGCTGAACCAGCGTCAGCGCGACGCGGGCCAGCGGGAGTTCGCCAACCCGCGCAATGCAGCAGCGGGCAGCTTGCGCCAGCTCGATCCGAAGATGACGGCGCAGCGTCCGTTGTCGTTCTTTGCATACGGCATCGGTGTGCTCGACGGCATCGAGATGCCTGGCACGCACAGCGAACTGCTCGACTGGTATCACGAAATGGGCTTGCCCGTGAACAGCGAGCGCGCCGTGGTGCAGGGCGCCGAAGGCGTGCTCGGTTTCTTCCATAAGGTTGGCGAGAAACGCGACAAGCTGCCGTACGACATCGACGGCGTCGTCTACAAGGTGAACCGCCGCGACGAGCAGGACGCGCTGGGTTTCGTGTCGCGCGCGCCACGTTTCGCGCTCGCGCACAAGTTTCCCGCGCAGGAAGCACTGACAAAGCTGATCGCCATCGACGTGCAGGTCGGCAGAACGGGCGCGATTACGCCTGTCGCGCGGCTCGAGCCCGTGTTCGTCGGCGGTGCGACCGTGACGAATGCAACTCTGCATAACGAGGACGAAGTGCGCCGCAAGGACATCCGCATCGGCGACACCGTCATCGTGCGGCGCGCGGGCGACGTGATTCCAGAGGTGGTCGGCGCGCTGCTCGAACGGCGTCCCCCCGACGCCCGCGAGTTCGTGATGCCGACGCAATGTCCCGTATGCGGCTCCGCGATCGAACGGCTGCCCGACGAGGCGATCGCGCGCTGTTCGGGCGGCCTGTTTTGCCCGGCGCAGCGCAAGCAGGCGCTGTGGCATTTCGCGCAGCGTCGCGCACTGGACATTGACGGACTCGGCGAAAAAATCATCGATCAGCTTGTTGAACTCAATCTGGTGCGCACGCCCGCCGATCTCTTCAATCTGGGCTTCGCGACACTCGCCGAACTCGACCGCTTCGCCGAGAAGTCCGCGCAGAACCTCATCGACTCGCTGGAGAAGGCCAAGCACACAACGCTGGCGCGCTTCATCTATGCGCTGGGTATCCGGCATGTCGGCGAATCGACGGCGAAAGATCTGGCCAGGCACTTCGGCTCGCTCGATCCCATCATGAGCGCGACCGTCGAAGAACTGCTCGAAGTCAACGACGTCG
Source organism: Paraburkholderia phymatum STM815 (assembly GCF_000020045.1). GTDB lineage: Bacteria > Pseudomonadota > Gammaproteobacteria > Burkholderiales > Burkholderiaceae > Paraburkholderia > Paraburkholderia phymatum. The sequence goes on along the minus strand of NC_010622.1, from coordinate 1,505,111 downwards.
GCCCTATCGTCGCGGAGGCGATCCATCAGTTTTTCGCCGAAGAGCACAACCGCACCGTGATCGAACAGCTGCGCGCGCCTGGCAAAGTCACCTGGGCGGAAGGTCCACCCGCGCCGAAAGCGCCGCAGGGTGTGTTGGCGGGCAAGACGGTCGTGCTGACAGGCACGCTGCCCAACATGGGCCGTGACGAGGCGAAAGAGTTGCTGGAGGCGGCCGGTGCGAAGGTGGCCGGTTCGGTGTCGAAGAAGACCGATTACGTGGTGGCCGGTGCGGAAGCGGGGAGCAAGCTCGCGAAAGCCGAGGAACTTGGCATCCCCGTGCTCGACGAAGATGGTATGCGTAAGCTCCTGGAGGGGCAAACAACATGATTCACGAAATCCTCAAGATGGGCGACCCGCGCCTGTTGCGCATCGCCAAGCCGGTCGATCATTTCGACACGCCCGAACTGCACGAACTCGTGCGCGACATGTTCGAAACGATGCATGACGCGAACGGCGCCGGGCTCGCGGCGCCGCAGATCGGTGTTGACCTGCAGGTCGTGATTTTCGGTTTCGGCCACAACGAGCGTTATCCCGACGCGCCGTCCGTGCCCGAAACGGTGCTGATCAATCCGACCATCACGCCCGTTTCGCTCGACACGGAAGAGGGTTGGGAAGGGTGCCTGTCGGTGCCCGGTCTGCGGGGGGCGGTGAGCCGCCTGTCGATGATCCGCTATCACGGCTTCGATCAGTTCGGCAAACCGATCGATCGCGTCGCCGAGGGTTTCCATGCGCGCGTCGTTCAGCATGAGTGCGATCACCTGATCGGCAAGCTCTATCCGATGCGAATCACGGATTTCGCGAAATTCGGCTTTACCGAGGTGCTTTTTCCCGACCTCGATCCGAAAGCGGACGATTGATCTACGAACTTCGATATAAGAAAAGCCCGCGGATGCGGGCTTTTTGTTTGCATAAGACAGCGCTTGTTCGCGCTTAGAACGACTCGTCCGGACCGAGGTAGCGCCACTGTCCGGGCGGCAAGGCGCCGAGCATCACGTGGCCCATCCGCACGCGCTTGAGGCCCACGACATGCAGCCCGACCAGTTCGCACATCCGGCGAATCTGGCGTTTCTTGCCTTCACGCAGCACGAAGCGCAATTGCTCGCCGTTTTGCCAGCTGACCATAGCGGGTTTGAGCGGCACGCCGTCGAGTTCGAGGCCGTGGCGCAGTTTGGCCAGACTCTCGGCGGGGAACTCATGCTCGACGTCCGTTTCGATGTCGCCGTAGCTGACGCGCACCAGATACTCCTTGTCGATCTCCGAGTGCCCGCCGATCAGCTGCTTCGCGATGCGGCCGTCCTGAGTCAGCACGAGCAGCCCCGTCGAATCGATATCGAGGCGTCCCGCAGGCGCCAGTTGTCGCAAATGGACAGCCGAGAAACGGATATCAGTACGGTCGCCGTCCCAGCGGTTCTCCGGTTTGACGAGCGTCACGGCAGGCTCGTAGCCATCTTCCGCCTGACCCGACACATAGCCGACCGGCTTGTGCACGAGGATCGTCACCTGTTTCTGTTGGGCTGCCTGAGCGGCCGGGTCGATCTGGATATCGGCGTCGGGGCGGACCTTCGTGCCCAGCTTATCGACGACGACGCCGTCGACGGTAACCCAGCCTTTTTCGATCCATTCGTCGGCTTCGCGGCGCGAGCACAGGCCGAGTTCGGACATCAGTTTCGACAGGCGCAGATTGCCGGGGGCGTCGTTGTATTCGCCTTCGTCGCGTTGACGCGACGCGGCGGCCGGGCGGGGCTTGCGTGACGTCTTTTCAGCGGGGCGGTCGAAGCGCGCCGGACGGTCAAAGCTGTCTTCGACCGAGCGGGTGTCGCGTTTGGTCTTCGTGGCGCGCGGTGCGGCCTTCGGCGGAGCGTCGCTGGCGCGGTCCGCGTAGACGGCCTTCACGGGCTTTGCGTAAGTGCGTTCGCTGCGACCTTCTGCGACGTCTTCGCGGCTGCGGCGCGGTGCACCTTCGCCGCGTGGGCGGCGTTCCGGCGCTGCGCCGCGATCTTCGTAGGCAGCCCTGGCCGGGCGCGCATAGCTGCGTTCACCGCGTGCTTCGGATCGCTCGCCGCGCGGCGAGCGCGTCGTGCGGCCTTCGGGGGCGTCGTCACGGTAGCGTCGTTCCGTGCGTTCGCGCGAAGGCGTACCTTCGGTACGCGCCGTGCGCGGCGCGCGGCGAACGTCATCGCTCTCTCGCGGCGGGCGCGGAGCGCGCCGGCCGTCATCGCTGTCGGGCGCCGTACGTCGTGCGACCCGTGCATCGTCGTCACGGGAGAAGCGCGGTGCGCGTTCGCCAGCACGCGACGCCGCGCCGCTGCGCGACGGACGATCTGACGAAGTGCGCGCGTTGGTTCGCGCGTCCCCGTCCCGACGGAAACCCGTGCCGGCGGAAGCGCCTTCCTTGCGTGCCGGCCGATCGCCCGGCGGACGGCGATCGAACGAAGCGGAAGCGCCACGTTCGGCAAGGCCGCGCTCGCGTGAGCCCGTGCCCGCGGCGCGCGCCGGACGGTCGCCGGAGCGAGCGGGCGCGCCGTTGCGCCCGCCCGTCGACGGGCCGCGCCGCTCCCCCGGCGCGCCGGCCGCGTTGCTCCTCGTGGCCGGGCGCTTTGTCCCTTCGCCCGAAGCGGTGCCACGGCGTGCAGCGGGTGCGCCCGCCGCCGAACCGGCGTCGCTGCGCGGCTTCCTCTGCGCAGCGGGTTTGTCTGCCGGGGCGGCCGGCCGAGTCGGCTTGCGGGCAGTCGTGCTGCCCGAACGCACAGGGGCGCGTTCGGACGAAGCCGGCCGCGGATGCTTGGCTGTCAGTTTGACTCGCATGAAATCTCACACTGCGATCGCGCGCAGCAGCTCCGTTTCAACCTGGATTTGTCGTCGGTTGTCCGAGAGGCCGTGTCCGTCGAGCAGGAACACGTCCTCGACGCGTTCGCCGAGCGTATTGATCCGCGCCGCATGGACGCCGACCCGGTGCTCGGCCAGCACGCGCGCGATCGAATAAAGAAGGCCCGGCCGGTCGTTGGCCGACACGGACAGGATGTAATACTGGCCGCGCTCGTCGGCCCTCAGGTCGACGCGCGGCGTCACGGGAAACGTGCGCGACAGACGCGACAAACGGCCTTTCGACGGCTCCGGCAACAGCGTGCCTTCCGCTCTCAGGCGTTCCGCCAATTCCTGTTCGACAAGGTTGGCGATGTCGCGATAGTGGACGTCACGCTCCGTATGCTGCACGAGGAAGTTGTCGAGCGCGTAACCGTGTTTGGTCGTGCTCACACGTGCATCGAGCACGGACAGCGAATTGCGGTCGAAATATGCGCAGATGCCCGCGAAGAGGTCGGGGCGATCCTTCACGTAGACCAGCACCTGCAGCGCTTCGCCGATAGGTGACGGGCGAGCGCGTACGATCGGCGTCCCGGTCTCGACGTGGCGATGCAGCACGCGCGTCTGCCACGCGATGTCGGCGGCGTCATGGCGCAGGAAATAGCCGACGTCGAGCTTGTCCCACAGCGCACGGTGCGCGTTTTCGGGCACCGTTTCGAGCCGCAGCAGCGCAAGGGCTTCTTCCTGGCGCTGCTTCAGTTCCGAGTGCGCATCGGGACGCGCGCCGCCGAGCACGGCGAGCGTCGCGCGGTACAGGTCTTCGAGCAGTTTGCCTTTCCACGTGTTCCAGACTTTCGGGCTGGTGCCGCGAATGTCCGCGACCGTCAGCAGGTATAGCCCGGTGAGATGCCGCTCGGTGCCGACCAGGTCGGCGAAACGCTTGATCACCTCCGGGTCGCTCGTGTCCTGCTTCTGCGCGACCTGGCTCATGGTCAGGTGATGCTGGACAAGCCAGACGACCAGTGCCGTGTCGTCGGGCGACATGTCGTGATCGCGGCAGAAACGGCGCGCGTCGGCCATGCCGAGCGTCGAATGATCGCCACCGCGACCCTTCGCGATGTCGTGGAACAGCGCAGCCACGTAGAGCACGTATGGCCGCTCGAAATTCGCGATCAGCTGGCTGCAGAACGGATATTCGTGCGCATGCTCGGCGACCGCAAAGCGGCGCATATTCCGAAGCACCATCAGAATATGTTGATCGACCGTGTAGACGTGATACAGATCGTGCTGCATCTGTCCGACGATGCGGCGGAAGTTCAGCAGATAGCGCCCGAGCACGCTGGTCTGGTTCATCAGACGCATCGCATGCGTGATGCCCTGCGGCTGCTTGAGGATTTCCATGAACAGGCGGCGATTTTCGGGGTCGCGCCGCCAGTGGTGATTCATCTTGTCGCGCGCGTTGTACAACGCGCGCAGGGTGCGCGCCGACAGACCTTTGACGCCGGGCGTTTCTTCGTACAGCAGGAAGGCCTCGAGGATCGCGTTCGGTTCGCGCTCGAACACATCGTCGCTGGCGATTTCCAGCATGCCCTGTTTCTCGACGAAGCGATCTGACAGAACGCGCGTGATGCCGCTCGTGCTCGGAAAAAGCTGAGCTTCGATGTTCTGGATCAGAATGGTCGACAGTTGCGTGACGGCTTTCGCGGCCCAGTAGTAACGGCGCATCAACTGCTCGCTGGCGCGGCGCGTGGATGTTGCCTTGAAGCCGAAGCTCTCGGCAAGCGGCGTCTGCACGTCGAACACAAGAATGTCCTGGCGACGTCCCGCCAGCACGTGTAGACGCGCCCGCAGCGTCTTCAGAAAGCCTTCGTTGCGGCGCAGCTCGCGCGCTTCGCGGTCGGTGATCAGGCCACGTGCGTCGAGTTCGCGCCAGCTGCTGCCGAAGCCGGCCGCCTGTGTGATCCAGAGAATCAGCTGAAGATCGCGCAACCCGCCCGGGCTTTCCTTGATGTTCGGTTCGAGCGCGTAGGGTGTGTCCTGGAATTTCGCATGCCGCTGGCGCATTTCCAGTACTTTTGCCTGGAAGAATGCGCGCGGATCGAGCGCGTCGCGATAACGCAGCGAAAAACTCTCGAACAGCGTCGTGCTGCCGACGATGCGCCGCGCCTCCAGCAGCGAGGTTTGCACCGTGACGTCGTTCGCCGCTTCTTCGATGCATTGCGACACCGTACGCACGCTGCTGCCCAGTTCCAGCCCCAGGTCCCATGCGAGGCCGATGAAGCGCTCGATACGCGCATTGAGATGCGGCATCGGCTCGTCGGGCAGCAGCACGAGAATGTCGATGTCGGAGTGGGGCGCCAGCTCGCCGCGCCCATAGCCGCCCACGGCCAGCAGCGCCAGCGAGGCGGGGAGGTCGCAGGCCGTCCAGGCGCCGCGCAGCGCGTCGTCGGTGATGCGCGCGAGCGAGCGCATCAGCGTGTCGACGTTGGACGCGGTCTTGAAGCGGTCGAGCAGCGGGGTCTTGGCCACCTTGTAATCCGCCTTGAGAGACGTGGCATCGGAATGGGCGACAGCGTGAACGCTACTCATAGGCGGCGGGTGGCGGCGAAAGTGATCAGGCCGTGGCGGCGGCGACGATTTGCGGACGCGCGGGCGTGCCTTCCGACACGGTCAGCACTTCGTAGCCCGTCGGCGTGACGAGGATCGTGTGCTCCCATTGGGCGGACAGGCTGCGGTCCTTGGTCTTGACGGTCCACTGGTCGGGCATCGTGCGGATATCGCGGCGGCCGGCATTGATCATCGGCTCGATCGTGAAAATCATGCCCGCCTGCAGTTCGATGCCCGTGCCAGGGCGGCCGTAGTGCAGGATTTGCGGCTCGTCGTGGAAGACCTTGCCGATGCCGTGCCCGCAATATTCGCGCACGACGCTGTAGCCGAGGCTTTCCGCATGTTTCTGGATCGCATGGCCGATGTCGCCGAGATGCGCGCCGGGGCGCACCTGCTCGATGCCGAGCCACATGCATTCATACGTGGTCTGGACGAGGCGCTTCGCCATGATCGAGCCCTCGCCGACGATGAACATGCGGCTCGTGTCGCCGTAATAGCCGTTCTTGATCACGGTGACGTCGATATTCAGCGCGTCGCCGTTCTTCAGCGCCTTGTCGCCGGGGATGCCGTGGCAGATCACGTCGTTGACGGACGTGCAGACGGCCTTCGGGAAAGGCGGATAGCCGGGCGGCTGGTAATTCAGCGGCGCGGGAACCGTGCCTTGCACGTTCGTCATGTATTCGTGGCAAAGACGGTCGAGTTCGCCCGTCGTGACGCCGGGCTTGACGAACGGCGTGATGTAGTCGAGCACCTCGCTCGCGAGCCGTCCGGCGATGCGCATCTGCGCGATATCGTCTTCGTTTTTGAGCGTAATAGCCATGAGTCGGGCCTGAAATGCGGTTTATCGCGGAATTATCGCACCTTATTCGCGCGATCGCTGGGGTTTGCGGGGATGATTGGGCCTGACGGGCGACGCACGCAGTACGTTCGTCACCTGTCTGCCGGCGGCCCCGCTGCTGTGCGGCGGCGCAACCCGCGACACCCGCGCTTGGGCAACCGGGTAGGTTGAGTCCTGCAATGGTCGCGTGCTATACTCTTTGGCTAAGTCAATCGTCAGTTTAAGTGTTTGTTCACTCTGGCGGCAGGCTTCCTTGCGAGCAGCGCAGTAGCGCGTGTTCGTGAGATTCGCAAGCCGGCGCACCCAGGGTGTTCGCGGCGTCAGGTCTTCCCGGCATGCGGTGAAGGCGGCGCGGCGGATACGGCGCCCGGCTTAAGACCCAACCCTAGCGGAGATTTTCATGGCAGTTACCATGCGTCAGATGCTGGAAGCCGGTGTCCACTTCGGTCACCAGACGCGCTTCTGGAACCCCAAGATGGCCCCCTTCATTTTCGGCCATCGCAACAAGATTCACATCATCAACCTCGAAAAGACGCTGCCGATGTACAACGACGCGCTGAAGTACGTGCGTCAACTGGCAGCGAACCGCGGCACGATCCTGTTCGTCGGCACGAAGCGTCAGTCGCGCGACACGATCGCCGAAGCAGCGCAGCGCGCAGGCATGCCGTACGTCAATGCACGCTGGCTGGGCGGCATGCTGACCAACTTCAAGACGCTGAAGGTTTCGATCAAGCGCCTGAAGGACATGGAGGCGGCTGTCGAGGCAGGCGAGCTCGAGAAGATGAGCAAGAAGGAAGCGCTGCTGTTCGAGCGCGAAATCGCCAAACTGCAAAAGTCGATCGGCGGCGTGAAGGACATGGGCGGCATCCCTGACGCGATTTTCGTCGTCGACGTCGGCTATCACAAGATTGCCGTGACGGAAGCGAACAAGCTGGGTGTGCCCGTCATCGCCGTGGTCGACACGAACCACTCGCCGGAAGGTGTGGATTACGTGATTCCGGGCAACGACGACGCAAGCAAGGCTGTCGCGCTGTACACGCAGGGCGTGGCTGACGCGATCCTCGAAGGCCGTGCTAACGCGGTCAACGAAGTCGTGCAGGCTGTCCGCGGTGGCGACGGCGATGAGTTCGTCGAGGTCAACGGGGAAGCGTAAAGCACCCTGTGTCCGGCAAAAAAGGGGGCTCTCTATAGGCCCCCTTTTTTTAAGTCGCGACGATCTGAATGGGCGTGCTGTAAAGGGCACGCGGCAGCGCTCGAAGAAATAAACGTGCGCTGCGCGGAAACGAAATGCTGTCGCCGGCATCGAATGCGGGCGGCGTGTGACAGACAGACTCAAGGAGCGAATGATGGCGGCAATTACCGCAAGCATGGTGGCAGAACTGCGCGCGAAGACCGATGCGCCGATGATGGAGTGCAAGAAGGCGCTGACGGAAGCCGACGGCGACATGGCGCGTGCGGAAGAACTGCTGCGTGTGAAGCTCGGCAACAAGGCAAGCAAGGCAGCGTCGCGCGTCACGGCTGAAGGCGTGATCGCTTCGTTCATCGAAGGCGGCGCAGGCGCGATCGTCGAGCTGAACTGCGAAACCGACTTCGTCTCGAAGAACGACGACTTCATTGGTTTCTCGAAGAAGGTCGCAGAACTGGTCGTCAAGCAGAACCCGGCTGACGTCGGGGCTCTGTCGGCACTGGCGCTGGACGGCTCGACCGTCGACGCAGTGCGCTCGGCACTGGTCGGCAAGATCGGCGAAAACCTGTCGATTCGCCGCTTCGCGCGCTTCGAAACGTCGAACAAGCTGGCAGCGTACCTGCACGGCACGCGCATCGGCGTGCTGGTCGAGTACACGGGCGCGGACGAGCAGGTCGGCAAGGACGTCGCGATGCACATCGCGGCAATGAAGCCGGTGTCGCTGTCGTCGGACGACGTTCCTGCCGATCTGATCGCGAAGGAGCGCAGCATCGCCGAGCAGAAGGCTGCCGAATCGGGCAAGCCGGCTGAGATCGTGGCGAAGATGGTCGACGGTTCGGTGCAGAAGTACCTGAAGGAAGTGTCGCTGCTGAACCAGCCGTTCGTGAAGAACGACAAGCAGACGATCGAGCAGATGCTGAAGGCGGCGAACGCAAGCGTGCAGAATTTCGCGCTGTTCGTGGTCGGCGAAGGCATCGAGAAGCGTCAGGACGACTTCGCCGCTGAAGTTGCTGCGCAAGTGGCTGCTGCGAAGCAACAATAAGCGTCGTTTAAGCTTTACGCAATACCGTTTGACCCGCGGCGGGGCTGGACCCCGCCGCGGCCGGCAGCGCCCTTGGACTGCCGCGCGCGAAAGCGCGTTGCGGTCGCCCGGTTGGCACGCTTCGACCGATCGTCGACGCGCGTCAATTTGGCGGCGCTTGCCCGAACCCGTATTTCACCCCTACAGTTAGTTCCTTGTTGTTTGGCGGCTTTTTGCCCTGCTCAGCGCGATCTGGATATCTCTATGCCCACTGCCTATAAACGCGTCCTCCTCAAACTCTCTGGCGAAGCCCTGATGGGCGATGATGCATTCGGCATCAATCGCGCGACGATCGAAAGAATGGTGGCGGACGTGGCCGAGGTGGTGCGGCTCGGTACGCAGCTGGCCGTAGTGATCGGCGGCGGCAATATCTTTCGTGGCGTCGCAGGCGGCGCAGCGGGCATGGACCGTGCGACGGCTGACTACATGGGCATGCTGGCCACGATGATGAACGCGCTGGCGCTGCAGGACGCAATGCGTCACGCCGGCATCGAGGCGCGCGTGCAGTCGGCGCTGCGCATGGACCAGGTGGTCGAGCCTTACATCCGTCCGCGCGCGATCCGCCAGCTGGAAGAGGGCAAGGTTGTGATTTTCGCGGCCGGCACGGGCAATCCGTTCTTCACGACCGACACGGCGGCTGCCCTGCGCGGCTCGGAAGTGGGCGCCGAAGTGGTGTTGAAGGCGACCAAGGTCGACGGCGTCTATTCCGCCGACCCGAAGAAGGACCCGTCCGCGACGCGTTACACCACGATCAGTTTTGACGAGGCAATTGGCCGCAACCTGCAGGTGATGGACGCGACGGCGTTCGCGCTGTGCCGCGACCAGAAGCTGCCGATCCGCGTGTTTTCGATCGTGAAGCCGGGCGCGCTCAAGCGCATCGTGCAAGGCGAAGACGAAGGCACGCTCGTCCACGTGTAAACTCTCTAGCATTCTGTGGGCTTGAACGCGGGCTCAGGCTGCGCCTCGCGCGCTGGCGGCTCGCATCGTTTTGAAGGTTCGGAGGTTTAATCATGTCTGTGGCTGACATCAAGAAAGGCGCTGAGCAGAAGATGCAGCGCTCGCTCGACGCGTTCAAGAACGATCTGTCGAAGATCCGCACGGGCCGTGCCCACACGGGTCTGCTCGATCACATCCAGGTCGATTACTACGGCTCGCCTGTGCCGATCTCGCAGGTCGCGAATCTGACGCTCGTCGACGCCCGCACGATCGGCGTGCAGCCGTGGGAAAAGAAGATGGTCGCCGTCGTCGAAAAGGCGATCCGCGAATCGGATCTGGGCCTGAACCCGGCTTCGCACGGCGACGTGATCCGCGTGCCGATGCCGCCGCTCACGGAGGAGCGCCGCAAGGAACTCACCAAGGTCGTCAAGAGCGAAGGTGAAACGGCCAAGGTGGCCGTGCGCAACCTGCGCCGCGACGCGAACGAGCAGCTCAAGAAGCTCGTGAAGGACAAGGAAATCTCGGAAGACGACGAGCGCCGCGCTGGCGACGACGTCCAGAAGCTGACGGACAAGTTCGTGGCCGAGATCGACAAGCTCGTGCAGACCAAGGAAGGCGAGATCATGACGGTTTGACGGTCTGGCGCAAACCAGACATGCAGACTTTCACTGATCATTGTTCCTTTCTCTAGCTTTACCCGACGGCCATGACCTATACAAGCTCAACCGTTCGCGTACCTGACGTGTCAGCCGTACCGCGTCACATCGCGATCATCATGGACGGCAATGGCCGTTGGGCGACTCAACGCCGTCTTCCGCGCGTCGCGGGCCATACCCGCGGGGTCGATGCCGTGCGCGCGGCTGTCGAAGCCTGTGCGCGCCAGGGTGTCGAATATCTGACGCTGTTCGCCTTCAGTTCGGAAAACTGGCGTCGTCCGACCGACGAAGTGTCGTTCCTGATGCGCCTGTTCGTCACCGCGCTCGAGCGCGAAATCGGCAAGCTGCACGCCAACGGCATCCGCTTGCGCGTCGTGGGCGATCTGTCGATGTTCGACAAGAAGATCCAGGATCTGATCACCCGCGCCGAAACCAAGACGGCGAAGAACACGCGCCTCACGCTCACCATCGCCGCGAACTACGGCGGCCGCTGGGACATCATGCAGGCTACGCGCAAGCTGGTCGAGCAGTCCGTGCAAGCGGGCCGCCCGGTCGAGATCAGCGAGGAAGCGTTCGCCGAACACCTCGCGATGGCTTACGCACCCGAGCCGGACCTGTTCATCCGCACGGGCGGCGAGCAGCGCATCAGCAACTTCCTGCTGTGGCAGCTGGCGTACACCGAGTTCTATTTCACCGACACCTACTGGCCGGATTTCGACGCCGACGCGCTTGGCCGCGCGATGGCCTCGTACACCGGACGCGAGCGCCGCTTCGGCCGGACCAGCGCGCAGCTCGAGCCGCAATCGCAAAACGTCGATTCGCTTCCATGCTAAAAACCCGTGTCATCACGGCGATCGTTCTGCTGGCTATTCTTCTGCCTGTCACGCTGTGGGCGCCGATCGGCGGCTTCGGCGCGCTGATCGCCTTCGTCGTCGTGTTCGCCGCGTGGGAGTGGGCGCGGCTTCTGAAGCTACCGGGCGCCGGGTCCATCATCTACGCGATCGTCGCGGCGCTCGCGCTCGTTGCCAGTACGAAGCTCGGCACGGGTGTCACGGCGCCGCGGCCGCTCTTCCAGGCGTCGTCAATCTTCTGGATATTCGCCGGTCCATTCGTGCTGCTGCGCAAGCCGACGCTTGCGCAGGGCGCGTGGCGTCCGTTCCTGCTGCTGGCGGGCGTCGTCGTGTTTGCCGCCTGCTGGCATGCGCTCGTGGCGGCGCGGATGGCGGGTGTGCCGTTCGTGCTTTCCCTGTTGCTGGTGGTCTGGCTGGCCGATATCGGCGCATACTTTGCCGGTAAGGCATTCGGCAAGCATAAACTCGCGCCGTCGATCAGCCCGGGCAAGACCTGGGAAGGCGCGATTGGCGGCTGGCTGGCCGTGATGATCGTCGCCGCCGTGGCCGTCGCCACCCATGCCTTCGCGCCGACCCTGTTTTCCGCGCTGCTCGGTCATCTGGGCACCGCTCGTGCGTTCGCCACGCTGACCTTGCTCGTCGTGTTCAGCGTGGTGGGCGATCTGTTCGAATCGATGCTCAAGCGCCAGGCCGGCGTAAAGGATTCGAGCAATCTGCTGCCGGGTCACGGCGGCGTGCTCGACCGCATCGACGCTTTATTGCCGGTGTTGCCGCTCGCGATGCTCGTATTGTCGTAGCCCATTGGCTAGAGAAAGAGATATGCAAAAACGACTTACTTTGCTAGGTTCCACGGGCTCGATCGGAGACAGCACGCTCGACGTCGTCGCGCGTCATCCTGACCGCTTCTTCGTGTACGCGCTGACGGCACACCGAAATGGCGACAAGCTCGTCGAGCAATGCTTGCGCTTCCAGCCCGAAGTGGCCGTGGTCGGGGATGCCGACACGGCTGCGAAGGTGGCCGCGAAATTGCGCGCAGCGGGCTGCAAGACGGCAGTTGCGTACGGTCCGCAGGCATTGGTCGACGTGTCGAAGAGCGACGGCTGCGATACCGTGGTGGCGGCGATCGTCGGTGCGGCTGGTCTGGAGCCGAGTCTTGCGGCGGCGCGCGCCGGCAAGCGCATCCTGCTCGCGAACAAGGAAGCGCTCGTGATGTCCGGCTCGATCTTCATGGACGCGGTGCACGATAACGGCGCGATCCTGTTGCCCGTCGACAGCGAGCACAACGCCATCTTCCAATGTCTGCCGCGCGAATCGGCGTTGCATGGCGGCGTGTCGAAGATCATTCTCACGGCCTCGGGCGGCCCGTTCCGCACGCGCGAGCCTGCCTCGCTCGTCGACGTGACGCCGGACGAGGCGTGCAAGCACCCCAACTGGGTGATGGGCCGCAAGATTTCGGTCGATTCGGCAACGATGATGAACAAGGGTCTCGAAGTCATCGAAGCGCACTGGCTCTTCAACTTGCCGGGCGACCGTATCGACGTGCTGATCCATCCGCAGAGCGTGATCCATTCGCTCGTGTCGTACGCGGACGGTTCGGTGCTCGCGCAACTCGGCAATCCGGACATGCGCACGCCCATCGCGCACGCGCTCGCGTTTCCGGATCGGGTGGACTCTGGTGTCGGGCAACTCGATCTCGCGCAGATCGCGCAGCTGTCGTTCGAGAAGCCCGACTACACGCGCTTCCCGTGCCTCGCGCTGGCCATGAAGGCGCTGGCGGAAGGCGGCGTCGCTAGCGCGGCGTTGAATGCCGCTAACGAGATCGCGGTCGAAGCGTTCCTGACGCGCCGCATCGGCTTCATGGCGATCGCGCAAGTGGTCGACGCCGTGCTGAATAGCTTGCCCAACCGCGAGGCGACGAGCCTCGCCGACGTGGTCGATGCCGACGCCGCCGCGCGCCGCGCTGCCCACGCGTACATCGACGGATTGCCGGCGGGCGCTCGCCTTACGGAACGCGCCGTCCAGTGAGGCGATTATGAACCTGCTGATCGAACTGGTCGCCTTCGCCGTCGCGATTGGCGTACTGGTGGTCGTCCATGAGTATGGCCACTACAGCGTCGCGCGCCTGTGCGGCGTCAAGGTGCTGCGATTCTCGATCGGCTTCGGCAAGCCGCTCGCGCGTTGGGTCAGCAGGAAGACGGGCACGGAGTGGACCATCGCGGCGTTGCCGCTGGGCGGCTACGTCAAAATGCTTGACGAGCGCGAAGAGGGTTCGCCCATTGCGCCGGACGACTTGCCGCGTGCATTCAACCGTCAATCGGTGGGCAAGCGCATCGCGATCGTGGCGGCAGGCCCGGTTGCCAACTTCATCCTTGCAATCGTGCTGTTCGCCGCGGTGTTCGCGACGGGCGTCACGGAACCCGCGGCGATCGTCGCGGCGCCCGCGGCCGAAACGGCGGCTGCGCGCGCGGGCTTCGACGGCGGCGAGACCGTGGTGGCCGTGCGCGACGCGAATGCGGGCGAATCCGAGCCGGTTCGCTCATGGTCGGATCTGCGCTGGAAGATGCTGGGCGCCGCGTTCGATCACAAGCGCCTCGTGCTGACCGCGAAGGACGCGCACGGCACTTTCGACTTTCCGCTCGACTTGCAGAACCTTTCCGAGAAGGAAGTCGATGACGAGTTCATGTCGCGTCTCGGCTTCGAGCCGGGCGGCGGCACGCTGTCGGTGGCGGGCGTGCAGTCCGGCAGCGCGGCACTGCAGGCGGGCCTGCGCACAGGTGACCGGATTCGCGCGATCGACGGTCATCCCGCTGATAACGCAACGACCTTCATTAACTACATCAAGTCGCATGCGGGCACGCCGATCGTGCTGCAAATCGAGCGCGGCGCAAAGAATCAGCAGGCGGGTGCATTACAGAATCTAACCATCGTGCCCGGCACGCAGCGCGATGAAACGACGGGCCAACCGGTCGGCCGGATCGGCGCAGAACTTGCGACCCAGGTGCCCTCCATCGACGTACGCTATGGTCCCGTCGAAAGCCTGCGGCTGGGCGTGCATCGCACGTGGGACCTTGCTGTGTACTCGGTTCGGATGTTCGGCCGGATGATCGTCGGCGAAGCATCGCTAAAGAACCTGTCGGGTCCCGTTACCATCGCGGACTACGCAGGCAAGAGCGCGAGACTCGGTCCATCAGCATTCCTTTCGTTCCTCGCGCTTGTCAGCATTAGCCTCGGCGTGCTCAACCTTTTACCAATACCCGTATTAGACGGGGGGCATCTGTTATATTATCTGGTTGAAGCTGTTACCGGCAAAGCCGTATCGGATCGCTGGCAGCTCGTTCTTCAAAGAGCGGGACTGGCTTGTATCGTCGCCTTGTCGGCGATCGCGCTGTTCAACGATCTTGCTCGTTTAATCCATTTTTAAAGTGTCTGGCGGCGTACGATGACGCCCGCCTGACCTGATGCAGCTATACACACTGGGGAAGCACGTTGTTTAAACCTCATCGCTTTGTTCCAAAGACGGTTGTAGCCGCGGCATTCGCCGCGCATGGGCTGGTGGCCCACGCGACGACACCCTTCGTGGTGAAAGACATTCGGATCGAGGGGCTGCAACGGGTCGAACCCGGCACGGTGTTCTCCTACCTTCCCATCAAGCAAGGCGATACGTTTACCGACGAGAAAGCTTCCGAAGCCATCCGCGCGCTGTACGCAACGGGCTTCTTCAACGACGTGAAGATCGCCACGGAAGGCGACGTCGTGGTGGTGCAGGTGCTCGAGCGTCCCGCCATCGGCACGATTGATTTCTCGGGTCTGCACGAATTCGAGAAGGACAATCTGGTCAAGGCGCTGCGCGCCGTCGGTCTGTCGCAAGGCCGCTATTACGACAAGGCGCTTGTTGACAAGGCCGAGCAGGAACTGAAGCGCCAGTATCTGACGCGCGGTTTTTACGCAGCTGAAGTCACGACTACGATCACGCCGATCGATCGCAACCGTGTTGCGGTCCTGTTCGCCGTGATCGAAGGTCCGAGCGCGAAGATCCGCCAGATCAACTTCATCGGCAACAAGGCGTTCAGCACGGGTACGCTGCGCGACGAGATGCAGCTGTCCACACCGAACTGGTTCTCGTGGTACACGAAGAACGACCTGTATTCGAAAGAGAAGCTCACTGGCGACCTCGAGAACGTCCGCTCGTACTACCTGAATCGCGGCTATCTCGAGTTCAACATCGAGTCGACCCAGGTGTCGATCACGCCGGACAAGAAGGACATGTACCTGACGGTGACGCTGCATGAAGGCGAGCCGTACACGATCAATAGCATCAAGCTGGCAGGCAATCTGCTCGACCGCGAAGCCGAGCTGAACAAGCTGATCAAAATCAAACCGGGCGACCGTTTTTCGGCGGAAAAGCTGCAGGCTACGACGAAGGCGATCGTCGACAAGCTCGGCGAATACGGCTATGCGTTCGCCACGGTGAATGCGCTGCCGCAGATCGATCAGGAGCATCACAAGGTCGACCTCACGCTGCAGGTCGATCCGAGCCGCCGCGTGTACGTGCGGCGCATCAATGTGGTCGGCAACACGCGTACGCGCGACGAAGTGGTGCGTCGCGAAATGCGCCAGCTCGAAAGCTCGTGGTTCGATTCGAACCGCCTCGCGCTGTCGAAGGACCGTATCAACCGTCTCGGCTACTTCACCGACGTCGATGTGACGACTGTGCCCGTCGAAGGCACGCCGGACCAGGTGGACGTCGACGTCAAGGTCGCTGAAAAGCCGACGGGCGCCATCACACTGGGCGCCGGCTTCTCGTCGACGGACAAGGTGGTGCTGTCGGCGGGTGTGTCGCAGGACAACGTGTTCGGTTCGGGCACGAGTCTGTCGGTGAACGTGAACACCGCGAAAACCTACCGTACGTTGACTGTCACACAGGTTGACCCGTACTTCACGGTCGACGGTATCAAGCGCATCACGGACGTCTACTACCGCACCTATGAGCCGCTGTACTACTCGACGGACTCGAGCTTCCGCATTGTCACGATGGGTGGCGACCTGAAGTTCGGCATTCCGTTCTCGGAAGTGGACACGGTGTACTTCGGTGCCGGCTTCGAGCAGAACACGCTCGACGTCGACGCGAACACGCCGCAGGCCTACAAGAACTACGTTCAGGACTTCGGCCGCGTGTCGAACAACGTGCCGCTGACGGTTGGCTGGTCGCGCGACGCGCGTGACAGCGCGCTGGTGCCGAGCCGCGGCTACTTCACGCAGGCGAACGCCGAATACGGCACGCCGATCGGCGGCACCGAGTATTACAAGGCGGACTTGCAGGCGCAGTACTATTACTCGTTCTCGCGCGGCTTCGTAATCGGCTTCAACGTGCAGGGCGGCTACGGCAACGGCATCGGCAACGCGTACCCGATCTTCAAGAACTACTACGCGGGCGGTATCGGTTCGGTCCGCGGCTATGAACCCAGTTCGCTGGGTCCGCGCGACAAGGTCACGAACGACCCGATCGGCGGCAACAAGATGTTCGTGACGAACGTCGAACTGACGTTCCCGCTGCCAGGCACGGGTTATGACCGCACGCTGCGTGTGTTCACGTTCCTCGACGCCGGTAACGTCTGGGGTGATTCACGTCAGGGCGGCGACACGACGGTCGGCTCGAACGGCCTGCGCTACGGTTACGGTGTGGGTCTCGCGTGGATTTCGCCGATCGGGCCGCTCAAGCTGTCGCTGGGCTTCCCGCTCCAGAAACACACGGGTGACCAGTATCAGAAGTTCCAGTTCCAGATCGGTACCGCGTTCTGATCTCGCGCACCGGAACTGGAACCCTTTACAGCATCGAGAGGATGACTTTGCTAACTGGTATGTTTTCGAAACGTGCGGCGTGTGCGATGGCGCTGGCCATGACGCTCGGCGTGGGCGCCGCCAACGCGGCGCAGGCGCAGGAAGCGCGAATCGCGGCGGTGAATTCGGATCGCATCCTGCGTGAGTCGACGTTGGCGAAAGCGGCGCAGACCAAGCTCGAAGCGGAGTTCGCGAAGCGCGACAAGGATCTGCAGGACATGGCGCAGCGTCTGAAGTCGATGTCCGATTCGCTCGACAAGAACGGCGCGTCGCTGGCGCCCGCCGACCGCGCGCAGAAGCAGCGCGATCTGTCGCAACTCGACACGGACTTCCAGCGCAAGCAGCGCGAATTCCGTGAAGACCTGAACCAGCGCCGTAACGAAGAACTGGCGTCCGTGCTCGATCGCGCGAACAAGGTGATCAAGCAGATCGCCGAGCAGCAGCACTACGATCTGATCGTGCAGGAAGCGGTTTACGTCAGCCCGCGTATCGACATCACCGATCAGGTGCTCAAGGCGCTGGCGTCGAGCGGCAACTGAAGCCGGGCCGGACGGCGCCTGCATCGGCCGTCTGGTGCAACACCTCCGGCGCGCGACATCCGCGGCGCTTGGGTAACTGAACAGCAGGAGCAGTAGACGCATGGCATTCACGCTCGAGGAGATCGTCCAGCGGTTCGGCGGAGAGATCGTCGGCGATCGCGCGCACCGCGTCGGCAATCTGGCGCCGCTCGATCAGGCTGGCCCCGATCAACTGGCGTTTCTCGCCAATCCGAAGTACCTGGCGCAAGTCGAAACGACGCGCGCGGGCGCCGTGCTGATCAATGCCGCGGATCTCGCGAAGCTAGCGTCGCCCGACGGTCGCAATTTCATCGTCACGCCCAATCCGTACGCGTACTTCGCGCGCCTCGCGCAGGCCTTCATCGACATGGCCACGCCGAAGGCCAAGCGGGGCGTGCATCCGAGCGCAACCGTCGACTCGTCCGCTCAGATCGCGGCAACCGCTGTGATCGGCCCGAACGTGACGGTCGAAGCGGGTGTGGCGATCGGCGAGAACGTGCGCCTCGACGCGAATGTGTTCGTCGGACGCGGCACGACCATCGGTGCCGGTTCGCACTTGTATCCGAACGTCGCCGTGTATCACGGCTGCAGGCTCGGCGAGCGCGCAATCGTCCATGCAGGCGCGGTGATCGGCTCGGACGGCTTCGGTTTCGCGCCGGACTTCGTCGGCGACGGTGACGCGCGCACGGGCAGCTGGGTGAAAATTCCGCAGGTCGGCGGCGTATCGATCGGGCCGGATGTCGAAATCGGCGCAAATACCACGATCGACCGCGGCGCGATGGCCGATACTGTCATCGAAGAATGCGTGAAGATCGATAACCTCGTGCAAATCGGCCATAACTGCAAGATCGGCGCCTACACGGTCATCGCCGGTTGTGCCGGCATTGCGGGCAGCACGACGATCGGCCGTCACTGCATGATCGGCGGCGCCGTCGGCATTGCCGGCCACGTCACTTTGGGCGACTACGTGATCGTCACGGCGAAGTCGGGTGTGTCGAAATCGCTTCCGAAAGCCGGGATCTACACGAGCGCATTCCCGGCCGTGGACCATGCCGACTGGAACAGGAGCGCCGCGTTGATGCGCAACCTCGACAAGTTGCGCGATCGCATCAAGGCGCTCGAAGCCGCGGTCGCCAGTGCCTCCGGAGACAAGGCGTAAGCACCTCGGCACCATCAGCACGACGGGAAAAAAAGCGCTGGCGCGTGTGGCCGACAGGCCGCACGCAGCCAGCACAGGAACGGGCGGCAGGGCGCGTCGTCATCGACTGGGCCCTTGCACCCAGCATTCGCAGTCATCATCGCGCAACCCCTGCGTGAGCAGAAACACCATGAGCACCGAAAAAATCAATCTCGACATTCACAAGATTCTCACGCTGCTGCCGCATCGCTATCCAATCCTGCTCGTCGATCGGGTGCTCGAACTCGAGCCGCACAAGAGCATCAAAGCGCTGAAGAATGTGTCGATCAACGAACCGTACTTCATGGGTCACTTCCCGAAGCGCCCGGTGATGCCGGGTGTGCTGATTCTGGAAGCGCTCGCGCAGACGGCTGCGCTGCTGACGTTCGCCGAAGAGCCGCACGACCCCGACAACACGCTGTACCTGTTCGTCGGCATCGACAATGCGCGCTTCAAGCGTGTCGTCGAACCGGGCGACCAACTCATCCTGAACGTCACGTTCGAGCGCCATATGCGCGGCATCTGGAAGTTCAAGGCGCGTGCCGAAGTAGACGGCCAGGTCGCCGCCGAAGCCGACCTGATGTGCGCGGTGCGCCAGACGGACGGCGAGTAAACGCTGGGTCGGCAACGCACCGGGCTTGTCGGAGAGCTCGCTGCAACGAAGACAGACAATCGAAACATCGGAGCGGTCGCCATCACGCTTTCACAGGTGACCGCGTCGGCGCGCCGGGTGATGCGACAGCGTTTATCCGCGCGAGCAACGCAATTCAAGCGAGGGCGCATGAGCAGGATTCATCCCACTGCGATCATCGAGTCGGGCGCTCAGCTCGACGAATCCGTCGAAATCGGACCGTACGCCATCGTCGGCGCGAACGTCACCATCGGGGCGCGTACGACCATCGGTTCGCATAGCGTGATCGAGGGCCACACGACGATCGGCGAAGACAACCGCATCGGCCATTACGCGTCGGTCGGCGGCCGTCCGCAGGACATGAAGTACCGCGACGAGCCGACGAAGCTCGTCATCGGCAGTCGCAACACGATCCGCGAATTCACGACAATCCACACGGGCACCGTGCAGGACAAGGGCATCACCACGCTCGGCGACGACAACTGGATCATGGCCTACGTGCATATCGGGCACGACTGCCAGATCGGTAGCAACGTGATCCTGTCGAGCAATGCGCAGATGGCGGGCCATGTGATCGTCGGCGATCACGCAATCGTAGGCGGAATGTCGGGCGTGCACCAGTTCGTGCGCATCGGCGCGCATTCGATGCTGGGCGGCGCATCGGCGCTCGTGCAAGACATTCCGCCGTTCGTGATCGCGGCGGGCAACAAGGCCGAGCCTCACGGTATCAATGTCGAAGGGTTGCGCCGCCGCGGCTTTTCGGCGGACGCGATTTCGGCGCTGCGTTCGGCCTACCGTCTGCTGTACAAGAACGGTCTGTCGCTCGAAGACGCGAAGGTGCAATTGCGTGAACTCGCGGCGGCGGGCGGCGACGGCGACGAGCCAGTGCGCGCGCTCGTCGATTTCGTCGAGCAGTCGCAGCGCGGCATCATCCGCTAACCGATGCCGTTGCCTACCAGTCCGCTACGGCTTGCAATGGTGGCCGGCGAGCCGTCGGGCGATCTGCTGGCGGCTTCAATGCTGGACGGGCTCGCGGCCCGTCTGCCCGACACGACGCAGTATTTCGGCATCGGCGGTCCGCGCATGATCGCGAAGGGCTTCGACGCGCATTTTGCGATGGAAAAGCTGTCGGTGCGCGGCTATGTCGAAGCACTGAAGCACGTTCCTGAGATCCTCGGCATCCGCAACGAACTGAAACGCCAGTTGCTGGCCGAGCCGCCGTCGGCGTTCATCGGCGTCGATGCGCCCGACTTCAATTTCGGTCTTGAGCATCCGCTGCGCGACGCCGGCATTCCGACCATTCATTTTGTCTGTCCGTCCATCTGGGCATGGCGCGGCGGTCGCATCAAGAAGATCGTCAAAGCGGTCGATCATATGCTGTGCGTGTTCCCGTTCGAAAAGGCGCTGCTCGAGAAGTCGGGGGTGACGGCGACCTATGTCGGGCATCCGCTCGCGGACGAGATTCCGCTCGAACCGGATACGGCGGGTGCGCGCCTCGAACTCGGCTTGCCCGAAAGCGGTCCCGTCATCGCCGTGCTGCCGGGCAGCCGGCGCTCGGAGATCGCGCTGATCGGCCCGACGTTCTTCGACGCGATGGAACTGATGTTGCAGCGCGAGCCGGGTGTGCGTTTCGTGATGCCGGCCGCGACCCCGGCGCTGCGCGAACTGCTGAAGCCGCTCGTCGACGCACACGCGAATCTGCCGCTCACGCTGACGGACGGCAACGCGCAGCGGGCGATGACGGCCGCCGACGCCATTCTCGTGAAAAGCGGCACGGTCACGCTGGAAGCGGCGCTGCTGAAAAAGCCGATGGTGATCTCTTACAAGGTGCCGTGGCTGACGGGTCAGATCATGCGCCGACAGGGCTATCTGCCGTACGTCGGTCTGCCGAACATTCTGGCCGGGCGTTTTGTCGTACCGGAAATCCTCCAGCATTTCGCGACACCGGAAGCGCTGGCCGACGCCACGCTGACCCAGTTGCGCGATGACGCGAACCGGCGCACGCTGACGGAAATCTTCACTGAGATGCATCACGTGCTCAAGCAGAACACAGCGCAGCGCGCGGCCGAAGCCGTCGTCGGCGTGATCGAAGCGCGTCGGGGGCGTCCATGAACCGCGCGGCGGGCACGGCCGCGCCGCGCCGCAAGACAGCTGCGAAGGCGTCCGCGCAGGTCGGCCTCGATTTCTCGTCGCCGGACGACGTGGTTTGCGGTGTCGACGAAGCGGGGCGCGGCCCGCTCGCCGGACCCGTGGTCGCGGCCGCCGTGATTCTCGATCCGGCGAAGCCGCGCATTCGCGGTCTCACCGATTCGAAGGTGCTGACGGCGAAAAAGCGCGACGAACTGTACGAGAAGATCATCGAGCGCGCGCTGGCGTATTGCGTTGCGTCGGCATCGGTCGAAGAAATCGACTCGCTGAACATCCTGCACGCGACGATGCTCGCGATGAAGCGCGCGGTCGAAGGCCTGCGGGTCACGCCGACGCTCGCGAAGATCGACGGTAACCGCTGTCCCTCGTTGAGCATTCGCAGCGAGGCGATCGTCAGCGGCGATCTGCTCGTACCGTGCATCTCGGCCGCGTCGATTCTCGCCAAGGTCACGCGCGACCGGATGCTGCTGGAACTGCATCGGATGTTCCCGGTTTATGGTTTCGACGCGCACGCGGGCTACGGCACGCCGCAGCATCTCACAGCGTTGCGCGAGCATGGTCCATGCGAGCATCACCGGCGCTCGTTCGCGCCCGTGCGCGACGCGCATCTACGTCTCGGCACGGCTGTGGACCTGCCGGAAGGCGTCGTGGTCGTGCCGCCCGTCGCGCTCGACGACGCGTTTCTCGCCGACGACAGCGCGCCGTTCTAAGCGGGCACCAACCCATCAAGCGCCTCCGGCGCTTTTCTTTTCACCGTTTTTTTCTCGCTCGTCGCCTGTGAAAGCCATCACCTCGCGGGACAATCCGCTCTATAAGCGTCTGAAGGTTCTGGCCGGATCGACGCATCAACAGCGCAAGAGCGGCCATGCGCTGCTCGAGGGATTTCACCTCGCGAGCGCCTACCTCGATGTGGCCGGGCAGCCGGAAACGTGCGTCGTCACGGAAGGCGCGCTGCGCCACGACGAGGCGCAGGCGATCGTCGCGCGTATCGACGAACGGCGTATTGTGACGCTGCCGGATGCACTGTTCGGGCAGCTGTCGAATGTGGTCAACGGCGTTGGCATGTTGCTGCTGGTCGAGAAACTCGATTTGCCGCTTCCCGAGCGCGTGACGCACGGCTGCGTGGTGCTCGACGGCGTGCAGGATGCGGGCAACGTCGGTTCGATCCTGCGCAGCGCGGCGGCGGCGGGGATCGGGCATGTCTTTTGCGCACCGGGCACCGCGTACGCGTGGTCGTCGAAGGTGCTGCGTTCGGCGATGGGTGCGCATTTCCTGCTGCAGATTCACGAGGACATCGAAGCGCCGACGCTGATCCAACTGCTCGACGTGCCTGTCGCGATCACGGATTCGCACGGCGCCGAGGCGATTTACGAGACCGATCTGTCCGGGCCAGTCGCCTGGGTGTTCGGCAATGAGGGGGCGGGCGTGTCGCAACCGTGGCGCGACGCCGTCACGTATCGGGTGACGATTCCGCAGCCGGGGGGGATGGAGTCGCTCAATGTGGCAGCGGCCGCTGCCGTGTGTCTGTTCGAGCAATGCCGGCAGCAGCGTGGCAAGGGCGCGCGCACCGCCCGTTGAACGTCACTGCTTCACTGCGTCGCCATCAATACGACGACCGGTCCAGCCTGATTTCCTGCAGGATGGTCGTCGCGATTTCCTCGATCGACTTGTGCGTCGACGAGAGCCACTTGATTCCCTCCCGCCGCATCATCGTTTCAGCTTCGTTGATCTCGTAGCGGCAGTTTTCCAGCGCCGCGTACTTGCTGCCCGGGCGGCGCTCATTACGGATCTCAGAAAGACGTTGCGGATCGATCGACAGCCCGAACATTTTCGCGCGATGCGCATAGAGCGGCGTCGGTAGCTTGCCGCGCTCGAAGTCTTCCGGAATCAGCGGATAGTTTGCCGCCTTCACGCCGTACTGCATGGCCAGATAAAGGCTGGTCGGGGTCTTGCCGCTGCGCGACACCCCGACAAGGATCACGTCGGCTTCTTCGAGATTGCGATTCGACTGTCCGTCGTCGTGAGCGAGCGAGAAGTTGATCGCCTCGATCCGGTTCTTGTATTCCTCGGTGTCCGCGTTCTGGTGGCCGCGGCCCATCGCGTGGCTCGACTTTAGCTCCAGTTCCTGTTCGAGCGGCTCGACGAAGGTCTGGAACATATCCAGCACGAGCGCGTTCGAATCCTTCACGATCTGGTTCGACGCACTGTTCACGAGCGTCGTGAAGACGATCGGGCGGCGGCCCTCGTGATGGGCGGCTTCGTTGATCTTTTCGAGCGTGGCGTAGGCTTTCTCCGTCGAATCGACGAACGGAACGCGGACCAGGCGGAATTTCTGGTCGAACTGGGAGAGGATCGAGTGCGCGAAGGTTTCGGCAGTAATTCCGGTACCGTCGGAGACGATGAATACGGTGGGCGGCATCAGTGGGCAGGGGAACATGAGCGGCAAAATCCGCTCGAATCAGACGGTGCGGCAAGCCGCGGGCGCCGTCGCGGCGCATTTCTCGTCCGACAGTCACATTTTGAGAGTCGGCACGGTAGAATAGCGGCAACCTGTTGGATAAGCAATTGCAGCCAAATCGCGTGTAACTATCTGTTATCGCTCGTCGATTGCGTCGCGATGTGTTCGTATCTTGCACGGCAACGTTGCAAATTCGTTCAATCTCCTGCTTCCTCGGCCTTCGTGTGAGCACGGACGAGCCCGCCGCGATTGCTTTTCCAACAGGTTGCGTAAGGCACGGGTCCCGCTTCCATTGAGCGCCCCGTGTTCGAGCCCACTTACGCAATCGCGCATTTTTTTCACACTTAGGGGCTTGTATGACTAACGCAGTTAACGTTGCTAAGGATCAGGCGTATGTAGTTCCATTCGAGCAGTTGCGGATGACCGACGTGGAAATCGTCGGCGGCAAGAATGCTTCGCTCGGCGAGATGATCAGTCAGCTCGCCGAAGCCGGCGTGCGCGTGCCCACGGGTTTCGCCACGACGGCGCTCGCGTTCCGCGACTTCCTGCATCACAACAACCTGACCGAACGCATCGCCCAACGTCTCGAGACGCTCGACGTCGACGACGTGAAGGCACTCGCTGCGGCAGGCAAGGAGATCCGTCAATGGATCGTCGACGCCCCGCTGCAGTCGCGTCTCGAGCAGGAGATCCGCGCGGCGTTCGAGGTCCTCTCGAACAGCTCGCCTGAAGAGCTGTCGTTCGCCGTCCGCTCGTCGGCCACGGCGGAAGACCTGCCCGACGCATCGTTCGCCGGCCAGCAGGAAAGCTATCTGAACGTCGTCGGCATCGAAGACGTGCTTGATCGCATGAAGCATGTGTTCGCGTCGCTGTACAACGACCGCGCCATCTCCTATCGCGTCCACAAGGGCTTCACGCATGCTGAAGTGGCGTTGTCGGCGGGCGTGCAGCGCATGGTCCGCTCGGACGTCGGCGCAGCAGGCGTGATGTTCACGCTCGATACCGAATCGGGCTTCAAGGACGCCGTCTTCATCACGTCGAGCTATGGCCTCGGTGAAACCGTCGTGCAGGGCGCGGTGAATCCGGACGAGTTCTACGTCTTCAAGACCACGCTCGCGCAGAACAAATACCCGATCATCCGTCGTTCGATCGGCTCGAAGCTCATCAAGATGGAATTCACGAAGGCGGGCGAGGAGGGCCGCGTGAAGACCGTCGACGTGCCGCACGAGCAGCGCAATCGCTACTCGATCACCGACGAAGACGTGATCGAATTGGCGAAGTACGCCGTCATCATCGAGAAGCACTACCAGCGTCCGATGGACATCGAGTGGGGCAAGGACGGCCGCGACGGCAAGATCTTCATCTTGCAGGCGCGTCCGGAAACGGTGAAGAGCCAGGGCGGCAACAAGGCCGAGCAGCGTTTCAAGCTGAAGGGGCAGTCGCAGGTGCTGGCGACGGGCCGCGCAATCGGTCAGAAGATCGGCGCAGGCCCCGTGCGCGTGATCCATGATCCGTCGGAAATGGAGCGTGTGCAGCCGGGCGATGTGCTGGTCGCGGACATGACCGACCCGAACTGGGAGCCGGTGATGAAGCGCGCATCGGCCATTGTGACGAATCGTGGCGGCCGGACCTGCCACGCGGCCATTATCGCGCGTGAACTGGGCGTGCCCGCGGTGGTCGGGTGCGGCGACGCGACGGACGTGCTGAAGGACGGCGCGCTCGTCACGGTGTCCTGCTCGGAAGGCGACGAAGGCAAGATCTATGATGGTCTGCTCGAAACGGAAGTGACGGAAGTCCAGCGCGGTGAACTGCCCGAGATCGCGACCAAAATCATGATGAACGTCGGCAACCCGCAACTCGCGTTCGACTTCGCACAATTGCCGAACAAGGGCGTCGGTCTCGCGCGCCTCGAGTTCATCATCAACAACAACATCGGCGTCCACCCGAAGGCGATTCTCGAGTATCCGAATATCGATCAGGACCTGAAGAAGGCCGTCGAAAGCGTCGCGCGCGGTCACGCGTCGCCGCGTGCGTTCTACGTCGACAAGCTGACGGAAGGCATCGCCACGATCGGCGCAGCGTTCTATCCGAAGCCCGTGATCGTGCGTTTGTCCGACTTCAAGTCGAACGAGTACAAGAAGCTGATCGGCGGTTCGCGCTACGAGCCGGACGAAGAAAACCCGATGCTGGGCTTCCGCGGTGCGTCGCGTTACATCGCTGAAGACTTCGCGCAGGCGTTCGAAATGGAGTGCATGGCGCTCAAGCGTGTGCGCGAAGAAATGGGCCTGACGAACGTCGAGATCATGGTGCCGTTCGTGCGTACGCTGAAGCAGGCGGAGCGCGTGGTCGGCCTGCTCGCGAAGTACGGGCTCAAGCGCGGCGAGAACGGCCTGCGCCTCATCATGATGTGCGAAGTGCCGTCGAACGCGATTCTCGCCGAAGAGTTCCTGCAGTACTTCGACGGCTTTTCGATCGGCTCGAACGACTTGACCCAGCTTACGCTCGGCCTCGACCGCGACTCGGGTATGGAACTGCTCGCCGTCGACTTCGACGAGCGCGATCCCGCCGTCAAGTTCATGCTCAAGCGTGCGATCGAAACCTGCTTGCGCCTCGACAAGTACGTCGGTATCTGCGGTCAGGGCCCGTCGGACCATCCGGACTTTGCCGAGTGGCTGGTTCAGGAAGGAATCGCGTCGATCTCGCTGAACCCCGACACGATCATCGATACGTGGCAGGCACTCGCCAAACTGACGGCGAAGTAAGCATTGCGCATCGATTTGTAGAGGTGCGTAAAACGTGCCTCTGCGAACGATAAAACGCAAACGCTTCATGCTATAAACACCCCGGTAGCTCCGGGGTGTTTTGCTTTGTGGAGGCGCAGATGTGGCACAGCGGCTTGTTCTGGTGGATCGGCGCAGGCGTGCTGATCGTGCTCGAACTGATGCACGGCACGTTCTATCTGCTCATGGTGGCACTTGGCTTCATCGCGGCGGCGATTGCGCATCTCGCCGGGCTCGATCTCTCGCTGCAACTCGGCATTGCCGCTGCCGTCGCCCTCGCGGCGGTGCTTCTGCTGCGCAAGTCACGCTTCGGGCGCAAGACCCGAAACCGCGCCGAGGCTGCGCACAATCCCGACGTGAACCTCGATATCGGCTCGACGCTGACCGTCTCTGCGTGGCACGACGGGCACGCGCGTACGAACTACCGGGGCGCATCGTGGGACGTCGAACTCGCGCCGGGCGAGCGGGAGGACGCGAATCTCTACGAAATCACCGCGTTGCGGGGCAATTGCCTTGTCGTCGTCGCGAGCCGGCATGCGGGGGCGAGGGCCTGAGCCGTCTGAACGGATTCATGCGTCGAGAGGACGCGGACCGGGCGCATGCGGATGCGCACAACAATTCAAAAACAGAATGGGGGTGCAGGAATGATGGAACCGTCGAGCATCGTTGGGCTCGTTTTGCTGATCGTCGTGATCGTGGTGGCGGCGCAGACGATCAAGATCGTGCCGCAGCAGCATGCATGGGTGATGGAGCGGCTCGGACGCTATCACGCGACCCTCACGCCGGGTTTGAACTTCGTGCTGCCGTTCATCGACCGGATCGCGTACAAACATGTACTCAAGGAAATTCCCCTCGACGTGCCGAGCCAGGTCTGCATCACGCGCGACAACACCCAGCTGCAGGTCGACGGCGTGTTGTATTTTCAGGTCACTGATCCGATGAAAGCGTCGTACGGATCGAGCAATTTCGTGTTTGCAATCACGCAGTTGTCGCAGACGACGCTGCGCTCGGTGATCGGCAAGCTGGAACTCGACAAGACCTTTGAGGAGCGCGACTTCATCAATCATTCGATCGTCTCGGCGCTCGACGAAGCGGCGTCGAACTGGGGCGTAAAGGTGTTGCGCTACGAGATCAAGGATCTGACACCGCCGAAGGAGATTCTGCACGCGATGCAGGCTCAGATCACGGCGGAGCGCGAAAAACGGGCGCTGATCGCGGCCTCGGAGGGGCGCAAGCAGGAGCAGATCAATATCGCGTCGGGGGGACGCGAGGCGGCGATCCAGAAGTCCGAGGGCGAGCGTCAGGCTGCCATCAACCAGGCGCAGGGCCAGGCGGCTGCGATTCTTGCTGTTGCGGAGGCTAATTCACAGGCGATTCAGAAGATCGCCGCGGCGATTCAATCGACGGGTGGGATGGAGGCAGTCAATCTTAAGGTCGCCGAACAGTATGTGGGCGCGTTCGCGAATCTGGCAAAGGCCGGGAACACGCTGATCGTGCCGGCGAATATGGCGGATATGGGTTCGATGATTTCCGCTGCGCTGGCGATTGTTAAGTCGGGTGGCAAGACTTTGAGCTGAAGTTTCTTGTCTGCGACTGCGTCGCAGACAAGAAACGGCTACGTCGGCGTCCGCATCAACCGCGCCTTTTCGCGCTCCCAATCCCGCTTCTTTTCGGTCTCACGCTTGTCGTGCAGCTTTTTGCCCTTGGCAAGCCCGATCTCGCATTTCACGCGCCCATTCTTGTAATGGAAATTTAGCGGCACGAGCGTATACCCGCGCTGCTCGACCTTGCCGATCAGCTTGCTGATTTCCTCCGCGTGCAAAAGCAGCTTGCGCGTGCGCACCGGATCCAGATTGGCGAATTTCGATGCCTCGGGCAGCGGGCTAATGTGCGTGCCAATCAGGTACAGCTCCGCGTTCTTGATCACGACGTAGCCTTCCTTGATCTGCCCGCGCCCGGCGCGCAGCGCCTTGACTTCCCAGCCCTCCAGCACGAGCCCCGCCTCGTAACGCTCCTCGACCGAGTAGTCGAAGAACGCTTTCCTGTTGTCGATGATGCTCATGAATGGAAATCGGCCAACTCGTTTAAAATTGCGATTTTAGCAAAGCGGGCCGCCGAAAACCCGCCGCGGCGTCATTGAGTTGTCACGCGTTCGCTATTTCCCAATCCCTGTTGCCACGCGCCGTTCAATTTATGGCAGATGTCCAGAAAACCGTATTGATACGCCATTCGGCGGAACAGATGTTCGACCTCGTCACCGATGTCGCCGATTACCCCAATTTCCTTCCGTGGTGCGGCGGCGTGGAAATCCGCCGTCAGGAGGAGAACCTGATGGAGGCGAAGATCGACATCAACTTCAAGGGCATCAAGCAGCATTTCGCGACGCACAACACGCAGGAACGGCCGACGCGCATCGACATGAACTTCGCCGATGGCCCGTTCAAGAAGTTCACCGGCTACTGGCGCTTCACGCCGCTGCGCGCGGATGCGTGCAAGATCGAGTTCGCGCTGCACTACGAGTTCTCGAACATCCTGCTGGAGAAAATCATCGGGCCCGTGTTCAGCCATATCGCGAACACCTTCGTCGAATCGTTCGTGAAGCGCGCCGACCAGCGCTATGGCAAGCCATGAGCGCCCATCTGACCGTCCAGGTGTGCTACGCGTTGCCCGGCGAACAGACGCTGATCCAGCTGCAACTGCCGCCAGGCGTGACGCTGCGCCAGGCGATCGACGCCAGCGGCGTGCTCACGCGGCACCCGGAGATTGATCTGACGAAGCACAAGACGGGCGTGTACGGCAAGCTCAAGCCATTGGACGCCGTGCTGGCCGACCATGATCGCGTCGAAATCTACCGGCCGCTGATCGTCGATCCGAAGCTCGCGCGGCAGCGGCGCGTCGAGAAATCGCGTCAGGAGGGATCGGTCGAAGGGCGCAAGTGGCTGCCGAAGGATTCGCGCTGACGTCTCGCTGCCACCTGCAATGCCAAACGACGAAAGGCGCACCGTATCACGCGGTGCGCCTTTTCTTCGTGCCGCCTGAATCGGGATGCCACGGCCTGGCGGCCTCAATGCACGGCCGCCTGGGCTCTTTCTTCGAGCGCCGAACGGTCGGAGCCGTCGTCGGCGTGCCGGCGCACCGACCAGCTGACGCCCGCCAGCAGCAGTACGATGGCCGCCAGTTCGAGCGCACGGGGCAGCCGGTGATCGTAGATGAACGCATAGAGCAGTGCGAACAGCGTCTCGAAGACGATCAGCTGCCCCGATAACGTGAGGGGCAGACGCGTGGATGCCGCGTTCCACAAGCCGTTGCCGAGCCAGGACGCGCCGATCGCGAGCCCCAGGTTCAGCATCCAGAACAGGTGCCAGCGGATGTCGACGTGCGATGTATCGATGGCCGACGACGGCAGCACCGCCACCACGAGCCACAGCAGCGCTCCGAGCAGCCCGGTCACGACGCCCCACAGCACCGACCACTCATTGCCACTGAAATGCGTGTGGCGCTGCAGATAGCGGGCATTCTCGACAGCGAACCACGTCCAGCAGGCGAGCGCACCGACCGCGCAGGCAATCCCCATCAGCTTCGTCGCGATCGTGCCGAACGTGTCGCCCGCCGTGCCGAACACGTCGATGTTGATGCACGCGATGCCGGCGATCACCAGGGCGAGCGGCCACGCGAGCCGCGCGAGCGGCACGGCGCCGTGATCGCGCCGTCCGAGCAACGTCACCGTCACGGGCAGCACGCCGACGATAAGCGAGGACGGCGCGATGCCGACCAGATGCACGGCGCCCGTCAGCAGCAGGTAGTAGAGCAGGTTACCCGCGAGCGCCAGCTTGACGAGCGCATGCAGGTCTTCGCGGGTGAGCCGGCGGAGCAGCGAGCGCGCAGACGGCAGCGCGGCAACCAGCGACACGATGCCGTACATCACATAGCGCCCGGCGCTCAGCAGCACGGGCGAAAAATCGGGCAACAGGCGAGGTACGAGAAAGACCATGCCCCATAACGCTCCCGCCAACATCCCGTACACCACGCCGCGCCGCATTGTCTTGCCCCGATCGAACACTGAAAGTGCGTGAAGCTTAGCGGGTCGGATGCGTGCACGTCTTGTTCGATTCTGCACTTGGCTTGCGTCGTCTATGCCAGGAAGCCGTCCCTGGACGCGCGCACATTCGAATGGACAAACGAAACGCGTTCGAACCCGACCCGAACGCAAAACCGAAATCGGACGATCGTTCGACGCGAAAGAACATTGAAGAATTTCGCTAACTGACTGTTCGCGCAGTGAAAACCGGGAGGTATCGCGTATAATTCGCTTTTGCGCCTATAGGATTTGCCATGCGTCTGATCCAAAAAGCACTCACGTTCGATGACGTGCTCCTCGTCCCGGCTTTCTCCGACGTTCTGCCGCGCGACACCAGCCTCAAAACCCGGCTGACCCGCAACATCTCCCTCAATATGCCGCTCGTGTCCGCCGCCATGGACACCGTCACGGAGGCTCGCCTTGCCATCGCGATGGCGCAGATGGGTGGCGTCGGCATCATCCACAAGAATCTCACGCCGGCCGAGCAGGCTCGCGAAGTCGCGAAGGTCAAGCGTTTCGAATCGGGCGTCGTGCGCGATCCGATCACCGTTCCGCCGCAAATGAAGGTGAGCGACGTGATCGCACTGTCGCGCCAGCATGGCATTTCGGGCTTCCCCGTGGTGGAAGGGGCGCAGCTGATCGGCATCGTCACGAACCGCGACCTGCGTTTCGAAACGCGTCTGGACGAGCCCGTGCGCACGATCATGACGCCGCGCGAACGCCTCGTTACGGTGAAGGAAGGTACGCCGCTCGCCGAAGCGAAGGCGCTGATGCACAGCCACCGCCTCGAGCGCGTGCTGGTCGTCAACGACGCGTTCGAACTGCGCGGCCTGATGACGGTGAAGGACATCACCAAGCAGACGGAGCATCCGGACGCCTGTAAGGACGAGCATGGCAAGCTGCGCGCAGGCGCCGCGGTCGGCGTCGGCCCGGACAACGAGGAGCGCGTGTCGCTGCTGGTGCAGGCGGGCGTGGACGTAATCGTCGTCGATACGGCGCACGGCCACAGCAAGGGTGTGCTGGAGCGCGTCCAGTGGGTCAAGAAGAGCTTCCCGCACGTCGAGGTGATCGGCGGCAACATCGCCACGGCCGATGCGGCCAAGGCGCTCGTTGAATACGGCGCGGATGGCGTGAAGGTCGGTATCGGCCCCGGTTCGATCTGTACGACGCGTATTGTGGCTGGCGTGGGCGTGCCGCAAATCTCGGCGATCGCCAACGTGTCGGCCGCGCTCAAGGGCACGGGCATCCCCGTGATCGCGGACGGCGGCGTGCGCTTCTCTGGCGACGTCAGCAAGGCGCTGGCCGCGGGCGCCAATGCGGTGATGATGGGTAGCATGTTCGCTGGCACGGAAGAAGCGCCAGGCGACGTGTTTCTCTATCAAGGCCGCCAGTACAAGTCGTACCGCGGCATGGGTTCCGTCGGCGCGATGAAGGACGGCGCGGCTGACCGCTACTTCCAGGACAATTCCGCGAACATCGACAAGCTCGTGCCGGAAGGCATCGAAGGCCGCGTCGCGTACAAGGGCTCGGTTGGCGCGATCCTGTTCCAGTTGATCGGCGGCGTGCGCGCGTCAATGGGCTACTGCGGCTGCCGCACGATCGACGAACTGCACGAGAAGGCCTCGTTCGTCGAAATCACCGCGGCGGGCATGCGCGAATCCCACGTGCACGATGTGCAGATCACGAAGGAAGCCCCTAACTACCACGTGGACTAATTGCCGATGAAGCCGCTGCTGCGTGCCGTACTGATCATCGATGCCTTGTTGTTGCTGGCATTCGGGCTGCTACTCCTGCTCACGCCGTGGAAGTCGCTGTACGACGCGCTGCAGCTGGTGCAGACCGACCCTGTGCTGGTCGGGCAGGGAGCGGGCATTGCGCTGATCGGTCTCGCCTGGCTGGCGCTGCATGCGTCGATCGACGGCGCGATGACGGTGACGACGGCCAAGGTCGTCGGCCATGTGAACTGGTTGACGGGCGTGCTGATGCTGGTCTGGCTGCTCTTGCGACACGTGCCGCAGTTGACGGGTTTCGGCCAGCTGGTGGCAGTGGTGACGGGCGTGGTGCTGCTCGTGATCGGCCTGGGCGGCGTGAAGCTCTCGAGCGCCGTCAGGCGACGCGAGCGGATGGCCGGTAAGGCTGTGGGCGAACGAGCGGACCGCGTCGCAACGCGTGAAGCCGAGAACGAAGCGCGCAAGGCCGAGCGGGAGCGTCAGGTTGCGCGTCCGGGTGTCGTATATCCGGCAACGGGAGCGCACGTCGAGCCGACGCTGGGCGGCACGCCGACGGCGAGCTCGCGGCCCGTTAGCCCTGCGACGGGCCATCCCGTCGAGCCGGGCCTGACGGCTGCGGCATCGCGCCCGATGATGCCCGAAGCGGCCGCCGCCGCACGCGAGGATGCGCTCGCGCATAAGCGTCGGGCCGATGCCCACGAAGACGCCGCCGCGCGCGAACGTGCCGCGGCCGAGCGTAGCGCAGCGGACGCCCGTTCCGCCGAAGCGAAACCCGGCTCGCCATCCGGCACACCGCGGCCGCCGTTTCATGGCTGACGTGCGCAAGCTCACGCCCGCTGCCGATACAACCGGAATCCGTCTGCGCGCAGTTCTTGATCGAGTGTCTGGCCAATCGCGGCACGCTGCGGTGTTTCGCTCGAGCCGTCGCTGCGGCGCCTGCACGTCCGTTTTAATGACAACGCCGTCCTGTCGCACATGCGACACGCGCGGCTTTCCCTATCCGTTCTTTTTAGATTCCGTCCGCTGCCATGCATGACAAGATCCTGATTCTCGACTTTGGTTCGCAAGTCACCCAACTGATCGCACGCCGCATTCGCGAAGCGCACGTGCTGTCGGAAATCCATCCGCACGACGTCAGCGACGAATTCATTCGCGACTTCAAGCCGACGGGCATCATCCTGTCGGGTGGCCCGAACTCGGTCACCGAGACGGACACGCCGCGCGCGCCGCAGGCGGTGTTCGAGGCTGGCGTGCCCGTGCTAGGCATCTGCTACGGCATGCAGACGATGGCCGAGCAGCTGGGCGGCAAGGTCGACAGCGGCCACCTGCGCGAATTCGGCTACGCGGAAGTGCGCGCGCGCAATCACACGAGCTTCCTCGACGGCATTCAGGACTTCGCGACGCCCGAAGGCCACGGCATGCTGAAGGTGTGGATGAGCCACGGCGACAAGGTGCTGGAAATGCCGCAAGGCTTCCAGCTGATGGCATCGACGGAATCGTGCCCGATTGCTGCGATGGCTGACGAGACGCGCCATTTCTACGGCGTGCAGTGGCACCCGGAAGTCACGCATACGGTGCAGGGCCGCGCGATGCTCGAACGCTTCGTGCTGAAGATTTGCGGCGCGAAGCCCGACTGGGAAATGGGCAACTACATCGACGAAGCGGTTGAAAACATCCGCAAACAGGTCGGCGACGAGCATGTGATTCTCGGTCTGTCGGGCGGCGTCGATTCGTCGGTGGCGGCGGCGCTGTTGCATCGCGCGATCGGCGATCAGCTGACCTGCGTGTTCGTCGATCACGGTTTGCTGCGCCTGAATGAAGCCGAGCAGGTGATGTCGATGTTCGCGGACAACCTCGGCGTGAAGGTGATCCATGTCGACGCCAGCGAAGCGTTCATGTCGAAGCTCAAGGGTGTGACGGATCCGGAAGCGAAGCGCAAGATCATCGGCGCGGAATTCGTCGAAGTGTTCCAGACGGAAGCGGGCAAGCTGACGGACGCGAAATGGCTCGCGCAAGGGACGATCTATCCGGACGTGATCGAATCGGCGGGCAAGGGCAAGAAGGCCGCGCACACGATCAAGAGCCATCACAACGTCGGCGGCCTGCCGGAAACGCTGAACCTCAAGCTGCTCGAACCGCTGCGCGAACTCTTCAAGGACGAAGTGCGGGAACTGGGCGTGAAGTTGGGTTTGCCGCCTTCGATGGTGTATCGCCATCCGTTCCCGGGCCCTGGCCTCGGCGTGCGGATTCTTGGCGAAGTGAAGCGCGAATACGCCGATCTGCTGCGCCGCGCGGACGCGATCTTCATCGAATCCCTGCGCACGTTTATCGACAAGGACACGGACAAGTCGTGGTACGACCTGACGAGCCAGGCGTTCGCGGTGTTCCTGCCTGTGAAGAGCGTCGGTGTGATGGGCGACGGACGCACGTATGAATATGTTGTCGCGCTGCGCGCCGTCCAGACGCTCGACTTCATGACGGCGCACTGGGCGCATCTGCCGCACGATCTGCTCGGCCATGTGTCGAATCGGATCATTAATGAGGTGCGCGGCATCAATCGTGTCGTGTACGACATCTCGGGCAAGCCGCCTGCGACGATTGAGTGGGAGTGAGGCCGGGTTGAAAAGAGGGCGCTGCGGCGCCCTTTTTCATTGCCGGTGCCTACCATCTCTCCAGCACATACGTCGCCGCCAGCGTCCCGTAGTAACGCTGCATGCCGAGACTGCGCATCCCCAGCCGTTCCATCACCTTGATCGATCGCTCATTCGACGGATGCGTCGTCGCGTGGATTGACGCAAGGCCGAGTACGTCGAAGGCGAACCCGATCATCGCGCGCGCCGCTTCCGTGGCATAGCCGTGGCCCCAATGATCCCGTTTTAATCGCCAGCCGACTTCGACGGGATTGCGCGGTTCATTCTCGATATGCTGGACGCAGCCCGCGCCGATGATCTCGCCGCTGCCCTTTCTGATGAACGACCACCAGGAAAAGCCAAAGCGGTTCCAGCGGTGTTTCGCCGACGCGATGCTCTCCTGCACTTCAGTGGGCGTCGCTGGCGAGCCGTCGCCGAGGAATTGCATGACGACGGGCTCGGAATTGAGCGCGAGAAGGCCGGCGAAATGCGTTTCACAGAACGGTTCGAGCCGCAGACGCGCAGTTTCGAGCTGGATTTGCATGACGTCTCGTTCATGGCATTTGTCCATGCTCGCGCATTCGCGGTCGCGATGCTAGTCCGGCGCGTGCTGCCTTTCCCCTACAGCTTCGGACAGGTCGCGCGCCCGCGTCAGCGCCCCGATGATCGCTGCCAGCACCCGCTCGCGGGCCTCGTCATGCTGCTGCCGCAACGCATACGACGGATGATACGTCGCGACCACCCGCATGTCGTCCACATTGAGCGTTCTGCCCGTCCAATCGCTCAGGTTGACCTTCTCGTGCAGCAGCGCGCTCAACGCGGTCGCGCCCAGCGTGACGACGACGGCAGGCCTCACGCGTTGCAGTTCGCGTTCCAGCCAATAGCCGCAAGCGTCGATTTCCTGCTGCGCCGCTGTCTTGTGCAGACGCCGCTTGCCGCGCAGCGTCCATTTGAAGTGCTTGACGGCGTTGGTCAAATAAAGACCGTCACGCGACAGACCCGCGCGCTGGAGTGCCACATCGAGTAGCCGGCCTGCCGGTCCGACGAACGGTTTTCCTGCGAGATCTTCGTGATCGCCGGGTTGTTCGCCGATCAGCATGATGCGCGCGTCGTCGGGGCCGATGCCGTCGACGGCCTGCGTCGCATGCTGCCACAGTTCGCAGTGCCGGCACGCGTCGAGCGTCGAAAGGTGTTGCCGCATGGGTTGCGCGCTGTGTGCATCGACGGACACGCTCTTGCCGCCGAGCATGCCCACGCTGCTCGCCTGTGCGACCCGCTGCGCGCCGCTTTTCGCTTCGCTGATCAGCGACGGAATCAGACGGCCCTCGGGCAAGCCCTTCCAGAAACGCACAGGCATATGCTGCTCGAGCGCGGTTTCGTTCAGGCGCGCGGGATTGAACGTGTTGCGATAGTAGGCGAGCCAGAGTCTCTCGGCTTCGTCGGCGGTGGTGCAGGCAAGGTCGGCGGACGGCGCCCGGCGACGTTCAACCCGCAGCGCGCTGCCGTCCCACCATGCGGCGCCGTCGGGCGTCGAGATGAGCCACGTCGAACGACCCATGCGCCGCGCGAAGTGTTCGGCCGACCATGCGAGCACATCGTGTTCCGGTTCGTACCACGCGACGTATTCGGGCAGGTCGGGTGTGGGCGTGTCGTGGCTCGCATCACGCAGCCGAAAGCGCAGGTACGCGATCATGTCGTGTTTCGCGCGCCGCACGGCCTTCGCCATCTTGTGAAGCCGGGCACCGTCGGAATCCGCGGGGGACGCGACCGAACGGTCGCCGCCATGCCATCGCCAGAGCACGCGATAGAGAAACGCCCAGCGGCCCGGTGCGCGATACAGCGCGGCGTCGTTCAGCAGTTCAGCGAGTTCGCGCGATATGAGGACTTCGACGCACACCGCCGACTCAAACGGGGTAGCGGATTTATCGTCGAACAGCGTGCTAGGGGCGGCACGCGCGCCGTCGCGAATGCGCCAGTCGATCTCCTCGGGCGCAACACGCTGCGCGAGCGCCTGCCGGGCCGCTTCGCGCCACGCGGCGAACGTGTCCTCGATGGTCGTGACATGCATGTGCGAACGCGGTGCGTTACAACAGCGACAACTGCGTGGGCGGTCGCGTCAACGCGTGCCGCAACCGTTCTGTCGACAGGTCGGCCTGCGCCGGACGATAGTCGGCTGTCACGACGAACGGCTTCATCTTGTCCATCGCGCAGCGCAGTTGCACGAGGTCCTGATAGCGGATGCGCCGCGAGCGCCGCAACGCCACCAGCCGCTTTGCATTGCGCATGCCGATGCCGGGCACGCGGGCGATCGTGCGCGCGTGGGCGCGATTCAGATCGACGGGAAAGTTGTCGCGATGACTCAACGCCCACGCGAGTTTCGGGTCGATATCGAGCACGAGATTGCCGGGCTTGTCGAACAGTTCGTCGACGCGAAAGCCATAGCCGCGCAGCAGAAAATCCGCCTGATACAGACGATGCTCGCGCAGCAGCGGCGGCGCTTGCGCGGGCAGCGCCGTCGGGCTGTCGGGAATCGGGCTGAACGCGGAGTAGTAGACGCGCTTGAGCCGGTACGAGCCGTACAATGTTTCGGCCGTTTGCAGGATCGTGCTGTCGCTGGTCTCGTCCGCGCCGACGATCATCTGCGTGCTTTGTCCAGCGGGCGAAAAGCGGGGCGCTTTCGCGTCGCTCTCCGCTTCGTCGCGCGCGAGGCGGATGGCGCCCATTGCGAGGCGGATCGTGCGCGCGCTTTTCTCGGGCGCAAGCCGTTCCAGACCTGTTTCCGTCGGCAGTTCGATATTGACGCTCAGGCGGTCCGCGTAACGGCCCGCTTGCGCGATCAGTGCAGGATCGGCGTCCGGAATCGTCTTCAGATGGATGTAACCGCGAAAGTGATGATCTTCCCTCAGCGACTGAGCGACACGCACCAGCTGTTCCATCGTGTAGTTCGAGGACTGGATTACACCGGAGCTGAGAAACAGCCCGTCGATATAGTTGCGACGGTAGAAGTCGAGCGTGAGGCTGACGACTTCCTCGGGCGTGAAACGCGCGCGCGCCACGTTGCTCGTGCGCCGGTTCACGCAATACCGGCAGTCGTACAGACAGAAGTTGGTCAGCAGGATTTTCAGCAGCGAAACGCAGCGGCCATCGGGCGTAAAGCTGTGGCAGACGCCCGAACCCGTGCTTGCGCCCAGTCCGTCCGTGCCGCGCGAACTGCGCTGCGGCGCGCCGCCGCTCGCGCACGACGCGTCATATTTGGCCGCGTCGGCGAGTATTTCGAGCTTTTTGAGCAGTTCCATAACGGGTAGCAGATACTGTATGAATGTACAGTATTCTACGCCGTCGCACGATGCCCACAAGACGGTTGGTCCTTGAACGGGGCGGTTGTCCAGGCTTTGTTCCAGTTTCCAGCCGATACGCGCACAGCCCCACGCGAACAACGCCGCGCACAGGGTGTGCGGAACGCGCCGAAGTGAATGAACGACGTCGACGTGGCCACATCGCGCCTGAGCGCGATCAGGCCACGATGCCCGCAATCACGATGTGGATCGCGGGTCTCGTTGCGCGGATTTTCGTCGCGCGCGATCGCCGGAAAGCTGTCGATTTCGTTCGAGACGATGCGTGCACAAGAAGCATATCTAAGCGAAGCTGCGGGTCGGATTGCAGTCCGAACTATTTCGCAATGTTCTACGAGCCCGGGGAGAGCGGTCGAGCCGGGAGGAAGGCGTGATGCGAATGTTCTTCACAGGGCGCGCGTGCGCTCGCATTGCGCGGGCGCACGCGTCGAATGCGTGTGTGTGCCTAGTAGCGGTCGAGGCGGTTGCCCGCAATGCGCACGCGATCGCCAGGATGCAGGTCGCCCGGCGAGCCGACATCGAACGCACGCGTGGAGCCGTCGTTCAGCTGGACCGCAATCCGGTAGCCGCCCGGCGACGACGCACCCGCCTGCTGACCCAACTGATTGCCTGCGACGGCGCCGCCCAGCACCCCGATTGCCGTCGCTGCGTCGCGTCCGTGGCCCCGTCCGAACTGGTTGCCGATCACGCCGCCCACGACTGCGCCGATCACCGTGCCCGCTACGCCACCCGCCGTCACGGCACCGGGATTCCCCAACGGCTGGATCGACGAGACCACGCCGTATTGTTCCCCATAACCGTAGCCCTGTTGGGGTTGCTGCTGGTACGTCTGGTTGTTCTGCCAGTCGGACTGATCGTACCCGTGTTGATATTGCGGCTGTTGTGCGTACGGCTGCTGCACATAGCCGGGTTGCGCGTAGGCCGGTTGCGCCGGCTGTGCGTACACGGGCTGCGTGGCGTAGCTCGAACCGTAGGTCGAGCCGTACTGCGAGCCATAAGGCGAATTGCCGGGAACGACGCAGCCCGCGAGCGGCAGCGTGACGCAGAGCGCGAGCAATGTCGTACGAACGAGAGGGCGAACAAAACGGGTGTGGGTCATGTTACGTGATTGTCGTTGCGCCACCAGTTGTGGACGGCGACGAGTATAGGGAAACGTGCGTCGTTATTGACGCGCGGCTCGCGTAACAGTGTGTAAATTGCGCGTCCGGTCAACACGCTTTGCGAAACGATCGCGGGACGACAGCGGAGGGGAATCAGAAGTGGAAGCCGACGCCGCAATTGCCGCCGAAGCCCCCGGTTCCGCCGACAATGCCGCAGAACACGCCGCAACCTGACAGTGCGACCGACAATGCAACCCCCGTGATCAGCATGACGAACCTCCGCGCGAACCGACAAGCGTGGAGATCTTGCGCGGGACCCGACACGCCTGAGTGCGGTCGGCGCCCGGCGCCCCGCTTTGGATGAATTGAGACGATCGCCGTGGCCGGTGCGGGAAAAGTCATGATGGAGCGGATGCGTGCGAAAAGCGACAACCATATCTCGTCGCCGAAAGCCATCCCATACGACAAATCCTAATCTGGGATGTGTCCTCTAGGCGTCTGACAAATCCATTTCGCAGCACCCTGATAAAATGGCGAAGCCGCAACGTAGTGGATTGCAGATGAAATTGCTTGATGCACTTGTCGAACAACGGATCGCCGCCGCCGCCGCGCGTGGCGAGTTCGACTATTTGCCGGGAGCCGGCGCGCCGCAGGTTCTCGATGACGACGCACTCGTGCCCGAGGAAGTTCGAGTCGCGAACCGCATTCTGAAGAATGCGGGTTTCGTGCCGCCTGCCGTCGAGCAGTTGCGGGCGCTGCGCGACCTGCAGGGCGATCTCGATGCCGTCAGCGACGGCAGCACGCGCTGCCGCCTGCAGGCGAAGATGCTTGCGCTCGATATGGCACTGGAATCGCTGCGCGGCGGGCCGCTGGTCATGCCGCGCGAATACTGCCGACGGATTGCGGAGCGCCTGTCGGAGCGCGCCGCCGACGAACCGGCGCCAAACGCGGGGCCGGCGTGAGCATTGGCGTCGGTCCGGCCGGGCTGCCGTCCGCGGATTCTGTTTCGTCTGGCGACTTGTCTGCCGATACCGTCGGGCCCTGCCTGACGACGGCCGCCGTCATTTTTTCCGAGCGCGATCGCCGTTTCATGGCGCTTGCGCAAGCCGCCGCGGAAGAGGCGCGCGCCGCAGGCGAAGTGCCCGTCGGCGCGGTGCTGGTGCGCGGCGATGAAGTCATTGCGAAGGGTTTCAATCATCCCATCGGCGGTCACGATCCATCTGCGCATGCCGAAATGGCCGCACTGCGCGCCGCCGCGCTGACACTCGAGAACTACCGGCTGCCGGGTTGCGAACTCTACGTGACACTGGAGCCGTGCCTGATGTGCGCGGGTGCGATCATGCACGCGCGCATCGCTCGCGTGGTGTACGGCGCGCGCGATCCGAAGACGGGCGCGTGTGGCAGCGTCGTCGATGCGTTTGCCAACACGCAGCTGAACCATCATACGACCGTGACGGGGGGCGTGCTCGAAGAGGAGTGCGCGGCCGCTCTGCGCGCGTTTTTTGCAGACCGCCGACGCGCCTCGCGTGAGGCACGCGCCGCGCTGAAAAATGAATCCGGCGCCGCCGATCCGCTGCAGGACGGCACGGCCGTCAACTGACCGCTTACCGCACATGGCCAGGCATCGCACCATCGAACTGATTGCGCCCTCGGGCTATCCGCACGATCCCAATGCGATTCATCTCGCGCTGAAGCGTCTGCGTGCGCAAGGGCATCACGTGAAGAACGTCAGCGCGGCGCAGCGTCGCTATCAGCGTTTTGCCGGCACGGACGGCGAGCGCGCAGCGGAATTGAACCGTTTGGGCGACCCGTCGCGGGAACTGCCCGATATCGTGCTTGCCGTGCGCGGCGGATACGGCGCAGTGCGCATCCTGCACGGTCTCGACTACCGCGGCCTGCAACGCCGCCTGCGCGATCAGCCCATCGCGTTCTGCGGCCACAGCGATTTCACGGCGCTACAACTCGCGCTGCTGTCTCAGGCCGGCGTGACGACGTTTGGCGGCCCCATGCTCGCAGGCGATTTCGGCGCGGAAAACGTCAGCGACTTCACCATGAAAAACTTCTGGCACGCGCTGACGTCCGAGACTTTCACGATTTCCAGCACGACGCCGCAGGCGCAGACCATCGATGTCACGGGCACGCTATGGGGCGGCAACCTGGCCGTGCTCGCGTCGCTGGTCGGCTCGCCGTATATGCCGCCCGTGGAAGGCGGCATCCTGTTCGTCGAGGACGTGAACGAACAGCCGTTCCGCATCGAGCGGCTGATCTATCAGCTGCATCTGGCCGGCATCCTTGAACGCCAGCAGGCGCTCATGCTCGGCGACTTCTCGGGCGGCAAGCCTTTCGACTACGATAACGGCTACGACTTGTGCGCCATGGTCGAGCAGGTGAGGTCGGTGATCGGCATTCCCATCGTGACCGGCCTGCAATTCGGGCACATTCCCGATATGGTGACGCTGCCCGTCGGCGGCGATGCTCGGCTCGTCGGGGGGGCGCATGGATTCAAACTCACGGTCTCGGGCCATCCTGTGCTCGATTGACTGCGGCGTTTCATGTCGCGATGCATAGAGGCGAGGCCGGCTCGCCTTAATTTTCAAGTATTAAATGCAACTAACGGTCGGTTGTTCAACAATGCCGACAAACACGCGCGCATCCATGTCCGCCAATTTTGTCGACAAAATCGCTGTAGGACAGGATGCGCTCACGCAGTTGTCTGCAACCGGAATGAACTGCGGGACAAGGCTCACCTGGATTTCGACCTATTCTGCGTGTCAGTCGTAACCAAAATAGTCGAAAATCAGCCGCTGAAATTGTTGACAATTTTTATGTCCATCCTAAGATGGTCCACATAACAGCACGCCGATCATGTCAGAGACACCTAACGCCGCCTCGAGCAGCACGAAACCCGAAGCCATCGCCGAACGCATTCGCGCCGCGATCCTCGAGCATCGGCTCGCGCCTGGCGCGAAATTGACGGAAGCCCAGTTGTGCGAAGTGTTCGGCGTGAAGCGCGGACCGATCCGCCAGGCGCTGGCCCTGTTGGCCACCGACCGCCTCGTCGACCTGGAGCCGAACCGCGGCGCGTTTGTCGCGAGTCCGTCGCTGCAGGAAGTGCATGAAGTGTTCGAGATGCGCCGGATCATCGAGTTGGCCGTCGTCGACAAGATTTGCGCGAGCCAGGGCTCGCGGCGTTTGAAGAACATCGGCGGGATGATCGCGCGGGAGCGCAAGGCGTTCGAATCGCGGGACTTTTCGACGTGGATCAGATTGTCGGGCGAGTTCCACACGGAGCTTGCGTCGCTGACGGGCAACACGGTGCTGTGCGATTGCCTCGGCGGGCTGGTGGCGCGCTCGACGCTGATCTCGGCGCTGTACGAATCGCTGGGCCGCAGCCCTTGTTCGTTCGAAGACCACGAAGCGATTCTTGCCGCGCTCGACGCGGGTGACGCAACGACAGCGGGCGCGCTGATGTCGCGTCACCTGGAGAGCGTCGAATTGAAGATGCTCGATCGGCCGGCTAGCGGTGGGACCGATCTGCACGAAGTATTCGGCATGCGAGCCCCGCAGGCGGCAGGCCGCTGAAGATCGTCGCGCGCGTGCCGACGCCCGCCCGCTGGCGGTGCGCGCCGCACAGAAGTGAACCGTGATTGACGGGGAAGTCGACCTGTCCACCCAAAGGCGAAAAGACCTGAACGGATGCGAGCCACACCTGCTCGCATCGCGACCGAAAGACCGTCAGGCGACGGACGCCGGCCAGGCGTCCACGCTCACGCGGCAAAGCCCTGCAGGTCGGCGCGGAAAGCCTGCCGGGCTATCAAAACAAGTGCGTAAGTACGGAGACATCCGCGGCAGCCGGTAAGCGCGGCGCATCACCAAAAGTCACATAGTGGGCTCGCCTCGCGCCTGGCATACACGATGCAGTGCCCGTCGATCGACCTCGACGTTCCCATCTTAGGAGGAGTTCATGGCTCAGTTCAGTGCAGCACCGAATAGTTCGGCACTTCCCGATTACGAGAGCGGCGCTCAAGGCGGCCATGCGCTGCCTGCAGGCTACAGCGAACGCCTGTACAACGAAGACCTCGCGCCGTTGAAGCATCAGACGTGGGGCGCCTATAACATCTTCGCGTTCTGGATGTCGGACGTGCATAGCGTCGGCGGCTACGTGTTCGCAGGCAGCCTGTTCGCACTCGGTCTCACGAGCTGGCAAGTGCTGATCGCGCTGCTGGTCGGCATTACGATCGTGAACGTGCTGTGCAACATGATCGCGAAGCCGAGCCAGCAGAACGGCGTGCCGTATCCCGTTGCGTGTCGCGCCACGTTCGGCGTGCTGGGGGCCAACGTTCCTGCCGTGATCCGTGGTCTCATCGCCGTCGCGTGGTACGGCATCCAGACCTATCTGGCATCGAGTGCGCTCGTGATCGTCGTGCTCAAGTTCCTCCCTCAACTACTGCCCTATGCCGACGTGCATCATCACGGCTTCATGGGCCTGTCCGCGATCGGCTGGGCCGGGTTCATGCTGCTGTGGGTGCTGCAGGCACTTGTTTTCTGGAACGGCATGGAGACGATCAAGAAGTTCATCGACTTCGCCGGCCCTGCCGTGTATGTCGTCATGTTCATTCTGGCCGGCTACATGATCTGGCGTGCGGGCTGGCAGAACATCGGCATCAACCTCG
Source organism: Paraburkholderia phymatum STM815 (assembly GCF_000020045.1). Classification (GTDB taxonomy): domain Bacteria; phylum Pseudomonadota; class Gammaproteobacteria; order Burkholderiales; family Burkholderiaceae; genus Paraburkholderia; species Paraburkholderia phymatum. Next base: position 1,460,960 of record NC_010622.1, on the reverse strand, counting down.
GCGGCGTGAAGTATCACGGCATGGAAGTCATCCCCGTGATGATCACGGCGATCTCGCTGGTGGTGTCGTACTTCTCGGGTCCGATGCTGAATTTCGGCGACTTCTCGCGCTATGGAAAGAGCTTTCGCAGCGTCAAGCGCGGCAACTTCTGGGGGCTGCCCGTCAACTTCCTCGCGTTCTCGCTGGTGACGGTCGTCACAACGGCCGCGACGCTGCCCGTGTTCGGCGAACTCATTACCGATCCCGTCGAAACGGTGGGCCGCATCGATTATCCGACGGCTGTGATTCTCGGCGCACTGACCTTCACGATCGCAACCATCGGCATCAACATTGTCGCTAACTTCGTATCGCCTGCATTCGATTTCTCGAACGTTGCGCCGAAGCTCATCAGCTGGCGTGCAGGCGGCATGCTAGCTGCAGTGGCGTCGATTTTCATCACGCCGTGGAACCTGTTCAATAACCCGGCGGTGATCCACTACACGCTCGATGTGCTCGGCAGCTTCATCGGACCGTTGTACGGCATCCTGATCGTCGATTACTTCCTCGTGAAGCGTCAGAAGATCGTGCTCGACGATCTGTACACCGTATCGGAGAAGGGCAAGTACTGGTATCACAACGGCGTGAATTATCGTGCCGTTGCCGCGCTGCTGCCGGCTGCAGTGATCGCCGTGATCTGCGTGATGGTGCCGTCGCTGAATGCGCTCGCGAACTTCTCGTGGTTCATTGGCGCGGGGCTCGGTGCAGTGTTCTACGGCGGACTTGCCCGCAACCTGCAACGTGGTGCATGAAGCAGGCATGACAGTTCATCAAAGGCAGCAACGGGAGTCGACATGCGGATCAAACTGATCAACCCGAACACGACGCAACGGATGACGGAAGCGATGGGCCGTTGTGCCCGCAACGTCGTGGCGCCGGGCACGGAGCTGGTGGCGGTGAGCCCGACGATGGGGCCTCCGTCGATCGAGGGCTATTACGACGAGGCGCTCGCCACGCCAGGGCTGCTCGCAGAAATCGAAGCGGGCGAGCGCGAAGGTTTCGATGGTTATGTGATTGCATGTTTCGGCGATCCCGGCCTCTATGCGGCGCGCGAACTGGCGCGCGGTCCAGTGATCGGCATCGCGGAGGCGGCGATGCACGCGGCGAGCGTGCTGGCGCCGGGCTTCTCGGTGGTGACGACGCTGTCGCGCACCTGTGGCATGGCCTGGCATCTGGCCGAGCGCTATGGCATGAAGCGCTTTTGCCGCAACGTCCGCGCCACCGACGTGGCGGTGCTGGAGCTCGATCAGCCCGGCTCGGCTGCGCGGCGCATCATTCTCGACGAATGCCGCCGGGCACTCGACGAGGATGGGGCGGATGCGATCGTGCTCGGTTGCGCGGGGATGGCCGAGCTGTGCAGGGAGCTCGAGGATGCGCTGGGCGCGCCCGTCGTCGAAGGCGTGACGGCGGCCGTGAAGTGGGTGGAGGCGCTCGTCGCGCTACGCCTCGCGACGGCCAAGCGCGGCGACTACGCAAGGCCGCTGCGCAAGCGCTATGACGGCGAGTTCGCACGCTTCAGTCCGGCAGGCCCGCAGCCGGCTGCGGCACCCTCGCTGCAGCATACCGCCAGCGACGCGCTGCTGCGGGTCGATGCGAGTGCCCTGCGCGCCGATCCCGCCGCCGATATTGCACCGCACATACACTCTGTCTGACATGCACTATCTGCCCGGGTGTATGGGCGCATCCGGGCGTTTTCGCTACACTGGTTCAACCATGCCGGCCTTGCCGTAGCGCGTTTTCGCGCTTGCACGACGACCGCCGGCGCATCCCCACGTCAACTGCTGCGCCATTCACACCATGTCACTCGACCCGAACTATCCGCGCGATCTGATCGGCTACGGCCGCCATCCCGTGCAGGCAAACTGGCCAGGACGCGCGCGCGTCGCGGTCCAGTTCGTACTCAACTACGAAGAGGGCGGCGAGAACTGCGTGCTGCACGGCGATGCGGGTTCGGAGCAGTTCCTGTCGGAGATCGTGGGCGCGGCGTCGTATCCGGCGCGTCACATGAGCATGGAGTCGATCTACGAATACGGCTCGCGTGCGGGTGTGTGGCGCATTCTGCGGGAGTTCGAAAAGCGTGGCCTGCCGCTGACGGTGTTCGGCGTCGGCATGGCGATCGAGCGGCATCCTGAGGTGGCGCGCGCCTTCGTCGAGCTGGGGCATGAAATTGCGTGTCATGGGTATCGGTGGATTCACTATCAGGACATGTCGCCCGAGCGCGAAGCCGAACATATGCGCCTCGGCATGGAAGCGATAGAGCGCGTGACGGGACAGCGGCCGCTCGGCTGGTATACGGGCCGTGACAGTCCCAATACGCATCGGCTGGTGGCCGAATACGGCGGCTTCCTGTACGACTCCGACAACTACGGCGACGATTTGCCGTTCTGGATGGATGTTGACGTGACGGGCGGCGCGACGGTGCCGCAATTGATCGTGCCGTACACGCTCGACACCAATGACATGCGTTTCGCAACGCCGCAAGGCTTCAACACGGCGGACCATTTCTTCACGTATTTGCGGGACGCGTTCGACGTCCTCTACGAAGAGGGCGACGAAGCACCGAAGATGCTGTCGATCGGCATGCACTGCCGGTTGCTCGGCCGTCCGGGCCGCTTTCGCGCATTGCAACGTTTCCTCGATCACATCGAGAAGCACGAGCGCGTGTGGGTCACACGTCGCGTCGATATCGCGCGTCACTGGCGCGAACATCATCCTTACCAGCAACAGGACAACCGCGGGGCGGCCGCATGAAGGCGATGCAATACACACTGGACCAACTGAACAGCCTGTCGGCCGACGCGTTCGTTGCAGCGCTGTCAGGCATCTTCGAACATTCGCCATGGGTTGCCGAAATCGCGGCGGCGCAGCGTCCGTATGCGAGCATCGACGCGTTGCACAAGACGATGTCGAATGCCGTCGAAACAGCGGGCGAGACGAAGCAGCTGGCGCTGATCAACGCTCACCCGGAACTCGCGGGCAAAGCGGCCGTGCGCGGCGAACTGACAGCCGAATCGACGCGTGAGCAAAGCGGCGCCGGACTCGATCAATGCACGCAGGAAGAATTCGATACGCTGCTGCGGCTGAACACGGCGTATCGCGAGAAATTCGGCTTCCCGTTCATTCTCGCCGTACGCGGCTATGACCGCCACGGCATCATCGCGAACTTCGAAGCGCGCGTGAGCCACAGCCGCGCCGACGAACTGCGGGCGAGCCTCGACCAGATTTATCGCATCGCGCGTTTCCGTCTCGACGATCTGATCGATGCGTGATCGTCGCGTGAAAATCGCGCGATCGACACGAAAGCGACGCGTGTCCAAGCACACAAACGGCAACAACCAGACCTGAAGGAAGATAACGATGGCACTCCCGATTCTCGATCCCAACGCACCCGAGTTCACGCGCCGTTTCGTGAATCTCGCCGACCCGCGTCTCGGCGCACAGGCGCTCGAATCGAGCGACGACTTCTTTGCGCCGAAAGACCGCATGCTGAATCCGGAGCCGGCCGTCTTCGTTCCCGGCAAGTACGATGAGCACGGCAAATGGATGGACGGCTGGGAAACGCGCCGCAAGCGCACGACGGGCTACGACTGGTGCATCGTGAAGCTCGCGCGTCCAGGTGTGATCAAGGGCTTCGACATCGACACGAGTCACTTCACGGGTAACTTCCCGCCGGCGGCATCGGTGGAAGCGACGCGTGTGGTCGACGGCGCGCCAAACCAGTCGACGCAATGGACTGAGATCGTCCCGTCGACGACATTGCAGGGCAACAGCCATCACTACATCGATGTGAGCGACGCAAACGCGTACACGCACCTTCGTGTGAACATCTATCCGGACGGCGGCATCGCGCGTTTGCGTGTATACGGTCAGCCGCAGGTCGACTGGGCGGGCGCGAGCCGTACCGACCTGTTCGATCTGGCCGCGATGGAAAACGGCGCCTATCTGGTCGCTGCGAACAACCAGCACTTCGGCGCCGCATCGACGCTGCTGATGCCGGGCCGCGGCGTCAACATGGGCGATGGCTGGGAAACGCGCCGCCGCCGCGAGCCAGGCAACGACTGGGCGATCGTCGCGCTCGCGCAACCGGGCGTGATCAAGAAGATCGAAGTTGATACCGCGCACTTCAAGGGCAACTATCCGGACCGCTGCTCGATTCAGGCTGCGTTCGTCACGGGCGGCACCGACAGTTCGCTGATCACGCAGGCGATGTTCTGGCCGGTGCTACTCGGCGAACAGAAGCTGCAAATGGACAAGCAGCACTTCTATGAAAGCGAGATTGCCGCACTCGGTCCTGTCACCCATATCCGCTTCAACATCATTCCCGACGGCGGTGTCTCGCGTCTGCGTCTGTGGGGCACGCTCGCATCATGAAGACACTTGCCATCGAACCGCTGACACGCGAATCGTTCGCGCCGTTCGGCGACGTGATCGAACTGGACGGGGCGAAGCAGATTCCGATCAATCTTGGCACGACGACCCGCTATCACGATCTCGCGAACGTGGATGTCACGGACGACGGCGGCCGCACGCTGGTCAATCTGTTTCGCGGGCAACCGCGTGTGCTGCCATTCGAAGTGAGGATGATGGAACGGCATCCTCTTGGATCGCAGGCATTCATTCCGTTGAACGACAAGCCTTATCTCGTTGTGGTGGCGCCTGTCGGCGAGCTGGATGAATCGCAGATCCGTGCTTTCGTGACTAGTGGCTGGCAGGGCGTGAACTATGCGAAGGGCGTATGGCACCATCCGCTGCTCTCGCTGGGTGATGTGAGCGATTTCATCGTCATCGATCGGGGTGGAGAGGGGGTGAATCTCAATGAACTCGATCTGCGGGAATCGCTGTGGTTGACGGAGGAGGCGTTGAGCGTCGTCGTTTGAGTCAGGTTTTTTGCCTGCGGCGCCTTGATGCTCGGAAGCCCATTGCGGATGGAGATCTGCGATGGGTTTTTTGTTTTTTTGTCGCTTGTTGCGTGCGTTTTTGCGCTGGTAGCCGCGCGTCTTCAATTTGTTGAATACCTGCAGATTCACCCCGGCGCTCATGGCGCGCTCGATGACCGCCTTGTTGCACGCAAGCAGCAGAGCCCGCACTTGGCCCGGCATCATCGGCCCCTTGGCCAGTTCGTCAACCAGCGCCTTGGGCAGTTCAGGCAGCGGCTCAATGGGTTGTGATGACCGGGCGTGGCTAGCCTTGATACTGATCGAAGGCGTTCGCAACAAACGCTGGCGAGCATGCTGTTGCGAGAAGCGTGGGGAGGTGGTGGGCCCATGGGTAGAAAAAAACACTGGCGGTGTGAGCGGCTTTCTTTTGCCTCTGTTCTTTGCTGCCGCAAGGAACAGTAGGTGCCGCCCCGCACAGGCAACACCAGCAAACCAGAAGCAAATCGCGGATGCCAGCGAAAACCCAATAGTCGCGACTGCGTCGTAGACAGAAAAAAACGGGCCGCCGCATTCGCGAACAGCCCGACCGTGAAGAACCGACCTCACGCCATGGAAAGCAGGCCTTAATGCGCTCCGCCATGGAACCAGGCAGCGATCTTCAGACGCTCGTCATCAGTCATATGTGTGACATTGCCAAGCGGCATCGACTTTAGCGTCACGGCCTGCTGGTAGATACGCTGTGCGTTCGTCGAGATCTCTTCAGGCGTATCGAGCAGCACGCCAGCGGGTGCGCTGCCCATCATCGTCGGATGCGCAGAGTGACAAGCCACGCAGCGCTGCTGCAATACAGGCACGATATCGCCAACCTTCACGACAGGAGCGTTGGCAGCCTCGGCAACTGGCACGACAGGCCGGGGCATCGTCCAGAAGAGCGCGCCGAACATCAGTGCAACGCCGCCAAGCGGCAGGTACCACAATACCTGTCCGCGGTGACGCATCACGAAGAACTGGCGGATCAGCGCGCCTGCCAGCATGATGACAACGAGCACCGCCCAGTTGTATGGATGCGTGTACGTCATCGCATAGTGATTCGACAGCATTGCGAACACCACGGGCAGCGTGAAATACGTGTTGTGCACGGAGCGCTGCTTGCCGCGCTTGCCATAGATCGGGTTCGGCGTGTCGCCCTTGAGCATCGCGTCGACCATCTTGCGCTGACCCGGAATGATCACGAAGAACACGTTCGCCGACATGATGGTCGCCAGCATCGCGCCCATGATCAGATAGGCCGCGCGGCCCGCGAAGATGTGGCACGCGAGGTACGCGGCAATCAGCACATAGAGACCGACGCAGATACCGAGAACCTTGTCATTGTTGCCGAGCAGTCGGCACAGCGAGTCGTACACGATCCAGCCTGCGGCAAGAAAACCGAGCGCCGAGAAGATCGCAACAACAGGGCCCATGTCGAGCACGTTCTTGTCGATCAGGTATGTGTTCGGCGCGAACAGATACAGCACCGTGAATAGACCGAAGCCCGAGAGCCACGTCGTGTAAGACGGCCATTTCGACCAGTGCAGGTCGTCGGGCATTTCGGGCGGGGCGACGGTGTACTTCTGCATGTTGTAGAAGCCGCCGCCATGCACATGCCACAGTTCGCCGAACACGCCGCGCCGGCGCTGGTTAGGGTCCGTCGGCGGTTTCAGGCTGTTGTCGAGCGCGACGAAATAGAACGACTCGCCGATCCATGCGATTGCGGCGATAACGTGAAACCAGCGAATCGCGAGATTCAGCCAGTCGGTAACGAAGCCTTCCATGAAACTCCTCCACTTCTGATTCGTTGTTCGCGCAGCATCTCGAGTGTTGCGCGGCATTCGGGTGTATTACGCCGGTGCAGGTCCGCTATCGGATCGATGCATGCAACGGCATTCGGGTGAAACGGGATGCCGATCGGCCGCTCTTGTGCTGGCTTGCGCTTCGCGTATGTCTCCATGTCATCTGCGAAATGCACGCACGCGCACGATCGTGCACACGAGACCGGTTCGCTTCAGCTTCCGCGATAAGTGCTGTACGACCACGGCGACACCAGTAGCGGCACGTGATAGTGCGCACCTGCGTCGGCAATGCCGAAGCGCAGCACAACACGATCGACGAAACGCGGTTCCGGCACTTTGGTGCCGATCGACGCGAAATAATCGCCCGCGTGGAACACGAGTTCATATTCGCCGATGGCAAGCGCGTCGCCTTCGAGCAGCGGCTCGTTGCAGCGGCCGTCGTGATTGGTGGTGGTGGTTTTGAGCGCCCGGCGCGTGTCGCCGCAGAGCGCAAAGAGTTCGACCTTGATATCTGCGCCGGGACGGCCGTTTGCCGTGTCGAGCACGTGGGTAGTGAGCTTGCCCATTCGCGATTGTCCTTGTGTAGATGCGAGGTTTCAGCGGCGGCCCGATCCATGACACTTAGCGGCGGATCGAGGCTCCACGTCAGTGGCTACATACCCGTCGGCGGATTGAAGCGAGCGCCGTGACATCCATTGTAGAAACATTGTTCGCCTCCGCGAGCGAGCGATAGGAAAGATAATCGCTGACGCATGACGCCCTGCCGAGGCCCGCTGGACAGGTAATCCGCTGCATGCGGGACGGACGGGGCGGAACGGTCCCGATCGTACGGGCGCCAAAAATGCCGGTCATATGCGCGGCCTGAACCCCGGTATCGCACTGGCGCGAGTTGCCAGCGCAATTTTGTCGCCCGAAGGTTACGTCCATGCGCGGCGCGGCCGCGCATCCCGAAGACGGCGGAACACGCTGGGTAACCGGGCCAACTGCGTTCGAACGGACGCGGCGGCACGGCGGCGTGCCGAAGACAACGCGTTCGGACGACTTTTGCACATGCCCGCAAAGCCGCGCGCTGCGGCGACGGCACAACGATGCAGCTTCGAGCGGCCACATGCAGTGGGCGCGGACAGGTGGCAGCATCGTGCATCGGCCTCATCGGCGGCGATAGAGGGCAGCACTGGAGAAACGAATGACGTTGCAAACCAATGCAACCGGTGTGACGGGAACGGACGGGCCGCGCGGCCGGACGATGCTGGTCCGACACGCGGACGTGCTCGTCACGATGGACGGCGAACGTCGCGAGCTGCGCGACGGCGGTCTCTATATCGAAGACAACCGGATCGTCGCCGTCGGTCCAACGCACACACTGCCGGGTACTGCGGACGCGATCCTCGACATGACGGGGCATCTCGTCATTCCTGGCCTCGTCAACACGCACCATCACATGTATCAGAGCCTGACGCGCGCGATTCCCGCTGCACAGGACGCCGAGCTGTTCGGCTGGCTGACGAACCTCTATAAGGTGTGGGCGCACCTCACGCCGGAAATGATCGAAGTGTCGACGCTGACGGCGATGGCCGAACTGCTGCTGTCCGGCTGCACTACGTCGAGCGACCACCTGTACATCTATCCGAACGGCAGCCGGCTCGATGACAGCATCGCGGCCGCACGGCGCATCGGCATGCGCTTTCATGCAAGCCGCGGGAGCATGAGCGTCGGACAGAAAGACGGCGGCCTGCCGCCCGATTGCGTCGTCGAGCGGGAAGCGGACATTCTGAAGGACACCCAGCGCCTGATCGACGCGTATCACGACGCTGGCCGATACGCGATGCTGCGCGTCGTCGTTGCGCCGTGCTCGCCGTTTTCGGTGAGCCGCGATCTGATGCGCGAGTCGGCCGCACTGGCGCGCCAATACGGCGTATCGCTGCACACGCATCTCGCGGAGAACGCGAACGATATTGCATACAGCCGCGAAAAGTTCGGCATGACGCCCGCAGAATATGCCGAGGAACTTGGCTGGATCGGTCCCGATGTATGGCACGCGCACTGCGTTCAACTCGATGACGCCGGCATCCGGCTGTTCGCGCGCACGGGGACGGGCGTCGCGCATTGCCCGTGTTCCAACATGCGCCTTGCGTCGGGCATCGCGCCCGTGAAGAAGATGCGGCTGGCGGGCGTCCCCGTCGGATTGGGGGTCGACGGATCGGCGTCGAATGACGGCGCGCAGATGGTCGCCGAGGTGCGACAGGCGATGCTGCTGCAGCGCGTCGGCTTCGGCCCGGACGCGATGACGGCACGCGAGGCGCTCGAGATCGCGACGCTCGGCGGGGCGAAGGTGCTGAACCGCGACGATATCGGCGCGCTGGCGCCCGGCATGGCGGCGGACTTTGTGTCGTTCGATCTGCGCCAGCCGCTGTTTGCGGGCGCGCTGCACGATCCCGTTGCGGCATTGGTGTTCTGCGCGCCCTCGCAGGTGTCGACGAGTGTGATCGGCGGAAAGCAGGTGGTGAAAGACGGCGTGCTGACGACTGTCGATCTTGGCCCGGTAATCGAACGGCACAATCATCTCGCGAAGACGCTGTACCAAAGTGCAGCTTGAGCAAAGCACTAAAACGCAAAGCGGCGGTTCGAGACCGCCGCCTGCACAGTAGTGCCTGTGCGTTACCTGTCGATCAACGTCTTGGTCGCTTCGGCGACGAGACTGCGCAGCCAGCGCACTTCATCGGAGTAATGCACGCGCTCATGCCACAACTGGTAGTACTGCATCGGCGGAAAATCCAGCGGCGCGGGCACGACGGTCAGCGGCAGGAACTTCGCGTAGTAGTCGGCGAACAGGCGCGTCGTCGTGAAGATGAGATCGGACTTGATCAGCACATACGGCGCGAGATTGAAGTAGGGCAGCGTGACGACGACGTGGCGCTTCAGGCGCTCGCGCGCGAGATGCACGTCGATCGCACCGCGCTGGCCGACGGAATAGGGCGTGGGCGCGAGGTGCGGCGCGTTCAGGTACTGGTCGAGCGTCAGGCCGCCGCGCTTGGCGAACGGATGTGTGTTGCTCATCAGGCACACGATCTGGTCGACAAACAGATTGGACAGGTGCAACTGCTCTGGCGGTTCTGGCCAGTTGCCGACGACGATATCGAGCTTGCCGTCCTCGAGCGCCAGTTCGTAGTCGAACGCGGGACCGAGCGAGTGGAACTCGAGTGTCGCGTTCGGCGCCGCCTGCCGGAAGCGCTCGACGACGGTCGGCACGAACAGTACGTTCAGGTAGTCCGGGCAGCCAATCCGGTAGCAGCGGATCGACGTCGCGGGATCGAAGTTGTGCTGCTGAAATTTAATGCGTTCGATTTCGCGCAGTGCATTCTGCACGGGTTCGAGCAGGCGCAGCCCGTACTCGGTCGGCACCATGCCCGACTTGCCGCGTACCAGAAGCGGGTCGCCCGTGATGTCGCGCAGCCGGCGCAGTGCTGCGCTGATCGCGGGTTGGGACTGGTTCAGTTTGACGGCGGCGCGCGTGACGCTGCGCTCCATCAGAAGGGTGTGCAAGACGCGCAGTAGGTAAGTGTCGATCGCCTCGCGTTGCTGACTCATGAACTTCTCCGAAATATATGTTTTGGCTGATCGATCAGGCTTGTGGGTATATGCTTTTTAATATAGAGATAAAAGACCGTCAAGGGAGGGATACCCGCAAACCGCGCAGCGGCGCGGCTTTGCGGGAATTTTGGCGGCTCGACTGAGAGGAGTGATTTCGGTATCGTCGATCGGCTGCGATAGCGCGACACGCGCGTGCCGATCGGGATGCAGGTGAAGCTCGCGCGGAAAACGACGGGCATTCAAGCGAAAATGCACGCCGGACGCAGCGTGCCGCCGACCACACGCGTAACACGGAACAACATGAGCGACACATCGACAGGCAGTCCGACGGGCGGCGCCCCGTACGCAAACAGCGCAAATCGTGGCGACGGCACCACAGCGCGCCTCGCACTGACGGGTATCAGCAAGCAATATCCTGCCGTTCGCGCGAACGACGACGTGACGCTGCTCGTCGCGCCCGGTGAAATCCATGCAGTGCTCGGCGAAAACGGCGCGGGCAAGAGCACGCTGATGAAAATCATCTACGGTGCGGTGCGGCCGGATGCGGGCGAAATCCGCTGGGAAGGCGAGTCCGTCGATATCGCGAATCCGGCGGCAGCACGCAAGCTCGGTATCGGCATGGTGTTCCAGCACTTTTCGCTGTTCGAGACGTTGACGGTCGGCGAGAACATCGCACTGGCGCTCGACGAGCCCTTCGATCTGAAGGCACTGGGTCAGCGCATTCGCGACGTGTCGGCCGAATATGGGCTGGACATCGATCCGCAGCGCCACGTGCACAGCCTGACGGTGGGCGAGCGCCAACGCGTCGAGATCGTGCGCTGTCTGTTGCAGAATCCGCGTCTGCTCATCATGGACGAGCCGACGTCGGTGCTCACGCCGCAAGCCGTGCGCAAGCTGTTCGCGACGCTGCGCCGCCTCGCCTCTGAAGGGTGCAGCATTCTCTACATTAGCCACAAGCTGGACGAGATCCAGGAACTGTGTGACACGGCCACCGTGATGCGTGGCGGCAAGGTGACGGGCCGCGTGACGCCGCGCGACGAGACGCATGCATCGCTTGCGCAGCTGATGGTCGGTCATTCGCTGCCGGACTACGAGCGGCGCACGCATACGCCGGGCGACGTGCTGCTCGACGTGAAAAATCTTTCATCGTCAAGCGACGATCCGTTCGGCACTTCGCTTCACGAAGTCTCATTCAGCGTGCATGCAGGCGAAATATTCGGCATCGCGGGCGTATCGGGTAATGGCCAGGCGGAATTGCTGGCGGCACTATCGGGCGAACACAAGGGTCATCGCGCCGATGCCGTTACGATCTGCGGCAAGCCCGCGGGCAAGCTCAATGCAGCGGCGCGCCGCGGGCTGGGCTTCGCGTTCGTGCCCGAGGAACGACTCGGGCGCGGCGCGGTGCCCGCGATGTCGCTTGCTGAGAATGCGCTGCTGACGGCACATCGCCAGCAGATGGTGCGTTCGGGCTGGATCAATGCGACCGCGATGCGCGCGTTCGCGAGGCGTTGCATCGAGTCGTTCGACGTGCGCTGCGGCGGCGAAGGCGCGCTCGCGCAAAGCCTGTCGGGCGGCAACCTGCAGAAGTTCATCGTCGGCCGCGAAATCCTCCAGGCGCCGAAGGTGCTGGTCGTCGCGCAGCCGACGTGGGGCGTCGATGTCGGGGCGGCGTCGTTCATCCGGCAGCAGTTGCTCGATCTGTCGGCGCGTGGCGTTGCCATTCTCGTGATCTCCGAAGAGCTCGAAGAACTGTTCGACATCTGCGATCGCATTGCCGTGATCGCGCGCGGACGTATGTCGCCCGTGCGCAAGACGGGCGACACCAATGCCGAGGAGATCGGCCGCTGGATGGCGGGGCTGTTCGGGGAGCGCGAGGGGTACGCCGCCGTCGTCGGAGCAGCCGGCGCACGCATGAACTGACGTGCACTGAAAGCAACTGCAGAGACCACATCGACAATACGCGACAAAACGCACAATGATTCTTCCGTATCGACTCGAAGCCCGCACGACGCCATCGCGAACGATGCAGCTTGCCGTGCCGCTGATCGCCGCGCTCCTTACGCTGGCCATCGGCTTTCTGATTTTCAGCCTTGTCGGGCGCGACCCCGCGCAGGCGATGTTCGCGTTCTTCATCGAGCCGCTATCGAGCGTCAATGGGTGGACGGAGCTGCTGCTCAAGGCGTCGCCACTGTGTCTGATCGGGCTCGGTCTTGCCATCGGCTACCGCGCGAACGTCTGGAATATCGGCGCCGAAGGGCAGATGCTGCTGGGCGGCATCGCGGCGAGCGGTGTCGCGATCTACTTCGATCAGGCGACGGGCTGGTGGATCCTGCCAACCATGATGATCGCGGGTGTGCTCGGCGGCATGGCGTGGGCTGCGATCCCCGCGCTGCTCAAGAGCCGTTTCAACACCAACGAGATTCTGACGAGCCTGATGCTCACCTATGTCGCCACGCAGCTGCTGATTTATCTGGTCAGCGGCCCGTGGCGCGACCCCCAGGGCATGAACTTCCCCCTCTCTGAGATGTTCTCCGGCGACGCGCTGTATCCGACGTTCTACGGCGACTGGCACTGGAAATTCCTGAAGGGCACTCGCCTGAATGCATCGATCTTCGTGACGATCGTCGCGATTCCGCTTGTCTGGCTCTTCATGCGCAAGAGCTTCGCGGGTTTCCGGATGAGCGTGGGCGGGCTCGCGCCGCTGGCCGCGCGCTATGCGGGCTTCTCAGACAAGAAGACGATCTGGACGTCGCTGCTGATCAGCGGCGGCCTTGCGGGTCTTGCGGGCATGGGCGAGATCGCCGGTCCTATCGGGCAGTTGCAGGCGACATGGTCGCCGGGCTATGGCTTCACCGCGATCATCGTCGTATTCGTCGGACGGCTGCATCCCGTCGGCATCGTGCTCGCGAGTCTTCTGATGGCGCTGCTCTACCTCGGCGGCGAAGCCGTGCAGACGTCGATGCAGTTGCCGCAGGCGTTGTCGGGCGTGTTCCAGGGGCTGCTGCTGTTCTGCTTGCTGGGCGCGGATCTGTTCGTCAACTATCGCGTGCGCCGTCGCGGCATCGCGGCATCGTAAAACGCCCGAACCCGAATCAAATCAGGTCATTATGGATATTCAACAAGCCAGCGCGCTCACGTCGAGCGCGGTCGTCGCCGCGATTCCGCTGATGTTCGCGGGTGTCGGCGAACTCATCACCGAGAAGTCGGGCGTGCTCAACCTCGGCGTCGAAGGGATGATGCTGATGGGTGCTGTCACGGGCTACGCGGTGACGGCCGTCACGGGCAACCCGTGGCTCGGCGTTCTCTCGGCTATCGGTGCGGGCATTGCGATGTCGCTGCTGTTCGCGTTCCTCGTGCTGTCGATGCTCGCCAACCAGGTGGCCACGGGCCTGTCGCTCACGATCTTCGGCATCGGCCTGTCCGCGTATGTCGGCAAGCCGTACACGTCGGCGGCCGTGCGCGAGACCATCGGCGCGTGGGTCATTCCCGGACTGTCGAAGATTCCCGTGCTCGGGCCGGCGCTCTTCAGCCTCACGCCGCTCGATTACCTCGCGTTCGTCATGTTCGGTGTGGTCGGCTGGTTCCTGTATCGCACGCGGGCCGGACTCGTGCTGCGCTCGGTCGGCGAATCGCCGCAGGTCGCGCATTCGGTCGGATTTCCGGTCATCGGCGTGCGGTATGGCGCGACGCTGTTCGGCGGCGCGATGGCGGGCCTCGCAGGCGGCTACTACTCGATTGTCAATCTGCATTTGTGGCAGGAGCAACTGACGTCAGGTCGCGGCTGGATTGCACTTGCGCTCGTCGTCTTCGCGACGTGGCGCCCGGGCCGTCTGCTTATCGGTGCACTATTGTTCGGTGCAGTGACGGGCCTGCAGTTTTATGCGCAGGCGATCGGCGTTCCCGTGCCGACGCAGTTTCTCGCGATGCTCCCGTATGTCGCGACCGTCGTCGTGCTCGTGCTGATCTCGCGCAATCCGAACACGATCCGCCTGAACGCGCCGGCATCGCTCGGTAAGCCGTTCTTTGCGGCGGGCTAAGCGGGTGTCGAATGCTGCATAACAGTTCACTAAGACATCTAATCCAACGACAGGAGAAGAACATGAAAAAAAGGACCATGCTGAGCGCGCTGACGCTCGCGGCGGCGTCGTTCGTCGCGAGCGGCGCGCTGATGCCGACGGCGCAGGCTGCCGACGTGCCTGGCGTCGCCTTCGTCTACCTCGGCAATCCGGGCGATGCAGGCTGGACCTACGCGCATGACCAGGGCTCGAAAGAAGCGGAAGCGAAGTTCGGCAACAAGATCAAGATCACGCGCGTCGAGAACGTGCCCGAGTCCGCCGACTCGGAACGTGTGTTCCGCGATCTCGCGAACAAGGGCAACAAGATCATCTTCGGTTCCAGCTTCGGGTTCCAGGATTTCGAGCTCAAGGTCGCGAAGGATTTCCCGGACACGGTCTTCCTGCACGCGACGGGTTACAAGAAAGCAGCGAACTTTGGCACGTACGACGTGCGCATGTATCAGGGTGCCTATCTCGCGGGCGTCGCGGCCGGCTACGTGACGAAGACCAATACACTCGGCTTCGTCGCATCGGTGCCGATTCCTGAAGTGGTGCGCAACATCAACGCCTACACGCTCGGCGCGCGATCGGTGAATCCGAAGGTGCATACCAAGGTTATCTGGATCAACAGCTGGTTTGATCCGGGCAAGGAGAAGCAGGCTGCCGAAACGCTGATCGGTCAGGGCGCCGACGTGCTGCTGCAGAATACCGATTCGAGCGCGACGCTTGCGACGGCCTCCGAAAAGCACGTGCATGCATTCGGTTGGGATTCGGACATGAAGAAGTTCGGTCCTGACGCGCACCTCGGTTCAGTGGTCGCGCACTGGGGCGTGTACTACACGGCTGCCATCCAGCAGGTGCTGGACGGCAAGTGGAAGAACGACCCCGTGTGGTGGGGCATTCCGCAAAAGGCGGTCGATCTCGAAGACATGAACACGTCGGCGATCCCGGCCAATGCAATGAAGGATGTCGAGGCAAAGCGCACGCAACTGGCAAGCGGCAAGTGGGATGTGTTCACAGGTCCGATCAAGGATCAGACGGGTGCCGTGAAGGTGCCCGCAGGCAAGACGCTGGCCGATCCGGAACTGCAGCGCCTGAATTGGTACGTCGAAGGGGTGGAAGGCTCGCTGCCGAAGTGACGTATTGAACCTGACTGCGCGTCACACGAAGGTTGGTCCGGCGCGGCAGTGGATCGCCCTGCCGTCACCTGAGGTTCGCGTGGGCACGTCAGAAGCTGCATCCGGTGTTACATCGGATGCAGCTTTTTTCATGCGCGTCCGACTCGTAGCTGCAGACGTGCACCGTCCTCTTCGCGCGCTCGCCGCGCGCAGCTCGCCGCTGCCTCAATCTTCGATGCGCAAGCCCACCTTCAATGTGACCTGCCAGTGCGAGACCTTGTTGTCTTCGATATGGCCGCGCGTCTCCACGACTTCGAACCAATGCAGATTGCGCACCGTTTTACCTGCTTTTTCGATCGCGCAGCGGATCGCGTCGTCGCTGGATTTCGTGGACGAACCCGTCAGCTCGATGTGCTTGTACACGTGGTCGCTCATGATGTACCTCCTGGTGGTCGAAAAAAGTATAGGCAATGTATTTCGCGTGAACGAACCGGAACGCACGTCGCGTGCCCGACGTGCTGCAACCGGATGTGGCCGGTATCATGAATGGTTCGAGGCCGTCGACGCTCAGGTCGGGGCAATCCGATGCATGCAGTGCATCGAACCAAGGAGAAGAAGTGGAGATCGGTTTTTGCGGACCGGGCCTGATGGGGGCGCCGATGATTCGCCATCTGCTGGGTGCAGGCCATGCAGTGCAGGTCTGGAACCGCACACGCGCGAAGGCTGAAGCGCTCGTGCCGGACGGCGCCACCGTCGCGTCGACACCTGCCGAGCTGGTCAGCCGGGCTGAAGGCATTTTCCTGTGCGTGCTGGATTCGGCGGCCGTGGAAGAAGTCGTGTTCGGTGTAAATGGAATCGTGCCAGCCGTGATGCAGCAGGAGGGCGGTAGTCCCGTACGCTGGATTGTCGATCACGGCAGCATGCCGCCGTCGGCTACGCGTGGTTTCGCGAGGCGCGCCGCCGAAGCGGACATCGGCTGGATAGACGCACCCGTCTCGGGCGGCGTGGCGGGCGCGATGGCGGGAACACTCGCGGTGATGGCGGGCGGCGAGACGGCCGATGTCGCTGCCGTGACGCCGGTGATCAAGGCCTATGCGGCCCGCGTCACGCATATGGGCGCGGCGGGCGCGGGGCAGACCACCAAGCTATGCAATCAGGCGATCGTGACGTCGACGGTGGCGGCCATTGCCGAGGCCGTCAGTCTTGCGCAGCGCAGCGGCATCGATGCCGCGCGCCTGACGCAGGCGCTCGCCGGCGGGTGGGCTGACTCGGTGCTGCTGCAGACCTTCGTGCCGCGCATGACGCAGGCGGGGCAGCCTCCGATCGGCGCACTGGGCACGTTTCAGAAGGATGTCGATACGATTGCAGCGGCCGCCTACGAAACAGGCACTCCAATGCCGGTTTCGGGCGCAGTGCAGCAATTGTTGCGTCTGGGTGCAGCGATGGGACTCGCGGATGCGGATCTGTCCGGTTTCATCGACGTGTTGCAGACGCCGCGCAAAGACGGATAGGGGCTATCGTTGCCGCCTTGGGCGCGGCGCGCGTGACGCGATAACCTGCTAAAATAATTGGTTTTTCGCCGATCTATCATTCAAAGGGACGCGCCGTGCTGTCTACTGCCAACATCACCATGCAATTCGGGCCGAAGCCCCTGTTCGAGAACATCTCGGTCAAATTCGGCGAAGGCAACCGCTACGGCCTGATCGGCGCGAACGGTTGCGGCAAGTCGACGTTCATGAAAATCCTGGGCGGCGATCTCGAGCAAAGTTCGGGCAATGTGATGCTCGAGCCGAACGTCCGCCTCGGCAAGTTGCGTCAGGACCAGTTCGCGTATGAAGATGTGCGTGTGCTGGACGTCGTGATGATGGGCCACACGGAGATGTGGGCGGCCATGACCGAGCGCGACGCGATCTACGCGAATCCGGAAGCGACCGACGACGACTACATGCATGCCGCCGAACTGGAAGCAAAATTCGCCGAATACGACGGCTACACGGCGGAAGCGCGCGCGGGCGAACTGCTGCTCGGCATCGGTATCTCGATAGACCTGCACAATGGTCCGATGAGCAACGTCGCCCCCGGCTGGAAACTGCGCGTGCTGCTCGCGCAGGCGCTGTTCTCGAAGCCGGACGTGCTGCTGCTCGATGAGCCGACCAACAACCTGGACATCAACTCAATCCGTTGGCTCGAGGACGTGCTCAATGAGTACGACTCGACGATGATCATTATTTCGCACGATCGTCACTTCCTGAACCAGGTCTGCACGCACATGGCGGACATGGACTACGGCACGCTGAAGGTCTACCCGGGCAATTACGATGACTACATGCTCGCCAGCACGCAGGCGCGCGAGCGTCAGCAGGCTGCGAACGCGAAGGCGAAGGAGCGTGTCGCGGATCTGCAGGACTTCGTGCGCCGCTTCTCGGCCAACAAATCGAAGGCACGTCAGGCGACCAGCCGTCTGAAGATGATCGACAAGATCAAGATCGAGGAATTCAAGCCGTCGTCGCGTCAGAATCCGTTCATTCGCTTCGAGTACGAGAAGAAGCTGCACAATATTGCAGTGGTCGCGGAAAACATCACGAAGAAGTACGACCGCACGATCTTCAACAACTTCAACCTGAGCGTGCAGCCGGGTGAGCGCATCGCGATCATCGGCGAAAACGGCGCGGGCAAGACGACGCTGCTACGCGCGCTGCTCGGCAACCTGGCACTCGAGCACGGTACGATCAAGTGGGCTGAGAATGCGAATGTCGGCTACATGCCGCAGGACACGTATGAGGAGTTCCCGAACGATGTCACGCTGATGGACTGGATCGACCAGTACCGCAAGGAAGGCGACGACGAGCAGATGGTGCGTGGCACGCTCGGCCGCCTGCTGTTTAATGCAGACGACATCCGGAAGTCGGTGAAGGTACTGTCGGGCGGCGAGAAGGGTCGTATGATCTGGGGCAAGCTGATGCTGGGCCGCCACAACGTGCTGCTGATGGATGAGCCGACGAACCACATGGACATGGAATCGATCGAATCGCTGCAAATCGCGCTCGAGAAGTACGACGGCACGCTCATCTTCGTTTCGCACGACCGCGAATTCGTGAGTGGCCTTGCGAACCGCATCATCGAAGTGAAGACGGATGGCACGTTGAACGACTTCGGCGGCAACTACGAAGACTTCCTGTCGAGCCAGGGTTTGCAGTAAGCAGCACGGTTGCAAATCCTTCAAACCCGCTTCGTAAGAAGCGGGTTTTTCATTTGGGTTCTGCCGATTCGTTCGCTTTCGCGTACTGACGTCTCTGGCATGTGTCCGATCTCGTCTGTGGTCCATGAGTAAAATAAACGGACTATCCAGGAGACAGGACGCAAGAAATGAAGACCTTCGAGCACTTCTACATCGACGGTAAATGGATCAAGCCTTGCGGCACGGGCACGATCGATGTGATCGATTCGGGCACGGAAGAGGTGATGGGCCGCATCCCCGAAGGGATTGAAGCCGATGCCGAAGCCGCGATTGCCGCCGCGCGCGCTGCGTTCGACGGTTGGGCTGCGACGCCGCCCATAGAGCGCGGCGCTTACCTGCAAAAGATTGCAGAGAACCTCAAGACACGCACCGAACAACTGGCAGGCTACATCTGCGGTGAGGTCGGCATGCCCATCAAGCTGGCGCGGGCGATCCAGGTCGGCGGCCCCGTGTACAACTGGAATGCTTACGCAAAGCTCGCGAGTGAATTCCAGTTCGAGGAACGGGTCGGCAATTCGCTCGTCGTGCGGGAACCCGTTGGCGTTGTCGCCGCGATTACGCCCTGGAACTATCCGCTGAACCAGATCACGCTGAAGGTTGCCGCGGCGCTTGCTGCTGGCTGCACTATCGTGCTCAAACCCTCGGAAGTGGCGCCCCTCAATGCGTTTGTGCTCGCGGAAGCGATTCATGAGGCGGGCTTGCCTGCTGGCGTGTTCAATCTCGTCAGCGGTTACGGCCCGGTGGTCGGTGAAGTGCTCGCCAGTCATCCGTCCGTCGACATGGTGTCGTTCACAGGGTCGACGCGCGCCGGCAAACGCGTGTCGGAACTCGCGGCTGCGACGGTGAAGCGGGTTGCATTGGAACTGGGCGGCAAGTCGGCATCGGTGATTCTCGACGACGCCGACTTCGCGGCTGCAATCAAAGGTACCGTCAGCGCATGCTTCCTGAACTCGGGTCAAACCTGTTCGGCGCACACACGCATGCTCGTGCCGGAATCACGCTACGACGAAGTACGCGAACTCGCGAAGAAAGCGGCAGACGCATTCGTCGCGGGCGATCCGCGCGTCGAGACGACGCGTCTCGGTCCGCTTGCTTCGGCTACGCAGCAGTCGCGCGTGCAGCAATATATTTCGCGTGGCATCGAAGAAGGCGCTGAACTTATCACCGGCGGCACCGGGATGCCGGATGGCATCTCGAAGGGCTTCTTCGTGAAGCCGACTGTGTTTGGCCGCGTGCATCCGAAGGCGACGATCGCACAGGAGGAAATTTTCGGGCCGGTGCTGACCATCCTCACGTACAAGGACGAAGAGGAGGCCGTGCGCATCGCCAACGATTCTGTGTACGGACTTAGCGGTGCCGTGTGGGCCGGTAGCGACGAGCGCGCGATGAGCGTCGCGCGGCGCATGCGCACGGGACAGGTCGACATCAACGGCGGCGCCTGGAACATGGTCGCGCCATTCGGCGGCTTCAAGCAGTCGGGACACGGCCGCGAGAACGGCATCTACGGGCTCGAAGAATACCTCGAATACAAGTCGATGCAGTTAAAGGTAAGCAAGCCTGCATAAATCCGCGTGAGCGCGTCGCAACGGATTTCACGTTGACACGGCGCGCACGATGGATGATGAAACGCAATGAAAGCGCGTGTCGATAACCGACACGCGGGTTTTGTTTGATCTCAGGCAAGATACTGCATCTGCCAGTTGCGACCATCGAGGCTTTTCGTCGAATCCCGTCGACGACGGAGGCCTCACATGTTTCCTTCTCATCCGTTCGCTCCGCTTGTGATTCGCGGCCGCTCGTTGTTGCCCATCGTGCAGGGCGGTATGGGCGTCGGTGTGTCCGCGCACCGGCTCGCAGGCAGTGTGGCGCGCGAAGGCGCGCTCGGTACGATCGCCAGCATCGATCTGCGCCACCATCATGACGACCTGCTCGAACGCTGTCGCGCAACGCCTGATCGTGCGACGCTCGAAGACGCAAACCGCGCGGCGCTCGTGCGCGAAATCCGGGCTGCGCGAAACCTCAGCGAAGGACGCGGCATGATCGCCGTCAACGTGATGAAGGCCGTCAACGCACACGCAGACTACGTGCGTATCGCCTGCGAAGAAGGCGCGGACGCGATCGTGATGGGCGCGGGTCTGCCGCTCGATTTGCCCGATCTCACGCAAGGGCACGATATCGCGTTAGTTCCGATTCTCTCGGATAGCCGTGGTGTCGGCGTCGTGCTGAAGAAATGGATGAAGAAGGGTCGTTTACCCGATGCCATCGTGATCGAGCATCCGGCGCATGCGGGTGGTCATCTCGGCGTAACGAATCTCGACGACATGCACGATACGCGTTTCGATTTCGCCCGCGTCCTCAAAGAAGTCGACCAGCTCTTTACTTCCCTGCAGATCAGCAGAACTCAAGTGCCCCTGATCCTGGCGGGCGGTATCAATAGTCACGAGGCAGTGCGCACTTGTCTTGAAGCTGGTGCGAATGGCGTGCAGATCGGTACGCCGTTCGCGGTCACGGAGGAGGGCGATGCGCATCCTCGTTTCAAGCGCGTGCTGGCCGATGCGACGCCGGACGATATCGTGGAGTTCGTCAGCGTAACGGGCTTGCCGGCGCGTGCCGTGAAGACACCGTGGCTCGACCGCTATCTGCGTAACGAAACGCGGATACGCACGAAGGTTGGTGCACTGAAGCGGGCTTGTCCGACTGCACTCGAATGCCTGAGTGCATGCGGCTTACGCGACGGCATCGAAAAGTTCGGCCATTTTTGTATCGACACGCGGCTTGCAGCTGCCCTGCGCGGCGATGTGAACAACGGCCTGTTCTTCCGAGGCCGCGAAGCGTTGCCGTTTGGCAATGCGATCCGCAGTGTGCGCGATCTGCTCGAACTGCTGCTGACTGGAGCGGCGCGACCAGCGGTCGCAGGGCGAGTTGCGTTTTCCCTGGGTTGACGGGAGTCAAGGAGCTCGGATCGGGGAGCTTCGACAATGCTCTCGCGCGATGCTTTGCAACTCGCGCAACCATATAAAAATTCAGGGTAGCTTATGAACACCACACTCCGATCGATCGCGGCCGCACTGTGCACGGCAGGGCTGGCGCTGATCTCCGCGCACGCCTTTGCCGCCGACAGCGACCCGACCGCATCAGGTATCCATGCCGGTGACGTGCTCGTGCGCCTGCGCGCCATCTCCATCGTGCCGCAGGTGCGCACCAGCGACGCATTGTCCACGCTGAATGTCGGCGTTAACAATGCGACCGTGCCTGAACTCGACTTCACATACATGATCCGCGACAACATCGGCGTCGAGCTGATTCTCGGCACATCGCGGCATCAGGTGACCTCCAGCCTCGGCGGGCTCGGCGGCGTCAACGTGCTGCCGCCTACGCTGCTGTTGCAATATCATTTCAATCATCAGGGACAGGTCCGGCCGTATGTAGGTGCGGGTGTGAACTATACGTATTTCTATAACGACGGACTGCATGTGGGCGATCAGCAGATTTCGGTCAAGCGCAGCAGCTTCGGTCCGGCACTGCAGATGGGCGTCGACGTGCAAGTGACGAAATCCCTGTTCGCCAACGTCGATCTGAAGAAGGTCTGGATGAAGACGGATGCATCGCTCAATGGCGCATCGCTTGGCACGTTGCATATCGATCCGTTGATCGTGGGCGTGGGTGTCGGGATGAAGTTCTGAACATCGTTTGCATGAACGGATGTGCAATGAAAAACGCCGGCCTCGTCAAGAGCCGGCGTTTTTCATTGCACATCCAGGTAACCGATCGAACCGATGCGCGTGTGGACCGTCGTCCGTATGCATGGGCGTCATAGCTTGTCGTACTTGAATCGCATCGCCGTACCATCGCATTCGATGCGCGTCCAGATAGCGCGTTTTTCCTCATCGGTAAGAAACACCCAGTTCGACACCTCCGCCGCCGTGCGGCCACAGCCTTTGCAAACTTCGTCGAAGAGTGTCGAACAGACACCGATGCAGGGGCTGTCGGGGAGGTCGTGCAGATTCGATGACATCGGAATACCTTGGGCGGTAAATGCGTGCGGTCCGCTATGGTAAACGAAAAGCGAAATGGGCTTCCGGTGCTCTGTTTGTTGCGGACGAATACGTTGCAGTTCATCGCGCAATGCTGTCAACCCATCGCCGTTTCCCAGATGAGTGCGCCATTTAGCGCGATGATGCCGGCCGCACATGCCCACGCCAGCGCGAGCGGCACGCCGCGCACGCGCCAGCCACGCATCAGCCGCGCATCCGACGAAAAGCGGATCAACGGGACGACCGCGAGCGGCAACTGGAGGCTCAGTACAACCTGGCTTGCGACCAGCAGTTGCGCCGAGCCGTTCGGTCCGAACAGACCGACTGCCACGAGCGCCGGTCCGATCGCGAGGGAGCGCGTGAGCAACGCGCGCTGCCAGCGCGGCAGCCGGATCTCCAGGAAGCCTTCCATTACGGCTTGACCTGCCAGTGTGCCCGTGACGGTTGCGCTCAGTCCGCATGCGAGCAACGCTGCCGCGAACAGAATGGCTGCCCAGTGCGAGCCGACGATGGGTGCGATCAGGCGGTGCGCGTCCGCGAGGTCTGTCACGTTGCGGTAGCCGCTCGTATGAAACACGGCCGCCGACACGATCAACAAGGCCGCATTAATGACGAATGCCAATGAAAGCGCGCTGAAGGTGCCGAAGTTGACGCCGCGCAGCGCATCGTCGATGCCGGCATCGCTGGCCGGGCATGCGTGAATTTTAACGAGCGCGGAATGCAGGTAGAGGTTGTGCGGCATGACGGTCGCGCCCAGAATGCCTGCCGCGAGCCAAACCATCCCTGCATTGCGCAGCAGTTGAGCGCTCGGGGCCGCGCCCGTCAGGGCCGCGCGCCAGTCCGGCCGCGCCAGCGCCAGTTCGATCACGAAGCACAAGCCGACGAACAGGATGAAAGCGACGACGGCCGTTTCCAGCGTCCGACGGCCGTGCTGTTGCAATGCGAGCATCGCGAAAGTGCCGACGGCCGAGATCAGCACGCCCGCCGTTAGCGACACGCCGACCAGCAGTTGCAGCGCCACGGCGCTGCCGACCACCTCGGCGACATCGCAGGCGACGATCGCGATCTCGCTGGTCACCCAGAGCATCACCGTCGTGCGACGGCCTGTATGTTCGCGGCAGTGCTGCGCGAGGTCGAGGCCCGTCACGACGCCCAGACGCGATGACACCCACTGCAGCAGCATCGCCATCAGGCTCGATGCGATCACGACGCTCAGCAGCGCGTAGCCGTAGCTTGCGCCGCCGGCGAGCGCCGTCGCCCAGTTGCCAGGATCCATATAGCCGACCGCGACGAGCGCGCCCGCGCCGACGAACGACAGCGGGTTCCGGGAACGCGGCGACCCCGCACCGCGGCGGCGCTTGCGGCGGACGGCAGTCAATGTGAACGGGTTCGTGTTCATCGCTTTCCGACGGCGGAAGACTCTATCCGCGTGGGCAAGCGCCATGCCATGCACTCGGGTACATCGCGCGGCGTTCGCTGACCGGACATATTTGACAGTCTATAGTGACGTTGGGCGACCCGTTTCCGGCAGGATGCAGTCCGCTTCCGCGCATCGGCACTGCACGGATTTCCCGCCGCGGGAAGCGAGGTTTTTTTCGGGTGGACAGGACGCGATAACCCGATAAAATTGCGGCCAAATTTCGCGGCGGCGTGACAGCCGTCGCGGATCAGCGCAGATCGGCGTGATGCGGCTGCGGACGATGCCCGACGGGATGACGGAACCACGTCCAGGCGTTCGCACGAGAACCGGATGGCAGGCGAACCGTCGCGCATAAGACCGCGCGCTGTACCCTTTGCGCGACATCTGGCGGTTTTTTTTGAATCAGGCGTCGATTGATGGTAGTTTTCGGGTTTTTCAAGGGTAGCCGCCGCGGGTGCGCAGCGGCTTGAAGCGGGGTTAGCGACCGGTTTCGCGCCGGTCAGAACGGAGAACGGAATGAAGAAACGGGTGGTGGGCCAACTGGCTGCGCTGGTACTGTGCGCGACGCCTTTCATGACGGCGGCGGCAAAAGATACACAACTGAATGTGTACAACTGGTCGGACTACATCGCCAAGGACACGATCCCGAACTTCACAAAGCAGACGGGCGTCCAGGTCAAGTACGACAACTACGATAGCGACGACACGCTGCAGGCCAAGCTGCTGACGGGCAATTCGGGCTACGACATCGTCGTGCCGACCAGCAACTACGCAGGCAAGCAGATCGCAGCGGGCATCTTCGCGCCGCTCGACAAGTCGAAGATCCCCAATCTCAAGTACCTCGATCCGGCGCTAATGGCGCTCGTCGCGGGTGCCGACCCGGGCAACAGGTTCACGGTGCCCTGGGCGTACGGCACGACGGGCCTCGGCTACAACGTGACGAAGGCGCAGCAGATTCTCGGCAAGGGCGTCGCGCTCGACAACTGGGACATCCTGTTCAAGCCGGAAAACATCTCGAAGCTCAAGGCGTGCGGCGTCTCGGTACTCGACGCGCCGGACCAGATGTTCGCGGCCGCGCTGCATTACATCGGTAAGGATCCGATGAGCACGAATCCCGCTGATTATCGTGAAGCCCTCGCGATGATGAAGAAGATCCGTCCGTACATCACGCAGTTCAACTCGTCGGGCTATATCAACGACATGGTTGGCGGCGACGTGTGTTTTGCATATGGCTGGTCGGGCGACGTCGTGATCGCGAAGCATCGCGCGGCGGAAGCGAAGAAGCCATACAAGATCGACTATTACATTCCGAAGGGCGGCGCGCCCGTGTGGTTCGACGTGATGGCGATTCCGAAGGACGCGAAGAACAAGGAAGCGGCCACGGAGTGGATCAACTACATCGAGACGCCGCAGGTTCATGCGGCCATCACCAACGCGGTGTACTACCCGAGCGCAAATGCGGAAGCGCGCAAGTACGTGGACAAGGATGTCGCGAATGATCCCGCCGTCTATCCGCCGGCGGACGTCGTCAAGACGCTGTTCCTGCTCAAGCCGCTGCCGGCTGAGATCCAGCGTCTGCAGACGCGGCTGTGGACCGAGTTCAAATCCGGCCGCTAAGCCCGTCTGAAGTAGCCGGTCGCGCAGGAAAGCATCATCATGAAGCCCTCGGTATCCAGCCGGGGGCTTTGTTCGTCTACATGCAGGGAGAGAAGCAGCAAATCATGAGTGACCAGTCGAACGTGCTGGCAGGGGCGGGCGTGTCGTCCTCGGGCAATTCCGCCGCTGCGCAGGGCGCGGCGGACCACTTCGTGCAGATCGTCGACGTCGTGAAGAAATTCGGCGAGACGGTCGCCGTCAAGGGCGTCAACCTGTCGGTCAGGAAAGGCGAGCTGTTCGCGCTGCTCGGCAGTTCGGGTTGCGGCAAGTCCACGCTCTTGCGCATGCTTGCAGGGCTGGAAACGGTCACGTCGGGCAAGATCCTGATCGACGGCGAAGATCTCGCGCAGATGCCGCCGTACCGGCGCCCCGTCAACATGATGTTCCAGTCGTATGCGCTCTTTCCGCATATGACGGTCGAGTCCAATGTCGCGTTCGGCCTGAAGCAGGAAGGTGTGGCGAAGGCCGAGCTCAAGGACCGTGTGCAGTCCGCGCTCGAGCTGGTGCAGATGGGGCGCTTCGCGAAGCGCAAGCCGCATCAGCTATCGGGTGGGCAGCAGCAGCGCGTCGCGCTGGCGCGTTCGCTCGTCAAGCGTCCGAAGCTGTTGCTGCTCGACGAGCCGATGTCCGCGCTCGACAAGCAGATTCGCCAGCGCACGCAGATCGAGCTCGTCAACATTCTCGACAAGGTTGGTGTCACCTGCATCATGGTCACGCATGACCAGGAAGAAGCAATGACGATGGCAGGCCGCCTCGCCGTGATGAGCGAGGGCGAGATCGTGCAGCTTGGCACGCCGAGCGAAGTCTACGAGTATCCGAACAGCCGCTTCTCGGCGGAATTCATCGGCTCGACGAATCTTTTCGACGGCAATGTCGTCGAGGACGAACCGGATCACGTATACATCGAAACGCGGGACCTCCCCGTGCGCCTGTATGTGAGCCACGGCATCACGGGTCCCCTCGGCATGCCCGTGACGATCTCGGTGCGCCCCGAGCGCATCGCCCTCACGCGCAAGCCGCCCGAAGGGGCATTCAACTGGGGCAAGGGCACGGTCACCAACATCGCATACATGGGCGGATACTCGCTGTACCACGTGAAGCTCGACGGCGGAAAGACCGTGATCGCGAACGTGTCGAGCCTCGCGCTGTCGGAAATCGAAACGCCTACCTGGGGCGATGAAGTGTATGTGCGCTGGAGCGCGTCGGCGGGCGTGGTGCTGACGTCATGAAAAGCGCGCTGCATACCTGCATGATGTGGCCTGTGCGCCGCTTCCGTCTGACAGGGCGCACGGCCGTCGTCGCGGGGCCGTTCGTCTGGCTGCTGCTGTTTTTCCTCGTGCCGTTCCTGCTGGTCGTGAAGATCAGCTTCGCGGACCTGCAGCTCGGCATTCCGCCGTACACGGAGCTGACGACGTTCAAGGAAGGCGTGATCCATCTCGCGCTCGACCTCTCACACTACGCGTTTCTGCTGACCGACAGCCTGTACTTCGCGACCTATGTGAACTCGGTGGTCGTCGCGGCGATCTCGACGCTGCTGTGCCTGCTGCTCGGCTATCCGATGGCGTATTACATCGCGCGCTCGAACCCGGCCACGCGCAACATCCTGATGATGGCCGTGATGCTGCCGTTCTGGACGTCGTTCCTGATCCGCGTGTATGCGTGGATCGGCATCCTCAAGAACAACGGGCTGCTGAACAACTTCCTGATGTCGATCGGGCTGATTCATTCGCCCATCGAGCTGTATCACACGAATACGGCTGTCTATATCGGCATGGTGTATTCGTACTTGCCGTTCCTCGTGATGCCGCTCTACGCGCATCTCGTGAAGATGGACCTGACGTTGCTCGAAGCCGCGTACGACCTCGGCGCGCAACCTTGGACCGCGTTCTGGCGCATTACGCTGCCGTTGTCGAAAAACGGCATCATTGCGGGCTGTTTGCTCGTGTTCATCCCCGCGGTGGGCGAGTACGTGATTCCTGAACTGCTCGGCGGCGCGAATACGCTGATGATCGGCCGCGTGATGTGGAATGAGTTCTTCGACAACGCCGACTGGCCGATGGCATCCGCCGTCACCTGCGCAATGGTGCTGCTGCTGCTCGTGCCGATGGCGCTGTTCCAGTACTCGCAGGCGAAGGAACTGGAGGAGAAGCGCTGATGAAGCCCAATCGTGTATTGCAGTTCATCGCGCTCGCGATCGGCTTTGCGTTCCTCTACGTGCCGATCATCAGCCTCGTGGTGTATTCGTTCAACGAGTCGCAGCTCGTGACGGTGTGGACGCGCTTTTCGACCCGCTGGTACGCTGCGTTGCTGCAGGACGAGGAACTGATCAATGCCGCCTGGCTGTCGTTGCGGGTGGCGTTGCTGACGGCGTTCGCGTCGGTGATCATCGGCACGTGGGCGGGCTTCGTGCTCGCGCGCATGGGGCGGTTTCGCGGCTTCACGCTGTACACCGGGATGATCAACGCGCCGCTCGTGATTCCCGAAGTGATCCAGGGCATTTCGCTGCTGCTGCTCTTCATCGAAATGGGCA
The DNA here is from genome assembly GCF_000020045.1 of Paraburkholderia phymatum STM815. GTDB lineage: Bacteria > Pseudomonadota > Gammaproteobacteria > Burkholderiales > Burkholderiaceae > Paraburkholderia > Paraburkholderia phymatum. The sequence goes on along the minus strand of NC_010622.1, from coordinate 1,432,573 downwards.
AGTGGCTTGGCTGGCCTGCGGGGCGCGGGATCTTCACGATCTGGATCGGCCACGTGATGCTGTGTATTTCCTACGTGGCGATTATCGTGCAGTCGCGCGTGCGTGACCTGCATCCGTCGCTTGAGGAAGCTGCACTGGATCTTGGTGCCACGCCGTTGCGTGTATTTTTCTTCATCACGCTGCCGCTGATCTCGCAGGCCCTGGTGGCCGGGTGGCTGCTGTCTTTTACGCTGTCGATCGACGATCTGGTGTTGTCGGCATTCCTGTCGGGCCCGGGCTCGACGACGCTGCCGCTGGTTGTATTTTCGCGCGTGCGTCTGGGGCTGAATCCGGAAATGAATGCGCTCGCGACGCTCTTCATTGCCTTCGTGACGGTGGGCGTCGTCGTCGCGAACCACTTTATGCAGCGCGCGGAGAAGCGGCGGCTGGCAATGGCAATCTAGTTCAAGCTGCGACGAGAAATTCAATGCAGATGGCTGGCGCCCGCCAGGACGCCGGCTTTTTTCATCAAGATAATCGGGCGTGCAGGCTTAGATCCGATAACCGATGCGCAGGCCGCCCCAATGCCGGCCGTTCACGACGATCGGCGCAGATGCATCCTTCATCAGTGCATATTCGCCGCCGCCCATATCGCGCCGGTACGTCTGCAGCAGAAAGCGCTTCGTATTGGTACCCGCCGCGAGACCCGTCCTGTCGTTGAAGATCCGTCGGTTGCGGCAGTTCGCGGCGTTCCAGACGGGATCGTCGCGCTGCGGCTGCGAGAACTTGAGGTTGTGAGTCGGCAGGTAGCCGCGCACGTCGACGGCCGCACAGAATGCGACGCGAGGATCGAGTTCGAGCATCGGCTCCTGGATGAGCGGCAGGATCCTGTCGGTCAACTCGGTGAAGCGCGTAACGAATTGCTGCGGGTTCGTGCGGGGCACGGGCACGTAGCGATCGTCGAACAGGTCGTTCATCGTGAATTCGCCGCGCGCGATCGCCGCCTCGAACAGTTTGCCGGCCTTCGCTGCCGCCTGTTCGACGGCGTCGATGAAGCGCGTGTCTGCCGTGGCGACGCCCGTGCCCGCCGTCAGTTCGATCAGATTTTCCGATACGCCGAGCAGGCTGCCGAGCTGATTCTTCGCCTGCACGAAATTTTCACCAGAATGCTCGACGTCCGTCGCAATTTCCAGCACCTGCGATTCGAATGCATTGCATTGCTCTTCGATTTCACCCGACAGCGTGGCGATCTGGTTCGCCTCTGCATTCAACTGCATGATCGCGTGACCGGTCGAATGCACGACATCGCCGATCCTGCGCGTGCCTTCACGCACACGTTGGGCGCGTGCCGTGTTTTCGGCGCCCTCGGCGATCAGCCGTTCTGTCTGTTCGGTGAGTTGGGCGAGCGTCGTTTCAATCTGGCCCGTTGCCTGCGCCGTCTTGGCGGACAACGTCTTCACCTCGGCTGCGACGACAGCGAAGCTCTTGCCGAAATCGCCGGCACGTGCGGCTTCGATCGCTGCGTTCAGCGCGAGCAAGTGTGTCTGCCGCGCGATCAGCGAAATTTCCTCCGACACGCGGCTCACGTGCGAGAGCGCGGCGCGCAACGCGCCGATCTGACTTTCGATCACGGTCACGCCTTCGACCAACCCATGAATATCGGACAGCGATCCATCAAGTGTTTGCTGCGAGCTTCCGACATCGCCCGCGGCTTGCGCCGTCACGGCGCTCATTTCGCGGGCCGCCGCGGCGATGCGATGGTTGCCTGCGAGGGTGGCCGCCGCCGACTGACGCAGCGTTTGGCACACGTCGGCCTGCCGTTTGACCCGCGCGGCAACTTCTTCGATATGACCGGACACGTCGCAGATTTCGATGCCGAGCTTGCCCGCTTGCGCGGCGATTTCGCCGACTATGGAAGAAGCGCCGACGTTGCGGCGTGAGCGGCGATTGAAGAAGCCCGTCATGATCAACTCTCCTGAGCGGTGCGGCGCGGTCGAGCGCTGTCTCGATGTCTGTCTGAGGTGCGTGTCAGTGCATGTTGCAGGCTATCGGTTGGTCGATCGCCGTCCTGCAAATGAATGGCGGCACATGAGTTGCACCTGTCTTTCACGCTTAGGGTTCTCAACGGCGCCTTACGGGACCACTTGATAGGGACTATCCCGCATCCGGATCGGGTAGGATCGCCGATATGCGTGCGCAAGCCATGCTGCTTGTCTTTCAAACCCTTCCAACCTGCGACTGATGATTGAATCCTTTGCGCGCGTGTCGGGCTGGGAACAGCTGGTGTATCTGTGGGAACTGATCGTGATGGTCTGCAAGTTCCTTTGGGGGCTGTTGCGCCTGCTGGGCGGCGGCTGAACGTGAAGCGCAATGCGATGCACTGTCACGCAGTACAGGATGAACTGCAGTAAGCTGATTGTCGATCGCTGCGCGCGTGCCTTTGCCGTGAAAGAACACATGAGAGCCCATGATCTGCACGAATCCTGAACCAGCCTGCATGTCGCGGCGTCTCAGTTCATCGCGCGCCATGCTCGTGAGGCCGGGGCGCGCTGCGAGAGAGCGGGCCAGCAGCGGCGCATGCATTGACGGGGTCGTGTCTAAGTTCTTCATTTCTTGTCCCTGTTGTTTGCAACATGGAACGACCCGTCCTATGCACGCTCCTAACGTGAATAGGTGTACTCGCCGCTGCGCACACGTCGCGTGCGGCGACGGAAACTGAACGTGAAGCCCGGCCAGATCGCGGTCACCTTGCCGCTCTTCGTCTGATACCAGCTATGGCAGCCACTGGCCCAAACCGTTTGCCGCATGTCGAGCTGCAGGCGCTCATTGAATGCGCGCTGCACGTCGGCACGCAGATTCATCGTGCGTGCGCCGCGGCGCCGCAGTTCGCGCAGGCAGTCGGCAATGTATTGCACCTGGGACTCGATCATGTAGATCATCGAGTTATGACCCAGGCCCGTGTTCGGGCCGGCCAACATGAAGAAGTTCGGAAAGTCCGCGATGCTTGTGCCCAGGTACGCTTCAGGACCGTCGCGCAGCCACAGCGCGCCGAGATCGGCGCCGCCGATGCCCGCGACGTCGAATGGCGCGCCGACATCGTTGACCTGAAATCCAGTGCCGCAAATGACCGCATCGACGGCATGATGCGCGCCGTCGGCAGTCACGATGCCGTCATGCACGATGGTGCGTATCGGCGTCGTCACGACATCCACGTTCGGCTGGCGGATTGCCGGATAGTAGTCGCTCGACAACAGCACGCGCTTGCATCCCAGCCTGTAGTCGGGCGTAACTTTCGCGCGTAATGCAGGATCTTTCACGCGCCGTTCAAGATAGCTGCGCGCAAATTTCATCGCTGGATTTGCGAGCCTGGGGTTCACGAAGAACGCGATGCCACGCGACTCCATCTGCCAGTAGATCGCGTTGCGCACGAAGCGCTGCGTGAACGGCAGATGCTTGAAGAGCCAACGTGCGCGCTCGCCAGTCGGCTTGTCGGGCTTGGGCATGATCCAAGGCGCAGTGCGCTGGAACAGCAGCAACTGTGCGACGCGTGGCTGGATTTGCGGTACGAACTGGATGGCACTCGCTCCCGTGCCGATGACTGCGACGCGCTTGCCTTCGAGTGGATACGCGTGATCCCAGCGTGCCGAGTGAAATATCCTGCCGCTAAAAGACCCGATCCCGTCGATGCGCGGCATCGCGGGACGCGACAACGGTCCGCTCGCCGCGATTACGATGTCCGCCTCGACGGTTTCATGCATGCCATTGCGTGCGAGGTCGAGTTGCCAGACGAGGCGCGCTTCATCGAAACGGGCCGCCGTTACACGTGCATTGAACTGAATGGCACTATCCACCTGATACTTGCGTGCACAATGCTTTAGATACGCGAGGATCTCATGCTGATGACTGAATGCCCGCGTCCACCCCGGATTCGCTTCGAATGAAAACGAATACAGATGCGAGGGGACATCGCATGCGGCGCCCGGATAGACGTTGTCGCGCCACGTGCCGCCCAGTTCGGCCGCCGCTTCGTAGATCGACACCGATGCATAACCGAGCCGCTTGAGCCGGATCGCCATGCCGATGCCTGAGAAGCCGCTTCCAACAATCGCGATACGCAGCTCAGCAGGACGGGAGGAGGGCATAGGTCGAGTGCTCCGGCGCATCGTCGGAGTCCGAGAACTTCCGATGGTGAATACGATAAAAATGATTTGGTCTGCATCCGTCTACGACGGTTTAAGCGCAGGGTAGACAAGTGTACACATGACGTCAAGATCGTTGTACAGTGCTCGCTCGAAGGTCGAGACATGGCATCGGCCGGATCGCATCTCTTTAGATCGTTTAAACGGACGCTCATGCAACCCGCATTGGACCCGCAACTCGCGCCCGGCAAGCGCAAACTGATCGAGGCAGCGTTGCGGCTCACAGCCCGTGGCCGCAGCTTCACGAGTCTGGGCCTTCGCGAACTCGCGCGAGAGGCCGAACTCAATCCGAATACGTTCTACCGGCACTTCGACACGCTCGACGATCTTGCCCGCGAAGCCGGCGAATGGATCGGCCTCCGTTTGCGGCCGATGCTGCGGCGTGAACGCTGGCTCGCTGCACACGACGAGCCGCATAGCGTGCCCCGTCGCGCGTGTGCTGCCTTCTTTGCGTTTGCGCTCGACAACCGCGAGGCGTTTCTGAGTGCGCTGGCCGAGTATCACGGCACGTCGCCCGTGCTGCGCGAGGCCGTGCGCGCGAATCTGAACGAGGTGTCGACGGAGATGGCGGAGGACGTCTTGCAATTGAATCTGATGCCCACGCTGTCGCGCGAGACCGTCGAGGAAATCTGCACGCAGATCGTGCTGCAGCTGTTTCATCTGTCGCACGAATTTATCGGCAATGTTGCACAGCGCGCGTCGCTGATCGATTACGCGGAGCGCTTCATTGCGAGGCTGTTTGCGGGTGCCGTCGTGCTGTCGCAGCATGAAGGGCATAGCGGATAAGCGCAAGCATGTTGCCCGTTGACGCGCATGAAAAAGGGCTCCGTGAGGAGCCCTTCGCGTTTGTCGCCGTTCAACCCGGCGAGCGCAGTCAGATCGTCAGGTATCGTTCCAGTCACCCGAGTCGTCGTTGCTGCCCGTGTCGACGCCGCCGCCATCGCTCCAGTCGTTGGAGCCCTGGCCGAAGTCGATCGAGCCTGCATCGTTGCCGCCGCGTTTGCGCGATTCATCGTCGACGATCACGTCGCGCTCGACCACGCGGTCGCGGCCGGAATTGAGCGCTTCGCCGAGGAGCACGCCTGTCAGCAGGCCGCCCATGCCGCTACCGAAGCCGCCGCCTTGCTGCACGATAACGGGCGGCTGCTGTTGCTGCGGCGGATACGGGTAAGGCGCTTGCGGCGGATAGTTCGGCGGATAGCCCGTTTGCTGGCCGCGTCCGAATGCCTCATTGGCTTCGCGTGCATACGGCGAGTCGGCCGCCGACGCCGCGGGTGCCGCGTTCGGATCGGGCCGTCCTTCGGCGCGCGCCTTGAGGCTCGCAACCTGCCGTTCGAGATCTTCGACCTGATACGGCGGCACGGGGTTCTTGCTGTTCGACAGCGCTTCGACCAGTTGCCGCAACTGCGTTTCAGCGCCTTCGACTTCGCGTTCGAGCGCTTCATGTCCCGGCGCTGTCGACAGTTTCACGTCGAGCTTCAGCGAACGCACGTCGTTGAGCAGATCGGTTGCGCGTTTCAGTTGCACGCGACGGTCGTCGTTTGCGCGTGTGTCGTCCTGTGAGCGCGCGCGGCGCAGCGTCCAGCGCAGAATCAGGGCGATTGCGGCGATCAGCACGGCGATGCCGATCCACATGCCCGTCGACGGGCCATGCCGTTGAGGCGCCTGCTGAATTGCCGACTGCGTCGCGGGCGCGGATTCCTGCTGGGCGAACGGATTGCCGGTGCGGTGCGTGACACCGCCGCCGATACGCGCGGCGTCGGCGCGCAGACGCGCTTCCGTCTGCGCAAAGCGGCCGGGGTCTGTGAAGCGGACTTGCGGGTCGAGTGTCTTTGCCTGTTGAAGCTGTGCGAGTGCATCGGCGGGGCGGCCCTCGCGGTCGAGCACCTGCGCGTACAGATAATGTGCGCGAGCGCTGTCGGGATGCGCCTTCAGCACTTCGCTCAACTGCGAGTCGGCCTTCTGCCAGTCACCCTGTTGAATCGTCGTTTCGATCTGCGTCGCCGTCGGCACCGCGAACGCGGCACCCGATACCAGCATCAGTGAGAGCGACAAAGAAGCGCCGGCTGCTGCGAAAAATTTTTGCATGATGCGGGCCGGGCGCATTGACGCCCGTCTCCATGACTATCGAGTTGCCGTGCCGCGCAGCCTCGCGTCGAAACACGAGTGCTGCGCGACACATCGCCTGCCGCGTTTACTGCGCTGGCGCGTCCAGCTGCTTCTTCAACGCGGCGAGGCGGTCGTCGACGGACGGGCCGCGATTCAGGTCCGCGAGCTTGTCGTCGAGCGCCTTGCCGCTCTTCGTGTCGGCGGAACTCAGACGCGCGTCGGAACGTGCGTTCGACAGCGCGACCTTGTCCTCCAGCTTCTGGAAATCTTCAGCAAGATTCTTGCCGCCGATTCCGCCCAGCGCGGTGGCCGCCGTGTCCTTGGCCTGCGCGATCTGCTGCTTGGCCTGCAGGATGTTCGAGCGTGCGTTCAGATCGTTGCGGCGCTGACGCATGTCGTCAATCTGCGTCTTCAACTGCTCGACGGAAGGTTCGAGCGTGGCCAGTTCCTTCGCGAGCGCATCGCGTTCGGCCTCCGCCGTGGCCTGCGCGCCGAGCGCTTCACGTGCCAGCGCTTCGTCGCCGGCTTGCAGCGCGCGCTTTGCGCCGTCTTCGTACTTCTTCGCCTTGTCTGCCGCCACGTCGCGCTTGCTTTGCTGCGTCGCGACCTGCGCCTGGATCTCGATCAGCGAGTTCTCCGCTTTCGCGATGCTGTCGTCGAGTTCGCGCACGATCTGGCGCGCATCACGCGACGGGTCTTGCACGGAATCAGCTGCGTCGTTCAAGAGACCTTTGACGGTCCGCGTGATGCTGTCAAAAAGCGACATGAAACCCTCCATTGATTGAAATCGACGCTGAATACCCGGCGCCTGCGACAGGGCGCGTGACGACGTCGGCTACGTGTAGTTTACGCCGTCGTTCGCGACGCTGCGGGCCGTGCCACATGTCATCCGATATGCGTCCGTTCACGCAGGCTAACGGTGACGACCGGGCGACGACGGGGTGACGATGCAGCCGGTGCTGACATCGGGGCGCACAGACGGATTGCAATAGCGGCATGCAAAAATTAACCGTCCGCTTTCACGTCGTACTGCGCATCTGTCGACGCCCCGTCCGACCTTGCGAGGGATGCGCGACCGGGTATTCAACAGCTCGCGGATATTACACCACGCGTACGCTTAAACCCGACTTAAAGTGCGATTTCCTGCATGTTCTGGCGGCCGTCCTTGCATTCTTTTGCAGCGTCAAGAATCTGCGCAACGACATGAACGAACCAGTGCGCGACGTGTCGACCAAAGTGTGAATCTGCGGGCGTGCATGGGCGGATTCTTTCGGATAGCCGACGATACGACGCGATGCGCCGTGGCGCATCTACGCGAAGCGGCCGCTGCCCCTGGAGGGATCGATGCCCGATTCGTCGCCTTCCTGCTCGTGGTGACGTTTGCCGGCTGCATTGCCGTTCGGGGCGAGCAGCGTGGACGTTCTGCATGGCGTAGGCGTGTCGAAGGCTGCATCCGGCGAATCTGTTTCGCCTGTGGAAGAGAGGGCGGCGGCCTTCGCGGCCGCAACCCGCGCGGCGGCTTCCGTGGCGGCCTGCGTTGCGGCCTGCCCGGCGGCACCGTGATCGTTGCTGTTGAGTGCGCACAGGGCGGCAACGGACGACGGGCGCGCAAGATCGATCGGTGCGAGCGCTTCGCGCGGCGTGTCGGACCCAGCGAAGCCCGTGTCGTTGTGTGTGGGCGCGGACGCGTCGCGGGAGGCAGGCGTCTTGAGCGCCGTCGGCGGCGCCTGCCGCAGATGTTTGCCGGCTCGCGCGACACGCTGCAGCGCTTCGTTCAGCGCATCGGGTTCGCGCGGCGCGCGCAGCCGGTCGACGATGCTCGCCGCCTTGACCTGCTCGCTGGTCGCGCCGAAGCTCAGTACCGCACGGCGCATGAGTTCGCTGACGCTGATGCCGAGGTTCCCGGCCGTCGATGAGATGGCGCGTTTCTGGGCGGGCGTCACGAAGACGACGATGCGTTCGCTGGGCTTGTTCATAGATCGGCTCGCGTTCTTTGTTGGTGTCGAACTGCGGAGGAATCCCGGCAGGCGGCGAATCCTGCCTGGCGCGCGTCGATCCATCATAAGACGAAAACGTGGCGCGCGGTTATCCGCGGGCGTAAATCGGGCGGGCCGTAAAATGGCTGTCACATCAAGGGTTTGGGATGCTTGCGGGCGGATTGTCCACAGGCCTCTCCACATTTTCTGTTGATAACCGATAGGCGGCGGCGAAGCTGCTCAAACAGTGCAATACCGTGTATTGAGGTGCTTCGGGGCGCAATCATGAGGGAATTCTTACAAAAAAATCACGATCGCCGTCGCTTGATTTCTTTAAAATGCGCTGTTACGTTGCGCCAGGCGCCGCCCGGGCGCGCTATGCGGCCGGCTGGGACGGGGTAAGACTGACGGTGCTGTGCGCAAGCGATCGCGGGGTGTGAAGCGTCGTGCCGCGCGGCACGCAGCAGCGCCGCGAAGGGTGCGGCGCCCCGAGCCGTCGATCCGGCGCACAACGGTGCGGCGGCTGCGCATAACGATGCGCGGGCGGCGCAACGATCACGATTCAAGCGCACCAAGCGTGCATACCGGGCGTGAAGAACGCGCTCATCATTCCAGTCATGCCAATCATCAAACGACCGAATTCCTCCAGTTCCTCCGGGCATCCAGGCCGCGAGCCATCTTTCGGCAGCCATGACAACCCGAGCCGCGACTATCGCTACGCCCAGCGTGAAGATGACGCCGGCGATGAGCGCGGCCGTGGCAGGCGCTCCGGGGGACGCTCAATAGGCGGCACGATCGCGATGTGGTTCGCTGGCCTGTTCGCCACGCTCGCCGTGGTGGGGGCGCTGATCGTCGGCTACGCGCTCGTCGTGATGGGCCCGCAGTTGCCGTCGCTCGACGCGCTGACCGACTATCGCCCGAAGGTCCCGCTGCGCATCTACACGGCCGACCACGTGCTGATCGGCGAGTTCGGCGAAGAGCGGCGCAGCCTCGTGCGCTTTCAGGACATCCCCGACGTGCAGAAGAAGGCTGTGCTCGCGATCGAGGACTACCGTTTCTACGAGCACGGCGGCGTCGATTTCATCGGCATTCTGCGCGCGGGTTTCGCGGACATCATGCACGGCGGCTCGTCGCAGGGCGCAAGCACGATCACGATGCAGGTCGCGCGTAATTTCTTTCTGTCGAGTGAAAAGACGTACACCCGCAAGGTCTATGAAATGCTGCTCGCGTACAAGATCGAGCGCGCGCTCACCAAAGACCAGATTCTGGAGCTGTACATGAACCAGATCTATCTGGGCGAACGCGCTTACGGCTTCGCGGCGGCGGCACGTGTGTACTTCGGCAAGGATCTGAAAGACATCACGCTCGCCGAAGCGGCGATGCTCGCGGGGCTGCCGAAGGCGCCGTCCGCGTACAACCCGGTCGTCAATCCGAAGCGCGCGAAGATCCGACAGGAATACATCCTCAAGCGCATGCTGGACCTGAATTACATTACGCAGGACCAGTACAACCAGGCCGTGAAGGAAGAGATTCGCACGAAGACGGCGGGCAACGAGTACAGCGTGCACGCCGAGTACATCGCGGAAATGGTGCGTCAGATGATGTACGCGCAGTACAAGGACGAGACGTACACGCGTGGCCTCAACGTGACGACGACGATCGATTCGGCCGATCAGGAAGCCGCATATCGCGCGGTGCGCAAAGGCGTGATGGACTACGAGCGCCGCCACGGCTATCGCGGACCGGAAGGCTTCGTCGAATTGCCGGCTGCTGGCGACGAGCGCGACGAGGCGATCGAGGACGCGCTGAACGATCATCCCGACAACGGCGAGATCGTGGCGGCCGTCGTCACGTCGGCGACCGCGAAGGAAGTGAAGGCTCAAATGCTCGACGGCACGCAGGCAAGCGTGACGGGCGACGGCCTGCGCTTTGCAGCCGGTTCGCTGTCGGCGCGCGCCGCGCAGGCGCAGAAGATCCGGCCTGGCTCGATCGTGCGGCTGGTGGCCGATGCGAACGGCAAATGGCAGATCACGCAGTTGCCGCAGGTGGAGGGCGCGCTGGTGTCGATGACGCCGCAGGACGGCGCGATTCGCTCGCTCGTCGGCGGCTTCGACTTCAACAAGAACAAGTTCAACCATGTGACGCAGGCATGGCGTCAGCCGGGTTCGAGCTTTAAACCGTTCATCTATTCGGCTGCGCTCGACAAGGGCCTTGGACCGGCGACGATCATCAACGACGCGCCGCTCTACTTCCCGCCGAGCGCGCCGGGCGGCGACGCGTGGGAGCCAAAGGACGACGACCAGCCCGACGGTCCGATGCCCATGCGTCTTGCGCTGCAGAAGTCGAAGAACCTGGTGTCGATCCGCATCCTGTCCTATATCGGCACGAAGTACGCGCAGGACTTCGTCACGCAGCGCTTCGGTTTCGACGCCGACAAGACGCCGCCATACTTGCCGATGGCGCTCGGCGCGGGCCTCGTCACGCCGCTGCAGTCGGCGGGCGCGTATAGCGTGTTCGCGAACGGCGGCTACCGCATCAATCCGTATCTGATCGCCGAAGTCGACGATCCGCATGGGCAGCCGCTGTCGCGCGCGCAGCCGTTGACGGCGGGCCGCGACGCGCCGCGCACGCTCGAGCCGCGCAACGCGTACATCATGAACAGCCTGCTGCATTCGGTGGCGACGGCGGGTACGGGCGCGGGCACCAACGTGCTGCATCGAAGCGACCTGCAGGGCAAGACGGGGACCACGAACGACGCGAAGGACGGCTGGTTCGCCGGCTATCAGCAGTCGCTCGTGGCCGTCGCGTGGATGGGTTACGACCAGCCGAAGTCGCTTGGCAGCCGTGAATTCGGCGCGCAACTGGCCCTCCCGATCTGGGTCGAGTACATGCAGCGCGCGCTGCGCGGCGTGCCGCAAGCCGAGCCGGAGATGCCGCCGGGCGTGACGACCGTCGATGGCGAACTGTTCTATGCGGACATGACGCCGGGCGCCGGGTTCGTCGCGAGCATCGGCATGGATTCGGCGAATCCGCTGGCGAGCGGCGGCGATGCCGTCGGTACGGTGGGGCCCGCAGGGATGACACCGCCCGCGCCGCCGCCGAACGTCACGTCGACGGAGAAGAAGCAGATCATGGATCTGTTCGAGTCGAACAAGCCTTGATGGTTTGAGCCTTCGACGCCGGCAAACACGCGCCCGTGGTGGACATCACGGGCGCGTTTTTTTGTGCAGTCGATGGAGGCATGCGCGCCAAGCGATGATTTCGTTGCGCGCTCAGCGGGTTAGGGAGGATGTCCAGGCGTTATCAACAGCCCTGCCAACAGAATCTGTTGATAACCTGCGCCGTGTTCCATCGTCCGTTTTTCAGGCATGCGCAGCGCTATCTGCAGCGCGGGAGAAATCCGTCGCTGGCTCAATGACTTATCCTGCTTGTCCCGGCGATCTCAACAAGATCATCCCCAGAAACTGGGGATAACTCGATACGCGTCGCTCACTGTGCAATGGGTCCCGCACCCGTCGACACCGACTCAGCGCGCGCCTCCTCGGCAGGCGGATTGCCCATCGCCTGGAACAGCGCCGCCGTATCGTTCAGACGCGCGCCCGTATAGCGAATCTCGTCGAGCCGCGCGTTCAGGTATTGCTGCTCGCTGGAGCGCGTCGACGTGACGGGGACGGCGCCCAATCGGTACTTCGCGGACGTCTCTTCGAACGCGCGTTGCGCCGCGCGCGCGGCCACATTCGCCGCATCGAGCGATTGCGCGTCATGTTCCAACGCAGCCAATGTATCGGCGACGTTCTGAAAGGCAGTCAGCACCGTTTGCTTGTACTGCGACGTGGCGGCTTCATACGAAGCGAGCGCCGCGCGCCGCTGCGCAAACAATGCGCCGCCGTGAAAGATCGGCTGCGTGATCGATGCGCCGATGCTCCAGAGCGCGCCCGCGCCCGAGAGCGCGACGGGCCAGCTGAAGCCGCCCTGGCCCATCGACGCGTTCAACGTGATGCTCGGATACATCTGCGCCGTCGCGACGCCGACATCGGCCGCGGCTGCCTTCAGCGTCGCGTCGGCGGCCTCGATGTCCGGGCGCGCTTTCAGTAAATCGGACGGCACCGACACGGGCACCCGTTCGGGCACATGCAACGATGCAAGATCGAGCGGCGGCGGCGCGGCGTCCGGCGTGCTGCCCAGCAGCACGGCAAGCGCGTGACGCGTCGTCAGCAGCTGCTGGCGCGCAGCGGGCAGACTCGCCGCCAACGACGCCGCGCTTTGCTGCGCATTGAGCAGGTCGCTGTGCGATACCGCGCCGAGATCGTAGCGGCGCTGCGTGTCGCGAGCCTGCTCGTCGGCGAGCGTGACGAGGCGTTCGGTGGTCTTCACCTGGGCATCGAGCATCGCCGCGGAAACGGCCGCCGTCACAATGTTTGCAGCAAGCGCACGGCGCGCCGCGTTGAACTGGAACGCCTGCACGTTCACACGCGAGGCCAGCGCCGCGTTCGCAAGCCGCGCCGCGCCGAAGATGTCGAACGTGTACTGCGCCTGCAACTGGCCGACGAACGTGTTGTACAGAAACGTGTTCGGTCCGGCCTCGGGAATGCCGAGCGCGCGCTGGCGCGCAGCCTGGCCGCCGGCGTCGATGGCGGGCAGCATGTTGCTGCCGATCTGCGCCCGCAACTGCTCGCGGGCTGCCGTCAGATTCCTGTCGGCGGCGGCGAGCGTGGGGCTGTTGCGCAGGCCTTCGTCGACGAGCGCGTTCAGTTCATTCGATTCAAACGTGCGCCACCATTGCGGCACCGCGTTTGCGCCGACGACGAACTGCTGCGTGATGCCTTGCGCGGGCACTGTCTGCGTTGACTGTTCTTCGGCGCCGTAATGCGCGGGTTCGGGCATCGCTGGCGGATTGCCGCTCGGCCCGAACGCGCAGGCCGTCGCGAACAGGGAAGCTGCCGCCACTGCGCAAGACGTGCGGGTCATTGAAAAGAGGCGCATGATCAATTCCCCGAATGTTCGCCCGGCGCCGGGCGCGGATCGCGCTCGTTGCCGCGCACACGGAACCAGGCGGCATAGAGCGCGGGCAGATAGAAGAGCGTGAGCACCGTCGCGCTCGTGATGCCGCCCATCAGCGCCGTCGCCATCGGTCCGAAAAAATTGGAGCGCAACAGCGGAATCAGCGCGAGCACGGCGGCTGCCGCCGTCAGCGTGATCGGACGGAAGCGCCGCACGGTCGCGCCGACGATCGCGTCGAAGCGCTTGTGTCCCTGCGCGATGTCCTGTTCGATCTGGTCGACGAGAATCACCGAGTTGCGCATGATGATGCCGAACATCGCGATCACGCCGAGCATCGCGACAAAGCCGAACGGCTTGCCAAACAGAAGCAGCGTGGCGACCACGCCGATCAGTCCGAGCGGCGCCGTCAGCACCACCATCAGCACGCGCGCGAAACTCTGCAACTGGATCATCAGCAGCGTCAGCACTGCGATGATCATGATGGGCATCTGCGCGTTGATCGACGTTTGACCCTTCGCACTTTCCTCGACCGATCCGCCGATCTCGATCCGATAGCCGACGGGCAGCGTCGAGCGGACCTGCGCGAGCTGTCTGTCGACGGCATGCGTGACGTCGATGCCTTGCGCATTGCCGCGCACGTCGGATTGCACGGTGATCGTCGGTTGACGGTCGCGTTCCCAGATCACGCCGTATTCGAGGTCCTCGCGCATCTGGCCGAGCGTGCCGAGGGGCACTGCGCCGTTTGGCGTCGGCATCGCGAGCGTGAGCAGTTGCGACGGGTCGACGCGCTCGTTCTTCGGCGCGCGCAGATCGACGCTGATCAGCTTGTCGCGCTCGCGGTACTGCGTGACGGTATAGCCCGTCAGCGTCATCGCGAGAAAGCTCGATACGTCCGCCGATGTCACGCCCAGTTCGCGCGCCTTCGTCTGATCGACCTCGAAGCGCATCGAGCGCTCGGCGGGTTCGTCCCAGTCGAACTGCACGTTCGCGGTGCCCGCGTTCGCGCGCATCGTCGCGGCCACTTTTTCGGCGATCGAGCGCACGGTCGCGATATCGTCCCCGCTCACGCGGAACTGCACGGGATAGCCGACGGGCGGACCGTTTTCAAGGCGCGACAGGCGCGTGCGGATCGCGGGGAAGTCGTTGCGCAGTTTGGGTTCAAGCCAACGCGCGAGCTTCTCGCGATCTTCGACCGACTTCGCGGTGATCACGAACTGCGCAAAGTTCGGCTGCTGCAATTGCTGGTCGAGGGGCAGATAGAAGCGCGGCGCGCCCGAGCCGACGAAGTCCACCGAGTGATCGATCTCGGGCCGGCCTGCGAGCGCCTTTTCGATGCGCTGAGCCTGGCGCAAGGTCGCTTCGAACGATGCGCCTTCGGGCAGTCTCACGTCGACGAGCAGCTCGCGCCGGTCCGAGCTCGGGAAGAACTGCTGCGGCACGAGCGCGAAACCCGCGAGGGATACGACGAACAGAATCACCGTGATCGCGAGCACGATGTAGCGCCGCTCGATGCACCAGCTGATCCAGCCCGTCAGGCGTCGATAAAAGCGCGTTTCGTAGATGTCGTGTTCGTGATCTTCCGACTCGTGTGCCTCGCGCTTGCGCTCGGGCAGCAGATGATAGCCGAGCATCGGAATCAGCACGACGGCCGCGAGCCACGACGCGATCAGCGCGATCGCCGATACTTCGAAGATGGAGCGGGTGTACTCGCCCGTGCTCGATTTGGCGAGCGCGATCGGCAGAAAGCCCGACACGGTGACGAGCGTGCCCGTGAGCATCGGAAACGCGGTGCTTGTGTACGCGAACGCGGCGGCGCGTGTGCGATTCCAGCCCTGTTCGAGCTTCACAGCCATCATTTCGACGGCGATGATCGCGTCGTCGACGAGCAGGCCGAGCGCGAGCACGAGCGTACCCAGCGAGACCTTGTGCAAGCCGATATCGAACAGATACATGCAAAGCGCGGTGACGGCGAGCACGACGGGAATCGAGATCACGACCACCATCCCCGTGCGCACGCCCAACGACACGAGACTCACCACAAGCACGATGGCCACGGCTTCGGCCACGGCTTCGAGGAAGTCGTCGACGGAATGCGCGACGGCGTGCGGCATGCTCGACACCTCGACGAGCTTCAGTCCCGCGGGCAGATGCGCCTGCAGTTCCGTCATCTTCGCGTCGAGCGCCTTGCCGAGCCGGATCACGTCGCCGCCCGTCTGCATCGTCACGCCGATGCCGAGCACGGGTTTGCCCGTGAAGCGCATCTGCGTGACGGGCGGATCGTCGTAGCCGCGCTGGATCGTCGCGATATCGCCGAGCCGGAACGAGCGGCCATTGATGCGGATCAGCGTATCGGCAAGTGCATTCAGGTCTTTGAATTGTCCCGTGGGGCGGACGAACACGCGGTCGTCGCGCGTCGTCAGCGTGCCTGAGGGCGAGACGCTGTTTTGCGAGTTGATCGCCTGCGCGAGCTGCGTCGGCGAGATATTGAGGCGCGTCAGCTGGGTATTGGTGATTTCGACATAGATATGCTGGTCGGGGTCGCCGAAATAGTCGACCTTGCCGACGCCCGGCACGCGCAGCAGTACGGCGCGCAATTCGTCGGCGTAGTCGTGCAGCTGCGCCGACGAGAAGCCGTCCCCTTCGAGCGTGTAGATGTTGGTGTAGACGTCGCCGAACTCGTCGTTGAAGTACGGGCCCTGAATGCCTTGTGGCAATGTCTGGCCGATGTCGCCGACTTTCTTGCGCACCTGATACCAGGTTTCCGGGACATCCTTGACGGGCGCCGAGTCCTTCATCGTGAAGAAGATCAGCGATTCGCCGGGACGCGAATAGCTGCGCAGAAAATCGATCGCGGGTGTTTCCTGCAGCTTGCGCCCGATACGGTCGGTGACTTCTTCCTGCACCTGGCGCGCGGTCGCGCCCGGCCAGAAGGTGCGGATCACCATCACGCGGAACGTGAACGGCGGATCTTCCGATTGCGCGAGCTTCGTGTAGGCAAGAACGCCGAACGCCGTCGCGAGCGCGATCAGAAACACCACCAGCGCCTGATGGCGCAGCGCCCACGCGGACAGGTTGAAGCGTCCTTCTTCGTCGCGCATGCCGCTCATGACGCGAAATCCTCGGGATGCAGCGGCGCCACGACGCGGACTTTCTCGCCCGCCGTCACCGTATGCACGCCTTGCCAGACGACGCGCTCGCCTTCGCTCAGACCTTGCGAGACGGCGATGGTCCGCTCTGTGTATTGCGAGACCTGCACGCGGCGCAGTGCCAGTTCGTCGCTGCCGCTCTTCACGACCCACACGGCGGGCTGGGTGCCGTCATGAAACAGGGCGGTGGCGGGCAGCGTGTAGAGGCTGGCGTGCGGGGCGGTGTTGTCGTGTGCGAAGTCGATGTCGGCTGTCATGCCGAGACGCACGTCCGCGCCCGCATGATCGAGCGTGAGCTTCGCGCGATAGGTGCGGCTTTGCGGATCGGCAGCGGGCGACAGTTCACGCACGCGCGCATTGAACGTGCGGCCGGGCAGTGCGCCGAGCTTCACGGTCGCCGTCGTGCCGACGCGCAGCGACGCGAGGGCGGCTTCGGGCACGTCGCACACGACATCGATATCGCCGGACCACGCGAGGTTGTAGACGGCCTGTCCCGCTGACACGTTCTGACCTGTATCGGCCTGCTCGGCCGTGATGACGCCCGCGTGATCGGCGGTGAGCGTCGTGTACCGCAGCTGGTCTTTCGCGAGCGCGGCCTGCTGCTGCGCCTGGTCGCGTTGCGCGGCCGCCGATGCGTAGGCGTCTTCCGTCTGCTCCAGTTGGGTCTGCGCAATCAGGTTCTCGCGCGCCTGCGCACGGTCGCGCTCGAGCTGCTGCTTCGCGTAGATGAGCCGATGCTGCGCAGCGTCGAGTTGCGCGGCGGCGCTGGCGGCGTTCTTCTGCGCGTCGGTGGGATCGAGCCGCGCGACGACCTGGCCGTTCTGCACGACGTCGCCGAGGCGCACGCGCCGCTCGACGATCTTTCCGGCAATACGGAATGACAGCGGTGTCGAGTAACGCGCCTGCACTTCACCCGGCAGCGATGCAGCGAGCGGCCGGCCATCGGCATGCACAGCGACGGCGACGACGGGCCTCGGCGCGGGCGTGGCGGCTTCCTTGTTGTGACAGGCGGCGAGCGTCAACGCGGTGGCGAGAAGGAGCGCGGCCAGGTTCGCACGGCCCGATGACGAAGATGCCGGTGCAGTCGATGCGAACAGAGGAAACAGCTTGCGCGCGATAGGTGGCGCGCCACGGCGGGAACGATTCACGATGCCCCCAGGCTGAGATGCAAACGGATATGGCAGGCCAGAGGCTACCGACGGGATGCGACGACGCGTCAACGCGCATACTTCGATTCGAGGCGCATCGAAACGTGTGTCGTTTCACCAGGTGCTGCACGGATTGCTTCAGATGGTGAAGCGAATTTTAATACAGTACTGTATCTGAATGCAAAGATGAATCTGATTTCGGATCGATGCTAGACTGTTAAATATGAAACGCATACGGCTCACCCGCGAACAGAGCAAGGACCAGACGCGTCTGCGTCTGCTCGATGCTGCGCAGGCCATTTTCATGAAGAAGGGGTTTGTCGCGGCGAGCGTCGAGGACATTGCCGAGGCGGCGGGCTATACGCGCGGCGCGTTCTATTCGAACTTCCGAAGCAAGCCGGAACTGTTCCTGGAGCTGCTGCGGCGCGATCACGAGTCGATGCAGGCGGATCTGCAAGGCATCTTCGAAGAGAACGCGACGCGCGAGGAAATGGAAGCGAGCGTGCTGCGCTACTACAGCCGCATGCCGAGCGAGAACAAGTGCTTCATCCTGTGGGTGGAGGCGAAGCTGCTGGCCGCGCGCGATGCGCGGTTCCGCGTCCGTTTCAACGCCTTCATGCATGAAAAGCTCGAACAGCTCACGGCGTACATCACGGAGTTTTCAGTTCGGGTCGGCACGCCGCTGCCGTTGCCGGCCGAAACGCTGGCGCTCGGTCTGATGGGCCTGTGCGACGGCATGCAGTTTTTCTTTACCGTCGATCCGCAGCGCTTTTCGGGTCAGCGCGCGGAAGAAGTGCTCGGCAGCTTCTTTGCGCGGGTGGTGTTCGGCCGGTCGTTGGAGTGACGCAAGCGTCCTTAAGCTCGCCGTTCAGATCCACACGTCGTTGGCGGCCGTGCGCTCGCTGGTTTCGCTGCCCGTGTTCGTCACGCCGCGCGGCTCGATCAGAAGCAGTTTCACTTCTTTTTCTGCGTAGGGCTTGTGTTCCTTGCCCTTCGGCACGACGAACATTTCTCCCGCCGACAGCTGCACCGCGCCGTCGCGGAAATCGATGCGCAACACGCCCTCCAGCACGATGAACGCTTCGTCAGTATCGGCGTGATCGTGCCAGATGAAATCCCCTTCGATCTTCACGACCTTGAACTGGTAGTCGTTCATTTCGGCGATCACACGTTGCTGCCAGTGGTCGTGGATGCGGCTCAGCTTGTCGGCGAAATTGACTGCCTGATAGGGTGTGGCGGACATGGCGTTTCCTTTCGTTGAAGTCAGTGCCGGCGAGTGTAGTGACGCGCGCAGGCCGCCGTCTTGAACGTTCGTGCCAATCTGCGGCGCTGGTTCAGCGCAGGTCCGCGGTGAGCATGCGCAGCCAGCGCGACGGCGTCACGCCGTACGCGGCCACGAAATGTCGCGTCATATGGCTCTGGTCCGCAAAGCCCGCGGCAGCGGCGGCATCGACGAGCGCGATGCCGCGCAGTATCGACTGACGCGCGGCATCGAGGCGGCGCATGGTCAGATATCGGTGCGGACTCGTGCCGAAAAATGTGCGGAAATCGCGCGACAGACTCCAGCGGTCGCGCCCGCTCGCGGCGGCCAGCTCGTCGAGCGTCACGGGCTGCTCCAGCGATGCGTGCAGGTAATCGCGCGCAAGCTGCGCGGCGCGGAAATCGGCGGACGGGCGCGGGCGCTGAACGGGGCGCGCGCTCGACACGGCGTCGAGCGCGTGCGCGAGATCGAACAGCGCGTCGTCCTGTTCGAGCGGATCCAGCGCGCGGTCGAGGCCTTGCAGCAGCGCTTGCGTCGCGTGGGCGAGGCGCGGGTCATCCGACAGCCCGCCTTCGATGAACGGCAACGGCTTGCCGCCCAGCGCCGCCTGGAAGACGGCGGGCTCGACGTAAATCATCCGGTAGCGGAAGCCTTCGTCGGTGCCCGCCTGGCCGTCGTGCGCTTCGTCGGGATGCAGCACCATCGTGCCGCCGGGCAGACTGTTGCGCACACTGTGCCGGTAATGAAAGCTCTGGACGCCAGCAAGCGTGCGACCGATCGCGTAAGTATCGTGCCGATGCAATGCGTAGCCGTTGCGCTGGAAGAATGCCTCGATGCGTTCCACGCCGTCCTGCGCGGGCGCGCGCCGGATCCAGTCGCGGTTGGGATGCAGCCCGGGCGTTGCTGTGTTTGTCGTCGAGACGGCCGTCGTGTCATCTGTCTGCATGCTGCCTGCCTGCTGACGCGCGCCGTCAGATGCCAAGGCCCGGCCCGAAATTGCTGCCGATCAGCTTCGTGACTGACTCGATGTCCGCGTAGTCCTGCTCGGGCAGACCGTCGAGCATCGACAGCACCTCGTTGCTGGCGCCGGCTTCGCGCGCGGCATCGACGAGTGCGTCCTTGTTCAGCGGATAGGTGACGCCGCTCAGCACGTCTGCAATTTGCAGGTCGATCGATTCACCCGGAATAGCGGATTCCGTCATGCTCGCGCTCCATTGTTCTGAAAGTTATCGACGCGAGCGGGACGATCCGCCCATCGAATCGCGCATTGTCGCGCAACATTCGCGCCGTCATGTCTGCAGGTGTTCGTCCTGTGCCACGAAGCCGCGCTCGAGGTGCCGCGACTTGGGTAGTGCAATGTGTTCCCATCGCTCTGGCCGGATGTCGGTCTGGGCCGCGACGTCCGGCGCGGCGGGCGCGACGGGGGCGGCGTTGGCGCGGGCGGCGGCCGTGTCGATCGTGCCGTCCGTCGCCGTATGCACCGGCGCAGCGAAACACGAGGCTGACAACGTCACCATGATCAACAGCGTCGAGGTTTTCATCGCTCGACCTCCTTATGCCAGGCAGCGCAGTAACTGCATGCAAGCGGTATGCCATTTCGGTCATGACGTGATGACGTCCGCCCCACGCGGTTGCCGTCTGCGAGCACCGCGCGTCCCCCTCATATTACGCCAGTTATTTTTTACAAGCGCTGGCGAGGCGCAAGGAAGCAGGAACATGGCGCGGCGTTGATGGAGGTTGGAGGCGGTTTCCAGGCGGGCGGGCGCGGCGTCGCGAGCGTCCGTGTGGCTGCGCGGCATGCGCACGGCATCACGTATGTAGAAAGCGGGTCGCGTTAACCCGGCGTGGGGCAGGCGGTGACGCCCCGGGCTCAGCGCAGCACCTCGAAACGCGTCCAGGGCCACGACGGCCGGTCGCGCATATAGCCGTTCAGCCAGTTCCACTGCGGATGGCGTTTCATGAACGCCTGCGCATCGAAGGGCCGGCCGCACGGATGTCCCCAGCGCGCGAAGAACGCCATGTCGCGCGCCATCTCGCTGTCGACGACCTTGCCGTCGTTCGCGCCCCAAGGATTGAACGGGCCGTGATCCGAGCCTCCGAAACGCTGGTCGTCGAGCTCGAGGTGGCCGCAGATCGTGCGCGAACACGGGTTGTCCGGTCGATCGAGGTAGACGTCGTGATGATCGGCGATCATCGCCTTCGCCAGTTCGACGTCGATGCGGCCGCGATGCGTTTCCTCCAGCTGCATGAAGCGCAGCCGCCGCGCGCCGTTCTTCCGCACGTCGGTGTAGTCCTCGCCTTCGCCCGTGCATTCCTGGTTGCGGATTTTCAGGTCTGTCGCCGTGTTGTAGCCGCTATAGAAACCGTCTTTCGTGCTTTCGAAGCCGGAGTAGTGCAGACCGAGTTCATAGCGGGCGATTTCGCCCGTCTTCGCGTCGCCGATCAGCCAGCTGTTCGCGTAGCCGCCGTTGTTGGCCATCGCGAACATCTCGCACCATTCTCCGATGCTGTTCGCGTACTGGGTCGCGCGTCGCGAACGATAGAACTCGGGCGCGCCCGATGCGTTGTAGCCCGCGAAATTCGAAATCGTCGTCTCCGTCACCATCAGGCCCGCCGACGTGACCCAGAAGTCCGTCAGGCTCGAGATGCAGCCGGGCAGCCCCTGCATCAGAATGCGGTTGCCCGCTTCCGGGACGATGTCGAACACGACGTTGAACGCGTCGCCCGCCGCATAGCGGTCCCATGAGTTGTGCGCCATGACGATGCGGCCGTCGCGCGTCGCGCTGCCCGTCGCGATGAATGCGCTGCAATGATGCCCGCGCCGTCCGCGCCACGGCTTCAACCCGAGTTGCGGTTTCTGCTGCGCAGCGTGCTGCGGCCACCAGCTTTGCAGCAGATCCATGTAGCCGTTCCACGCAAGCACTTCTGCGAACGTGAGCTTCGCCCCGTCGGCGATGCCCTGGATCTCGTCGGCGTATTCGCTGTCGATGCGGGGCGCGAACTGCTCCACGGCGGCATTGATGAAGGTGTCGAAATCCTCGCCCGTGTCCCATTTCGCCAGATAGCGGGCGGTGCGGATCGCGTTCTGGATCTCGGCGGCGAGCAACTGGCCGTGCTGTTCGCCGCGGTCGTATGGCTCACCCTGGATGTGCACGAAGATCCAGCCCGCATGGTCGCGGCGGACGGCATCGATGGACGGTTTGCTCATCTTCGCTCCCGTTCGTACGTACGTGGCATCGCCGCCGGCGTTGCTCAGCGCCGTATGTCGCGGGATGCGGCTTGCAGCTTCTTTCGTGCCCGGGGCCGTGCCCGGCGCCGGGTCAATTCATTGTAGGGAACTTGCCGCGCTTTGCCAGGCGCGCGAACGGCAACGCACCGAGGTTGGCGGACTACCGCGCCGGGTTCATCCGGAAGTATGCGTCGAGCAACGAGGTTTTGTAGACGACGCCCGCGAGCGTCGGCCGCGCCCTGCTTTCGACGACGGGTAGCCGTTCGCCCTGGAATGCCATGAAATGCTGAAGCGCGACGCCGAGCGGCATGTCCGGCGTCAGCACGTCGAAATGCGGCTGCAGATAATCGGCGGCCGTCTTGGTCGAGGTGTCGCGTCTGTCGAGCAGATCGGACGTGATGTCCTTCAGCGCAACCACGCCGAGAAACGCATCGCTCTCATCCGTCACGTACAGATATTTGACGGGGTATTCGAGGAACACGCGCGTCATGTCGTGCACGGTCGCGTTCGGCTGCACGACGGTTTGCGGCGGGCGGATCAGTTCGCGCATCTGCGTCGCGCGCAGCCGCATGCGTTCCTGTTCCTCGCGATTGCGGTGCAGCGTGATGTCGTACATGGAGGTCTTGCCGATCGCACGCGCTGCGAAGTAGGCGACCACGCACGACAGCATGAGCGGCAGCACCACCTGATAGCTCAGCGTCATTTCGAAGATCATCAGGATCGCCATCAGCGGCGCCTGCGTCGCGCCCGCGAGAAACGCGCCCATGCCGACCATCGCGTAGGCGAACGGCGCGGACGTCGCATGCGGCCACAGCCCATTCATGCCGAGGCCGAACAGCGAGCCGATCACGGCGCCGACGAAGAGCGTCGGCGTGAACACACCGCCGACTGCGCCCGAACCCACGGTGGCCGCCGTCGCGATCAGCTTGAAAGCGAGCACGACAAGCAGTGCCGTCCATGTCCACGGCGAATGCAGGATCGAGTTGACGACGCTATAGCCGTTGCCCCACACCTCGGGTGTCCAGACGGACAGAATGCCGACGACCAGTCCGCCGAGCGCGAGCCGAAAAGGCAAGGGCACGGGCAGACGGCCGAATGCCGACTTGCTGGCGTCGATGAGCCGCAGAAACTGCGGCGCCGCCGCGCCGCACAGCAGGCCGAGCGCGACAAAGAGCAGCACTTCGAGTCCGGCGACGGGCGGAAACACGGGCATCTCGTACGGCGGCTTGTACCCGGCGAATTCGCGCATCACGATGTTCGACACCACCGAGGACACCACGACGGGCCCGAAGCTTTCCATTGCGATCGAACCAAGCACGATTTCGGTGACGAAAAAAGCGCCCGCGATGGGCGCGCTGTATGCGGACGTGATGCCCGCCGCCGCGCCGCACGCGACAAGCAGCCTGAGACGCGGCGGATCGAAATGCACGACGCGTCCGATCAGCGACGCGCCGAGCGCCGCGAGTTGCACCATCGGACCTTCGCGGCCGATCGAACCGCCGCTCGAAATGGTGAACAGCGACGACGCGCTGCGCCACAGACTGACGCGCACTGGCACGACGCCATCGCCGATCACGACGGCTTCCATGTAATCCGTGTGCAGCTTCCTGTCGACGCCGCGTTGCGCGAGGAGCAGCAGCATGCCCGCGATCAGGCCGCCGAATGCGGGCAAACCGATGCGCATCGCGAGCGGCAGTCGCCGCGCCATTTCAACGAGACTGCCGTCCTGCCCGGTGAATACGCGCTGCAGCAGCGAGATGCCTTCGCGAAAGGCAATGGTCGCGAAGGCGCCCGCGATCCCGACGATCACCGACCAAACCAGCATCGTGTGCGCATCGGACAGGCGGAAGAGATGGGCGGCGCGGGTGCGCAGTCTCAGCAGAAATGAAAGCACGGCGGGAGCGGGCGTTTAGGGTGGTTGATTGGACACGTGCGGCCTGCATGGTATCGGCCTCGCGCGGCGGCGGTTTGAAAGGCGGCGCGTCCCTTCGGGTGCGCGCCGCGGCGAGGGCGGTGCGATGTCAGCTCATATCAGCGCACGTCCTTGTCGAGTTCGGGGTAGTGCCGGAAGACGCAGGTTTCGTTGTAGGGCAGGCGCCGGTCGGAGTCCAGGTACGCGGCGATGTTCGGGCGCTTGAGCACCGCATCGTGCAGCGCGGCGAGGCGCGGATGACGCTCGCCGAAATGCTTCATGGCACGCGGAAACGCGTAGTGCAGCGCGTCGATCAGCTGGAACATCGACAGGTCCACGTACGTCAGCGAATCTCCGACCATGTATGTGTCGCCCGCCGGGTTCTGCTTCAGCACGCGCTCGAAATAGCCCATGAACTTCGGAATCCGATGGTCGATGAAATCCGCCGCGCGGATTTTCGCGGCCTCTTTCTGTTCCTCGTAGTACATGCCCGACGCGAGGGGATGATGCGTGTCGTGTGCTTCCGTGACCATGTCGGCGATGGTCAGCTGCAGGCCGTTCGCGACGTAGCGCAGGCTCTCGATTGTCGGTGCGAGATTCAGCTTCGGCCCGAGATAGAACAGGATGTTGGCCGTCTGCGAAAGGATCAGGTCGCCGTCCTGCAGGAACGGCGGCGCGTACGGCAGATACGCCTCTGATGTGTCGTTCAACACGTCGATCATCGCGCCTGTGCCGAGCCCGTCCTGCTCGTCGCCGCGCGCTACTTCGACATAGTCCGCGCGTGCTTCTTCCAGTGCGAGCCGCACGAATTCGCCGCGGCCCTGCAAGCCATCCCAGTAGTAGAGTCGGTAAGTCATCGGTCGGTCCTCATTCGGTTGTCGGCGGCGTGGGGTGCGCCGCCTTTGCACACGGAAGCGAGCTAGAAGTATGCCGCGCGACGAATGACGTTGGCGTGTTCCCGAAGGTATAGGCAGAAAGCACAAAAGCCCCGCACGCGGCGGGGCTTGTCTGAGTGAGGTGGCGGCTTAGCCGAACAGGTGCTGGACGAGCCATGTGATGCCGAGACCGCCCGCGAACAGCCATACGTAGAGAATCAGACCCGTCGTCAGCGCACGCGGACCGGCATCGCGGATCTGCGACAGCCGCGTTTCGATGCCGAGCGCCGTCATGGCCATCGTCAGCGCGAACGTGTCGAGCATGTTCATGGTGCTCGTGGCAGCTTCGGGCAGGATGTGCAGCGAGTTCACCGCGACACAGGCGAGGAAGCCGAGTGCGAACCAGGGTACGGCGAGCTTGCGCGGTGCATGCGCTGCATCGTGTCCCGCCTTCGCCGCCGCATTGCGCGCCGAGCGGCTCACCCACAGGCCGACGATCAGCAGCACGGGCACGAGCAGCATCACGCGGGTCATCTTGACGATGGTGGCGATATGCGTCGCTTCCGGGCTCACGTTGCTCGCCGCGCCGACCACCTGCGCGACTTCGTGAATCGTACCCCCGAAGAACAGGCCGACGCCCGTCGTATCGAGATGGATGAGACCGGCGCGCAGCAGCGCGGGATAAAGGAACATCGACAGCGTGCCGAACAGCACCACGCTGCCGACGGCCATCGCGCTCTTGTGAGGCTTCGATTGCAGCGTCGATTCGAACGCGAGCACGGCGGCCGCGCCACAGATCGCGCTGCCTGCTGCCGTGAGCAGCGCGCTATCGCGGTCCAGCTTCATCAGCTTCATGCCCGCCCAGGTGCCGATGACGAGCGTGCTGACCACGATCAGCAGCGATTCGGCGAGACCCGGCAAGCCGACTTGCGCGATTTCCTGCAAGCTCACGCGCAGCCCGAAGAAGGCGACGGCGATGCGCAGCAGTTTGCGCGCCGAGAAATTGACGCCGGCCGCCCAGCTATCGGGCATGCCGTCTTTCAGCGCATTGCCGTAGATCATGCCGCCGACGATGCCGACGATCAGCGGGCTGATACCGAGGTTGGCAATCGCCGGAATGGCGGCGATGCGGGTGACGGCCGCGGCGAACAGCGCGACGAACAGAATGCCGTTGATCTGGCCGCGCGTCGACGACGGCGCGGCGGGAACGGCATGGGTATGCATGGTGGTGGACATGGGCTCAACCTCTTGCTGAAGGCTGCTTGACTCGATGGCCTAATCCTAAATTAGATATATGGATATGAAAAATCGTGATTTAGAATGTCATATATCGGAAAATCTGATATGTTATCCCCATGACCCCGGATCAGCTTATAACGTTCGCCGCCGTCGCGGAGCATCGCAACATCAGCCGCGCCGCACTGGCGCTGCATCTGTCGCAGCCCGCCGTGTCCGGCCAGCTTCGTCAATTGCAGGATGAATTCGGCGAATCGCTTTACCTGCGCGACGGCCGCGGCGTGCGGCTCACGCCTGCCGGTGAGCAACTCGCCAGCTATGCGTCGCGCCTGCGCGATACGTTTCGCCAGGCGTACGCGTATCGCGACGCGCTGCGCGGCATGGAGCAAGGCACGCTGCGCATCGGCGCGAGTACGACGCCCGCAAGCTAC
This sequence comes from Paraburkholderia phymatum STM815, assembly GCF_000020045.1. GTDB lineage: Bacteria > Pseudomonadota > Gammaproteobacteria > Burkholderiales > Burkholderiaceae > Paraburkholderia > Paraburkholderia phymatum. The sequence continues at coordinate 1,406,071 of NC_010622.1, read as the reverse complement.
CTGCTGCCCTATCTGATGGCGGAGTTCCAGCGCCTTCACCCCGACGTCACCGTGCATACGGACGACGGCAATACGGCGGATATCATTGGCGCGCTCGCGTCGTTCGATATTGCGCTGGTGGAGGGGCAGGTCGGCGGCGATCTGCCGCCCGATACGGTCGTGCATCCGTGGCATGAGGACGAGATCGTCGCGATCATGCCGCGCTCGCATCCCTTGGCCTCGGCTGGCTTGCAGCACGTGACGCTCGCTGACCTGGGCACGCATGCACTTGTTTTGCGCGAAGCAGGCTCGGGCGTGCGGCAGTTGATCGAGCGCGCGTTTGCGCGCGCCGGCGTGCCGATGCGCGTCGCGCTCGCGATCGCGGGCGTGGAAGGCGTGAAGGAGGCAGTGCGCGCGGGAATGGGCGTCGGTTTCGTATCGGCGATGTCGATGCGCCATGAGAACGAATCGCTGTGCCGCCTGCCGCTCGGCCCCGACCCGCTCACCCGGCGCTTTTCCATACTCGTGCCGCACGCCAGCGCGCCGTCACGGCTCGTCGGACGCTTTCTGGAGCTGTGCCTCAACGGTGACGCGCCCCCTGTGGCCGGCGGGTCCGGCGCTTAAGGGATTACCACTATGGCGTCCCCGTAGATCGATGGGCAGTATTTGCTTCAAGCGCAGTCGCGCTTTTTTGATATCCGTCTTTGGAACCGATTCCAAAGCATGTTTTCAAGCAACAGAGCAAGGGATTGGCATGGCGGAAGTGGTGATTGTCGCGAGCGCGTTTGGAGCCGATGCGATCCGCAAGGACGGCCATCACGCATGGGTGAAGACAGCGGCGCAAGGGGGCGCAGCCGGTTTCGAAGTGCGCCGTGAGTTGTTTGCGCTGGAAGCGGAGGCCTCGTCGGAGGCGTTGTCGGCGCTCGGCAAATCGATCGCGGTGAAAGGCCTGTGGTCGGTGTATTCGACGCCCGCCGAGCTGTACGCGTCCGACGGCGCGCTCGACGAAGCCGCGCTGCGTCAGGCGCTGATCGAAGCGACGGCGCTGGGCGCGCGTTTCGTCAAGCTGCAGCTGGGCGGTTTCGCGGGGCGCGCGTGGGGCGACGCGATCGCAACGTGTACGAAAGGCCTCGCGGCGCGGCTCGTCGTCGAAAACGGACAGGTGGAGCGCGGCGGTTCGCTGGCGCAATTCGACGGGCTGTTCAATGCGCTCGCGAAGGAAGGCCGTCGCAACCTTGTCGGCATGACGTTCGATATCGGCAATTGGCAATGGCCCGGCGTCGATCCCGTCGAGGCGGCCCGCAAGCTCGCAGACCACGTCGAATACATCCATTGCAAGGCCGTCGCGGGTGAAGGCGCGCGCCGCTTCGCCGTCGCGCCCGCAGCGGACGATCCCGTGTTCGCGGCGGTGCTGCCGCTGCTGCCGCGCCATGTACCGCGCGGCATCGAATTTCCGTTCGACGCCACGCGCCTCGCCGCCGACGCGTCGCACTACGTCGCATGGCTCGCGTCCGCCTGAGCGCCGCAAGCGTCGACTGAATCACGAAGGAGAAGGCATGCATCCGACACTCGATGTCATCACCTACGGCGAAGCGATGGCGATGTTCGTCGCGGCCGAAACGGGCCCGCTCGCGAGCGTCGGCCAGTTCACGAAACGTGTTGCGGGCGCCGACCTCAACGTGGCGATCGGCCTGGCGCGGCTCGGCTTCAAGGTGGGCTGGATGAGCCGCGTCGGCGCCGATTCGTTCGGTCAGTATGTGCGCGACACGCTCGCGCAGGAAGGCATCGATCAGGCGTGCGTGACGACGGATGCACGCTATTCGACGGGCTTCCAGCTGAAGTCGAAGAACGACGACGGCAGCGATCCCGCCGTCGAGTATTTCCGCAAGGGTTCGGCGGCGAGTCATCTGTCGCTGGTCGATTACGTGGACACCTACGTGCTTGCCGCGCGCCATCTGCATCTGACGGGCGTCGCGCCCGCGATTTCGCGCAGTTCGCGCGAACTCGCGTTCCATATGGCGCGCGAAATGCGGCAGGCAGGCAAGACGATCTCGTTCGATCCGAACCTGCGCCCGACGCTTTGGCCATCGCGCGAAGCGATGGCGACGGCACTGAATGAACTGGCGACGTTCGCCGACTGGGTGCTGCCGGGCATCGGCGAGGGCGAGATTCTGACGGGCTACACGAAGGCCGACGACATTGCGCAGTTTTATCTCGATCGCGGCGCGAAGGGCGTCGTCGTGAAGCTTGGCGCTCGAGGCGCGTATTACCGCACGGCGGCAGACTCCGGCGTCGTCGCGGCACAGCCTGTCGAACGGGTTGTCGATACCGTCGGGGCGGGCGATGGCTTTGCCGTCGGTGTGGTCAGCGCGCTGCTCGAAGGGCGTACGCTGCCGCAGGCGGTGGTGCGCGGCAACCGCATCGGCGCGCTCGCGATCCAGGTGATCGGCGATTCCGAAGGGCTGCCGACGCGCGCCGAACTGGACGCGCTCGAAAGCGATGCCGCACTGGCCGCGTAGCAGGCCCCCGATTTCAGCATTCAGCAGTACAGGACGAGAACAACAAGATGCACGGCCGCACGCTTGCAACGACGCAAAACGCGCGGCTCGACAGCACATCGACCGACCGCTTCAGCAAGATACAGGAGACAACCATGCCCTCATCGCTCGCGATTCGCCGTTGGTGGACGATCATGCCGATCGTCTTCATCACCTACAGCCTCGCCTATCTCGACCGCGCGAATTACGGCTTCGCGGCCGCCGCCGGCATCAATCAGGATCTCGGCATCAGCAAAGGACTGTCGTCGCTGATCGGCGCGCTGTTCTTTCTCGGCTACTTTTTCTTCCAGATTCCCGGCGCGATCTACGCCGAACGCAAGAGCGTCAAGAAGCTCGTGTTCTGGAGCCTCGTTCTGTGGGGCGGCTGCGCGGCGCTGACGGGCGTCGTCAGCAACATTCCATCGTTGATGGTCATCCGCTTCCTGCTCGGCGTCGTCGAGGCGGCTGTGATGCCCGCGATGCTGATCTTCATCAGCAACTGGTTCACGAAGCGCGAGCGCTCGCGTGCCAACACCTTCCTGATTCTCGGCAACCCCGTGACGGTGCTGTGGATGTCGGTCGTGTCGGGCTATCTGGTGCATTCGTTTGGCTGGCGCCACATGTTCATCGCGGAAGGCTTGCCTGCGATCGTCTGGGCCGTGTGCTGGTGGTTCATCGTGAAAGACAAACCGGAGCAGGTGTCGTGGCTGTCGGAGGCGGACAAGAAACAGCTCGCCGACACGCTGCGCGCGGAGCAGTCCGCCATCAAGCCGGTGCGCAACTACGCCGAGGCGTTCCGCTCGTCGGCCGTGGTCAAGCTGTGCGCGCAGTACTTCTGCTGGAGCATCGGCGTGTATGGCTTCGTGCTGTGGCTGCCGTCCATCCTGAAGAACGGCTCGTCGCTCGGCATGGTCGAAACAGGCTGGCTGTCGGCGCTGCCGTATCTGGCTGCGACGATCGCGATGCTCGCGGCGTCGTGGGCGTCGGATAAACTCAGCAACCGGCGCGCGTTCGTCTGGCCGTTCCTGCTGATCGGCGCGCTGGCTTTCGCGGGCTCGTACGCGCTCGGCTCGACGCACTTCTGGATGTCGTACGCGCTGCTCGTCGTTGCGGGCGCCGCGATGTACGCGCCCTATGGACCGTTCTTCGCGATCGTGCCGGAACTGCTACCGAAGAACGTCGCGGGCGGCGCGATGGCGCTGATCAACAGCATGGGCGCGCTCGGCTCGTTCGTCGGCTCGTATGTGGTCGGCTATCTGAACGGCGCGACGGGCTCGCCTGCTGCATCATATGCGTTCATGAGCGTCGCGTTGCTTGCCGCCGTAGTCCTGACGCTTGCCGTCAAGCCGCAGCCGATGCAGACTCCGACACTCGCCACTCAAGGAAAGTGAATCGATGAAGCGAAAGATCGTCGCATACAAGCCGCTGCCGGATGACGTGCTCTCGTATCTTAAGCAGCATGCCGACGTCGTGCAGGCGGACGCCGCGCAGCACGACGCGTTCGTCGCCGCGCTGCACGACGCCGAAGGCGCGATCGGCGCGAGCGTGAAGATCACGCCGGCGATGCTCGACGGCGCAGCGAAGCTCAAGGCGCTCTCGACGATCTCGGTCGGCTACGACAACTTCGACGTCGCCGATCTGACGAAGCGCGGCATCGTGCTCGCGCATACGCCCGACGTGCTGACGGAATCCACGGCGGACACGGTGTTCGCGCTGATTCTGTCGAGCGCGCGGCGCGTCGTCGAACTCGCGGACTGGGTGAAGGCGGGCGAGTGGAAGGCGAGCATCGGGCCAGCGCTGTATGGCGTCGACGTGCAGGGCAAGACGCTCGGCATCGTCGGTCTGGGACGCATCGGCGGCGCGGTGGCACGCCGTGCGGCGCTCGGCTTCAACATGAAGGTTCTCTACACGAACCGCAGCGCGAACGCGCAAGCGGAACAGCGCTATGGCGCACGCCGTGTCGAACTCGACGAACTGCTCACGACATCCGATTTCGTGTGCCTGCAAGTGCCGCTGTCGCCGCAAACGCGGCACATGATCGGCGCGAACGAACTGCGCAAGATGAAGAAAAGCGCGATCCTGATCAACGCGTCGCGCGGCCAGACCGTCGACGAGCACGCGCTGATCGCCGCCTTGCAGGCGGGTACGATCCATGGCGCGGGCCTCGACGTATACGACAAGGAGCCGCTCGATCCGGCATCGCCGCTGCTGAAGATGAGCAACGTGGTGGCGTTGCCGCACATCGGCTCCGCGACGCACGAGACGCGCCACGCGATGGCGCGTTGCGCGGCGGAGAATCTGGTCGGCGCACTCGACGGCACGCTGAAGATCAACATCGTCAACCGCGACGTCCTTTCGCCATGAGTACGCCGGGTTCAGGCGCACCGCGCCGCGCCACGATCAGCGACGTCGCGCGCGAGGCGGGCACGGGCAAGACGAGCATCTCGCGCTATCTGAACGGGGAACTCAGCGTGTTGTCGCCGCAACTGCGCGCGCGCATCGAGGCGGCGATCGAGCGGCTCGACTATCAGCCGAATCAGATGGCGCGCGGCCTCAAGCGCGGACGCAACCGGCTGATCGGCATGCTGGTCGCCGATCTGACCAATCCCTATTCTGTCGAAGTGCTGCAAGGCGTCGAGGCCGCGTGCCACGCGCTCGGCTACATGCCCCTCATCTGCCACGCAGCGAACGAAGTCGACATGGAGCGGCGCTTCCTGCAACTGCTGACCACGTATCGCGTCGAAGGCGTGATCGTCAACGCGCTCGGCGTCAGCGAAGAAACGCTGCGGCCCGTGGGCGACGGCGGGATTCCGGCCGTGCTGGTTGACCGCAGTGTGGACGGGCTCGTGACCGATATGGTGGGCCTCGACAACGAAGGCGCGACGACGCTCGCGACGCGGCATCTCGTCGAGCGCGGTTTCGAGCATGTGTGGTTCGTCGTCCAGCCGTTCGAACACATCAGTTCGCGGCGTCAGCGCGAAGCCGCGTTTCATCGGGCGCTCGAACAATATCCGCAGGTGAGCGGGCGGACCGTCGTGCTCGAGCTCGGCGACGCGGACGAACTCGCGCAAACCTTGAGCGGGCTCGATGCCGAACTCGATGCGGCGATTGCGGCGCATGAACAACGCGAAGGGGCAGGGCGCGCGCCGCACGTCGCGCTGTTCGCGGCCAATGGCCCCGTTGCGCTGGCCCTCGCCCGGCATCTGAACCAACGGCATGGCCCGGACTGGCAGAAGCGCGTGGCGCTGTTGTCGATCGACGACCCGGAATGGGCCGAGCTTGCCGGCATCACGACGATACGTCAGCCGACTTACGACATCGGCTATCGGGCCGTCGAATTTCTGCATCAGCGCATCGACGGCGAGCAGGCCAGCGCGCGCGACTGTCTGCTGCCGGGCGTGCTGATCGAGCGGGCATCGACGATGCGTTGAGCGAACGTTGATCGACCTGCATTGCGGCGTGCGCTTACAATGCGCGGCGAGTTCAGCCTTTCGCCCTGTTGACGCCCATGTCCCGTCTACCTGTTTCTCCCGTTACGCTTGCCGCGCTCGCTGCCGCGACGATCTTCGTCGCGCTGCTTCCCATTTTCCTGTACCGCCGTTGGCGCGCGCCGTTTGGGTTGAACCGGCGCGGCGCGATCCTGGGCATCGCCGTATTCGCGCTGTCCGCGATGCTGGTCGAGCGCGCGCTCAACGACTATCTGCTGAGGCAGAACGCCGCCGCCAGCGAGTGGCTGTCGGACCCGCTCGCGTTCGTCGTCTACGGCGCGCTGGCGGCGGGCATCTGTGAGGAAGTGGGACGCTTCATCGCGATGCGCTGGCTCGCGCGACGCAACACCGATCCCACGCGCACCGACGGCACCGCGCTTGCATATGGCCTGGGTCACGGCGGCGCGCAAGTGTGGCTCGTCGGCGTGATGGTGCAGGCGCAATGGATCGCGTTCGGCGTGCTCGACAATCGCGGGCAGCTCGATGCGTACCTCGGTGATCTTCCGGCAGGTCCGCTGATGCGCATCCATTTGTTGCTTGCGAGTCTGTCGCCCGCGACGGCGGGTGTGTTCGTGATCGAACGCGTGGCGGCGCTAGTGTTCCAGATCGGGCTGTCGGTGCTGATGTGGCGCGGCGTCCAGGCCGGCTGGCGTGCCATACTGCCCGTCGCGATCGCCGCGCACGCGCTGATCGATGTGCCGGCGGCGATGTCGCAGGCCGGGCGACTATCGCTCATGAGCGTCGATGCAATCTACGCCGTCGCGGCCATCGTCGTCGCTGCCGTGCTGATCCGTTTTCCCAGCCGCGCGTCGCGCGCGGTGTGACGGGCGGATATCACACCCAACCCGAACAACAGGCCAGAGGCCAATCGACATGGAAGCCTATCAGTACGAATGCGCAGATGCGGAGATCGAAGCGTTGGCGCGTGTGATCAGCGATCTCTTTCCCGAGCAGACGCAGTTCATCGAGCGCCCTGATGAAAACGGCGTGCCGCAGATCGTCGTGCATTGGGTCGCGATGCGTTTCGGCGCGATGGCGCGCCGCATGGAACTGACGGTCGCCGTGGCGCCTGCCGCGCTCGCGCGTTATCGCGCAATGCCGCTGCGCTTGCGGGGCCGCAGCTTCGCGGTGCTGCGCGCGTATGTGGAAGCGACGCTGGGATCGCTGGAAGAGGAACACGCGGCCGGCAAGGCCGTGCCACGCGAAGTCACGGTGGAGCTGGGCGACGAATTCGCGTGAGACGCGGGCGTCGCGCCACGCGCATTCAGTCCGCGACGCGATACACGCTGGCGAAGCGCGCGGCCTGCACGACGCCGTAGTCGCCGGGTGCGTACTGCATGACCCAGTCGCCCGCCGTGCCTGTCAGCACATCGCCGCCTTGCGCGGAGCGCGCGAGCGAGAACGCTTCGTCCATGCGCTTCGCGAGCACCACGGCGGGGCGGTTTCGATACGAACCGGGTTCGCCGTGCGAGAGCGAGGCGTGGGCGGGCAGGTACTTCGCGTCGAAGCGTTCGCGCGACACGACCCAGCGGTCGCCCGTCGAGCCCGTGATCAGCGCGTCGCCGCGCGTATAGCGGTTCGGTCCTTCGAGGCTCATCAGTTCGCCGTCGCCTTCGGCAAATTGCACGGCGACGGTTTCGTTCTTGACGACGCGTTGCGCGGCAGGGTCGGTGAGCAGGTCGATGTTCTTGAGTTCGATCATGGGGCGAAGGGCAGAGATTGACGGAAGCGCGCGTTGCCGATGCCAATCCGAAGCGGTATCGCAAACGCGGCGCACGCGCGCATGATGCCAGATTCGCGCGATGCTCGAGAAAAAACGCCTGCCGGTGACGGCAGGCGTCGTGCGGAAGCTGTAGATGGCGCGACGTGTATTACGGCTTCACGGTTGCATCGGAAGCGGGCGCAGCAGGCTTGCCCGAGCGGCGATGTTGCGGACGGCCGTCGGGCGGCTGACGGCGGAAGGTTTCGTCCGCCAGTTTCTTCTGTTCCGGCGAGAAGCTGTTGTACAGCGGGTCGAATGCCTCGACGAGCTTCTTCGTGCCGTCGGCGTGCGCCTGCGTGATCTCGGCATACTGCTTCATGTCGTCGAGCGCGGAGATGTCCGCGTTGGCGCGGCGCTGTTCGAACAGCTTGCCCATCGTCTCGCTGTTGCTGCGCATGACGCCGGCGAACCTGTTCCATTGCGATTCCTGCGCGGACGTAATCTTCAGTTGCGTGTGCAGATACTTGATGCGATCTTCGACGCGCTGCTCGTGACGTGCCTTGCCCGCAGCCTGCGACGCAGCCGACACTGCCGGTGCCGAGGCGCCCGCGGGCGTCTGCGCGAATGCGGCGTGCATGGTTAGCGCGGAAGCAACGGTGACGAGTGTGGCGAGAGTTTTTTTCATTGAGACTCCTGTTGTCTGCTCTATGAGGCTGAAGCTGGACGATGCATCGTGATCGGCGTGCATCTTGCCGTGCATTATTAGTAACACGGTATCGCTTTATTGCGTCTCTATTGCGACAACTGCTTACAACCGAAACGAACGGAAATAGCCGGTGGATAAATTCGTCAGCATGGAAGTGTTCGTGGCTGTTGTCGAAGCGGGCAGCCTCACGGCGGCCGCGGAGCGCTTCGACCTGTCGTCAGCGATGGTCGGCAAGCATATCCGCTCGCTCGAAACGCAGCTTTCCACGCGGCTGCTCACGCGCACGACGCGCCGCCAAAGCCTGACTGAAATCGGCCGTCAGTATTACGAGCAATGCCGGCGCATTCTCGCCGATGTGAAGGCTGCGGAGTCGCTCGCGGAAGCGATGACCTCCGCGCCGCGCGGCACGCTGAAGATCACCGTGCCACTCACCTATGGCGTCGAGCTGTTCTCGCCGGCAATGACGGACTATCTGAACCTCTACCCCGAAGTCAGTCTCGAACTCGATCTGTCGAACCGCATCTTCGATCTCGTCGATGAAGGCTTCGACGCGGCCGTGCGCATCGGGCGGCTGCCGGATTCGAGCCTCGTCGCGAGACCGCTCAAACCTTACCGGATGCGTGCGTGCGCGTCGCCCTCGTATCTGCAACGCATGGGCACGCCGGCGACGCCTGCCGATCTCGTTCATCACGAATGCCTCGGCTTTCTGCATTGGGGACGCGAAGGGCTGTGGCGACTCGGCGGCGATGCCGAGGCGGACTATCAGTTGCGCCCGGGCCGCTTTCGCGCGAACAACGGACAGGCGCTGAAGATGGCAGCACTGCGCGGCTTCGGTCTCGTGCTGCAACCGGAAGCGCTACTCGCCCGGGAGATCGGGCGAGGTGAGCTCGTGTCCGTGCTCGAAGACTATCTGCCGGAGGGCGCGCCTGTGCATCTGATCTATCCGCGCGACCGCCAACCGACGCCGAAGCTCACCACGTTCATCGACTTCGTGATCGAGCGCTTCGGCGTGTAACGTTGCTGATCCACGCGACGACGCGCGCTGGCTCAATATGTGCAAGCTGCATGTATTCGCACATGCACGGGCAGGGCGCATAATCCGCGTCATCGGCTCGTCACATCGGGCGGGCTTTCACTTTCAAACTCCACCTTTGATCTGCAAACGATGAGACCACCGCGCCTCGATCAACTCGACGAACTCGATCGCAACCTCGTTGCGCTGTTGCAAGCCAATGCGCGCGAAAGCGTCGCGAATCTCGCGCGGCAACTGGGTGTCGCGCGCACGACCGTGATCGCGCGCATCGCGCGGCTGGAAAAGACCCATGTGATTGCGGGTTACAGCGTGCGGCTCGGGCAGGACGTGCTCGACGCGAGCATGCACGCGTACGTGGGCATCATCATCGCGCCGAAGTATGGCCCGGATGTCCTGAAGAAGCTCAACCGGATGCCCGAAGTGCAACTGTTGTGCGCGGTGAGCGGCGAGTTCGATTACGTCGCCTGGCTGCGCGCCGATTCGCCCGAGCGTCTCAACGATCTGCTCGATCAGATTGGTGGACTGGCGGGCGTCGAACGCACCACGACGTCGATCATCCTGTCGCGCAAGATCGATCGTGGCATGACGTGATGGGGCGCTAATTCGCGGCAGCGATGCGGGTCTCCTGGACGCGGTTTTGTGCCGTCTCGACGAATCGTCGGAGCGATACGTCGTTTAGACGAAAATCGTGGTCATAGCGCAGCACTTTGCGCCTATAAACCGACTCGCCTTCTCCCTAAACTTCTGTGTAGAGGTTCGCCGCGGGTTCACCGCGGCGCACCGACATTCACCAGATGAGAACAAAGGAGAAGCGCATGAAAGTTGCCATCGTAGGCGCAGGTCTGATCGGTCACACCATCGCACACATGCTGCGGGAGACGGGCGACTACGAAGTGGTTGCGATGGACCGCGATCAGCACGCGCTCGACAAGCTGGCCGCGCAAGGCATTCCGACGCGCCGCGTCGATTCCGCCGATGCCGCGGCATTGCGCGCCGAAATCCAGAGCTTCGATGCGCTTGTCAATGCGCTGCCTTACTACCTGGCCGTGAGCGTCGCATCGGCGGCGAAAGGTGCGGGCGTGCATTACTTTGATCTGACGGAAGACGTGCGCGCCACCCACGCAATTCGCGCCATCGCCGACAGCGCCGAGCATGCCTTCATGCCGCAATGCGGTCTCGCGCCGGGTTTCATCGGCATCGCCGCACATGAACTCGCGAACCGCTTCAGCGAAATCCGCGACGTGAAGATGCGCGTCGGTGCGCTGCCCGAGTTCCCGACCAACGCGTTGAAATACAACCTCACGTGGAGCGTCGACGGTCTCATCAACGAGTATTGCCAGCCCTGCGAGGCGATTCGCGATGGCCGCACGCAATGGGTGCAGCCGCTCGAAGGACTCGAGCACTTCTCGCTGGACGGTATCGAGTACGAGGCATTCAATACGTCGGGCGGTCTGGGCACGTTGTGCGAGACACTGTCGGGCCGCGTCGAGACGCTCGACTACAAGTCGGTGCGCTATCCCGGCCACCGCGAGCTGATGCAGTTCCTGCTCGAAGACCTGCGCCTCGCCACCGACCGCGACACGCTGAAGACAATCATGCGCCGCTCGGTGCCGTCGACGGCGCAGGACGTCGTGCTGGTCTTCATCACCGTCACGGGTATGCGTGACGGCCAGCTGGTGCAGGAAGTCTTCACGCGCAAGATCTTCGCAAAGACCGTCTGTGGCGTGCCGATGAGCGCGATCCAGATCACGACGGCAGGCGCGATGTGCGCGGTGCTGGACCTGTTCCGCGAGAAGAAGCTGCCGCAACGCGGTTTCGTGCGTCAGGAGCAGGTGTCGCTGCGCGATTTCCTCGCGAACCGCTTCGGCCAGTTGTACGAAGGCAGCGCGCTGGAAGCGATGGCGACCGTCTGATTTTGCGCAGGAGCGGCCGGACCGAGGGCCAACTGGGATGATCGAGGCTCCGTAGAGAGCGGTGTGCGTCAATAGCGAAACGGGCTTCCTGCCTTCCTGGTCGACGCCCGTTTCGTGTTGGCGGCGTTGTTCGATCCGATGCGCGGCGCGTTCATACGGGCATCGGCGGCAGCATGACGCCGGGCGATTGCGGCGACCGCACGATTTCGGCGAGCAACGTGTCGAAATCGGCGGGCGTAGGCGACGTGTTGTCGAACATCAGCAGGCCTTCGCGCTCGCGGGCCGCCGGTACGAAGCGGCGCTGCCGGTAGTCCTCCCAATGCGCGAGCTTGTAGGCGTCGTTCGGATTGCCGCGCGCAGCGATGCGTTCGCGCGCCGTCTCTTCCGATGTCGAGACCCAGACGACGCTGATTTTCGCGTCCTTCGGCACGCCGAGCCACACATGATCGAAAAGCCGCCGCTCGCGCACTTCGCGCGATAGCGGGCCGACGGCGATCACGCCGATGCCGAGCCGCAGATTCTCCGCGGCCGTATCGAAGAGCCCTCGATACTCCGGGTCGCGAAAGTGCTGCAGAAAGAGCGGGCTGTCGCGATCGTTCGGATCGCCCGTCAACGCGCCGATCGCGGCCGCGCTGTAGACGCCATACAGCGTGTCCTTGTCGAGCAGGCAGCAGGCTTCGCCCGTCGCCTTCATCAGCGGGCCGATCAGCCGTTTGGCGAGCGTCGTCTTGCCTGTGCCCGCGTGGCCACAGATAAACACCAGATGCGTCACGTCGATGGATCCCCAGTGTGGAAGTTGGGCGGCGAGCGCCGCCTGCATCGATCTTGAACGTGATGACGACCGGTCGCAACACCTATGCGATCCGGCCGATTGACGCCGCGAATCGCAGCGATATTATGTGCTATCACATGTCAAATCTTCTGGTTCGGGGTCGGGACGATGCTCGGGTGCAGAGCCTGCGCGAGCAGGCCACGGCACATGGGTGCAGTGTCGAAGCAGAGCCTCGGGAGTCCTGGCGCAGGTGCTCGTACAGCCCAGGAAGCCCAGCTTTGCATCGTGGCTGATGAGCATGCCGGATGTCGGCGAAGACGCCGTCACCGAGCGCGGTCGCGCGCTGACCAAGCTGATCGCTGCGACGGCATGGATCGACAACCTGACCGTCGTGACACGCAACGTGCAGACTTCGATGGCACGCAGGCGCGAGTTCTGAAGCCGTTCCGGACGCTGGACGCATGATGTCCCGCAGGCTACGCCAGGTGTGCAAACAAGCAAGGCGCTGCCTCGCGGCGTGTGGGCACAGTAAAGAGGACCATGATGCGGGGACCATGCATGATGCGACGGGGAGACGAATCGTGATACGCCCGCAAGCCTTGCGACGCGGGCAACTGTCGCCGTCTTTGCAGCAGCGCTCGCGGGTGCCGCACTCGTCGCCGCGTGCGCTTTCACACCTGCCGGGAAGGCGCCGTTCAGGGAGGTTTCCGCCGAGCGAATCGTCAAACCAGCCGATACGCAGCGCGGCGAAGACAAGGTGGCCGTGTGCCTGCGCCGCGAGCGCACCGACAGCGTCATCGTGCGTTTCCGCGATGCCCTCGTCTATCGCGACGGCGAACGGGTAGCGGACATCACGAACGGCGAGCACATCGTCTTTTGGCTTGTGCCCGGCACGCATCGCATCGGCGTATCGACGCAGTTCGATCCCGTCGTCGAGATCGACTTCATCGTCACGTCCGATCCCCGCTACTCGAATCGCGCAAGCGTGTCGTTCAACGACGATCATCGCATCGTGTTGCGGCGCGTCGCCAGTTGACGGAACGGAGCGGCCACGCTGGCTGCGTCGTTCACAATTCGACACAGCGAGGCGGCCCAACTCCACGTAACATCTTGACACCGCGCGCTGCGCGGCTTTGCATGACGGTCCCGCAGGAGACGTCGGACCGCCCATTCAACTGACGATCTGTAAGCCGCAAAGCCGATTCGAATCCAAGGTATTCAAACATGCTGATCAATTGCGCCGCGTACCAGGATGGCCGCAAACTGGCCGACATCGAGATCGACGACATCAGCGTGTATGTCGCCAAACGGGAGTGCTTCGTCTGGGTCGCGTTGAAAGATCCCGGTCCCGGTGAGCTCGAAGTGATGAAGCACGAGTTCGGCCTGCACGAACTGGCCGTCGAAGACGTTCGCCACGGCCATCAACGCCCGAAGATAGAGGAGTACGGCGACTCGCTGTTTGCCGTGATGCATACCATCGAGACCGACGACGACGGCGAGTTCGTGATCGGCGAGGTCGATGTGTTCGTCGGCGCGAACTACGCGCTGTCGGTGCGGCGCGGCACGCGCCACGGGTTCCAGGAAGTGCGCGCGCGCTGCGAGCGCGAGCCGCAATTGTTGAAGGAGGGCGCGGCGTTCGTGCTGTATGCGCTGGCCGATAACGTCGTCGATCGCTACTTTCCGATTCTCGAGGCGATGGGCGCCGAAATCGAGCAGATCGAAGACCGCATTTTCGACAAGCACGATCTGGCCGCTTCGCGCGCCATTATCGAAGACCTGTACTCGATGAAGCGCCGGCTCGTGATGCTACAGCATCATATCGAGCCGCTGCTCGAAGGCATCAGCCGGCTGACGGGCGGACGCATTCCCGCCATCTGCGTCGGCATGCAGGCGTACTTCCGCGACGTCTACGATCACCTCGACCGTATCGTGCGCACCATCGAAGGCCGGCGCGAAATCATCGTCACGGCGATCCAGGTCAACCTCGGCATGATCTCGCTCGCCGAGAACGAAGTGACCAAGCGGCTCGGTTCGTTCGCCGCGCTGTTTGCGGTGCCGACGATGATCGCCGGCATCTACGGGATGAACTTCCAGGAGATCCCCGAGCTGCATTTCAAATACGGGTATCCCATCTGCCTGCTGGTGATGCTGCTGATCGACATCGCGCTGTACCGGGGGTTCAAGAAGGCGAACTGGCTGTAGCGCGTGCTCGCACCGCGTGGACGTCTCCTCCGTGCGAGCGCAGACGCGTCAACGCCGGGTCAGCG